>CALVNQ010000023.1 GCA_944349895.1 uncultured Clostridia bacterium | reverse complement strand
GAAAAACGAATAACAATCAATGTTTTATTGATTGTAAAGATATAGATGAAAACACTGCTGTTTTTGATTTTAATTCACACGAACTAAAATTAGGTAAAGTCAATTTAAACTCAAAGCAGATAGAGAAAATATCTTTTCTTCTTGCTCATGATTTAAAAGCCTTTGCCGAAACAAATGGTAACTTTTCAAACCTATCAGCAAATGCAGTTTATACCCATTTGCAAAACAATCAATAAGACAAACGAGAAGAAGTTGAAAAAACTTCTTCTCTTTTTTGTCACAACATACTAACTTTTTTCTATAAATATGATATTATAATAATCAAGGAGATTATTGATGGAAATACAATGTATAAAAAATTTATTGGCTTTTAATAGAGTTCCGTTATTATTTGTTGGCTCAGGACTGACTAAAAGATATGTTTCTGAATATCCATCATGGGAACAACTTTTAAACAAAATAGCAACAACAATAGGGTTGTCAAATTCTCAATATGTTAATTTATTTAACAAAATAAAAACCCAATATGAAAATGATTTTGATATTTATATTGAAGTAGCAAGCGCATTAGAACAAAAATTTATTGAACGAATAGATTTAGAAGGTGAAGAATATTTATCCACATTATTTGACAAAGATGAATTGTTTGAAATTAATAGCAATAAGTTATCACATTTTAAATGTTTAGTTGCAAAACAGTTTAGCACTTTAGCAATCACAGGTGATTTAGATGAAATAAAGGCATTAAAATCTGCAGTTCAAAAATGCCCAGTCTTAATGACTACAAATTACGATAAATTTTTAGAAGACCATATTCTTCCCAAAGATTTCACTTCTTTTGTTAGGCAAGAAGAATATTTTTGCGACAAATCTTTTAATATTAAAGAATTATATAAATTACATGGAACAATAGATGACCCAACTTCTATAATTTTAACAAAGAAAGACTATTATGATTTTGATAAAAAACTATTATTAGTTTCTTCTAAACTAATGACTCTACTTTCTGAATATCCAATTGTTTTTATAGGATATTCTTTGTCTGATACAAATATCCAAAAAATCATTTCAAATTTAATGAGTTGTTTAAATAAAGAGCAATTAAGCAAAATTCAAAATAGTTTTATATTCATTAAATGGGAGCCTAATCAGCCAGAAATAGTAGAGCAAATAAATTCTTATCAATTAGAAGACGGTAAAACTATTAATATGACTACAATATCTACAGATAATTATTTAGAAATTTACAACAATCTTAATATGTTTAGTCCTAAACTTCCAATAGACCTAATAAAGAAAACACGTGAATTAATTAGAGATTTAATTACAACAACAACTGATAAAGAAAAAATTTATTGCAACGAATTAGAAAAAGCTGATGAAAATGAATTTGCAATATATTTGGGAAATAAATCAACTATCACATCTATGGAAGGATATAAAGGAATTCAAACAGACGATATGATTTTAGATTCTTTATATGATAAAAATAAATATAATGCATCTCAAATTTTAACTATTACATTAGTTGATAAAGTAAGACAAAAAATATTATTACCTGTTTTCTATTATCGAAAAAAAGAGGAAGATATAATTCTTCCTGAAAAAGTAAAAATTTATATTGATGAAAAAAGAAGTTCTTATTTCAGCAATAAAGTAATTAAAAACTACTTAACAAAAGAAGTTTTTACAAAAGATTACTCATATTTAATAGATTTGGTTGCTAGTGAAGAAAAAAATTATAAAATATTAAAAACAATATTGAGAGCCCTATATGACAAAAAAGAAATCTTTACTACTGAAAATTTAAAAGAATTATTAATTAAACTTTACGAAAAAGATAATACAATTTTAAGCGACTCACAGTTTAGAAGATTGGTAATGTATTCTGATATGATATAAAAAAACATAGGGATTACTAAGCTCACCAAAGTATACCCCTATGTTCCGAGATAACAACACAAGAACGAATATAAAGTTTTGTTTTGTTGTTGCTACCATTATATAATATATTTCCAAATAAGTCAATAATATTCTCGGGAATTATTTTAACTTAATATAAATTTTAATCCACCTAGCACCAATATATATTTTGGTGTTAGGATTGGTTGTCGGTCTTTCCGCCAATATGTACCCAACTGAACACCTTAGTTTAGATGGAAAAATTATTATATTAAAAATATACACATAAACATATTAATAATGTTAAATGTTCATAGTTGCAAAGGTCGCCTTTTTTATATTTTTAATTGAAAAACCATCATAATCTAGACTTTATAATATATCATCAAAGATCAAACGAATTTTGCGAAATTAAAACTTTTTATTGACAAATTATTAGTTATCAAGTAAATATATTTTTATATGGAGATTAAAAATGAAAAGCAGTAATAATTCAATAATAATTTCAGGTTTTGGTGGCGTTGGAAAAACATTTTTAGCAAAAAAATATAAAAATTGTATAGACTTAGAAAGTTCTCCTTATAAATATGATTATTCAGATGTAAAAAAAATAGATTATGAGAAATTAAAAGGAAGTAAAAACAGAATAATTCGGAAAGAGTGGCCCGAAAACTACATTGAAGCCATTAAAAAAGCAACAAAGGAATATGATATTGTTTGTGTTAGATACAATGGCGACGAGAAAGTTGATTTTTATGATACATATGGATTAAATTATATGGTATGTTATCCTACAAAAAGTGCTTATAAAAAATATATTCAACGTTTTAAAGACAGAGGCAATTCTAAAGATTGGATTGAAAAAAATAAGTCTTATTATGACATAGCATACAAACGATGTAAAAATTTTAAAGGTAAAAAGATATTGTTGCACAACGATGAAACGTTAGAAGATGCTTTGATAAAAAGAAAATATACATTGATACCTAAAGATAAAAATTAAACTTAATGTTACATTAATCAACAAAATATATATTTCATTATTCTCGTTTTATTGAAAATTTTTTATATAAATTGCTTAATGTAATTTGCATGAAAATAAGTGTGTTTTTTATAGGTATGCTATACTAAAAATGTTAAAAATTGATGAATTACAAAATCACAAAATTGAAATGCAAAAATTTAAAAATTACTATATACAATGTATATAGTAAAATTTCAAGTGTTCAGTTGAGGTGAAATAGTCCCCGCCACGAGGAGACTGATGGACGAAATTGTCTAATTCAGCCTCTTTTTCTTTTAAAATTTTATCATTTTCACAAAAATGGGAACCCATATTGTTGAGGCTCCCATTTTTATTTTCAAAATTATTTTCACCTATTTCTTTTTTCTCAAATTTTTCTAAAATTCTTTTTGCGTAAAGTTCGTCGTTATTTATTGCAAGTTCATTATCTGCACCCTTGCTACCTCTCATAATCACAATAATTTTATCGTTGAATAAAAGCACCTTTTTGATAAATCGGTTGAAAAACTCATTACGTTCAAACACGTCGTCATAGTCTTTGCTGGCAAACAGTGATATAAAATTTTTGACATCTTCAAAGTTTAGTGGCTTATCAAACTTGCTCTTTTCTTCGGCAATTTTAAGTTGAATGTCCGCCCTATCATTTTCAAGTTTATAAAGCGTTTCACGAAGGGCGAGCGAAACTACGCCCTGTTCCATATTCTTCACTAAGCTGTTTATAATGAAAAGCCGACTTGGGTTAAACGAATTCTATAAATTTAAAATTTCTAACCACTAACAACCTTCTAAAAGCGAAAGTGGGTTTCCCACTTCTCG
>CALVNQ010000022.1 GCA_944349895.1 uncultured Clostridia bacterium | reverse complement strand
GAAACAGAGTTTATTGTCCAATCTTTTCCGTATCCGTTCTTTATTCCTGTGTTATGTAAAATCTTTACAATGTCTTTAATACATTTCCCACTTATGTATTCATCAAACATTAACTTAACAATGTTTGCTTGTTCTTCGTTAACACTTACTTTCTTGTCTATAACATTATATCCATAAGGAGTTCTGCCGCCGGTAAAGAGTCCTTTTATTCTGCTTTCTTTTAGCCCACGCTTAACCTTTTGAGATAATTCAACAGAATAATACTCTGCAAGTCCAACGAGCACACTATCAAGCAAAATGCCTTCTGGTGCATCCGAAATGTTTTCTGTTGCCGAAATCAACTTAACACCATTTTTAAGTAATATTGCACGATTAACAGAGCTGTCATATCTTGATCTTGAAAATCTATCTAACTTATATACTAAAACAAAATCAAAACCCTTATTCTTGCTGTCATAAAGCATTTGTTGAAGTGCTGGTCGCTTATCATTTTTTCCCGTCATAGCCCTGTCAATATATTCATTAACAACAACCAAACCATTTCTTTCAGCATATTCCTTGCACACTCTAAGTTGCCCATCAATACTTTGTTCTGTTTGATTATCACTTGAATATCTTGCATATATAACAGCTTTGTTCATAAAATTTTTCTCCTTTTCAAATATAATAACATGTTATAAAATTTTTTCCTGCTACTTTTTGATAAAAAATTTAAAATTTATGATATAATATCTACGGAAAGTAGAGGAAAATTTTCTATGTGTTTAAACTCTACAAATCGTAGGCAACGATAAGTAGGTTTACTTTTTTGTTCAGAATGCTTTAAAATAGAGATGACAAAGGAGGAATAAAATGTTATTTTCAAAAAAACATAAAATTGGAGATACTATCTCACAACTTAGAAAAGAAAAAGGCTGGACGCAAGCTGAACTTGCTAGCAAATTACTAGTAAGTGATAAAGCTGTATCAAAATGGGAATCAAACAAAGGAGAACCAAGTATTGAATTTTTGCCAATACTTGCACAATTATTTGATGTAAGTTTGGATTATCTCATGACGGGAAAAGAAAAAGAAGATAAAATTATAACAATCAGCAAACTTGAGTTATGCGCCAAGAAAGATGATGTTGATATGTATAAAGAGCTCAAACTATCTTCAGATTATAAAGATGAGAATGGTAAAACAATATTTGATTATGTATTTAAATATGAAAGTTGCAACATATTTAAAGTTATAATGAATAGTGGGAATTATATATCAAGACACAAGGATGACAATCAGTTTCTTGAAAACTTTTATTATATGAGAATTAAATGTAATGACATAACAGTAATAAGAGATTTAATTAGATTAGATTACATAAATTCTACAATAAATCATCATTTGGATAATTTTGAAAAATATATTGGATATAATGGTTCTCGTCTAATCTCTGTGCTAAGAAAAGTTATAAGCGATAGGATAATCGAGTTAATATTATATGATAAAAAAACTAGTTCAGCTATTAAAGAAGCAATGCTGTCAAATCATCTTGAAAAACAAAACAATTATTTTTCTCCAGCGATTTCTTTTCCTTATTTAATAAATTACGCGGTGCAAAAAGAAGATATTAAACTTTCTAAACTTTTGCTTAACAAGGCAATTGAGATAAATCAAAACAATGCAAATATTCAATACTATCCGGGTTGCTATATTGGCTTTGTAGATATACCAAAATCAACTTTTGACAAAATGTTAGAACTTGAAAATTATGAATTAATCGAACTAGCTAATAACTGTAATAAAATTTATAAAGAAAAATACATAAATAATTCGCTATATAAAAATGATGCTTACATGTTATCTAATTATAATATAGAATCAAATAAGATAAAACATAATAGCAAACTAAGTAAAAAAGAAAAAGATTTGCAACTTTGCATACATAACGGTCTCGTTTGTCTTAACGAACTAATAGCATTAAATGATTATGATTTATATGAAAAAACATTAAAGAAATACCCTGCAAATGAATATGAAGTTATTTTTAAAGCAATCAATGATAAAGATTACAAAAAAATATTTGAATATGCTGTTCAACATTCAATAACAGATATTATTGATGCGATTAGAAATAAAAAACTTGATTTAATAGAAGAAAAATTTTGTAAGTATATAAGATCAAAACATTCTCCAAGTTATGGCTCTAATAAAATAATTTTATCTAGTGATATAAATAAAGAATATTATACAATTTACAATTACAAAAGAAATTTAGGGTTATTAAATATCAAAGGCAAAGACAATGAATTATCATATCAAAAATTTATAGACATGAAAAATAAAGTTATCTTATCAAAAGTTTTAGATAAAGATATAAAGTTTATTGAAAAAGCTTGCAAAACAGCAACACAAAAAGAACTTGATGAAGCATTAACTCAAATAGCTTCAGACAACTTTAAAGGAATAAAAATTTTACTAGATGCTGGTGCCAAAGTCCATAAAGAATGGATTGATGAGGACGGCGTTAGACACGACGAAATAGACAATATAGAAACAGACATTTTAAAAGAAAAAATAAAAAATTTGCAAAAATAAATTTTAAAAATTTAAAGAAAAAGATTAAAACCAAATAAGGAAAAGAGAATGAAATATTTATTTTTTGATATAGAATGTTGTGATGGCAATCATATGTGTTCTTTTGGATATGTTATTGTTAATAATAATTTTGAAATATTAGAAAAAAAAGATTTAGTAATGAATCCAGAAAAAGGGTTTAAACTAGGAAGAGATGGTTTTAATCCAAGAATATATCTTGCGTATAATGAAGATACTTTTAGAAAACAAAAACCTTTCAAATATTTTTATGATACAATAAAAAATTTAATGACCAGCAATGATATTGTTTTGTTGGGACACAGCATAAAAGCAGATTTACAATATTTAAAAATCGCTTGCGAGAGATATGATCTTCCAATTTTAGATTTAAAAGTTTACGATACACAAAACTTTTATTATCAATTAAATAATAAATATCCTTCTAGATCTTTGGATAATATTGTTAATGATTTAGGAATAGATATAAGTAATTTATTTGAACATAAAAGCGATGATGATGCGTATATGTCAATGCTTGTGACAAAAGAAATTTGCAAACGACTAAATTGTTCTATTGATGAATTAATAGAATTGTGTGACAAAAGTTTAATTGACAGCGATAAAAAGGTTGAAAAAAGTGAAAGAGCCCAAAAAAGACAATTTTCAAAAAAGCTAAAAGAAATTGCAGAAAAATATCCTGAAAGAAATAGTTGGAAATCCATTTGCTTATCTGATAGTATAAAAGAAAATAACATAAACGGAAGATATAACTTAATTAGAACGATTTTTGACAATGGCTATAATTATACTTGCAAAGCTTCAATTTGTGATTATTTTGTAACTGGACAATCATATGGCGAAAGAGATTTATCGTGTGACAATCATATAGAAAATGGCGACAGACAAATAACAAAAATAACTTTAAAAGATTTGTCAAAAATGTTAGGCGTTGAAGTAAATGAGTTTGGAGAAATTGAACAAAAGAAAAAAGAAGAAAATAATCAACCAACAGCCTTCCAAATTGCTTATAAAAAGGCATTAGAAAATAAAAATAATTAGAAGCAGGATAAGGAAATAGACTCAAAATCGTTTTTTAGGTGTGAAGAAGCCTTATATAATAAGCCTTTCTGATGATTCACCCCTAAAAAGCCAAAGTTTCACTTTTGAGTCATTTCCCCTTATTAGACCAAGTGGGATACCCACTTGTCTTTTTTTGTCAAAAATATAG
>CALVNQ010000021.1 GCA_944349895.1 uncultured Clostridia bacterium | reverse complement strand
TTGGAGCTGGCGATAGGAATCGAACCTACAACCTGCTGATTACAAGTCAGCTGCTCTACCGTTGAGCCACGCCAGCAAAGTTAAGTTGTGGTTCTTTTGGTGCCCTAAGGTGGAATCGAACCACCGACACAAGGATTTTCAGTCCTTTGCTCTACCGACTGAGCTATCAGGGCATAAAATGTTTGGCGACTCGGATGGGGCTCGAACCCACGACCTCCAGCGTGACAGGCTGGCGTTCTAACCAACTGAACTACCGAGCCAAACCTTTTTTCGCATACTGCGATTGGTGGGAAGGGATGGATTCGAACCATCGAAGACGAAGTCGACGGATTTACAGTCCGTTGCATTTGGCCGCTCTGCAACCTTCCCATATTTTTATCCCTTTTTATTTATGGTGGGCCTTCAGGGACTCGAACCCCGGACCGACCGGTTATGAGCCGGTTGCTCTAACCAACTGAGCTAAAGGCCCTTAAAAAAGGGGTTAAGCCTAAACTTGGTCGGGGTGGAGAGGCTCGAACTCCCGACCCCATGGTCCCAAACCACGTGCGCTACCAACTGCGCTACACCCCGACACTTTTTTAGGCTTGCGAAGTAATTTTACACTATATATGAAATCTTGTCAAGAAAATTTTATTATTTTTTTAAATTATATAATAAATATTCGAAAAATTTATTTTTGTAATTTAATTTGACTTTTGTAAAAAAATATGATAGTTTGATTACAGGAGATTTAAATGAAAGCACTTGTACCAAATGAATATGATGAAAAAAAAGTGGTTATATCAAGTTTGGGTATTTATGAATTAAGAGGCCTTGCTAGAGTTTTAGGCATTAAGTCTCCGACGACTAAAGTTAGAGATGAGCTTATTGAAGAAATTCTGAATGTTATTGATAATGGTCAAATTCCTGCCTCACAAATATCAAAAAAGGGAAGGCCATTTAAACAGCTTGCCAATCTTGACGTAATTTTAAATTCAATAACAGGCATAAAGAATAAATATAAACCTCTTTCATATGAAAATATTGTAGTTTTTAATCAAGAGGTTCCTGTTTTTACATTAAAATCTAATTCAACCGAAAAAATGACAGGAGTTTTAAGGAATGTTAATGGAGTTTCTTACTTTATTGATTTGAAATCTTCAAAAATAGTTTTTGTCGATGAAAAAACAATTCAAAATTTCAAAATAGTTGGTGGAGATTTATTGGAAGTGGAAGCTTTTAAAATAAATGATGAATCCCAATATTTTGTTAAAACTGTGTTAAAAATTAATTGCCAAGATTCTTCTGTTTATAAAAGTTCTGAAGATTATAATGTCGAACGAATTATCCCTTCACAATTTTTAAAATTTGATAATGGATCACTTTTATTGGGTGGAAGGAACATAATTTTTACTAATAATCAATTATTCATGTGCCCAAATTTTAAAACCATTTTAGAAAGACTTGAAAAGCATAATGCTTTTAATATTTTTGTTGGCTTCAATTTGTGTTTTGAAGACAAATTTTATATTTTTAGTCGTAAAAATTTTATAAATTTTGTTACAGATTATTCAGACAATACAGTTCAAAGTTATGACAGAATTATTGATGCTATCTCTTTTGCATCTAGACTTATTTCTCAGTCAAAAAATATAAATTTAATAGTTTATGATTCAGCAAATATTATTTATGATTTAGATAAAAAATTTAAAAGTGATAATGGGCTAGATCATGAATTAGAATCCATTTTAATTTTAAAGAAACTTATATCTTTAGCTTTTGTAGGTACTAATGAACAATGTGTAACCGTACTGACTTCAATAAATGAAAAAGATAAAGAAGATGATTTTATTAAAAATGAAATAATAAAAGTGAGTAATTTTTTTAACGAAAACCAGTTTTAAGACTGATTTTTTTTGCAAAAATTTGACTAATTTTTTTTCGGTGCGTATAATATATCTATGCCAAACATTCCAAATGGTTTTAGTATAGGTTCACTTAATATAAAGTTTTATGGTATTCTTATGGCTACGGCTATGGCTATAGGTGTTATTTTAGCATGTTTTAATGCAAAAAAAAGAAATTTAAAATCTAATGATATCTTAGTCCTGGCTTGTTATGTTTTGCCATTGGCTGTTATTGGTGCGCGAGTTTGTTATTTTATTTTTGAAAATGATCGGTTTTCTTCCTTTTGGCAAATTTTTGAAATTTGGAAAGGAGGGCTTGCTATTTATGGTGGCGTAATTGGTGGAGCATTAGGTATTTTATTATTTTGTTTAATTCATAAAAAAAATTTTTTAGATGTTGCCGATGTCGCTGTGCCTTCTTTGATACTGGGTCAAGCAATTGGAAGGTGGGGTAATTTCTTTAATCAAGAAGCTTATGGCTATGCTATTAATGATCCAAAATGGCAATTTTTCCCATTTGGGGTATATATAGAAAATTGTACTCAAGAAATATGTAATTGTACAGGATCTGGATGGCATTTGGCTACTTTTTTTTATGAGTTTGTTTTTAACATTTTAATTTTTATTGTTCTTATGGTTTTATTAAGGAAAATTAAAATCAAAGAGAAAGGTATTGTTATGGCTTCTTATTTGTTAATGTATGGGCTGGTTAGATTCTTTATTGAAGGTTTGCGAACTGACCCACTTATGATAGGAGAAGTTAGAGCAGCGCAATTATTTAGTGGATTAATTTTTGCTTTTGCAATTATATTCATTCTTGTTGTTTACATTCTTAAATATAAAAAGTTGAAACAAAAAAAGATTTGCGAAGGGAAACAAAAGGTAACAAGCAATAATAACTTAGAAAAATCATTTGTAAAAAAACAAAATCAAAATGAGAAATTAGGAACTCAAGAGGGAAATGAAATAGATGGTAAAGGAAAACAGGACCATTAAACTGTTTCTTTGATTATTTTTTTTAGATTTGCAAATAATTTTTTTATGAAGGGTAGAATCCTAGGAATAAAAAAAACTTTTATTTTAAAATTAAGCGTGATTTTAAATCTTATTTTAGCTTGTTTTTTTATTTGTTTTTCAATATTTTATTTAAAAAATTATTTTTTATGGTTTTTTGTATTTTGTTTTTTTATTGGACTTCATTGTTTGATAAAAAGTTTTCTGTTTAAACTGGATAGCTCATGTTATATCGGATTTTTTTTGATGTTTTTAGGGTTATTAGGATTTTTATCTTATTATTTTGATTTCCTGTTCAAATATTTTTTTATTATGATAGCAATAAGTCTTTCTTCTTTAATGACTTTTTTATTTACTCATCAAAAATTTCATGCATTTATCTCTGTTTTGGTTTTAATTTCAGCAACTTTAAGTTATCTTTATTGCTTGAAGATTATAAATTTAGCAATTTTTCTTGCTATATATTTAATTTTTCTCTTTATTTTTTCTACTGTTTGTGTTATACTCCTCATTAGATATAAAAAAAACAAATAAAACAGGGAGGTTAAAGTGTTCGATACTGAGTTTAATGGTTACAATCGGGAAGAGGTCGATAAATACATAAATAATCTTAAAGCTGAACTTATGGAACAAAAATTTAACCTTTTGGAATCTGAAAAAAAATGTTTAGATGTTCAAAAACAAAAAGAAGAAGTGGAAGTTAAAGAAAAAAATATACTTAAAGCTATTCAAGTTTTTGAAAATGCCAGAAAATTTCAGGAAGAAGGGTCTAAAAGCATTTATGCTTTAAAAATAGAGCAAATAACTTTGGTATATAATAAATTTGAAGATTTTTTATCTAATATCTTTATTTTGCACCCTGAATTAAAATCTGATATAGAAATATCTAAACAAATTGACGAACTTAATAATATTTTACAAAAAGCCAAAAGTGAAACTGTTACCGACATTTTGACAAGCCCAGTAAATTCAAATAATGATTCAATACGAGCTTTATTAAGTAAAATGCAAGATTATAGAAAAGCTAGTGATTCACCAAAAGAAGTCAGAATTGCTAGAATCAACGTTAAAAAACAGGTCGAGGAACCAAATTCTGATGAATTTGACTTGAAGGAAGCAGTTAATCCTAAAATTGGGTTAGATGAGATTATGAAAGCTTTTGATTTTTTTAATAATTCTGATGAAAATTGACAATTTGTCAATTTTTTTATTTTTTTTTGAAAAACAGTTGACTTAGTTACTTGCATATGATATTATATACATGCTAACTTATTTAAGTTAGCGAGAACAATGGAAATTGAATAGTAAGAAGAATTAAATAGACCAAAGTCAATTTAAGTCAAAGTTATT
>CALVNQ010000020.1 GCA_944349895.1 uncultured Clostridia bacterium | reverse complement strand
GACAGACAGACAGACAGACAGACAGACAGACAGACAGACAGACAGACAGACAGACAGACAGACAGACAGACAGGGCTAATTAGGCTCTTGCAGTATGTGTATGGGTTTGTAAATGTGAGATTAGGGGATATATGCAATTCAATTTTTTCTGGTAAAAATATTGAAAGAACAGAGAATGGAGAATATCCAGTATATGGATCAACAGGAGAAATTGCCAGAACAAATAGATATATTTATGATAAAGAACAAATTTTAATTGCAAGAGTTGGAGCAAATGCTGGTTTTGTTTATAAAGCATCAGGTAAATATGATGTTTCTGACAATACAATCATTGTAGACGTTAAAAAAGATAATTGTTTACAATTTGTATATCATTTTTTAAATAAAATGAAATTAAATAAATTGTCAAAAGGTGGAGGACAGCCCCTAATAACCTCTACTCAAATAAAGGATTTGATTATTTGTCTACCATCAATTAGAGATCAGCAGAAAATAGTTGAGATATTAGATAATTTTGATAAGTTAGTTAATGACCTATCAAATGGTCTACCAGGTGAAATTGAAGCAAGACAAAAACAATATGAATTTTATAGAGATAAATTATTAAATTTTAAGAGGCAAAATTAAAAGGAAGAAAATAAATGAGTTTTTACAATATCGTTGCAAAATCTAGTGAAAGCACAGTTGTAACTGAATATAAATCAGACAAGGTTCGTTCAGACGCGTATCAAAGTGAAACAGAGTTAGAACAAGAGTTTATTAGGCTTTTGAAAGAACAGAGTTATGAATATTTACCAATTAAGTCTGAAAAAGATTTAATTCTTAATTTGCGTGCAAAACTGGAAGAATTAAACAAGTTAAAGTTTACAGATAAAGAATGGGAACGCTTTTTCATTGAACACCTTGCAAATTCTAACGAAGGTATTGTAGAAAAAACAAGCAAAATTCAAGAGCAAAGCCGTATCAGTTTTAAAATGGGTAATGGCTTGACAAAAAATATAAAATTGATAGACAAAGACAATATCCATGAGAACAAACTTCAAGTTATAAATCAATATGTTAATAACGAAGGGTTGCACGACAATAGATATGATGTAACTGTGTTAGTAAATGGCCTCCCACTTGTTCATATTGAATTGAAGCGAAGGGGAGTTCCAATTCGTGAAGCATTTAACCAAATAGACAGATATCAAAGGGAAAGTTTTTGGGCATCTACAGGGCTTTTTGAATATGTGCAGATTTTTGTTATATCTAATGGCACAAACACAAAATATTATTCTAATGGCACAAGATATAATCATATTAAAGATAGTAATTCACAAAACAATCGGAAAGAAAAGACAAGCAACAGTTTTGAATTTACTTCATTTTGGGCGGATGGAAATAACAAAATTATTCCTGATTTAATTGATTTTACAAAAACATTTTTTTCAAAACACACACTTCTTAATGTCTTAACTAGATATTGTGTTTTTACTTCTGAAAAGATGTTGTTTGTTATGCGCCCATATCAAATTGTTGCCACAGAGCGAATAATTAATCGCATAGAAATTAGTAACAATTATAAAACTTACGGAACAGTTAGGGCTGGTGGCTATATTTGGCATACAACAGGTAGTGGAAAAACACTTACATCATTCAAAACAGCACAACTAGCAACAAAGTTACCTTATATTGATAAAGTTTTGTTCGTTGTTGATAGAAAGGACCTTGACTATCAAACAATGAAAGAATATGACCGTTTTGAAAAGGGTGCAGCCAACAGTAACACTTCAACTGCAGTTTTAAAAAGACAACTTGAAAATCCAAATGCAAGAATTATAATCACAACAATTCAAAAATTAGATGCATTTATTAAAAAGTATAAGGAACACGAAGTATTTAATAAACATGTGGTTATAATCTTTGACGAGTGTCATCGTTCACAATTTGGGGATATGCATGTGGCCATTGTAAGGTCATTTAAAAAGTATCACTTATTTGGCTTTACAGGAACTCCTATTTTTGCCGTGAATGCAAATAGTGGCAGTAAGCACATCAATCTAAAAACAACAGAGCAGGCATTTGGAGATAAATTACATACATATACAATTGTTGATGCAATTAACGATAAAAATGTTTTGCCTTTCCGTGTTGATTATATAAAAACAATGGACAAAGAGCCAGATATTGATGATAAACAAGTTGCTGACATTGATAGGGAAAGAGCATTTTTAGCACCACAGAGAATTAAGCTTATTACAGACTATATTCTAACTCATTTTAATCAAAAAACTTATAGAAATGAAAAAAGTTATTTTTATAATAGTTTAATAAATATTTCAGAGGTTGCTAGTTCAAAAGATAAAAACAAAGTAGACGAAGTAAAACAAAAATTAAGGTTAAGTGGGTTTAACTCTATATTCTGCGTGTCTTCAGTGGAAGCAGCAAAACTTTATTATACAGAATTTAAGCGTCAGATGACAGAAAATCCGTTTAAAAAATTAAAGATAGCAACAATTTATAGTTATGGAGCAAATGAGGAGGTTGATGATTCTCTATTAGATGAAGAAAATAGTGAAGATACCTCTAATTTGGATAAATCGTCTCGTGATTTTTTGGAAGATGCTATTAAAGATTATAATAAAATGTTTAAAACCAACTATGATACTTCTAGCGATAAATTTCAAAACTATTATAAAGATGTATCACTTCGCATGAAGAATAAAGAGATTGATCTTTTGATAGTTGTAAATATGTTCTTAACTGGTTTTGATGCTACAACTCTCAATACATTGTGGGTAGATAAAAATTTAAAACAGCACGGACTTATTCAGGCATTTTCAAGAACGAACCGAATACTTAATTCAATAAAAACATTTGGTAATATAGTTTGTTTTAGAAACTTACAAAAGCGAACTGATGACGCCATTGCTTTGTTTGGTGATAAAGAAGCGGGAGGTATTTGCTTACTTAAAGGTTATAAAGATTATTACAATGGTTATAAAGATGATAAAGGGAATTATAGGCCAGGCTATGTTGATTTAATTCAAGAACTTGAAGCTAAATATCCTTTAAGCGAACCACAAATTTATGGAGAAAAAGCACAAAAAGATTTCATTGGTCTATTTGGTTCTATTCTTCGTATGAGAAATTTATTATCTTCATTTGACGAGTTTGCAGGTAATGAAATTCTGTCCGAAGGTCAGATGCAAGACTATTTAAGCAGATATAATGACCTTTATTTAGAGTGGAAAAAGTATAGGGAAGAACATACAAAAGAAAATATAAATGATGATGTCATTTTTGAAGTTGAACTTATTAAACAAGTAGAAATAAACATTGATTATATTTTGTTGTTAGTTAAAAAATATCATGATAGCCACTGCGAAGATAAAGAAGTGCTAATTTCAATTAATAGAGCCATTGATTCAAGTTTGGAACTTAGAAGTAAGAAAGCACTTATTGAAACATTCATTGCAGAAATCAATGATGTTGATGATGTTATGCTAGAATGGAAAGATTTTGTTGCAAAGCAAAAAGAACTTGAACTAAAGACGATTATTGCTGAAATGCAATTAAAAGAGAAAGAAACTCGTAAATTTATGGAATATTCATTCCGTGATGGTGTGATGAAAACAACAGGTACAGATATCGATAAAATTATGCCACCAATGTCAAGATTTGGTGGCGGAAGAGAAAAGAAAAAATTAAGTATAATTGAAAGACTAAAACAATTCTTTGAAAGGTTTTTTGGAATTGGTTAATATTTAATTTCTTTAATAAAGTCAATAACAAACCTAATAACTTGCTCAATTTCAATGGAGTGGAGTTCGCCTATTGCAAGGTCAAGATTGAAGTATTCACGCCATTTGTCTTTTGAAAAGTCTTTGGTAATTTTATTTTCAAGTTTCACAATTTTTGTCAGTTGAAGTTCATATTCGGCTGACATTTTTTGTTCATAATATTTTTCCTTAATAAATTCTACAAGAGTTTCATTTTTCATAAGCCCTCCAATGTTTGAGTGTGTTTTAACTCTTATAAAAAATATTTGCAAGTGTTTTTAAAAGTTTATTAAGTTATGGTATAATCCTTTTTAAGATAGAAGGAGATTTTTATATGGGGACTTTTATAGGGAATAAATTAGAGTTTAAAAAATACTTTGGTGGATATTGCAGAAATAAAGTCCATGAGATTACAAATCAATATAGAAAATCAAGGAATGGAATATGTGAATATTGCAAAAATAAAGAGGAATTACAAGCCGCGCATGTTCAAGGGTTTGAGAGGGTTAAACTTATAGAACTAATTTTAGATGAATACTTTAAAGTTGGAGACGATGAGTATTTAGTTGATTTAGATACTTTTGAAAAAGAGTTTATAAAAGCGCATCAGCCTATAGATAAAAACTTCCATTTTTTATGTCATAAATGCCATGCAAAATATGATAAAGGCGTTTTAAGTGAAGCTGAAATTCTGCAAGAAAAAAATAATTATTCTAACAAATCAAATATAATTGAAAAAATAAGTAAAAAGACACTATGTTTGGATAATAATATAAAAAATACTACTAATGAAGTTCATAGAAATACAAGTAATGAACTACATAAAAACACAGACAATGAATTATATAAAAACGAAGAAGAAAGCGTTCAAGATTATGTAAAAAGATTATTAAATATATTATTTTCAAAAAAATTACTATCCGAAGAAATGATTCTCCAATTACAAAATAAGGAATATTGTACAATTACTTTTGGTATTAATTATCCGTTACTTGAACAGGATATAAACAAAATTAAACCTGCAGGTAAAGCGAGATACTATACTACTTTTAAATTACAAAACAAGTATTATGTTTGCAAAGAGTGGTGGAAAGAAAAATTTCCAATATATGAAAGAAAGTTAGAAGAATGGGTTAATAAGATAGCTAAATCATAAGATCTTACCCATTACCTCTCTTTTTGAGATAAAAGAAAAAGGAATTGGTCACACTGTGAGGTGTGGCCTTTTTTTGTGCAACAAAATGTGGAAAAGCAGGGGGACGAGAATAAAAAGTTGAAATAATTTTATGGGGATGATGAAAAGACTTATAAAATAATGGATTGCTGGGTTTTGGGTGATTGGAAGTTGTGTTGAAAATGGTGGTGAAGTGTTAAAAGAGGGTTGAATTTGCTTGAAATTGGGAATTTTTTATGCAACAAGAGTGCCTTATATAGAGGGGCATTTTTTTATTTGAGTTAAAAAAAGGTTATTGTTTTTGCCTTTATTTGAATAATGAAACGGGTAGTTTTGTTTTGAGCAAATACTTATAAATCGGACTAAATCGGATGGGATTAGAAGATTGTGCTTGAGTGTTGTAATAATGGTGGTCGCGCAAATAGTGAAGGTTAATAAGGGAGGTGGGTGTTTAACAAGAATATGGCAAGTAATTAGTATCGAAAAACAAGAAAGATGTTTAGATTTGTGCTTGATATTAAAGTTGTTAGGCGAGTTGGGGAAATGTGTTAAAGTGGATTTACTATTTCTATCTTTATAATCTTCATTATAAGCAAAAGTCCTAATAATTATATCTATTTAGATTTAACAAAAAAGAGGAGGTAACGGCGAAAATGGGCGGTGTTTGGCGAGATAGAAGAGTAACGGAGAAAGTGTAAAGGACAGGGGTGTTTTAAGAAAATTGGGGCGAGTAATGGGCATAGTGCAAAGTACGCAAGTGGCTATTGATTGGACTAGGAATTGGAGAGAATAGGTAAACTGATTGTTTAAAATTATTGAAGCAGGAAAAGAGGTGGCTCAAAGTGCTAAAAATATGCCAAAAAGCCTAGAAAATAAGGGCATATTTTGACGCACCCCCTATTAGCACTGACGCACTTTGCGCCACCTACGTTTAGCCGAGAAGTGGGAAACCCACTTTCGCTTTT
>CALVNQ010000019.1 GCA_944349895.1 uncultured Clostridia bacterium | reverse complement strand
CTATCCCATCATTAATAGGTGAGAGAGAAAAATTAATTTTGCAGTCAGAGAAAACTTCTATATTAGCAGAAAAGCTTGATATGTCTCAGGCTAATATCTTTGTGAATAATGACGGTAATGTTGAATGGACAGCTTGTGATCAAAGCATCACAGGACAAAATATCCCTGGAGGACTTAGTGTTGTTTATGAAGTGGAAATAAACTATTATTATGAAACTTCGTCAGGGTGGCAATATAGCTCGCAAGATTCTAAAATAATTTATACAACCTCTAATGTTTTGAGTGCAAAACAAATTTCAGATCCTGTCAACGATGAAAAGTTTAAGTATGTTTTCTTTGTGCGTGCTAATCTTTATAGCTCTGTTATTGAACAGGGAGATATAGTTACTGTTGAGGGAGATCACTTTAACAAAATTGAAAACTTACAATTTAGCAATGGTTCGTATATTCTTGATAGTGAACTTGTTTATTCAAATCTTGAAGAAAAGATTGATAGAAGTGCAAAGATAAGTGATTTAAAAATAATTAATGGTCAAATTTCTTGGCAATATTACAGGGAAAATCAAGAAGATCACCTTTTGAATTTTAAAGTTTATGCAGTTTCTAATGGGAATGATTATTTGCTTGAAGGTGAAGTTTCTTATATAGACGGAAGATATATTTTCGAATTAAATGACCAAATTCAACAATTAACACCTGGATTATTGTATGATTTTAAAGTTTATGCTATTGAACAAGGGTGCATTGAATCTTATGAGAGCGTTATGTTTGGCAGTGAAAATGTTCAAATTTTATCTATTGTCGAAGAAACCGATTTTGAAACAGAACAAACGGTTAAAAATGATGGAGAAAATTCATATGTTGTCCATACTTTAGATTTTGAAAAATATTTTTCAAAAAATTCAATTAATCAAGTATACATAAATATTGAAGTTTCTTATTCAAAAGGACAACAAGAATATAATGCATTGTTAACATCAAGCCAAAAGACTTTAAAACTTCAAGTTGGTGGGACAACCACAGATCAAAACACAATAGTGGTAGATGAAGGTAATATAACAATCACTCTTTACCCAGTTCCTGTTAATTGTGAAAACGTTCTTGCAGCTTACAAAAAAACAATACTAAATTTAGAAGATGTCAATTGGTCGGAAGATGATGTTTATATTTTTGACGAGCAATCTCAAACTTTTGCTTGGAGTTATGGCATTCAAAAAAATTATAGAACAAATGCTTCTTCTTATATTTATATTGACGAATATGGGCAAACGTTTGGAATAGAAGAAGACACAGTATTGCAGGGCTATTCCAATCAGTCTGACGGTTTCGCTATTGATGCTCCAGACTATTATCCTCTCAGAGTAGATAACACAGGGACAATCTATTATTTATTCTATCAGAATGCAATCATAAAATACGATAACAGTTTGCATAAAGTTAGAATTTCAACGAATTTGGAAACAAATCTATATATAAGAGAAGGCAATAGTTATACGATTTCTTCTATGAAAATATCGCCGGATAAAAATTATGAATTATTGTTAGATAGTTGGACTATAAAAGCAAAAATTTTAGATGATGTTATAATGACAAATTATTATATACCTGCAACTTCACTTGAAAAACTTTCATCATCTCAACAATTTGTTGCTAGAGAAGATGCCACAATATTTACCGACGCTGATTGCAAAACTTTACCAAAAATTGCGAGTGATGTTTCTATTGAAGCTATAAATTTTGAAAAGAATAAACAATATACAGAAATCATATATAAAAATAATACTTATTGGATATTAACCAATATTATAGATGAATACTTAACACAAGATCCTGCTTATGACATAAACAATGAAATAAGATTCAAAGTGACAATAGTGACAAGCTATTCATATCAAGAAAATAGATCAACTTTTGATGTGAAATCAACAAGAATTTATGATAATATCCCAATAGGAGAAATTTCTTATAACAATTTAGGTGATTATGTTATTGGAGACCAAGGTATCTTTGTTACAACATTCCAACCAAATTTAATAGGACAAATTGTTTCTTTCAAGGTTCAGGTAAGGAAGTCTCAAAATAATCTTTTATCAAAGGATCTAGGATATTCTGAAACTGATAATATTAGGTATTCATTTGATTTGTTTGAAAATGGTGAAGGTAGCCAGGCAAACCCATATGAAATTTCAACTAAGGAGCAGTTTAATAATATTTCATATCGTGCTGAAAAGCATTTTTACCATAATGAATATAAGGAGAATCTATACATAGTTGAAACAACTTCTACCGGTGGAACAAGAATCGAAACAAAAGATCTTGGAACAGTTACTGATGACGAGACGGTTTATAGTTTTAAACAAATAACAGATTTCACAGGTGTTGATGCTTTTGATTTAGATGGTTATGCCGTGGATAAAGAGTTCGTTGGTAATTACGACGGAAATAACCAAATAATAGAGATAAATGTTAGATCATTTGCAGACTTAGACTCTGTGATTCAAACAAGAGTTGCTTCAGGTACTTCAGGTCAGGCACTATCTATTTCTAAAGGCGCTGGATTGTTTAAGGAAATAGGCAACAATGGAACCATTCAAAATTTGCAACTAATTTTAAATGTTAATTTTGATAATAATTTGAAAAATAGTTTGTCAAATTCTTCGGGATTAATAGGTGGTTTGGCTTTAATAAATGGTGGAACTGTTTCTCAAATTTCTGTGATGAGAGCTAATATTGAATTCGAAACTTCTTTAAGTTCTGGTGCCATTCTTTCAATAGGTGGAATATTGGGAGAAAATAAGGGAATTGCAAGAGAGCTTAGCTCTTCTGCAACGGTTGACATTGAGAATTCAAACACTCAAAGTGGGCAAACTTTCTATTATGCAGGTTTAGTGGGCTTTAATGACACAGAGTCTGCACGATTAATACTGTGTGAAAATACGGGAGCAATTTCGGTAAACTTCTTGAACAATCAAAATGGAGTTGTGAGCGCAAGTGGAATTGCTATATCATCTTTCGGCGGTACAGTAGAAATGGCTCAAAATTATGCAAACATTTCTGCAGTTTGTTCAAAAGGGTCTGCATATTCGGGAGGAATTTTAGTTCATTCTTATAATGGGTATATATATTCTTCAGTTAATACCGGAAATATTACAGCTGCCAGGGCTGGAGGAATTGTATACAATGTTGTAAATGCTACGATAGGCTCTCTTGTGGGTTTAGGAAAAGTTAATAATGCTTATAATTATTTGTTTATGTCGACGGGTAATTTGGCATCATCTTCAAAATGTTATACTTACGGTAATTATAACCCTAGTTTTGTTACATATGAAAAAATCACCAGTAGCAAAAACATAGATTGCCGTGATACTTCTTATCAAATCGTTATAGATTATACAAGTCAGGAAGTTTATTCTGTTAATATAATAAAAAAATAATAAATAAAAGGGCTATATTTTGAATAAAAATAGTATCATGAAAAAAATATTTGTACTTCTTCTTTGTTGTATTTTAGCATTACCACTTTTCGGATGCCAGAGTGAACAATCTGGCATTCGAAAGGAAAATGCCGTTCAAATGCAAGTAATATCAGCGAGAACTTCTATTGCACAAAATTTTTCTTTTCCGACTAACATTTCATATTTTAAAAGCAATGGAGCGAGTGATGAGATTTTAGAAAGCTATTTAGCGCAACTTGCTGATGAAATTCGCAAACAAGTTTGGAACAAAATATTTTTAAATTATTTTGCGCTTTATGTAAGTAATCCCAACAACCTATATGTTATAGGTGGTTCGCAATTTAAAATTACAGAAATCTCATATAATTCTTACGACGAAACATTAGAGTTTTCATTAATATTTAATTCTTATGACGCATGGAATTATTATCATTCTTCAACCAAAGATGAAGAAAACGAAGATGATGGAAATTTATTTTTGGATATAGACATATCTCAAAGTCTTTTTCCTTTTTGCCAACAAGCAAATGGAATTAGTATTGGAGAAAACTATTATAATTTGATTTTATCTGTGCAAGAAAATTATTTTTCTGAAGATATATTAGGAAAATTAGAAAAGCCTAAGTTCCAATACGATTATGCCACTTATCATAAGCGTATTCATTCAAATGCAGACTTGAAGTTTTATGATGGACTTTATCATCATGTTTGGATAGCAACTTATGATCAACTTGCAAGCGAAAAAAATATTGAATTAAAAACTGTAAATGCAGAAAGAGGTTGGTGGTATTTAGTGGTTTTGTGTAGCGTTATCGCTTTGGTAACTGTTGGAAGTGTTGGAATATTTGTTTACGACAAAATAAAGAAAAATAAGAGTAAAAATAAAAAAGAGAGTTAATTCTCTTTTTTTTATTGAAAAATTTACATTTTGTGATATACTATAGCGTTAAAAGGATAATAAATATAATATGACAAATGAAAAGATAAGAAATGTAGCTATTATTGCTCATGTTGACCATGGTAAAACTTCGTTAGTAAACGAGATGCTTAAACAAGGCCATGTTTTTAGAGATAACCAAGTTGTTGAAGACAGGGTTATGGATAATAATGCTTTGGAAAGAGAAAGGGGTATAACCATTTTGGCGAAGAATACTTCTTGCGTTTATAATGATGTAAAAATTAATATTATAGATACTCCTGGACATGCCGACTTCGGTGGAGAAGTAGAAAGAGTTTTAAAAATGGTTGACGGGGTGCTTTTGTTGGTAGATGCATATGAAGGACCTATGCCACAAACGCGATTTGTTCTTCAAAAAGCTTTGGAGCTTAATTTAAAGGTTATCGTTGTTGTTAATAAAATTGATAAACCAGATGCAAGACCTAAAGAAGTTGTAGATGAGGTTTTAGAACTGTTGATGGAACTTGACGCCAATGAAGAACAATTAAATTCACCATTTGTTTTTTGTTCTGCAAGAAAAGGAGTGGCATCGTTATCAGCTAATAATATGGGTGAAAATCTTGATGACTTGTTTAAAATAATATTAAATTATATTCCAGCTCCAGCAGGAGATGAAAATAAATGTTTGCAACTTTTGATATCCTCTGCGGAACATAATGATTATGTAGGGAGATTGGCTGTTGGTAAAATTACTCAAGGCACTATTAAAGAGGGACAAAACATTGTTGTCTGCAATTATTACGAAAAAGACAAAAAGCAAAAAGCTAAAATTGTTTCTTTATTTGTTTTTGAAGGACTTAAAAGAGTGCCGGTTAAGGAAGCAACAGTTGGTGAAATTATATGTGTTGCTGGGCTTGAACAGGTCAATATTGGGGATACTATTTGTGGGGAAGAAAACCCTGAGCCTGTTGAATTTGTAAAGATCGCAGAGCCGAGTATAGAGATGACATTCATGGTAAACAATTCTCCTTTTGCTGGCACAGAGGGTAAATTTGTTACAAGCCGTCATTTGAGAGATAGATTGTATAAAGAAGCTGTTAAAGATTTGTCTTTAAAAGTTTTTGACGGAGATACTGCCGACTGTTTTAAAGTTCGAGGCAGAGGAGAAATGCATCTTTCCATTTTAATTGAAAATATGAGAAGAGACGGTTACGAGTTTCAAGTTTCAATGCCTAAAGTGTTGATAAAAGATGTTGATGGGATTAAATGTGAGCCTATTGACAGACTATTTCTCGATGTCCCAGAAGATTGCGTTGGTGTGGTAATGAATAAAATGGGCGTGAGAAAAGGTGACCTTGTTGGAATGACCCCTCATGGCAATCGTATGAAAATGGAATTTTTGATACCATCAAGAGGTCTTTTTGGTTTTAAAAGTGAACTGCTTACCGATACAAGAGGAGAAGGTATAATAAACTCTATTTTTGATTCCTATCAGCCTTTTAAAGGAGAGATACAAAGGAGAGAAGTTGGGTCTTTAATAGCACATGAAGCCGGAGAAGCTATAGTTTATGGCTTGTTTAATGCTCAAGAACGAGGTGATTTGTTTATAACACCTGGAACAAAAGTCTATGCAGGTATGGTTGTTGGCGAAAATCCAAAGGGTGGAGATATTGTAGTTAATGTTTGCAAGAAAAAACATTTATCAAATTGTAGATCTTCAGGAGCAGACGAAGCACTCAGATTAACTCCACCTAAAATTTTGAGCCTTGAAGAAGCGATAGAATTTTTAGCAGATGATGAATTACTAGAGGTAACGCCAAAAAATATTAGAATAAGGAAATTTATCCTCGATCACACAATGCGCCTTAGGGAAAAAGGCAAAATTTTAAGAGGCGAAATATAGACGGAGGGCTTATGTCAAACAATGGTAAAAAAGAGCAAAAAATTCAAATAAAGAGAACTATGTGGTTTATAGCTATATATGCTGTTATAGCGTTAATCATTTCTTCTCTATTAATTGTTTACACTGATATACCACAATGGTTAAATATGTTGGTGATAGTGGTTTTAGCAGGAGCTTTTTATTTGCTCTTTCTTTGGATATGTGCTATCATTGACAAAAAGAAAGCTCAAAAAGAAGAAAAAAATCCTACCGACGACCCATTCTCTGAATAAAAGGAGTTATTATGCCAGATTACAAAATAATGCCAAATAATCTTGACGCCGAACAAGCCACTTTGGGATGTTTGCTTATTGATTCTATGTGTCAAACTGAAATCATGTCTATTTTAAAAAGTGAAGATTTTTACACAGATTCACATAAAAATATTTTTACTGCAATGTATAGAATTTTTCAAAAAAACACACCTATAGACTTTGTAACTTTAACCGAAGAGCTTGAAAGAGAGGGGAAAATTGATGCAATTGGTGGAATTGACTACATAAATTTTTTGTCAAATGTTGTTCCTTCTGCGGCTAACTTTAAATTTTATGTTGATATTGTTAAATCCAATTCCGTCAGAAGAATGTTGATAAAAAGTGGACAAGATATAATTGAAAAAGCTTATTCTGATGACGATAAAGAAGGGGTGTTAGCTTTTGCAGAAGCTTCTGTATATGGAGTTTCAGAAAAAGAAGACATTTCTCAATTAGAGCATGTTGGAAAGCCAAATGGAGCGATAAAAGCAGTAATAGACAAATTTGATAAAGTATCCAAAGATCCTAATTCTTTGAGAGGTTTATCAACCGGTTATAGAGATATAGATGCAATAACTAACGGTTTACAGAACAGTGATTTGATTTTGCTAGCCGCAAGACCAAGTGTTGGTAAAACAAGTTTTGCAATGAATCTAGTTACTAACATTGCTGTTAAAGAAGGAAAGAGTTGTGCAGTGTTTTCGTTGGAAATGTCAAGAGAACAGCTAACTCAAAGGGCATTATGTTCCTTGGCTAAAGTTCCTATGCAAAATGCTCTGACGGGTAAAATGACTAATGATGAATGGAAGAGGATTTGGACAGCTACAAAACAACTTGAAAACAGCAAAATTTATGTCGACGATTCTAGCTTGACCACTCCTGCGACTTTGTTATCAAAATGCAGAAGATTAAAAGCAAAAGAAGGGAAACTTGATTTGATTATGATCGACTACTTGCAGTTGATGACGGCCGATAATAAGAAAAAAGAAAACAGACAAAGTGAAATTTCAGAAATATCTAGAAACCTGAAAGTTGCAGCAAAGGAACTTAATGTGCCTATCATTGTTTTGTCACAATTATCTCGTGATATTGAAAAACGTGAAGGGCACAGGCCTCAGCTCTCTGATTTAAGAGATTCTGGAGCTATCGAACAAGATGCAGATATCGTTATGTTTTTGCACAATCCTGAAAAATATAATGATACTCCAACAGAAGACGAGCCTGGTGTGGTAGAATTAATTTTTGCTAAACATAGAAACGGGCAAGTGGGTTCTGTTAAATTGAGATGGATAGGAGAATATACAACTTTTGTTGGCATGGAGGAAAAAGTAAAATATTCTAAACCAAAAAAATTAGATGAACTTCCACAGGAAGAGACCGATTTAAAAGAAATTGATGAAGATGAGTTTGATGATTTAATATAAGAAGGAGAAATATGATAAAAACTAGATTCGCTCCTAGCCCAACCGGTTTTATGCATGTTGGGAATTTAAGGACAGCTTTATATTCATATTTGATTGCTAGGGCTAATAAAGGGAAATTTATAATTAGAATTGAAGATACAGATCAAGAAAGATTTGTTGAAGGAGCAACCGATCTTATTTTTGCCACTTTAAAAGCCTCTGGAATTGATTATGATGAAGGTCCTGATATTGGTGGTCCGAGTGCCCCTTATATCCAAAGCGAAAGAAAAGAAATTTATAAAAAATATGCTGAAATTTTAATTGAAAAAGGCGAAGCTTATTATTGCTTTTGTTCAAAAGACAGGTTAGAAAAAATTCATGAAGATGAAAATGGATATAGTTATGATAGGCATTGCAGAAATTTATCGAAGGAAGAAGTTGAAGAAAACTTGAGACAAGGCAAACCGTTTGTCATACGACAAAAAATGCCTCTTGACGGCGAAACCACTTTTGAAGATATGGTGTTTGGGACTGTAAGCGTTAAAAATGAAGAATTGCAGGATATCATTTTATTAAAGTCAGATGGATTGCCAACTTATAATTTTGCTCATGTGGTTGACGATTATCTTATGGGTATAACGCATGTGGTAAGAGGAAGCGAATATATATCATCAGCGCCTAAACATGTTCTTTTATATGATGCTTTTGGATGGGAAAGGCCAAAGTATGTTCATTTGCCACTATTAATGGGTAAAAATGAAGATGGAACTTTTTCTAAACTTTCCAAGCGACATGGTTCAGTTAGTTTTCAGGATTTGGTAGATGAAGGATATCTTCCCGATGCGATAATAAATTATATTGCGTTTTTAGGGTGGAAATCAAAACAAACCACCGAGGAATTTTTTAGTTTAAATGATTTGAAAAAGTTATTCAAAATAGAAGAAATAAATAAATCTCCTTCAGTTTTTGATTATGAAAAATTGAATTGGTTTAATAAAGGATATCTTTCAAACCTGAGTTTAGATGAGTTTAAAATTGTTTCTAAAAAATTTATGCCAGATAATTTAAAAAACAAAAACGAAGATAAGATTTTGGAACTTATTAAACCAAGGATTGAAAAGCTTTCGGATATAGCTGAGGTCACTAAAATTTTTTATGAGTTTCCAAATTTTGACAAAGAAAAATTTGAAAATAAAAAAAATAAAACAGATGCCGAATTGGCAAAATCTGTTTTGCCAGAAATTGTTAAAATTCTCGAAAATATGGATGTGTTTACAAATGATGTGCTTTTTCTTAATTTATCAAAATTTTCTAACGAAAAAGGGTTAAAAGTTGGGGCTGTTATGTGGCTGATAAGAATAGCTCTAACATATACGCTTGCCACGCCAGGTGGTGCGACTGAAATTATGGAAATACTTGGCAAAGAAGAATCAATATACAGAATCAAAGAATCAATAAAAAAACTCTCAAACTAGGAGAGTTTTTTTATCCTTGGATAACAGGAACAGTGATCATAGGCCCTATTGCAGAATTGGTTGTTAGATTCGCAATAATTGTTACAATTTGAGACACTAAAGCTCTGCAAATTGGAGTCTTTTTAAAATAATCGACTGGGTTAGATAATTGTTCAAAATATTTTTTATCGATTAAAACGTCAGCGCTCATTTCAACATATAGCTTAAAAAGACGTTCTGGGTCTGACACAGCACTCCTTGCAACTGAAACTTTTGCTATCTCGTCATTTATTAATTTGACTGTAACTTCATCATTAATTTGAATATTTACAGATTCTCCGTTTTTTGGAGCTTCAACTCTTTCAAATTCAGCTCTATCCAGCATAGGTTTTATATTCATATTTTTTATAACATTTTCCATATTATTCTCCTTTTCTTGTTTAGTAGGATATCATATATATAAAAAAAAATCAAATTAAAGTATGTTTTTATTTTTTTATATACAATTTTGTGTTATAATTAATGCCATGGAAAAGAATTTGAATAAAAAAATAAAAGTTGCATTGAAAAAAATAGAGGATCTTTTTAATTTGGATAGTTCAGGACATGATTTGGGACATTTAATAAGAACTATGTTAATAGCAGAAAAAATCCAGAAAGCTGAAGGTGGAGATTTGGAAATAATACTTTTAAGCGCTGTTCTTCATGATCTGCATAGAATAATGGAAAATAAAGAAGGCAGATATGTATCACCTGAAGAAAGTTTGCCTGCAGTAAGGTCAATACTGGATGAGCTTAATGTGGATTCAGAAAAAAAAGAGAGAATTTTATATTCCATACTTCATCACGAAGAATATGGGTTTGGAAAAGAAAAGATAGAGGTTAAAGACATAGAAAGCAAAATATTGCAAGACGCTGATAATCTAGATGCGATAGGGGCTGTAGGATTGTTGCGTTGCTTTAAATTTTGCCAAGCACATAAAATAACAGATTATCTTGACGAACCCCTATATTACGAAGAATTTTCTGAATCTAAGCATGATATTTCCTTAATCCATCATCTACATAATAAATTATGTAGATTAAAGGATTACATGAACACCCCAACTGCTTCGAAGATTGCTAAAAGAAAAACAAAAATTTTAGAAGATTTTGTTAAAGGTTATATTGAAGAAATAAAAGATGAATATCTTTTCAAAAAAATGCTTTAAAAACAATTTATGTATTTAAAAAATAAGGCTTGTAACCTTATTTTTTTGTTATTCATATAAAAAATGGGTAAAGGAGAAGTAAATGAATAACGATAATCTTTCCGATAATCATAATTTGATTTATGATAATGTTGGAGAACAGTATGTTGTCTCGCAAGGGAAAAGTGATTCTTCATCATATCCTGGCAGAGATCCTCGTCTTGCCCCACGGCCAGAAATTAGACAGGAAATTAAAAAGCAAAATATTTTTTCAAAGATTTTTCAAAATTCGCAATCTTTTTTTAAAAAACCGGGTTCATCTCGTCCACCATTCGGTTTTCCAAACAGACCACCAAATAATCCTTCGCACCCACCTTATAAACCTAATTATGCTGTAAAACTTTCAAGAGAAATTTATAATGATTTTGATATGCTTATAAAAGCTTATAAAGATTTATTAAAAATTAGCAATGAAGACGAGCTAAAAATTAATAATTTAGAAAATCAAATGTTGATATTGAAAGCAACAATGGGCAACATTTATAGAACTCTTTCTGGGAACACTTTGCCACCTTTATCCGGCCAGAAAATCGATCTTAAAGATAATTATTGCGCTTCTTTATATATAATAGCCGAATATTTAGAATTTACAAACGAAAAAGTTATAAAATTGATGCAAGCAGTTTCAATACAATCTATTGATAGGCAATTATTTATAATAAATGCGACTTTAAATACTCAAGAAAAAACAGTAAGAAATTTATATAATGAATGTAGATTAAGGAGAGATTAATATGGAAAATTTTTTAGATTTACCAACAAGATCAACATTGCCGTTTCCGGTTTTGACTAATGTTGTTCCATCAGCAAAAACAGTTCAAATATTAAAGAAGCTATGTTATAGTAAAGGTAGTGAGTTGACAGCGATAACCACTTACCTTTATCAAGATTGGCAATTGTATCCGAAATATCAAGATATAGCTAATGAGCTCGAACAAATTTCTATAGCCGAAATGACTCATTTAGATGTTTTATCAAATGCTATTGTTGCTTTTGGAGGAACGCCAAACTATTCTTTTGAAGAAACATTTTGGACAGGAAAAAATGTGTCTTCCTCGACAAGACTGCCGGATATTATGTATGAAAATATAATGGCCGAGAATAAAGCGATAGAAGATTATGAAGAGGCGATTAAAAATGTAGATAATGAAAGCTTAAAAAAGATATTTGAAAAAATAATAGAAGATGAAAAAACGCATATTGCAATTTTCCAAGCAATTATAAAGTTTTTACAAACCTCTAATGATAGTTAAAATATATGATAAAAATAAATTATAAAATAAAAAAA
>CALVNQ010000018.1 GCA_944349895.1 uncultured Clostridia bacterium | reverse complement strand
GGTTGTCGTCAGCTCGTGTCGTGAGATGTTGGGTTAAGTCCCGCAACGAGCGCAACCCTTGCTTTTAGTTGCCAGCATTAAGATGGGGACTCTAAAAGGACAGCCGTAGGTAATACGGAGGAAGGTGGGGATGACGTCTAATCATCATGCCTCTTACGTCTTGGGCTACAAACGTGCTACAATGGCCATAACAAAGAGAAGCGAATTGGTAACGAAGAGCAAACCTCAAAAAGATGGTCTCAGTTCAGATTGTGGATTGAAACTCATCCACATGAAGACGGAGTTGCTAGTAATCCCAAATCAGCATGTTGGGGTGAATGCGTTCCCGGGTCTTGTACACACCGCCTGTCACGCCATGGGAGTTGGGGGGACCCAAAGTCGGTGAGCTAACCAGAAATGGAGGCAGCCGCCTAAGGTAAAACCAGCGACTGGGGTGAAGTCATAACAAGGTAGCGGTATCAGAAGGTGCCGCTGGATCACCTCCTTTTAAAGAGGCGCAATATGCGCATTCAGTCGAGGCATACAAAAAAGTGTGTCGCTCTTGATAAAAGAGCTAAAAAAACAAGACTAAGAAACAATAACTTTTCTTACTATTTGATTAAAAAAAAGAATGTTCATTCGAACATTCTTTTTTTATTTTTTATTTTTGCTAAAAAGTTGGGCGAGTTGTTCTCTTGTTTCTTTAGGTATTGTAATTCGAAATATCGTTTTGCAAGAAGAATCCTTTAATTGTTCATAATAGACCTGTTGTTGATAATGAAAATCTTCACAGAAAGATTCATTTTCTATTGACCTATCATAAGAAGAAAGATACTTGGTTAACATGTTCATATTTATTGGAAATTGAGAATTTGTTGAGCTTTGTATTGACACGAAAGTTTTTATGACATCTACTTTGCTTTTTACATTATCCACTAATTTTTGGCAAGCTTTTGCCTGTGAGAAATTAAAATTTTCATCAGCTAAAAATTTATCTACTTCATCTAAACAATCTTCTCTTGTGTGCACGATATAACTTGTTAACTTAATTTGTTTTTGCATAGGCTCGCTGTTTAGAAACTTATCTATGTCATAAAGGTCATTAAAAAAATTTATTATTGGATCTGAATCATTACGATCATTCATTGTATTTACCTCCGACAAATTTATATCACAAAATGTTTATTAAGTCAATAGTCAAATTAAAAAGCATTATTTTATAAAATAATAATTCGTATTAAAATTGAATTTTAATATTAAAGTGTTTGTTTTAATTTATAAAATATGATAAAATTGTTAAATAAAAGGAGGGAATATGGCAAAAAACAAATTTTCAATCAGAGGAATCATTGCTAATTCTTTGTTACTTATATTTGCTGTGGCAGGAATTGCTTTTATGGCTATGTCTTGGGTAACATTAAGAGCATGGGCAGTAGGTGAGTCAAGTCAAAGAGATGGAGGGTCTGTTTTTGAGGCTATTAATGAGATCTCCAACGCTGATTCAACAGCAAAAGTGGCATTAGTATTTTTTATACTGTTCGCAATTGTTGCAGGAGTGTTAATTTTGACATCTATTGTGAGTTTAGTTGGAACTTTAATACGAAACAAATCATTAAATTTAACATTAATTAACAGGATTCTTTCTTTTATTCTTTTAGTTTTTGGGTTAGTTGCTTTGATTTGTTCGGTTGTATATTTTACAGATATGACAGTCGTAGCTGAAACTGGTGGAATTAAAAACGGTTTAGAGTTTGTCCCTAATGGTGGAGCAGTTTTACCAATGATTTGTGGAATTTTAGCTTTAATTGTTTCATTTTTTGCCCCAAGCAAAAAGAAATCATAAAATCATAGGAAATAATAATAATTTAAACCTCTTTGAGCAAAATAAAGCTTAAGGAGGTTTTATTATGCAAAAATCACAAATAAGAGGGATTATAGGTAATGCTATGTTGCATTTAGCTTCAATTTTGATTCTTTGCTTTTTTGCACTAAATATGATTGAAGGCATAGGCAGAAACACTATTTATGGAGCTATAACTAATTTGGCGACTGCAACCGGGATAAATATAGCTTACTATATTACGGCAAGTGCTTTTCATATTATCGTTTTGATTCTGGCCATAATTATGATTATTTTAAGTGCTATAGGATTGTTCGGAGCTATTTTTAATGTTAAAAGTCTAAACATGACAATTGCCAACAGAGTTTTATCTATTATCACAATGATTTCTGCTCTTATGGCTCTTATTTTTATGATTGTTTATGTGTCTTTACTCGGCATTGCAGGCACAAGCGTTGGAGCTGGACCAATAACCGTATTTTTAGCTTCAATTTTAGGAGTGGTTGGATCATTCATCGCATATACAAAAAGAGCTTACAATAGAAAATAGAAATAAAATCTCGTCGAAAAGACGAGATTTTATTTTGTTTATCATTGTTTATCTTGTATAATAGTTAGAGTGGAGGAGATATGAGAGAACTTAAAATAAGGGGATTGATCGCAAATATTATTACTATATTGGTTAGCCTGTTATCTCTAGGGCTTTTGGCTTTGCCTATGCTTATTGACAATCCTTCATATGGTATATATACAGGTTATGAATCCATTTTTAACATTAAAAATGTTTCAGAAGTGCTTGGAACAGATGGTAAATTTTATATAGCCTCTTCGGTTTTCTTGTTAATTTTTATGCTTTTGACTATAGCTTTGGTGGTGCTTTCGATTATATCATTGATAGGAATTAAAATTGGAAAGATTAAGTTGAGCATGTCATTTTCAATGAGAATTATATCAATAATTGCTTCAGTTATGGCTTTAATTTCTACTATTTTTTTGATTTGCTATTTCAATGTTAATAATTATACTGGGACTAGATTTGGTTATGCAACAATTATTCCATTTGTTTTATCGTTGCTATGTGTCGCAAGTTCATTTGTCTCGCCTACTATTAAAGCATATACAAATGCTGCAAAACTTGTTAAAATTGATTTAGATTAATCTAAAATTTCAATATTTGATATTTTATTATCGTTCAGGTCTAGTTTTAATACATAATGACCTGTTTTTTTTATTACTAAAAATTCATTTTCATTTAAAGTTAAAAAGTCTTTAATTTCACCGAAGTATGAAGAAATTTTTTCTTCTGATGGTGAAAGAGAGTCCGATACTAACAAACAGGCTTCTTTATATTCTTTATTTTTTATTTTCTGTAAAAAAGAAAGAGGAATGATTTTAGGATTGCGAGTTAAAAGTTCCAAAGATTTAATTTTTGTTATTTTGCTGTTTGTCAAAATATATTTTTCTTCTCGTCCGTATTTTTCCACTACTATTTCATTATCAGTTATTTCTATTTTATTGCCTTCTATTATTTGTGATTCGTTATTATCGATATTAAAAATAATAGTCTGATCGCTGTTGTTTCCTTTTATTTTTAAAATGGCAAAATTGTTGTACGAAATTATTTCATACGATTTCGGTTTTATTATACTAAACGTTTTTATAATCTTGTTGCTTTCAATTTTTAGAGTTTGAGAACCAATAAAATATTTTAATTTTTGTCCTTTTACCGTTAATTGTTCTTTTACAATCAATGTGTCTGACATATTTTTGTCTAATAAATATATATCTTTATCATCTAAGTTAAAGATTTTAGCAGGTATATTATTGGAATTCATATCTAAAACAAAAGGTATATCTCCTTTATTGCCGGTGGCTGGATAAACATAGAGTTTTTCTGGTTGATTGAAAACCAGAGCTAGACCTTCATCAAGAAAATCTTCGCCTTTTGACCATTTTATTAGACATGGATATTTACTTCTTAATTCAAAATTTCTCATGCGATATTATATGTTTCTAAATAATGTTTAAGTATAAAAATTAAAATAAAGTTAAAAAATGTTTAACAAGGAGGACAGATGAAAGGGATTTGGAGTAACGCAGAAGTTAAAAAATTATTTAGCGAAGTTGAAGATTGTAAAAGATTAAATAAATCTTTGAAAAAAGCATTTTTAACACATGCAAAAAATTTTAATCGCAAACCTAACAGCGTTAGAAATTATTACTATACTGAACTTGCTAGATTAAATAACGATAAAAAAAGAGCCGAAGAAATAGGTATAAATTTAGAAAGTCATCAAAAAAATAAAATAAAAACTTTTACAGAAGAAGAAAAAAATATGATAATTACAAAAATTAAAGAAAAGTTGTCAGAAGGTTATTCCGTTAGAAAAGCTTGCATGTTACTGAGTGGGGGAAATGTCCAAGAAATGCTAAGATTACAAAACAAATATAGAGCAGATAATAAAACTAAAAAAAATAATGTTTTAGAATTTAAAAATAAATCTGCTTTTAATAAAATTACCGAAGCCGATATCAACAGTTTGTTTTCTGGGCTTGTCAAGCTAGTAAAAAAGAATGCTATTGAAGAAGCAAAAGAAAGCATTTCTGAGTATAGATTAGAAAAAGAAAACCTTATAAGAAAGCTTATAATTGATTTAGGTGAAAAAGAAAGACAATTAAAATTTTTGAAAGATGATTATATGGAATTAAAAAAAGAAAACGCATTATTAAAAAAGAAATTGGTCATTTCAACTTGTTTTAAAGCCAGCCAAATGAATCAAAAGCAGTCGGGAGCATAAAAATTCTTTATTTTTGTTTAAAAGTATGTTAAAATCATTTTATGAATATTAAGTTGATAAAAGGCATTAATTTGCTAGAATCTATTAAAAGCACCATTAAAGTTTTGCCTAAAAATGAAGAATGCTTTATAGTTGTGCCTGACAGGGCGACTCTTCAAATTGAAGAGTTGCTTTTTGATACATTACAAATAAAAGCTACTTTTAATTTGAATATTGTTGGTTTAACGAACTTAGCATTAAAATATATCGGGGTAGAATATAAACCTATTTCTGAAATTGAATCCATTTTATATGTTAAAAAATCAATAGAAAATTTAAAAGGCCGTCTTAAATATTTTAAATCTACAAACATTAATTTTTGCAAAGAAATATACAAAATTATTTCGCAATTAAAGTCTTCAAATATATTTTCTAATGAAATTGTATGTAAAAGCGAAAATGCTTTTTTGCAAAATAAAATGGAAGATTTAAAGAAAATTTATGAAGAGTATGAAATTCTTACTGCTGAAATGTTTGATCCATCTGATTTGTTGGACAAATTTATTGAGAGTGTAAATAACAATCAAAATTTTAAAAACATTAATTTTGTTTTTGTAGGTTTTGATAGTTTTACTTCTAAACATTTCGCGTTAATTGAGGCTTTATATGATAGATGTAAAAGTATATTGATTTCCATTGTCGATTCTGCTTCTTTCAAAAATTCCTACATATATGAACATGATATAGAAAATAAAATTAATTTTTTAGCAAAAAAACATAACACTATCGTTGATGTTGTTTTTCCTAACTCTGTTTTAAATTTTGAAGTTAAACATATTTATGAAAATCTTTTTGCCAACAGTATTGATGTGGTCCAAAGTGATAAGGTTACCATTTTAGAAGCTAAAACTAAAAAATGTGAAGTTGAAACGGTTGCGAAATTAATAGCTTTTGAAATTTTTAATGGCGCCAGATATAATGATTTCGCTGTATGTGTAAGTGACTTGGAAAATTATAAAAATGATATTCAGTTTATTTTTGAAAAAAATGGAATACCTTTTTATTTAGATTCTAGCATAAATGCTTCTCAAACTTATTTAGCATTGTTATTTTTAAAAATCTTGAAATTCCCATATAAAAATTATTCTAAAAATGATTTATTATTTATATTAAATTCGCCAATTTTTAAAGCAAATGCTAATTTAATTGCCAAAATTAACGAAAGTTATATAGGGGGCGCAAAAGATTTTTTTGCATTAAAAGATATTGGAACATTTAGAAAACTTGTTGAACAAATATCGCTTGATTTTTTGAATGGAGCTAAAAAAGTTATTGATTGCATCGAGGAAGGTTTGCAATATTTAACCCAGTTAAATTTAGATGAGAAAGTTCTTTCTATTGAAAAGCAAGTGCCGGATATTTTAAGGGAGATAATTAGTGCCAGCGAGGAAACCTTTTGTGTGGAAGATTTAAAAGAATTTATATCCTCATTGGAGATAGGTCTTGCTTCTAAGGAGATATCAACTATACCTAGTTATTATGACCAGGTTTATGTTGGAGATTCCACTGAAAGCTTTTTTGGTGAAGTAAAAAAGTTGTTTGTGCTAGGAGCTAACGCAGGATTGTTTCCTAATATTAAAGACGATTCTTCTATTTTTTCAGACGATGATTTTATAAGATCTGGTTTTAGCAAAAAAGTTGAACCTACAATTAAAATGATTAATAGAAGAGTGCGTTTCAAAATTTTTTCATTATTGACACAATGGACAGAGCATCTTTATATATCTTATTCTTTGATGGACGATGAAAGCAAACCAATTTCGAGGAGTATGGTTCTTGAACAAATAATTGCAATGTTTGATAAAAAAAATAAGATTATTAGTAATTTGTTAGTTGAAGAAAAAAGCATTGATAATTTTGTTTTGGCCATGGGAAGAAGCAAGATCGGAGCTGAAGAATTTTTAGTAAATTTGAAAGAAGGTGAATTCAAAAATTCATTGCAAGAAGTTTTGAGTTTTAATTTAAAAAAATTTGAGCGTAAGAATGTATTAAATTGTTCTTCTAAAATTGGGCTTGGTCAAATTATTAAACCTACCGAAATAGAGAAATTTTATGATTGTCCGTTTAAAGTTTACTGTGATAATGTTTTAAAACTATCAATTAAAAAAGACGGAAATATCACTCCTGCTGAAATTGGCAGCATTGTTCATGCAATTTTAGAAAATTATGGTAAAGTATATTCTTATAAAGATTTGTCTGAACAACAGTTTGATCTTTTCATTGATGAACAGTTAGACTCTTTTTTAAAGAATTTAGTTTTAGAAGATCCAGACGTGACAAAAATTAAATTGAAAACAGATATAAAAAGAATTTGTAAAAAAATAACCAGAGAAATAGAATCTTCTCAATATACTCCGTGGTTGTTTGAAGAAAAAATAGATGGAGAGATCAATGGTAAAAAATTTTTGGGAAGAGTGGATAGAGTAGATCGTAGTGACGAATATTTTAGGATCATTGATTACAAAACTGGAAAAATAACATCTAATTTAATAAGAGATCTTAACTATGGTAAAAAACTGCAACTTTTTTCTTATTCTAAAATGATTTCCCAGAAAAGTGGTTTGAAGTGTGGGGGGATTTATTATTTTAATGCAAAATTAAAGTATACCCCTGCTACCGAAAAAGACCTGGTAGGATTAACAATTTTAGATGATCAAGAAAAGTTGGACGACAATAAAAAGATTACCTCTGATGAATTTATTAATAATTTACAAATAAAGGCTGAAAAATTGTTGAGTATGGCTTCAGATTATTTAAGCCAGGGGTTTATTATGCCTTATCCAGATTCAAAATCATGTGAGTTTTGTCCTTATAAATCAATTTGTCTTTATGATAAAGAAAAAGGCGTAAGATTGTTTTCAGGGGGTGACAATGAGTGACTTTAAATATTCAGATGAACATGATAAAATTTTTAAATGTAATAAAAAAAATATGCTTATTAATGCTTCTGCTGGTAGTGGAAAAACCTCTACTATGATTAGGTATATTTCTCAACTTATAGAAAACAAACAACCTGTTAAAAGAATGTTAATATTGACTTTTACAAAAGCTGCAGCTAATGAGATGAAAGAAAGGCTGCTTGCTTCTTTAACCGAAAAAAATTCTGACGAAAATTTTAAAAATCAAATTGATGATGTTTTTACAAGCGATATCAGCACCATACATTCTTTTTTAGAAAAAATTATAAAACGCAACATAGGACAGTTCCCGCAATTTGAAGGCTTTAAAATCATAGATGAAAATCAATCGATGATTTTGAAAGAAGAAGCTTTTAAAGAGGCCTTTAAAAAATTAAAGGAAGAAGATATAGAATCATATATGTTTTTAAATTTGGTGATCAGAGATGTTATATTAATAAAAGAAATTATTTTCTCTTTGAGTTTCTATCTTTCAGCTCAATCATCTAAAATCGATTCACTTAATATGATTTTTGACATGGAGAGTAATCAAATTAAGGCAAAAAATTATCTAAATCAATATTTATTAGACAAAATATCTTCACTTAAAAATCAACTTAGTTATTTTCCATGTCAAGATAATGAAAAAGTGAAAACATATATTAATGGCATTTATTTTCTTACAACGAAAATTAATGACCGTGGTCTTAAAGAAAATTTAGAATTAATTAATGGCTGGTGTGTGCCTAGACAACCAGTTATGTCAAATTATCCTAAAAAAAATGAAGTGGTTTATTTAAAAGAGGAATTACAAAAAATTATTAAATTTAGTAAAAAAGTTTTACCTTCGCTCCAAGCAAGTTATGCTGAAAGCCAAACAAAAAAACTTTTTATTGGTCTTAAAAAATTATATATTGATTATGAAACAGTTTATTCAAATAAAAAACAAGAACTAAGTTATTTGGATTTTAATGATTTGGAAAGTAAAAGTGAAGAGCTTTTACAGTATGTTGATTTATTAAACGAGTTACAAAACAATTATGATTATGTATTTATTGATGAATACCAAGACACGAATCCTGTTCAAGAAAAAATTGTGAAGATGATTAGTGAAAATGGAAAATTTATTGCTATAGGTGACCCAAAACAGGGAATATACGGTTTCAGGAATGCAACATCAAGTATAATTCTTAAGGATAGCCAAAATTTTATTAATAGCGAAAACGGAGAAACTTTTTATTTAAGTAAAAATTATAGAAGTGATAAACAGATACTGAGATTTGTGAACAATGTTTTTTCTAAAGTCATGAAAAAAGAGACAACCGGGATTGATTATGAAAAAACTTCTAAAATGACGGGAGATAAAGAAAACGAAAAAACAGGTTACCCTGTTGTTGAAATCGATGTTGTTGGGAAAGATAAACCCAAAAAAGAGAATGGGAATATCGAATATGATATTTTTAAAGATCCTCTGGTTAATGATGAAAAATCTGAATTAGAAGCGAAATTAGTGGCTATTAAAATCGAACAATTTTTATCGACTAATTTTATTGATCCTGTATCTAAACAATCAAGAAAAGTCCAACCTTCTGACATAGCCATACTTTCTCGTTCAAAGAGTGATTTGTGTGAAAGCATTATGAATGAATTAAGTAAAAAGAACATCCCATTCATTTCAAGTTTGAGGACGAATTTATTAGATAAGCCATACATTAGTTTAGTTATTTCTTTGCTATCCTTGTGTGTGGATTTGCAAGATGATATTAATCTCGCTTCATATTTATTGTCTCCATTTTGTAATTTAAATCTTGATAAAATAGCTTTAATGAGATATAACTCAAAAGAAAAATTTTTCGAACAAATCCTGAAAAGCAATGATGAGGAGATTAAAAATGCTCTTGATCAATTATTAATTTTCAAAAATAATTGTCTGTTTTTGGGAGCAAAATTAGCTTTGGAAAAGCTGTTTATTGAAAAAGAGTTTTTTGTTTATTTAAAAAGCCAAATGGGTGAGAATGCTGTTGCCGAAGTAGAAAGTCTTTTGTCATCTATTTCGACTTCTCCAAATGATAAAGATTTGCCAGAACTTATTTCTTATTTAAAAACTTCTTCTACTTTTTCAAATGTTTCCAGTCAAAACGCAGTTACTTTTTCAACAATTCATGCAAGTAAAGGTTTGGAATACCCTATAGTATTTTTAGTGGGAACAGGGAAACCTATTATTAAAAACGATAATGCTCTTTTCAAAATTGGGAATGATTTTGGATTGGGAATGATGATTTTTGATTTAGACAAAAAAGAAAGATTCCCTTCAGTTGCATTACATGCAGCCAGACATAAGGCGAAAAGGCAAGAAAGAGTGGACGAACTGATGATACTTTATGTCGCTCTTACGAGAGCAAAATCACATTTAGTCATAACCGGCTCGTTAAGTGAAGAAGACCAAGAGGATTTTAGTTTAGATAAATTTTATGATTATACTTCAACATTATCTTTGATATTATCTACTCGCCCAGAAATGGCAGGAGTGGTAATAAATAAAATAGATGATATTGCCACGATAGAAAATAAGGCGCAAGAAAACATATGTTTAAGCAAAAATAAAGATTTGCAATCCAAAATCACTGAATATTTAAACTTTGATTATCCTTTTAAAAATGACCTTACCGTAAAACAGAAAGCCTCTGTAACTGAGCTTGTTGGAAGAAGTTATAATAACGAAAATAGTGATGAGTTTATTATGGAAGGTGTGGCTTATCACGAAGCATTAAAACTTATTAATTTTGAAATGGTAAAAAGTGTTGATGATATAAAAAATCAATTAAAATTAAATAATTTTAATGAAAAATACTTAAATTTATTAAATTTTTCTTTAATTTTTGAAAATATAAAATTAATTCAACCTCTTATAGCGAAAAAACAAATTATAAAAGAAAAAGAATTTACTATGTTGCTTCCAGCACAATATGGAGCAAAAATGGTTCAAGGAATTATTGACCTTTATTTGAAAGGAGATAAAAACATTTTAATAGATTATAAATATAGCCGGGAAAGTGACGAACGCAAACTTATTGATAAGTATTCTAAACAATTGGATTTATATAAATTAGCTATAGAAAATGCAGAACAAATTAAAATCGATGAAATTTATTTAATTTCTCTTAAATATAAAAAATTAATAAAATATAAATAATTAATTAAAAATTATTCTTTTTTTAAAAAAAATTAATAAAAAATACTTATTTTTTAAAAAAAAATAATTTTTTAAAAAATCATTATTAATTTAATTTTTTATTTTTTTGATGGTATTTAAAATAAAATAAATTGAATATTAAACTATAAATTTTAAATTAATTTAGAAATAATTATAAAAAAAAAAAAATTAATAATAAAAAATAAATAAAAAGATAAAAAAATAAAAAAATAAAATAAAAAAAATAAAAAATTATTAGTAAATATTTTTTTCTTGTGTTATACTAAATACGAAAAAGGAGATTATTATGAATTTTTCATTAATAGCAGATATTGAAAGTGCTTTTGAATCATTCTTTCAAAGTTTAACCACTTCTACTACATTTAATATTTTATTCTTTTTCGGTATAGGATTGGAATTATTTTTTATTTTATTATTTGGGATCATGAGTCGTTTTTCATACGAAAGCAGAATGAGGAGACATCTTGATAAGCTTAATCGCTGGCTTTTTGTACATAGATCTTTAGATAAGGAAAATATCAAAGAGTTTAATGATATGGTTAAAAAAGCTCCAAAGAGATTGACTATTAATTGGCAACAATATATTCTCTACAGAGAAAAATCTCCTTCCCAATATATGTCTGTTGAAAATATTATTGAAAAACCTTTACGTACAAGCTCTTTCGCTTCAAATATTAAAAATTTAACGTGGATCTCCATTGTTTGGGCGCTTGTTACTTTTATTGTTGGCATTTCATATCAAAATTTTGGCGACACTATACTTAATGCCACAATGCTTGTTACTTCTTTTGTTATACCTTTGTTTATTGCTATTATGTGTACCATAGCAGTCATTATATTAAGGGCTAGGAAAAATGCTAATCTTGATGAGCTTTATCAAAATCTGCATTTGTTCCAAAGGTTTATTGACAATACTTGTGTTGATCTACCTCCTTTTATTGATTATTCTTTGCTTTTTTCTGATGAAGAAATTGATAAAGGCATTCCAGCTTTAAGAGAATATTTGGAAAAAAGGGCTAGACAAGAGAAAGAAGAATTTGACAAAATTGCTAAAGAAGAAGGCGTTACATATGAAAAGTATGATTTCGAAGGATTAGGAATTGATGGACAAAATATTCTCGAAAGAGCTATGAAAGAGTCTGAGGCTTATCTTTCAAAAAGAGACAAAACTCTTGCAAAAATTGCACAAATTGAAGCTTCAGTTGAGTCTTTAAAAAAGAATTTTGAAAATATTCAAAAAGATTTTCAAAAACGCATGCAAGTTTCGAAGGAAAATATAGAGAGGCTTCGTCAACAACAAGAAGAAACTACTAATAGAATAGAAAGCAACTTTTTGCGTAAACAACAAAATCAAGAAATTTCTAAACAAGAAAAAGAAGAAGCTGATTTCGAACAACAAAGGAGACGCTTCCTGGTTGAAAAAAATGAGTATGAAGAAGTTATAAAAAATCTTAATGATGAAATAGAATCTAATAAAAATGAAGTCGAAGAAGCAATGATGTCAGAGTATGAAACTTTTTA
>CALVNQ010000017.1 GCA_944349895.1 uncultured Clostridia bacterium | reverse complement strand
GTTAGTGTTGCTCTTGAATTTGATAAACAACTTGAAGCTCAAATGCTTATGAGAAATTATAAAGGATTTTTAAATTAGGAGGAATAAGATGAATCTCATTTTACTTGGTGCACCTGGGAGTGGGAAGGGTACACTTGCTAAAAATATTCAGGCAGAGTTTGGATTAATCCAAATTTCAACAGGCGATTTGCTTAGACAGGCAATGAGCGTTGAAAGTGAAATTTCTGACAAACTTAAAAGTTATATGTCCAAAGGTGAGTTAGTTCCTGATGAACTAGTGCTTGAAATTTTGCAAGAACGTATATCACAAGACGATTGTAAATATGGATTCATCTTAGATGGATTCCCTAGAACAGTACCTCAAGCAGAAGCTTTAAAAAATATAGCCGTAATCGACGGCGTCATTCTTATTGATCTTCCTTTCGATGTTATCGAACAGAGGATAGCAGGTAGAAGAATTTGTACTTCTTGTGGCGAGATTTATAATACTTCTTCCTATGATAAATTGTCGTGCAAAAAATGCGGGGCGCCACTTTACCAACGTGATGACGATAAGTTGGAAACCGTGAAAGTTCGTCTGGAAGTTTATGAAAAATCTACTGCACCACTCATAGACTTCTACAGTGATAAGCTTTATAAAGTCAACGCGTCTGGTTCACCCGAAGATACTTATAAAGCTGCAAAAACTTTTTTAATTAAATTGGAGAAATAATGAATTCTAAAACACCCGCTGAAATTGTTCTTATGAAAAAAGCGGGACAGCTCACTAGAGATGCCCTTAATTTTGCTGAGACTTTGATTAAACCGGGTATTAGTACTTTATATATTGACAATGAAGTTAAAAAGTTTATAATTGATAGTGGTGGCTCGCCGTCTTTTCTTGGTTATGACGGATTCCCTGGAAGTATATGTGCTTCAGTTAATGATATGGTAGTTCATGGGATACCGTCATCTAGTATTATCTTAAAAGAAGGCGACATAATTAGCATTGATGTTGGAGTCATTTATAAAGGTTTCAACGGTGATGCTGCAAGAACTTTTCCTGTTGGTAAAATTTCTCCAGAAAAAGCTAGACTAATTGAAGTAACTAAGCAATGCTTTTTCGAAGGAATTAAGCACCTTAAAGTTGGAGAAAGATTGGGAGCTCTATCTCATGCTATTCAAGTTTATGCGGAAAAGAATGGCTATAGTGTGGTTCGGGAGCTCGTGGGGCATGGCATTGGAAGAAAAATGCATGAACCTCCTAACGTACCAAATTATGGCAGAGAAACAGATGGGCCTGTGGTTGTGAATAATGCTTGTCTCGCAATTGAGCCTATGATAAACATGGGGAAAAAAGAAATCGCTTTATTGAGAGATGGTTGGGGCATTGTTACAAAAGATCACCTCCCTTCTGCGCATTATGAAAACACTGTGCTCGTAACTGAAAACGGTGTTGAAATTCTGACTTTATAGGTATAAAATGCAAGAAGGAAATATTGTTATAGCTTTAGCAGGAAAAGAGAAGAACCAAATTTTCTTGGTAAAAAAAATTGAATGTAAATTTGCTTTCATAGTAGATGGTAAAAGAATTTCTTTTTTTAAACCTAAGAAAAAAAATCAAAAACATTTAAAAATCGTTTCGAAAGACAAATTTAATTTCACTGATTTTGATTGCAATGATATTAAAATTAATTCTGCTATTCGAAAATTTTTAAAAGTTCAAAAGGAGAGGATATGTCAAGAGATGATGTAATTGAATTTGAAGGAGTGGTGGAGGAGCTTCTTCCTAATTCCACTTTTAAAGTTCGTCTTATCAATGGTCATGTCATAATAGCTTATATCTCTGGAAACCTTAGACTAAATTGCATTAGAGTTGTTGAAGGAGATAAAGTAAAAGTCGAAATGAGCCCTTACGACCTTACTAAGGGCAGGATAACTTGGAGAGATAAGGGTTAAGAAGGAGAAAATCATGAAAGTAAGAGCGTCCGTTAAACCTATATGTGATAAATGCAAAGTAATTAAAAGAAACGGAAAAGTTATGGTTATTTGCCCTAAGAGTGCCAAACATAAACAAACTCAGGGTTAAAAAAATAAGGAGAAAATAATATGGCAAGAATTTCAGGTGTGGATCTTCCTAGAGAAAAAAGATTGGAAATCGGACTTACCTATATTTATGGTATCGGTCAAGTTACGGCCGGTAAAATTTGTGCTGAAACTAAAATCAGCCCAGATATTAGAGTTAAAGATTTAACTGATGATCAAATCGCTAAACTTCGTTCCTATATTGAACACAATATTACAGTGGAAGGTGATTTAAGAAAAAAAGTTAGTCTTGACATTAAAAAATTAAGTGAAATGGGTTGTTATCGTGGTATTCGTCACCGTAAAGGTTTACCTGTACGTGGCCAAAACACACGTAACAATTGCAGAACCAGAAAAGGTCCTAGAAGAGCTGTTGCTGGCTCATCTAAGAAGGGTAAATAAGGAGATAGATATATGGCAACGAAAACTAATAACAATAAAAAATCTACAACCAGAGTTAAAAAAAGAGTTTCTAAAAATATAGCTCATGGTCAAGTTCATATTAAAACATCTTTTAATAACACAATAGTTACCTTCTCAGATGCAGACGGAAATGTTATTTCTTGGTGTAGCTCTGGTAAGTTAGGGCTGAAAGGCTCTAAAAAAAGCACACCTTTTGCTGCTCAAACTTGTGTTGAAGAAGCTGCAAAGGTTGCTAAAGAACATGGGCTTAATTCAGTTGAAGTTTATGTTAAAGGGCCTGGTAGCGGTAGAGAAGCCGCAATTAGGGCTCTTCAAAATTGCGAATTAAATGTTACTCTTATTAAGGATGTCTCACCAATTGCTCATAATGGTTGCAGACCTCCTAAAGTTAGAAGAGTTTAAAAGGAGATTGGCTAATGGCAAGAACTATAGAACCTGACTGCCGTCAGTGTAGAAGAGAAGGTTGCAAGCTTTTCCTCAAAGGTGAAAGATGCACAACAAAAAAATGTGCTATGGAAAGACGTCCTGTTATTCCTGGGCAACATGGGAATTCACGCAGAAGAGTTACATTTACTGAATATGGTTCTCAACTTCGTGAAAAACAAAAAATTAAAAGAATCTATGGCCTTTTAGAAAATCAAATGCATTCTTATTATGAAGAAGCTGAAAGAATGAAAGGCGTTACTGGTGAGAATATGCTCTCTCTTATTGAAAGAAGACTTGATAACGTTGTTTATCGTATGGGTATTGGAGCAAGTAGGAAACAGAGCCGTCAAATGGTTAATCATGGTTTGATCACTGTAAATGGTAAAAGAGTTGATATCGCTTCTTATATTGTTAAAGTTGGTGATGAGATCGCTGTAAAAGAAAACAAGCTTGACAAAACTCTTATAAAATCTCTTAAAGGTATGAAAATTGTTATGCCTAAATGGCTGGAATTTAATTCTGAGTCTCTAAAAGGCAAAATTATTGCTTTCCCACAGAGAGATGATATAGATGCTGATATTAAAGAACGTCTTGTTATCGAGCTTTACTCGAGATAATTGGAGGGTAAAATTATGATGGAAATGGAAAAACCTAAAATTGTTTGTGAAGAAACTGAAGGTGGTGCTTACGCAAGATTTATTGTTGAGCCTCTTGAAAAAGGCTATGGCATAACACTTGGAAATTGTATGAGAAGAACTTTGCTTTCTTCTTTGCCAGGAGCAGCTCCAATCGCTGTTAGAATTGCTGGGGTGGCTCATGAATTTTCAACTATTAGAGGAGTTACTGAAGATGTCGTTGATATTATTTTAAATTTAAAGACTCTTTATGTTAAAACTAATAATCAAGATCGTAACTTTATCACATTTTTAAGACTTAAAAAACAAGGGGCAGGTGAGGTTACGGCTAGAGATTTCGAAGCTAATGATGAAGTTGAAATTCTTAATCCGGATCTTCATATTTGTACCATGGACGATGGTGCTGTCCTTGACATGGATGTTATGATCGGTAATGGAAGAGGTTATGTGGCTAGCTCAATTAATAAATTAAAATTTGACAATATAGACTTCATTGCAATGGATTCAATTTTTTCACCTGTTAAAAAAGTTAATTTTAACGTTGAGACGACTCGTGTTGGCCAAAGCGTTGATTTTGATAAACTTACTCTTGAAGTTGAGACTAACGGGACAATAAAGGCTACCGAAATTGTTTCTCTTGCAGGGAAAATTATGATGGAACATGTCGGATTGTTTGTTGAACTTTGTGAAGAAATGGCTAATATGGAAATTATGGTTTCTAAAGAGGAAGATAAACAAGTTAAAATTTTAGAGCTTCCTATTGAAGAGATGGATCTTTCAGTTAGATCTTACAATTGTCTTAAACGTGCTGGTGTTAACACAGTTGAAGATATTGTTAAAAAATCTAGAGCAGATATGCTTAAAGTTAAAAACCTCGGTATCAAATCAATAGATGAGGTTATTCAAAAACTTGAAAGCTATGGGCTTTCACTTCGTAAAGAAGAAGAATAAAAGGAGAAAACTATGGCTAACGATAAACTTGGCAGACCAACCAAAGAAAGAAGAGCTATGCTTAGAGGTCTTGTTACAGATCTTCTTTGGTATGGTAAAATTGAAACAACTCTTGCAAAAGCAAAGTCTGTTCGTAGTGAAGCTGAAAAACTTTTGACAGTTGCAATTAAATCTTATAAAGATACTTGCACAGTTAAAAAAGAAATTAAAGATGCTAAAGGTGTTAAAGTTACAACCGATGTTGTGAATGATGGGCCAAAGAAACTTGCTGCTAGAAGAAAAATTATGGCATATGTTTATGACAAACAAGAACAACGTGCCGATAAAGAATCTAAGCCTGCTTTTGTAGCGAGAACAGAAGGTATTAACCATCCGTTACTTGAAAAAATCTTTAATGTTTATGCTCCAAAATATTCAGAGCGTGCAGAAAAGATGGGACAAGGTGGTGGCTACACTCGAATCATCAAATTAGGCAAGCGAAAAGGCGATGCTGCAGAAATGGCAATAATTGAATTAATTTAAAAAAAATCGATGTAAATCGATTTTTTTATTTTTTTTAATATTTATTTTTAAACACATTTATTATTTATTTTTACTTTTCGTCATATCTTAATGTATGAAAAATAATATTAAAAAAATAGATAATATAGCTTTAAAAGATTATTGTTCTTTCAAAATAGGTGGAATTGGAAAATGCTTGTTTCTACCTAAAAATTTAAAAGAATTAATTAGTCTTATGAACTTTTTAATAAAAGAAGATGAACCATATTTTATTTTAGGAAATGGGACCAATGTTTTATTTGATGATCATGGTTATAGAGGTTCTTTAATTTCTTTAAAATATTTTAATAGTATTGAAAAAATAGGAGATGAAATTATTTGTGGCGCAGGAGTAAAATTATTTCAATTGTGTTCTTTTTGTGTTGATAATTGTTTGGAAGGGTTCGAATTTCTTTATGGTATTCCCGGGACTGTTGGTGGCGCCGTCTTTATGAATGCCGGAGCTTTTGGAGATGAAATATGTAACTATTTATCAGAAATGACAGTCATAAAAGAAGGGAAAAAAATTAATATAAAAAATTTTAACTTTTCTTATAGAAAAGGGCCTGTTGATGATAATTGCGTTATTACTAATGTTAAATTTAAATTGAAATTAGGAGATCGAAATAGAATAATTTTAAATCAAAAACAAATTCTAGAAAGAAGGAAAAATACACAACCTTATGGGCAACCATCAGCTGGGAGTATTTTTAAAAGGCAACATGACGTAATACCTGCAAAGTTAATTGATAGTTGGGGTTTGAAAGGATTAAAAATCGGAGGAGCAATGATTTCCTGTAAACATGCAGGTTTCATTGTTAATAATGGTCAAGCTAAAGCAGGAGACGTTAAGTTGTTAATTGAAATCATTAAATATATTGCCCACTTACACGGTTATAATTTTGAATTGGAAATTAAAATCCTTTAATTAAATTTCGCTCACTGCTTGCAAAAGTTATTTTTAATTGTTATACTTACTGCAAGGAGATAACAATGATTCTTTACGGAGATTATCATACACACACCATTAATTCTGGTTTTAATCATGGGAAAGGTACCATTTTACAAAATGCTAGTGTGGCCGCCGAAAAAGGATTGAAAGAGATTGCTATTACTGATCATGGTTTCAATCATGAGTTTTTTGGCGTAAAAAGAAAGGAATTACCACGAATTAAAGAAGAAATTTTAAATGCTAAAGAAGTTTCTGGGATTGAAATTTTACTTGGAGTTGAGGCAAATTTAATTTCTCTGAAAGGCGAAATTGATTTGAAAGAACAAGATTATGAAAATTTAGATTTGATTTTAATGGGACATCATAAATTGGTTAAAACTCCGTCTTTTAAGGATAAGAAGTCTCTCATGTTCTCTAACATGATTGGTTCCCCCTTTAAACCAAGTTTAGAGAGACTGTCCAGAAACACTACTGCTTTTCTCAGAGCTATTGATAAATATCCAATAGATATCATAACACATTTGAATTACGGATGCCCTACGGATACTCTTGCTGTTGCGAGATTAGCCAAACAAAAGGGTGTGTTAATCGAATTAAATGGGAAAAGAATTAATTTCACAGACGAAGAGATAATTACAATGGCAGAAGAAGGAGTTAAATTTATAATAAATTCTGATGCCCATTTCCCAGAGCACGTTGGAGAATGTAATAAAGCAATAAATCTTGTTTATCGCTTAAATATTCCTACTAGCCTTATAGTTAATTTAGATAAGACAGTTTCATATTTTAAAAAAAGAGGTTAACATTTTGAGTTTTTCTAAAGATAGTAAGTTGGAACTTATCAAAAATATTAATGAAAATGCAGACACTGCTTTTGCTTTTTTGTCAGGCCTTTTTCATTCATGTGGGACACTTGAGAAAAATTCAAATGGTATTAAAATATCTTTAATCACAGATATAAACCAACTATATGAAGTTGTTAACCATTTGGTTAGTAATCTTTATGGAGAATATTTGGAATTAGAAATCGAAGATGATTATGTTATAAATAAAACTACTTATTATAGAATTTCTTTTCCAGATACTTTTGCTGAAAGAGTTCTCATAGATACGGGAGTGCTTTTTATTCAGTCGGGGAGTTATGAAATTAATTGGGGAATTGATGATAATGTAATATGTAGTGAGGAAACTAAAATTGCTTTTGTAAGAGCCTCCTACATTGGATGCGGGACTTCTTCAATCAGGTTGAGTGAAGTCGAAACAGAAAAAACTACTTCAGGCTATCATTTAGAGTTTACTTCTCATAGCCATCAGTTCTTAATAGATTTAGCATCGATTTTAAGTGAATTTAATATCTCTTCAAAACTTGTTGAAAGAAAAAATTTATTTGTTTTATATTTAAAAGAAGCTGAATCCATTAAAGATTTATTAGCTTTAATTGGAGCTAATGATAGTGTGATTTCTCTTGCTAATGAAATGGCAAGAAGAGAAAAGAGGAACCAAATAAACAGAGAAGTAAATTGTATTAATGCTAATATATCGAAAACAGTTGAAGCAAGTATGAAACAGATAAAAGCTATTAATACTATTATATCTACTATTGGCCTGGAAAGTTTAGATGAAGAATTACAAGAAGTCGCTATGCTTCGCTTAGCCAATCCAGAAGAAAGTTTAGATGGATTATTAAATTTAACCACTATCAATCTTTCAAAAAGTGGGCTTAATCATAGATTAAAGAAACTTATTAGAATTGCTGAAGAATTAAAATAAGGAGACTAAATGAGAGAATTTGTACACTTACACGTTCATACAGAATATAGTTTGCTCGATGGGTTAGCACGTATTGAAAAACTTGTTGATATGACAAAGGAGCGTGGTTGGAAGGCTGTCGCCATAACCGACCATGGGAATATGTTTGGTGTGCTAAAATTCTATGAAACTTGTATTTTAAACGGAATTAAACCTATAATCGGTTGTGAATTTTACATAGCTAAAGATCATAAATCCAGAAACACCAAAGAAGATATTGGGCACTTAATTTTAATTGCCAAAAATAACGAGGGTTATCATAATCTTTTGAAATTAATATCAACAGCGCATGTGGAAGGAATGTATTATAAACCAAGAATTGATTATGATTTGTTAAAAGAGTATTCGAATGGCCTCATATGTTTATCTGCTTGTTTAGCTGGCCATGTTCAAAAATTAATTTTACAAAGAAGATTTGATGAAGCAAAAAAATGTGCACTTTGGCATAAGGATTTATTCGGAGATGACTATTATTTGGAAATCCAAAATCATAATTTGCCTGAAGATAAAGAAGTTATTTTGAAATTATCGGAATTTTCAAAAGAGCTCGGTATTAAACTCGTTGCTACTAATGACGTGCATTATTTAAACAAAGAAGATGCTGAGCTCCAAGATGCATTAATGTGTGTTCAAATGCATAAAAAAGTTAGCGATCAGGATAGAATGAAGTTCGAAACAGATGAATTTTATTTTAAAACTTATGAAGAAATGTTGGAAATTCTGCCAGGTTATGAAGATGCTTTAAATAATACTTTGGAAATTGCTGCTAAGTGTAATGTGGTTTTAAAAACTAAATCTTTGGGTGAAGTCGCCAGCTTAGATGAAAAATATAAATTGCCTGCGAATAAAAATTATATTCCTGCTTATGTTCCATATACGGGAGAAACAACTTTCAATTTTTTAAAAAGAATGGCTTATGAGGGTTTAGAAAAATTATATCCGAATGTCAACCAAGAACTCAAAGAAAGAATGGAAATGGAACTTCAAACCATAAAAGATCAAGGATTTGTAGAATATTTCTTGGTTGTTTGGGATTACATTAATTATGCTAGAGAAAATGATATACCGGTGGGACCAGGCCGTGGATCGGGGGCAGGGAGTCTTGTCGCATATTGCATTGGAATAACTAAAGTCGATCCTATGAAATATCATCTGATTTTTGAACGTTTTATTAATAAAGAACGCGTTTCAATGCCAGATTTTGATGTTGATTTTTGCATGGATAGACGTGGCGAAGTTATTGAGTATGTCAAAAAGAAATACGGTTCTGACCATGTTGCAGGTATTGTTACTTTCGGTTGTATGAAAGCAAAAAATGCTATCAGAGATGTAGGAAGAGTTTTGGATCTACCTATACCCGAAGTAGATAAACTTTGTAAAGAAATTCCTAATATGCCTCTTGATGGTTTGAAAAAGGATAAGCCCGTTCTTAAATATTATTTTGGGACTACACATGATCCCGCAAACGAAAAATATATCATTCCCGATTTAAAAAAAGCCTATGAAGATGATGATTTAATTAAAAAAGTTGTAAATATGGCTATTAAACTTGAAGGAGTCCCAAGAAATTGTTCCATGCATGCGGCTGGAGTTTTGATTGCACCAGAACCTGTTTCAAATTTTGTGCCTTTGGCAAGAAATGGCGAAGAAATTGTGACACAATTTGATATGATCGAAATAGAGCATTTGGGATTATTAAAAATGGACTTTTTAGGTCTACGAACTTTGACCGATATTAAAAAATCTTTGGATTATATAAAAGAAAACCATGGTGTTGATATAGACTTTTATAATATGGAATATGACGATCCTAAAGTGTTTGAGCTTATTAGTTCTGGCAATACTGATGCAGTGTTTCAGCTTGAAAGTGCTGGAATGAAAAGGTTCATGAAAGATCTAGGGCCTACATGTATGGATGATATTATAGCGGGTATTTCTTTATATCGACCTGGGCCTATGGATTCGATACCACAATTTGTTAAATGTAAAAAAGATCCTTCGGCCGTCGTCTATGATGACCCTTGTTTAGTTGATATTCTTGATGTTACTTATGGTTGTATAGTTTATCAAGAGCAGGTTATGAAAATTGTTCAAGTTATGGCTGGGTTTTCTTTGGGGCAAGCAGATAATATCCGTCGAATTATGGGTAAGAAAAAAGTTGAAAAAATAGCCGCAGAAAAAGTCAAATTTGTGGAAGGTTGGGAAGACCCTGAAGGGAAATCTTCTATCCCAGGTGCAGTAAAGTTAGGGCACGATAGGGCTGTTGCTGAAAAAGTTTTTGACAGAATGGCAGAATTCGCTAAATATGCTTTTAATAAATCTCATGCAGCTGCTTATGCTTATGTAGGGTATCAAACTGCATATTTAAAAACTTATTATGAAGTCGAATTTTTAACTGCAGTTTTAAATAATCGTATTACCAATGCAGATGAAATTAAGAAATATACAACTTACGCAAAAAAAGAAGGCTTTGAAGTTTTGCCACCAGATATTAACAAATCCACCACATTTTTTAGAACTGAAGATGGTAATATTAGATTTGGTTTAGCTGCATTGAAAGGTGTTGGTTCTACTGTAATAGATTTAATTATAAGCGAGAGAAACAAAAATGGCGATTTTAAATCTTTTGAAGATTTTATTTCTAGAGTTGATATCCAAGCTTTAAATAAAAGGGTTTTAGAAAGCCTTATTGTAGCGGGAGCTTTTGATTGTTTTGGTAAATATCGTTCTCAACTTATGGCTGTTTATTCAGTGGCAGTTGAAAGAGCTATTAAAGATCATAAAAATAAGCAATCAGGACAATTTTCCATGTTTGATTCTATCGCAGATGTTAAAGTTGATTTTGATAGTTTAGATTATCCTAATATAAAAGAATATAATAAGGAAACATTATTAAAGTTTGAAAAAGAAGTCGTCGGTATTTATATATCAGGTCATCCTCTTAATGATTATATAGATTACTATGATAGTTTTAATTTAACTTCTGAAATGCTTAAACCTTCTGAAGAAATAGAAGAAAATATCGATGATGATGTTTCAAATCAGGATAATGAAGCTGTTTATGATCAAATTTATGATGGCATGCCTGTTACATGTGGTGGAATAATTGTAGAGAAGAAAAAGAAGTTAAGTAAAGATGGAAAAGAGTTCGCGTTCATTAAAATCGAAGACCTATATGGTATTATGGAAGTTTCACTTTTTGGAAATGTCTTTCCAAGATATAAAAATATTGTAGAAGAAGATGCTTTGGTAACAATAAAAGGAAAAATTTCTATGAGGAATGGATCCCCAAGTATTAATGCCCAAGAAGTTATTCCTTGGAAAAAAAGAGGAGAGGAAATTAAAGAAGACGAAAATTCTCAAAAATTATATTTGAAATTTGATACAAAAGATATAGACACTTTCAACAAAATAAAATCATCTTTAAAGGCTTATCCTGGGCAAGCAGAGGTCATAATAAAGTGTACAACTTATAATAAACCTTTTGTTTATAATTTTAAAGTAGAGTTAAATAATTATTTATTAAATGAACTTTATGGTATAATTGGGCATGAAAATGTTAAAATGACTGAAATAAAAAAGGAGAAAAAATGAAAATTTTAATTCTTGCCAGTGGTGGTGATGCCCCAGGTATGAATAAATTTATTTCCATGCTATACAAAAAGTTTGGGTCTAATTTATATGCATGTCGTGCAGGTTTTGAAGGGCTGTTTAAAAATGATATTTTGCCAATGAAATTTTATAACCCTATTAAATTTGAAAATTCAGCTGGTTGCTGTATTAAGACTTCGCGTTTCCCTGATTTTAAAAAACCAGAGATATTCAAAGAAGCTTTAAATAATGCAAAAAAATTTGATTACCTCATAGTCCTAGGTGGGAATGGATCTCATAAAGGAGTTAGAGAGCTTTCATATAATGGTGTAAAAACTATTTTTGTGCCTGCCACTATAGATAATGATGTTGAAGAGAATGAATATTCAATTGGTTTTCATACTGCTGTTTCTATGGTATGTTATGCTTTTAGGAGTATAATGCCTAGCATGGAATCCCAATCTAGAACTTGTATTTTTGAAACCATGGGCAGATATAGTGGGAACATTGCAACCAATTCTTCTAAAATACTAAAACCGGATTTTTTGATTTGTGATAAAAAAGATTTTGATGTTGAATCGGTTGTTAGCAAAATTAAAAATAATGTTGCAAAAGATAAATCTACTTCAATCATTTTGAGAGAAAACATTTTTGATGTTAAAAAGCTGGCATCTCAAATTCAAAAAGAAATCGAAACACCAAATTCTGTTAAATTTTTTATCGTTGGTCATTTGCAGAGAGGAGGGAAACCTACTAAAACAGAATTACGCTATTCTAAAATGTTCGCAAAGGCAACCATAAAAGCTATTAAATCCAATTTGTTGACTTCTGCTTCCATACTATTTAATTCTGGCAAACCAATTCTTTATAAAATATAAATATATTTATATAAATTTAAAATGTGCGCAGTTATTTTTATGTAAAATCGTTGACAAAATAAGCGATTTATGATATATTTACATAGTCGCTTATCGCGCGGGTGTAGTTCAGTGGTAGAACATCAGCCTTCCAAGCTGATTGCGAGGGTCCGATTCCCTTCACCCGCTCCATACGGGCTTCCATAGCTCAGCTGGATAGAGCAATGCCCTTCTAAGGCAGAGGTCGAAGGTTCGAATCCTTCTGGGAGCACCATATATGGTGGTCGTAGTTCAGTTGGCAGAACGCCAGATTGTGGCTCTGGAGGTCAAGGGTTCGATCCCCTTCGATCACCCCATATACCCTCCATGAAACCTATGATGGGGTGTCGCCAAGCGGTAAGGCATTGGACTCTGACTCCAACATCCGTAGGTTCAAATCCTACCACCCCAGCCACATAAGTTTATTCGTGATTTATGATTTTAACGTCAAACTTATTGCTTTAATTAGATTATTTTAGATCTCACTCAACATGGTCCACTAGCTCAGTCGGTAGAGCACTTGACTTTTAATCAAGGGGTCCCGGGTTCGAGCCCCGGGTGGGCCACCA
>CALVNQ010000016.1 GCA_944349895.1 uncultured Clostridia bacterium | reverse complement strand
TAGCCTAAAATTAAGCAAAACTTTTGCAAAAGAAAAAACCTTGAAAGTGCCTATTTTACTAGGGTTTCAAGGGTTTTTGATAATGGAGCTAATGACGGGACTTGAACCCGTGACCTCCACCTTACCAAGGCGGTGCACTACCGACTGTGCTACATTAGCATAAGTTATTTTTAATAATTTTTTAAGTATTTTTTTATTATAATTTTAGATATTTTTAAAATTATTAAGAAAGTTTGTAATTTTAATTTTGAGATTTATAGATACCTTTATACTCTCCAATTAACAGCTACCCTTAAGTTTACTTAATTTTATGGTTTTTGTCAATTATATTGATAACATTTTAATATAATTATTTTACATAAAAAATAATTTATTAGGAATCTATACAAAATAAGAAAAATAAATATTTAAAAAATATTTGATAAAAAATTTTTATTAAAAAAAAGAGAGATGGTTCTCTCTTTTTTTATAATGGCAAATCTTTTTTATCAAATCTCAATATTCCCACAATGAAAGTGATAATACCAAATGCCAACAATATACCAAATTTCCACAAGTAATTCAATGCCCCGTCTAATATAGCTACAGTGTCAAACAATGTTATAATAGACAAATAGTTAAAAAAGTTCATCGCTGAAATTCTCATTGCACTTGGGACTACCGATGAGCCAAACAATCCTAAAATCGTGCAAACCAAAGAAAATATTGTCAGCCCCCCACCAATACCTAGCGAATGTTTTGTTCTATTGAATATTGCTGAACACATAAAGCAATAACCAGCAATAGCAAAAGTTGTTAAAAATGCCCCCAAATTAAATAACAAAATCTCACTAAAATTAATGGCAAAACTGTTTCCACCAACAATTGCAATAGAAATTACGCTGACTATTGTTAAAAGTGAAAACATAGCAAACAAAGCTGAAACCAAATAGACCATCTGCGTAACAGTCACAGCTCTCCTTTTTGTAGGAGTTGATAAAACATATGCCATAGAGCCAGAATCAACTTGGCCTGCCAACAAACCATTAGCGGTAATAATTACAAAAACCATCGGCAAAAGTAACCCGGCAATTCGGTAAAAAATTGAACCGATTATAAGCCCATACACATCCATATTTCCCAATTCAGTCAATGCTTCCCCTACCTTACTAGGTATTTGATCTGAAATACTTTTACATGAATTAGTACGTGCTTCTAAAATTTGATCTTCAGTAACAGTTTTATCAGGTGAAGCTTGTTTAAATTCATTAATATAGAATTGATAAGTTGTGATAGCAGTGTTTGATAAAACTTTTATTACAACAGCTTGTTCTTTAGCCTCTTCATCTCCAAGCTGACCTTTTAGGGTTTCATATGTGCTGTTAGATAAAATTAAATTAACATCTTCTCTAGCATCGGTCGTAAAATTTTCTCTATCATAAACAAAATCTGTTGTGTTATTACTTATGGTATCAAAATTATTAATTGCTTTTTCTGCAACTTCTTCTGCGCCCTTAGCTTGCATTATAGCTTCTGCGTCAGAAAGCCCATCTTCGTTTAAACTTTTTTCATACGCTTCATCGTAAACCATATTACAATAGGACTTCTGTATTAATTCTAACCCTGTCAAACTAGGATTAGCATCATGAGTTATTAATAATTTGAATAAAAAACTGCTTATAGCATTTTTATCAAAACTTCCATATGTTGGCAACATAGGCGATAAAGTTTCAATAACGCTGTTTGCGACATCTTCTTTTTGTTCTTGGGTAGGATTGTCTAATTTAGAAATCTCTAAATCATACATATTTGTTATGGTCCCCACCATTGATGAATAATTTCTAAGAACATTATAGGAGTCTGTAGTTGTTAAGTACAGTTCATAACTGTCAATTGCATCTTCTTTTAATGAAGATTCGCTATCTGCTTGCACGAAGATATTTTTCAAAGAATCTCTTATATCATTAATACCGAGGTTCCCTAACACAATTATTACAATTGCAAGCATAATGCAAGTGGATAAAGTAACAGCCAACCATTTAACCCAATGGGCTTTCATAGATTGTTTAAAAAGTGCTTTACTAAACATTTATACCTCCTTTTATTCTTTTTGCTAAAACATCCTTGAAATGTTTTTCCAAATTATATTTAATCTCAGAAATAAATTTAATTTTGCTGTTTTTAATTGATTCAAATAAATTATTGATATCTTTATCGAAAATTTTTATAGTAACCTGATTATACTTGACTTGATCTCTAATTATTTTAAAGCCAAGTTTTTTAAAATTTAAATAATCATTTTTCTCTATAAACTCTATTTTATAAATTTTATAGTTAATATTCTTAATTTTATTCATATCAGCTATATCAACGATTTGACCATCCATAATAAGGGCAACTCTGTCACAAGTGGATTCTAATTCATCGAACATTTGACTGCTCATTAAAATGGTCTTACCTTTTTCTTTTTCTTCTTTTATTAACTCCAAAAAAGTTAATCGCATAAGCGGATCAAGCCCTGTTGTTGGTTCATCTAAAATTAATATTTCCTTATTAGCCATTAAAGCAGCAACAACAGCAGTCTTTTGTTTCATACCTTTACTCATACGTTTTAAATTGGCTGAAGTATCGAGTTGCAATTTTTCTATTAGATAATTAGCATACGACATATCTTTTAAATTTAATAACTCAGCTTGATTCTTTAAAAATTCGGTACCATTTTTTAAATCTGGAAAAGCAATTTCTCCTGGTACATATTCAACATATTTTTTAATTTCACAGGAGTTTTTCCAAGAATCCATTCCTAAAACAAAGCAATTACCACTTTGAGGTTTTAAAAAACCCATAATATGTCTAATTGTTGTTGTCTTTCCACTACCATTGGTCCCAACAAAACCAAAGACTTCCCCTTTTTTTACAGAAAAAGATACATTAAAAATACCTCTATTTTCACCGTAATCTTTCGTGAGATTTTCAACTTTGATAATTTCCATTAAAATGTTCCTCCAAAGTCTTTATCTTCTTTATAAAAATGCATAAAATAATCTTGTAAAGTATACTTATTTTCTTTAAAAGAAAAGATTTGATATTTGTTTATTTCCTTAATTAACTCTTCAATTTTTTTATCATTAACACAAACAATTGCTGATAACCCAGTAGTATTTTTTTCTTTTAAATAAACTTTACTTAATTTAGAGGTGTTTTTAGGTAGCTTAGTTAGACCTGCACAAAAAGAATTTAAATCTTCAATTGTTTTAAAACATATTTCAAAAGTTTTATTTTCATTATGTTTTATATCGTTTGTAAAAAATGTGGAAACCAAATACCCATCTTTTATAATAGCAATTCTATCACAAGTTGCTTCAACTTCATTAAACATGTGAGATGATAAAAGTATGGTTTTATTTTTTCTTTTTTCCTCTTTAATAAAATCTATGAAAACTTGTTGCATAACTGGATCAAGCCCACTTGTTGGTTCATCTAAAATTAAAACTTCTGGATCGCTCATAAATGCAGTTACTATGGCAAGTTTTCTTTTATCACCAAGACTCATTCTTTTGGTTTCAGCATCGGGATTTAATTTAAATTTATCAAGCAAATAATTAAGTCGTTCTTTATTCTCTATTTTTCTTAACTTTGACATCATATGTATAAATTCCCAACCAGTTAATCCTTCCGGCAAAGCAATCTCCCCCGGCAAATATCCAACATTAGATAAAATTTTATAATAATTTTTAAATGATTCCATGCCAAAAACTTTTGTTTCGCCCGATTGAGGTTTAGAAAAACCCATAACATGCCTTATAGTAGTAGATTTACCTGCGCCATTAGGTCCAAGGAATCCGAAAACTTCACCCTTTTTAACAAAAAAAGAAACATCGAAAACCCCTCTCCCATGTCCATAGTCTTTTGTTAAGTTATTTACCTCTATCAAATTCATAAATTAACCTTTAAACTTATAACATAAGTATAACACTCAGATTTTAAAAAAGCAAATCAATTAACATTTATATATGCAAAATAGTCACAAAATTCTTAACTTAAAGCATAAATAATTGTATGAAAATTGTGATAGTAGGCTCTTGCGGTAAACTCGGAAGTCAAGTAAAAAATTTAGCAATAAAAAAACATGAAATATTTTCTGTTGATTTAAATAGCAATGAATATAAAAATTTAAGTGAAATAAACTCTAAGGTTGATTTAATAATCGACACGTCCTCTCACGAACAATCCGTCAATTCCACAATTTATGCTTATAAACACAATATACCGATAGTTATAGCATGCACAGGTCATACTAAAAATGAGATGTTGGAGATAAAAAGCTATTCTAAATTTATACCTATTTTTATTGCTTACAATATGTCTTATGCGATACAGCTATTTAAAAAAATAGTACATTATTTGGCTAAAAATTTTGACTGTGATGCCCACTTGCATGAAATACATCATAAAGCTAAAAAAGATTCTCCGAGTGGGACTGCAAAAGAAATTGAACAGATCTTTAAAAAAGAAAGAAAATTTTTATCAATATCAAGTGTGAGAGCCGGTAATATAGTCGGAGAGCACGAACTAACTTTTTTTAGTAATGATGAAACAATAAAAATATCACATACTGCGCAATCTCGTATTGCATTCGCAAACGGTATTTTGAAAGCAAGTGAATTTATTATCAATAAGAAACCTGGTTTGTATAACATGGAAAATTTAGTTCAAGACAAAATCTAATATAAAATATAAAAATAATAAAAAAAGTTAACAAAATCAATCTAAAAGTTTTAATATGTGATGAATTATTTGACATTAACTAATTTTACTTTTATAATCAATTTATGAAAAAATTCCAAAACAAAGATGAGGGATTCATTTGCGCAATATGTGGATATAATGTTCCCCCTCTTAATTACAGTTCTCGTGACCATTGCCCAAATTGTCTATGTTCTTTGCATGTGGACATTAATCCTGGAGATAGACAGAACCAATGTTATGGGATAATGGTCCCAATTTCTATACAGACGAATTCAAAAAAAGGCTATATAATAAATTACAAATGTGCGAAATGCAATGAGTTGCATAATAATAAAACAGCTATCGATGATAAATTTGAAACTATGCTATCAATAATGAACGGAAAATATGATTATAAAAAATATAGGGTGAAAAATGAAAATAATTAATAAACAAGACAGTTTCCAACAAATTAAAAAACTAGGATTAAACAGAGTACCAGAAATTATAGCATCTAAAAATGATAAGCAAAAAGTTGAAGAATTTTTAGATAAAAATAAAGCTGCAATTTATGTATTAAGAGATATCAAATATGCAATAGGCAAAACTTTTTTTATAACTAGTAAAGAAGAATGCATGGAAAAAATAAACTTATATGATGATCTTTTTTCACTTGCCGTATCTATCAAATCCTATCCCGGAAGAATTTTAATTGGCGATATAATGGTTAATGGAGATAATGTAGAGCTTACCTATTCTCTAGATGAAAACACCACACACAGAAATTTAGATAATTCTATATATTCATCATTAGATAAAGACGAATTATGGGAAATACCAGGTTTCAACGAATTAATAAAATATATAACAGAAAAAAATTTGTTTGATGTAATTGTTGAATTCGCTGTATATAAAAACAAGGTAGGAACAAAAAAAGAAAAAGTTTTAATCGTTGAATTAAGAACAGAATATTAAAAAAACTTGGGTTAACCCAAGTTTTTTTTAATTAAACAACTTCTTCATCCTTAACAACAACAGGCATTACTTCTCTATATTTTTTTACACCTGTTCCTGCTGGAATAAGTTTGCCAATAATAACATTTTCTTTAATTCCAGAAAGATAATCAATTTTACCTTTAAGTGCGGCATCTGTAAGAACTCTTGAAGTTTCTTGGAATGATGCAGCAGATAAGAAAGATTCTGTCGAAAGAGAAGCTTTTGTTATACCTTGTAAAATGCGTTTAGCTGTGGCTGGCACTCCCCCTTCTTGAAGAACTCTATCGTTTTCATCTTCACATCTATAAAGATCTACCAGTTCACCTGGTAAGAGATTTGTGTCTCCCGATGCTTCAATCTTAACTTTTTTCAACATTTGGCGAATAATAATTTCAATATGTTTATCATTAACCACAACATCTTGACTTCTATAAGCACCTATCACTTCACTTAAAAGATAATCTTGTATTCCTTTTAATCCTTTTAATCTTAACAAATCAGCAGGATTTGAAGGGCCTTGAGTAATTTGACTGCCCGGCTCTACTGTATCTCCATCTTTTACAACTAAAACAACTGGTTTTTTGATTTCATATTCAACATCACCATCTTTAGAATTAACAGTTACAATATAATATTTGGCGTCCTGTTTAATCTTAACTTTCCCAGCCACTTCACTAAGAACACACTCACCTTTTGGTCTTCTAGCTTCAAAAATTTCTTCTACTCTTGGAAGACCTTGCGTTATATCTGCTGTAACAGCTGAACCACCAGAGTGGAAGGTTCTCATAGTTAATTGGGTCCCCGGCTCACCAATTGATTGAGCTGCAATAATACCAACTGCTTCGCCCACTGTAACCAACTCTTTACCTGAAAGATTTCTTCCATAACATTTAGCACATATACCTTGTTTGCATTTGCAGGTTAACGCTGATCGAATTTGAACTTTTTTAATACCAGCTTCTTGGATCTCAGCCGCTTGTTTTTTAGAAATCATCTCATTAGATTTAACAATAATTTCACCGGAAATAGGATTAACGACATCGTCTACTGCAACTCTTCCATAGATTCTTTCTGCAAGAGTTTCTTGAAGATTGCCATTTTGATATAAGTCGCTAACCCAAACACCTTTAACGGCTTCTCCTGAATCAGCAAAACAATCTTCAGTTGAAATAACAACATCTTGAGCGACATCAACAAGTCTTCTTGTAAGGTAACCAGAGTCTGCTGTTTTAAGAGCTGTATCCATAAGACCTTTACGAGCTCCCCTAGCTGAAAGGAAATGCTCAACAGGTAAAAGCCCATGGATAAAATTAGATTTAACAGGAATGTCAATTTTTTGACCAGAAGCTGCAGCTTTAAGACCAACCATACCGCAAACCGAATTAAGCTGTTGAGCTGAACCACGAGCCCCAGAAGCAATAATGGTTTTAAGAGGATTATCTTCTGCAAGTTCGTCTAGGGATTCTCCTTCCAATTTTTTCTGAACAGCACCCCAAATTTCAATATTATTATCGATTTTCTCGTCGTTTGTAATAAGCCCACGTTTAAATAATTTTTCATTTTCTAAAACTTTTGATTCTGCTTCTTCTAAATATTGTTTTTTATGAGAAGGTTCGATTCCATCAAAAGCATTAATAGTGTTGACTACAAGAGTAGAATATTTATAACCCAAATCTTTTATCTTATCAATAAGAATAGAACATTCGGTCCTTCCAAGCTTATCATAAGCAAGCGAAATAATGTTTTTAAGATCTTTCTTTGCAATAATCTTATTGCATTCAATTTCACAATAATTTTCTTCTTTTGATCTATCAATAAGCAACCCTTCAGGAATTTCTTTGCTAAAAATTAATCTACCTACACTGGTTGTAATACGTTTAGAATACAGCTTGCCATTTACTTCTTTTGAAATTCTGACTTGAATTTCTGCTTGTATGTCAACCTCTCCTAATTGATAAGCTATCATAGCTTCATCAACAGAAGAAAAAACACTTTTTTCTCCTTTCTTTCCGGAAAGAATTTTTGTCATTGTATAGCACCCTAAAACCACGTCTTGAGTAGGAGTAACAATAGGTTCCCCATCAGCGAGTTTTAAAATATTATTAGAAGCCAACATCAAAGTTCTCGCCTCTGTACGAGCATCTATTGATAATGGAACGTGAACAGGCATCTGGTCTCCATCAAAGTCAGCGTTAAAAGCTGGGCATGATGAAGGGTGAAGTTTGATAGCTCTTCCTTCAACCAAAACTGGCTCAAAGGCTTGCACTGAAAGTCTGTGCAATGTTGGGGCACGGTTAAGCAGAACAGGGTGTTCTTTAATAACCTCATCGAGAATATCCCAAACAACAGGCTTTTCTCTTTCGATCATTCTTTTAGCACTTTTAATGTTATTAGATTTATTTTGCTCAATAAGTTTATTAATAATGAAAGGTTTAAAAAGTTCAAGCGCCATTTCTTTAGGAAGACCACATTGATACATTTTAAGTTCAGGTCCAACAACAATAACACTTCGTCCTGAATAGTCCACACGTTTACCAAGAAGATTTTGTCTAAATCTACCCTGTTTACCACCTAACATAGCAGTAATAGATTTGAGGTCTCTCTGTTTTGAACCTTGAACAGCTTTCCCTCTTTTACCATTATCAATTAAGTTATCGACAGCCTCTTGAAGCATACGTTTTTCATTTCTAATGATAACTTCAGGAGCTCCTAGTTCCATGAGCTTTTTTAACCTATTGTTTCTATTAATTACCCTTCTATAAAGGTCATTAAGGTCGGAAGAAGCATATCTTCCCCCATCAAGAGGTACCATAGGACGAAGATCTGGTGGAAGAACAGGCAGAACATCAAGAACCATCCATGTAGGATTATTCCCACTTTTAATAAAAGATTCAACGACATCAAGCTTCTTTATTGCTTTAATTCTTCTTTGACCTTTCATTGAAGGCAAAGCTTCTTTTAATTCCTTGCTTTCTTTAACAAGATCAACTTGAGAAAGCAATTTTTTTATTGCTTCTGCCCCCATGCCAGCTTCAAAAGAACCGTACCCATATTTTTCAACAGCGTCTCTATATTCTTTATCTGTTATAACTTGTTTATAAACAAAATCTGTCTGTTTTGGATCTATAATAATATAATTTACATAATAAACCACTTGCTCTAGTGTTTTTGGAGTAAGGTCAAGAAGAGTGCCGATTCTTGAAGGCACAGATCTAAAATACCATAAATGAGTAACGGGAGCAGCAAGTTCAATATGTCCCATTCTTTCTCTTCTTACTTTTGCACGAGTAACCTCTACTCCACATTTATCACACACAACGCCACGGTATCTAATTCTTTTATATTTACCACAGTGACATTCCCAATCTTTTCTAGGCCCAAAAATTTTCTCACAAAATAAACCATCTTTTTCAGGCTTTTGAGTACGATAATTTATGGTTTCAGGTTTTGTAACTTCACCATGAGACCATTCCCTGATTTTTTCAGGTGAAGCGATACCAATTCTAATTGAATCAAAGTTATTAAGTTCAAACATAACTTTCTCCCTTTATAATAAATCAAAATAAATAATATAAATGTTTCTTATTCGTCAAAATCTCCAAAATCATCAAACAAATCGGCAGTTGCTATTGTGGAAGAAGCTGTATCTTCTTCAAAAGATTGCTTAATTTCATCTTCTTCATCTTGAGATTTCTGTGCTTCTTGAGCAAGTAAATCATCAAAATCTAAAGATATATCATCAAAATTATGCTCAGCTTCAATAGGAGCAATATGTTGATCTTGTTCATCCATTGAAAGTTCATTGATTGAAATTTCTTGATTATTATCGGTAAGAATTTTAATATCAAGACCAAGAGCTTGCAATTCTTTAACGAGAACTTTAAATGATTCAGGAATCCCTGGTTCAGCAATAGGAAGCCCTTTTATGATTGATTCATAAGTTTTTGTTCTACCAGTAACATCGTCAGATTTTATAGTTAACATTTCTTGAAGAACATGACTTGCACCATAAGCTTCCAAAGCCCAAACTTCCATTTCCCCAAATCTTTGTCCACCGAATAAGGATTTTCCACCAAGAGGTTGTTGGGTTATAAGTGAATAAGAACCAATTGAACGAGCATGTATTTTTGAATCAACCATGTGTTCAAGTTTAAGCATATATTTATAACCTACAGTTGTTAAATTGTCAAAAGGTTCACCTGTTCTTCCGTCATAAAGTTGAACTTTACCATTTGCAGGGAAATTATTGCTAACCAAAAGTTCTTGAATTTGGTTAATATCAGCTCCATCAAAAGTTGGAGTTGCGATCTTCCAGCCGAGAGATCCTGCAACAAGACCCAAATGAGTTTCTAATAACTGACCAATATTCATTCTTGAAGTAACCCCGAGAGGATTAAGAAGAATATCAAGCGGGCGCCCATTTGCCATATAAGGCATATCATTTTCAGGCATAATAATAGAAACAACACCTTTATTTCCATATCTTCCAGCCATTTTATCCCCGACCGAAAGCTTACGTTTTTGAGCGATTGTAACTTTTACCATCATATTCACGCCAGCATCAAGCTCGTCTTTATTTTTCTTTGAAAAAACTTGAACATCAACAACGATTCCTTCTTTCCCGTGTTTTACGCGGAGTGAAGTATCTCTAACCTCTCTTGCTTTATCACCAAAAATAGCGCGTAACAATCTTTCTTCAGGAGTAAGCTCTGTTTCACCTTTTGGAGTAACTTTACCAACCAATATATCACCGGAACGAACTTCAGCACCAATTCTAATAATTCCATTTTCATCAAGGTTCTTTAAAGCTTCTTCACCAAGATTAGGAATATCTCTTGTGATAACTTCATCACCAAGCTTAGTGCTTCTGCAATATATTTCTTCTTCTTTAAGAATAATGGTAGTATAAACATCTTCTCTAACCAATCTTTCGTTAATTAAAATTGCGTCTTCAAAGTTATATCCTTGCCAGTTCATATAACCAACAAGCACATTTTTACCTAACGCAAGTTCACCGTTAGAAGTTGCATAACCATCGTAGATTACATCACCTTGTTTAACTTTATCACCTTTCTTTACACAAGGTTTTTGATTATTACAAGTTTCAGAATTTGTTTTTTCAAATTTAGTAAGAATGTAAATATCCTCATCACCTTTATCAGTAAGAATTCTGATTTCATCAGAGCTAACATAGCTTACTGTCCCATCACGTTTAGCTAAACCAAGGGCCCCGCTATCCCTAGCAGCACGATATTCCATACCAGTTCCAACGATTGGTGCTTCTGGTCTCAAAACAGGAACGGCTTGTCTTTGCATGTTAGCCCCCATTAACACACGGTTAACTTCGTTAGAATTTAAGAAAGGAATAAGAGCACTTGCAACTGAAACGAATTGACGAGGAGAAACATCCATATAATCTATTTGACTAGCAGGTACTTCACCCATGGTTGCTCCATGGCGAGCCATGATACGTTTATTTATAAATCTGCCTTCTTCATCAAGAGGTTCTGTTGCTTGAGCGATATAAGCTCTATCTTCAACATCAGCCATTTTATAAACATAATCTTTAGAAACAATTCCTGTGTTTTTGTCAACAGGTCTATAAGGAGTTTCCAAAAAGCCATATTCATTTACTTTAACATAGGTTGCCAAAGTGTCAATTAGACCAATATTTTGTCCTTCAGGTGTTTCTATAGCACACACTCTTCCATAATGGGTATAATGTATATCACGAGCTCTAACATCTGCACGTTCTTTCTTAACCCCTCCAGGTCCAACAGCCGAAATACGTCTTTTTTGAGATAAACCAGACAGAGGGTTATTTTGTTCCATAAGCTGTGATAGTTGGGACTGAGCGATAAAATCTTTCAAAGCTTTATTAATAGGTTTTGGGTTGATAATCTGAGAAGGAGTAACCTCATTTAATTCTTTCCCCTGCAAAGATTCTTTAATATTTGAAGATAATTTTTGTACGCCCGAACGGAAAGCCTTGGCAAGCAATTCGCCCACAGTGGATAATCTTTTATTAGAAAGATGGTCAACTTCATCTATACCACCAATTCCCTCTAAAACATCCAAATAACAACTTATTGTTGCCAAAATGTCGTCCATAGTCAATGTTGTTATAATTAAATCTTTAGCGCTAGCCTTTATAGCTTCCAAGCGTTTTTCTTTTGTTTTGTTATCTTTCAAAATTTGTAATAAAGTAGGGTAATAAACTTCTTCAGAAATTCCCAAACTTTTTTCATCACAAGGGATAACAGCAGAAAGTCTAACTCTGTTATTACCTCTCATTAAATGTTTTTTACCATTTACTTGAACCCAAACTTCGTTAATACCTGCATCTTGAAGTTTTCTAGATGAATCTTCTGTGAAAATTTCGCCTTCTTTGACTAAAATCTCATCTCCTGCAACAACATTTTCAGCACAAATCAAACCTGGCAACCTGTTAGCTAAAGCAAGTTTATGATTAAACTTAAATCTACCAACTTTATCCAGATTGTAATAAGCATCAGAAAAGAAAAACAAATTTAAATAATTTCTAGTAGATTCTGCTGATGGCACATCAGAAGGGCGTGATTTTCTGGCGAACTCTAAAAGAGCTTCATCTTGTGTTTGTTGAGGTTCTCTGTCGAGAGCTGCTTTTATATATTTATTACCTCCGAACAATTTATCAATTTCACTACTTGTGAAACCAAAACATTTCAAGAAAACACCAATGGAAAACTTATATTGTCTGTCAACCACCATTTTAACAGCTTCGTTAGCCCCTTGTTCAATTTCAAGCCACATACCTCTTTGAGGTATCATTTGAGCACGCAAAGAAGAATTGTCCTCTTTATCTTTAACTAAATACACACTTGGAGAACGAAGAATTTGAGAAACAACAACCCTTTCGATACCATTTGTAAGGAATGAACCGTTTTCACTCATAAGTGGTATATCACCAAAGAAAACCTCTTGTTCGACAGCTTCCCCTGTTTCTTCAATAACAAATCTAGCCTTAACTTTAAGCGGAACAGAATAAGAAGCCCCTCTTCTTTTACACTCTTTTATAGAATATTTAGGTTGTTCAGCAAGGTTAATATCAAGAAAATATAACTTAGCTTTTCCACTGTAATCAACAACAGGTGAAAATTCATCAAGGATATCTCTTATCCCCTGCTCAATAAACTTTTTGTAAGAACTTTTTTGTATATCAAGAAGATCTGGAATAGGTGCGATTTCGTCAAGTTTAGCGAAAGAATACCTTTCAGTTTTTCCAAATTTTTGTTTCTTAATTGTGAGTGCCATGATACATACTCTCCTTATAAATTAACAGTGGTTAAAAAATAAAAAAAAGGGCATAAAGCACCAAAAAAGGTGCTTTAAAAATACCCTTTTTAAAATTATAAGTCACTTTTTTCCCACTTGCACATATTGTCTTGCACATTTTATCATATGGCGAAGAATTTGTCAATCATTTTTATTAACAATTTTTACAAAATAATACCGTTTATTTTAAAATTAAATTTTTTTCAAATTGAAGAGTTGGCAACCTGCCTGTTTCCTCCGCCCAAATTTCACTGTTAAATAAAGAACCGGACATAAAGCCATTATTAATTTCTTCTTGCAGAGATTTAACAACATTATTTTCCTCCCCCGGAGTTGAACCATCTCCATAATTTTTTGAGTACAAATCTTGGCCATATTCGTTTTGATTTATTACTATTTCGTTAATATATTTTCTTGCGTAAATAGTTGTAAATCCTTTATCCAAAAATTCATTATTAGTAGATAAAAATCCTAAAATAGAACTGTTATAAACATTAGTGCAATAGGTTGAATCCGATATCAAATTAAAATCAATAGATTTATCTGGCAACTTATCAAACGAAGGCAGGACTTTATCTCCAATCATATATCCATACCTGCTGCCATCTCCCTTTAAAACTGAAGGTGAACCCGTGTTTTCTCCCGGCACCTTAATACTGAAAACTTGCCCAGTCAAATCTACTGAAGATTTATCTTCAAGCGTAATTTTATAAGAAGAGGTTGTATAAATATTTTTTAACCTTACTGTTGGCATT
>CALVNQ010000015.1 GCA_944349895.1 uncultured Clostridia bacterium | reverse complement strand
GATAGGTCGGAGGTGTAAGCACAGTAATGTGTTCAGCTGACCGATACTAATAGGTCGAGGGCTTGATCACGGATTTATAGCTAATGTTCTGTTATGTAGTTGTCAGAGTTCTTTCTAAGAATTCTTTTAATGATGATTCCAAGCTTTTAGCTTGTAACCATACCATATCCAGTGGCGATAGAGAGAAGGATCCACCTGTTCTCATCCCGAACACAGAAGTTAAGCTTCTCATCGTCGAAAATACTTGGCTGGTAACGGCCCGGGAAGATAGAACACTGCTGGATAACAAAAAACGCACCCGCAAGGGTGCGCTTTTTTTTCTGGCAGTGTTGTGCGTCTTTTGACGCACTGCACAATTGAAATTGTGCCTATCTTCCCGGCCGGAAAGATATCTTCGATGCGAAAAACTATCGTTTTTCTAATGAACACTGCCAGATAACTTTCGTTAAAGCAACCTTTTAAGGTTGCTTTTTTGATTTTAATTTTTGCAGTGTTCTCTCTTCCCGGAAGGGAAGATATCGCCAAGGCAAAGAAGAGTGCGTGGTGATGCGGGCAAGCCCTAATGAACACTGCTGGATAACTATGTAAAAGCGACCTCAGGGTCGCTTTTTTAAATTTAATTTAAGTGTTCTCTCTTCCCGGCCGGGAAGATATCACCAAGTGGTAAGTGTGCGTGGTGATGCGAGCAAGCCCTAATGAACACTGCTGGATAACTATGTAAAAGCGACCTTAAGGTCGCTTTTTTTTATTTTGATTAAAGTGTTCTCTCTTCCCGGCCGGAAAGATATCACCAAGGCAAAGAAGTGTGCGTGGTGATGCGAGCAAGCCCTAATGAACACTGCTGGATAACTATGTAAGTTTTTAATTTTTTTAAAAGATAATTATTCCTTATTGTTTATTCGAAAATTGTGTTTTTTAGAAGATTGTCGTCTAGAATTAATTTTTATTGCGAATACAAAAGTTTAAAAAAATTAAAAATTTTTTATTTAGGTATTGAAATAATTTTCAAATAGTGTTATAATACTAACATATAAGAACGTTATTTATATTTTTGGGAGGGAAAAATGTCAAATAAATTTGTTAAAATTTTAACTATATGTTCGTTGATTATTTTAATACCTGCTATCGTTGTTGCAACGGCCATTTGTCTTACAGCTTCAATAGCATATAAAGTTTCTGTGGATAAAGTTATATTGAGCGAAGCTATTCATTCTCCAGAAGCAAATGTCACTGTTAAAATTAATGGAGAGGAATGTAGTTCTTTATATGTAAAAAAAGATCAAGAAGTTGTGATTACTTTTGAAATAAAAGATTACGAATTCGAAGGATTGTTTGAGGGAACAAAGAATACTTATATCGGATCGAAAGAATTAGAATTAAATAGTGAAAATGCATACAGATTTGTTGTTTCAGAAGATACTAACTTAACAGCTGTTTTTGATGCTTCACAATTTTATAAAATTTCTTTAAATTATCAAGCTGATGTTGCACCAAATGCTGATTTGCAAAGAACCATTGATCTCACGGCAACAGGAGAAAGTGTTTATTTAGACCCTGAAGAAGATGGCGTTTATTGGGCTAAAGCAAATGAAAATGTAACAATTTCAGCTGATTCAGTTGGTTATAACTTTGACGCATGGACCTATGAAACAGTTGGGAGAAAGGAAGAAAATAGTTTTGAAATTTTAGCTAATGAAAATGCTAGTTATACTGCTAATTTTTCAGTTATTAAGTTTAATTTAACTTATAATAATAATGGTACGAGTTCTACTGTAAATGATGTTGTGTATGGAACTCCTTTGCAAGACTTAGAAGATGTTTATGACCAAGGATGGGAAGCTTTCTTAGGTTGGGAATTTAATGAGCGCATTTATACCTCTGCTACTTTCGATAGCGATGTTGCAAATATCACATTAACACCTGCTTACAAGTATCAAAAGGAAATAACATATACATTTAATATTGAAGAGTCAGAATATGCTGAAGCAGGTACAGTTACCTACAATACCGCAACTGGATTAGATCTTTCAGAAGCTCCTACTAGAGATTTTTATAATTTAGTTGCTTTAATTATTGACGGAAATAGATTTGATATTGAAAATAATGTTTTCGCAGATGCGCAAAATTCAATTGATAGATATCTTGTTGATTCAGATGCAAATACTTTTAATGTTACACCTGTTTGGGAAATGGTTTTCGATAGTATTACATTCACCCAAAATATAGGAAGCAATATAGATTTTGGATCAGGATTAACCGAAATGGAAATAGTTAAAGATGATGGAATTAATTTGGAAATGAAGTTATTAGACTATTTAGAAAATACAGAAAATGTTGAACATATTTTAATTTCTTTCGGTGGCAAAGAATATAAAATTTACGGTGTTGATAACTGCAAAGGTGCTACAATTTTAGAAATTTTAAGTTGGTTTAAAGATGATCTTGTTGATAATACGAATCCTAGCTTCATCATCGGCTTATATTAAAAAAAACTCCAAATCTTTGGAGTTTTTTTTATTTTCTTTAAAAAAATGTTGACAAAACTTTTTAAGTTTGATATATTTGTTTTGCATCCTAACGGATGGGAGTTTAGCTCAGCTGGGAGAGCATCTGCCTTACAAGCAGGAGGTCATAGGTTCGAGCCCTATAACTCCCACCACAGAAAGCGCAAGTTCAAAACTTGCGCTTTATTTTTTTGCAACGCAAAAAAAAGCATTCTTGCGAATGCCTGTGGTGGGTGATATATCGACATCGGGCTCACTCTTGCGAGCAAGTTCGCCCTAAAGATGCCGATATAACTCCCACAGAATGAGGTGGTGCGCAAGTTTTGGACTTGCGCTTTTTTCAAATATGAATATAAATAGTAAAAGTTTTATGATTTATTACTAAAATATTTGGTTTGATATATCGGCTTTATAAATGGTACCAATAATATAAAAGTTTTTGCTTGCTGTTTAACATGGTATGTTGGATTAAGAGTTATTTCTTTTTAAAATATACTAAAAATTTTAATAATTTGCACATTTTCGTCTTTCATTGAATATGTAAAGCAGGGAGGTTTTTTATTATGCCTTTTATTTGCAATGATAACAACAATGCCTGTTATGCAGGACCTTACTATCCTAGACCGATATTTAACTGTGGGGATTCCGGTTCCTGTGGCGGTTCCAATACTATAATTAATCCGGTAAGATCTGAAGAATGGGGTTTTTTTGTGGGAGATAATTCTTCTATAGAAGAAAATGAAGTCATTCCGCTTTCTTTGTCTTCTTCTGCAGGAACTGCAGTGAGTCAAACTTCGGCAAATAGTATTAATTTAACAACCGGAAGTTATCAAATAAATTTTAATGTGACAGCCTCCTCGGATACTGAGCCTATGCAATTCGCTGTTTATTTAAATGAAGTTAAATTACCTTTTTCTGCTTTAACTGGCGTAGGTAATGGCTCAGTTCAATCCCTTTCTAATTCTTTTATCATAACTGTGCCATCAAACTCTATTTTAAAGGCTGTTAATTTAACAGCTGGTAACGTTAATATTGTTATTAGTAGTTTGGCTGTGACAAAACTTTTAACATGATGTCAAAATTCTCTTTCATTTTTGGCTGGATTGGAGTATAATGGAAGTGTAAATGGCATAGCCTAATGATATCAAGAGGAGGCGATGTTATGGAAAAATTTTTTTTAAATGATATACAGCAAATTTATTGGAATCTTTTTGAAAACGGACCTGAAGGGCTAAAAGGGAACCCCCTTCTCATGATTGAATTTATGGAAATTGAACAAGAAAGGAAAAAATCTGTTAATTTAAAACAAGAACGAGTTAGGTAAATATGGCGACAACAAAAGTTAAAGCTTTGGTTATAGAGGCCAAAGATAATAAAGAAAAGGACAAGCTTGTTACTCTTTATTCGCTTGAAGAGGGCAAGCTTTTTGTATATTTTAAAGGAGTTAGAGGCGCCAAGGCAAAATTAAAAGCGGCTAAAGAAATTTTTACTTTTGCTGAATTTGTTTTGGAGCAAACAAAGGGCAGTGGTTATATTGTTACAGAAGCAAATGTGATTGATTCATTTGCTCCTATTAGAAAAGATTTAGATAAATACTACGAAGTGTGTTCTATAGTCGATATTGTTAAAAAATTAGCAACAAATGATTCAGATCCAGCATTTTTTGTAGAAATTATTAAATCATTAAAATCTGTTTGTTATGATGGGGCTCCTAAAAATTATGCACTTATTAAATTCCTTTTAAATATTTTTGATCAAATGGGTTATAAATTTAATTTTGACTATTGTGCAAGTTGCAAGGCTAAACTTACCGGAAAGAAATACTTGAATTTTGATTATGGTGAATTTGTGTGCGCCAATTGTAAGCAATACACTTCTGTCGAAGTTCCGCAAACTGTTTTATCTGCTTTAAAAATTTTAAAGCAAACCCCATATGAAAGTTTGAAGACTGTTAAAATTGGTGGAAATGGCGACATTAAGGCTCTTAATCTTTTAGCAGAAAATTTTGAATGGAGATTTAATGCAAAATTCTTTTTCGTTTAATTTTGCATTTTTTTTTATTAAAAATATTTTATATTTTTTTCTAAAATACTTGACTTATATTTCTTAATTGTTTATAATTATCATGCTGTGAAATATGGGTTGATGTCTAAGGTTACTTTGGTTACCGGCAATCAAAGAGAATTTAGACGGACAAGTTTGTGGCGTGACCACGAGCGAGCTGACCTTAATCCACATTTTTTATTGCTTTACAGCATGAAACACACGGCTCCGTGTTCGTAGGTTTCTTGGCAGGTGGTTTTAGGCAGTTTAGGCCAAACTAGGAGGAAATTTATATGGCAACAAAAAAAATTAGGATCAAACTTAGGGCGTTTGAACATTCACTTATCGATGAAGCTTGCAAAAGAATAATTCTTGCAGCCGAAAAGAATGGCGCTAAAGTTGCTGGTCCAATCCCTCTTCCTACAGATAAGGAAGTTGTAACTGTTATTCGTTCACCTCATAAGCATAAAGACAGTCGTGAACAATTTGAGTCAAAAACTCATAAAAGACTTATTGATATTATTAGTCCATCCACTAAGGTTGTTGATGCTATGATGAAGCTTGACCTTCCAGCAGGTGTGGACATCCAAATTAAATTGTAAGGAGGCACTTCGTGAAAAAAGCTATACTAGGTAAAAAACTTGGAATGACACAAGTCTTTAATTCTAATGGTACTGTTGTCCCTGTTACTGTGATCGAAGCCGGTCCTTGCAGTGTCGTTCAAGTAAAATCAAAAGATAAAGATGGTTATGAAGCTGTTGTTGTTGCTTACGGCAAACAAAAAGAACAACGTCTTAACAAACCTAAACTTGGAGTTTTCAAAAAAGCTAATGTAGAACCATGCAAAATCTTAAAAGAATTTAAATTTGATAATTCTTCTGATTATCAAGTTGGACAAGCTATCAATTGTGGGATTTTTGCTGAAGGTGATATGGTTGATGCAATCGGTATCACAAGAGGTAGAGGTTTTACGGGGGTTATTCAAAGATGGAATAATCATCGTTTAAAAATGTCCCACGGAACTGGGCCTGTTCATAGAGAAGTTGGTTCTATGGGAGCTAACTCTACTCCATCCAGAGTTTTTAAAAACAAACATATGCCGGGTCATTATGGATGCGAAAGAGTTACTATTCAAAATCTTGAAATTATCAAAGTCGATGCAGAAAGAAATGTTCTGCTTGTCAAAGGATGTGTGCCTGGGCCAAAAGGTTCAATCGTAACCATTCGTGAGGCAGTAAAAAACTAAAGGAGAATTAAAATGGCAAAAGTTAAAGTTTATGATATGTCTGCTAAGGTTGTTGGTGAAATTGAACTTGATGATGAACTTTTTGCACTCCCTTATAACGAGCCGTTGATTCACGAGGCTGTGGTTGCATATCAAGCTAATCAAAGACAAGGGAATAAAAGCGCGCTTACTAGAAGCGAAGTTAGAGGTCATGCTAAAAAACCTTGGAGGCAAAAGAAAACAGGTCGTGCAAGACACGGCTCAACAAAAGGACCTGAATACACAGGCGGAGGAATTGTTTTCGCCCCAAAACCTAGAGATTTTTCTAAAAAAATGAATAAAACAGCTAAGAGACTAGCCCTTCTTACTGCTCTTTCAAGAAAACTTGAACTTGGACAACTTGTTGTGCTTAAAGATTTTGAAATTGCTAGTGGAAAAACAAAAGATGCAAGTGCATTCCTTAAAGCTTTTGGGTTTAATGGTAAAACACTTGTTGTTGGTAAACAGAACTCTGAAAGCACTCTTCGTGCTTCGGCAAATATTAAGTCTCTTACTGCAGAAGATATTAGAACACTTTCAACTTATGAAGTTGTTGCAAATAAAAACGTTGTTCTCACTTCTGATGCTGTAAAATCTATAGAGGAGGCTTACGCAGAATAATGGAAGCTTATCAAATTATTAAAAAACCACTCCTTACTGAAAAAAGTTATGCTGGGATACAAGCGAAAGTGTATTCATTCGTGGTTGATAAAAGAGCATCTAAAACAGAAATAAAAAAAGCTGTTGAAAATATCTTTGGAGTGGAAGTAGACAAAGTTAATACTATGGTTGTTAAAGGCCATAAAAAAATTCAAAACACAAAAGCCGGAAGAACAGTAGGTAAAACCAGCGATTACAAAAAAGCGATTGTTACTTTAACTGAAAAATCTAAGCCTATTGCATTCTTTGAAAGCTTGTCATAATTAGAGGAGGAAAAAATGGCTATTAATAAATCAAAACCTACATCAGCCGGAAGAAGATTTTATTCTTCGCTTGACTTTGATGAAGTTACTAAAAAAACTCCTGAGAAATCTCTCCTCGATGTTAAGAAAAAACATGCTGGAAGAAATGCTCAAGGCAGAATTACTGTTCGTCATCAAGGCGGTGGAAATAGACAAAAATATAGAATTATAGATTTCAAAAGAAATAAAGATAATATTCCTGCAAAAGTTGTTGGAATTGAATATGATCCAAACAGAACTGCTTATATCGCTTTGCTTTCATATGCTGATGGTGAAAAAAGATATATCATTGCACCTCTTGGTTTAAAAGTTGGAGATATCGTTTCAAGTGGTGAAAATGTTGAAATTAAAGTTGGAAATGCACTTCCAATTTCTTCAATACCTGTTGGTTCAGTTATTCATAATATTGAGTTACAACCTAAAAAAGGTGCTCAACTTGGAAGAAGTGCAGGTAGCGCTGTTCAACTTATGGCGAAAGAAGGGAAATATGCTACTCTCAGATTGCCAAGTGGCGAAATGAGAAAAGTTTTACTTTCTTGTAGAGCTACCATTGGAACTGTTGGGAATCTTGACCATGAATTGGTTTCTCTTGGTAAAGCTGGGAGAAAACGTCATATGGGAGTTAGACCTGCGGTTCGTGGTGTTGCTATGAACCCTAATGATCACCCACACGGTGGTGGTGAAGGAAAGAGCCCAGTCGGCATGAAGTCACCTATGACTCCATGGGGTAAACCTGCTCTTGGTCTTAAGACTAGAAAGAGAAAAAATGCTTCTAACCGTTTAATGGTTAAGAGAGTTAATTAGGAGAAAAAATAATGCAAAAAGAAATTAAAAAACCTTATGTGCACCCATCTCTTGTTAAAAAAGTTAAAGAAATGCAAGAATCAGGTACAAAAAAACCTATTAAAACTTGGTCTCGTTCTTCAACTATTTATCCAGAATTTGTAGGATTTACTTTTGCAGTTCATAATGGTAAGAAACATATTCCTGTTTATTGTACTGCTGATATGGTTGGACATAAACTTGGTGAATTCTCTCCAACAAGAACTTATAAAGGCCATGCAGCTAAAAAAGCAGCTAAGACTGCTACTGGTAAGAAATAAGGTGAGGTGAAAAATGGCTACAAGAATTAGACAAAAAGCAGAAAAAAGGATTAAAGAAAAAGATAATCGTCCTTTTGCTAAAGCAAATCATATTAGAATGAGCCCATCTAAAGTTAGAATTGTTCTTGACCTTGTTAGAGGTAAGAATGTTAGAGAAGCTTGTGCAATTTTAGAAAATATGCCTGATTCAGCTTCTGAAGTGGTCCTTAAAGTTATTAAAAGCGCAATCGCTAACGCAGAAAATAACAAAGGGCTTAACGCTGAAACACTTTTTGTGGCTGAAGCATATGTTTGCCAAGGCCCTATCCTTAAAAGAATTATGCAAAGAGGTAAGGGTTCAGCTGATAGAATTTTAAAAAAGACATCGCACATTACTATTGTGCTTGATGAAAAAAGATAGGAGGGCAAGATGGGACAAAAAGTTAATCCAATTGGTTTTAGACTTGGTATCAACAAAGAATGGAACGCAACTTGGTATGCAAAGAAACAAGATTTTGCTCCAAATCTTTTAGAAGATCAAAAAGTTAAAAAATTTATTAAAAAGAAATATTATTCATGTGGTATTTCAAGAATTACCATTGAAAGAACTGAAAATAAACTTGTCGTTAATATTTTTACTGCTAAACCAGGTATGATTATCGGATCTAAGGGTGTTGGTATTGAAGGTATTAAAAAAGAAATATCTAAAATCATTAGACCAGTTAAAAACCTTATTATTAATGTTAAGGAAGTTAAAAAACCTGATTTAGATGCAACTTTAGTTGCAGAAAGCATTACTTCTCAACTTGAAAAACGTGTTCAATGGAGAAGAGCTCTCAAAATGGCTTTACAGAAAGTTATGAAAGCTGGAGCTAAAGGGTGCAAGGTTCAAGTGAAAGGTGTTATCGATGGTGCAAGTTCTCTTCATAGAACTGAAAATTATATGGAAGGAACTCTTCCTCTCCATACACTTAGGGCTGATATCGATTATGGAACTTCGGCAGCTTATACCGATTATGGTAAATTAGGGGTAAAATGCTGGATTTATAAAGGAGATATTTTTCCTGTTAAGTCGTCTGATAAAGGAGGACAAGAATAATGTTAATGCCAAAGAGAGTTAAAAGAAGAAAAGTTTTCAGAGGCAGAATGACAGGTAAAGCTACAAGAGGTAATACTGTTGCTTACGGACAATATGGAATTGTTGCAACAGAACCTTGTTGGATAAAATCAAACCAAATTGAAGCCGCAAGAATTGCTATGACAAGACACATTAAACGTGGTGGTAAAGTTTGGATAAAAATTTTCCCAGATAAACCTGTTTCTAAAAAACCTCTTGGAACTCGTATGGGTTCCGGTAAAGGAGCTCCTGAATTTTGGGTTGCTGTTGTTAAACCTGGCAGAGTTTTGTTCGAAATTGAAGGAGTTTCTGAGGAACTTGCTCGTGAAGCAATTAGACTTGCTGGTCATAAATTACCTTGCAAAACTAAATTTGTAAGAAAAGAAAATGTCTCAGCAGAAGGTGGTGAGAAAGATGAAAATTAGTGAAATTAAATGTCTTACACAAGCAGAACTTAATGCAAGACTTAAAGAACTTAATATGGAACTATTTAACCTTCGTTTCTCAAATGCTTCAAGAAATCTTGCAAATCCTGTTCAAATTAGAAACGTTAAAAGAGAAATTGCAAGAGTTAAAACTGTTATTAGAGAAAAAGAGTTAGCTACTGAAAACGGAGGTAACGATGGAAGATAGAAATTTAAGACTTACAAAAATTGGTCAAGTTGTCAGTGCTGGAAAAATGGATAAAACCATTGTGGTTTCAGTTACATCTAGAACTAACCACCCAATTTATAAAAAAGTCGTTCATAAAACAAAAAAATTTAAAGTTCACGATGAAAAAAATGAGTGTAATATCGGTGATACTGTTCAAATTATGGAAACCCGACCTCTTTCTAAAGAGAAATATTACCGTCTCATAAAAATCATCGAGAAAGCAAAGTAGGAGGGTAAAATGATTCAACCTCAAACAAGATTAAAAGTTGCTGATAACACTGGCGCTAAAGAAATTATGTGCATTAGAGTGCTTGGTGGTTCTTTTAGAAGAAGTGGGAATATCGGAGATGTTATCGTTGCTTCAGTTAAAAAGGCTATTCCTGGTGGCTCTGTTAAAAAAGGAGACGTGGTTAAAGCCGTTATTGTGAGATCTTCAAAAGGACTTCGTCGTTCTGATGGTTCTCATATTCGTTTTGATGACAATGCCGCTGTCATTATTGATAATCAAAAACAACCTAAAGGGACACGTGTTTTCGGGCCTATTGCTAGAGAATTGCGTGATAAGGGATATATGAAAATTATTTCTCTTGCTCCCGAGGTAATTTAAAGGAGACTTATGATGAAAATTAACATCAAAAAAGGTGACAATGTTTTAGTTTTAACTGGTAAAGAAAAAGGCAAATCTGGAAAAGTTATCGAGACTAATCCAAAAAATGGTTTGGTTATTGTTGAAAATATAAATATTGTTACTAAACATAAAAAACCTAGGTCTCAGCAGGATAAAGGCGGCATCATTAAAAAACCTGCACCTGTTAAGGTTTCTAATCTTATGGTTATTTGCCCAGTTTGTGGTAAAGCTACAAGAGTTTCTCACAAAGAAGTTAACGGGAAAAATGTTCGTATTTGTAAAAAATGTGGAGCAAGTCTCGATAAAGAATTTGTGAAAATTGCTAAGAAAGAAGCTAAAAAAGCAGAAAAAACTGTTAAAGAAGAAATTGCAACAGAAACTAAAGTTGAAAAAACCGAAAAATCTACTCAATCAAAAACAGTAAAATCTGCACCTAAAAAGTCGAAAACTAATGCGCAAGCTAACTAAGAGAGGAAAGTTATGGCAAAAAAAGAACAAAACGGATTGCTCTCATTATATAAAGAACAAGTTGTTCCTGCTCTTCGAGATCAATTCAATTATAAAAATATAAATGAAGTTCCTAAACTTGTTAAAATTGTTGTCAATGCTGGGCTTGGTGATGTTAAAAGCAATTCAAAAAGTTTTAATATCGCTCTTGAAGAGCTTGCTCTTATTACAGGACAAAAGCCAGTTGCTACAGTTGCTAAAAAATCTATTTCTAACTTTGCACTTAGAGAAGGGCAAAAAATTGGAGCAAAAGTTACTTTAAGAGGAGCTAGAATGTATGAATTCTTTAACAGATTGGTTTCTATCGCTCTTCCTAGAGTTAGGGACTTCCATGGTGTTTCTGACAAAGCCTTTGACGGAAGAGGCAATTATTCTTTAGGCATTAAAGAACAATTAATTTTCCCAGAAATATCTTATGACAAGATTGAAAAAATTAGAGGTTTTGACATTTGCTTTGTTACAACTGCTAAAACAGATGAAGAAAGCAAAGCATTACTTAAGGCACTTGGTATGCCTTTCAATAAGTAGAGGTGAGTTATGGCAAAAAAAGCACTTATTCAAAAACAACAAAAACCAGCCAAATATAAAACTAGAGAGTACACTCGTTGCAGTTTGTGTGGAAGACCTCATGCCGTTTTAAAAAAATATGGTATTTGCAGGGTTTGTTTCAGAGAACTTGCAAACAAAGGTGAAATCCCTGGTGTTAAAAAGGCTAGTTGGTAAGGAGGATAAAAATGGTATCTACAGATTCAATTGCAGACATGCTTACTAGAATTAGAAATGCGCTTAAAATTAAGCACATTGATGTTTCTGTGCCTGCATCTAAAGAAAAAACTGCTATTGCTAAAATTCTCCTTGAAGAAGGTTACATTAATGGCTTTGAAATTAAGCAAAATGGAAAATTTGAGGATATTGTTATCACTCTTAAATATGATGAAGATGGGCAGAGTGTTATTCAAGGCTTAAAAAGAATTTCTAAGCCAGGACTTAGAGTTTATGCCCAAGCTGATAAAATTCCTTATGTTATTAGTGGCCTTGGCATCGCTATTATTTCTACAAATAAAGGTATCGTTACTGATAAAACTGCTAGAAGTTTGAATGTAGGTGGCGAAGTCCTTGCGTTTGTATGGTAAGGAGGATAACATGTCTAGAATTGGTAATAAAGTTATTTTAATTCCTCAAGGTGTTTCAGCATCTTTTGATAAAGGAATTATTACAATTTCAGGTCCTAAAGGATCATTATCTCAAGAAATCGATAAAGTTATTTCAGTAAAAATTGAAAATAACCAAATTTCATTTATTAAAAATAATAATGAACAAGAAACTGATGCTAAACAAGGTCTTTATAGAGCGCTTGTAGCAAATATGGTTAAAGGTGTTAGCGAAGGTTTCGAAAAAAGTTTAGTGATAAATGGTGTCGGATATAAAGCTCAAGTTAATGGCAGGAAAATTGTTCTTAATCTTGGATATTCTCATCCGATTGAAATAGAAATACCATCAGATCTAAATGTAGTATGTCCATCTATCACTGAAATAAAAATTACAGGAATTGATAAACAAAAAGTTGGTCAATTTGCATCAAACATTAGGGATTTTAGACCTGTTGAACCATATCATGCTTATGGTGTTAGATACAGTGATGAAGTCGTTATTAGAAAAGTCGGAAAAGCTGCAGGTAAAGGGAAGAAATAAGGGGGAACAGTATGATTAACGTTAAAGATAAAAACAGCGAAAGAAAAGTTCGTCATGCAAGAGTGAGAAAAAATCTCGCTGGGACAAGCCAAAGACCTAGACTTTGCGTTTACAGATCGCTTAATAAAATTTATGCCCAAATAATTGATGACGAAAGAAGAGTTACCCTTGTTAGTGCTTCTTCTCTTGATAAAGACCTCGCTTCTTCTCTCGCTGGTAAAAATAAAACCGAACAGGCTAGACTTGTTGGCGAAGCTTTAGCTAGTAAAGCTAAAAAAGCTAAAATCAAAGAAGTTGTGTTTGATAGAGGGGGTTACCTTTATACTGGAAGAGTTGCAGCATTGGCTGAAGGCGCAAGAAGTGCTGGATTGAAATTTTAGGAGGAAGGGAAATGGACGAAAATAAAAAAGATAAAAAATTTGAACCAAAACCTAGAGAAAATCGTCGTGCTCCAAGAGAAGATAATGAGTTTGATAAAAAACTTGTTTGCGTTAGAAGAGTAACGAAAGTTGTTAAAGGTGGTAGAACCCTTCGTTTTTCAGCTTTGGTTGTTGTTGGCGATGGAAAAAATAGCGTTGGTATCGGTGTAGGTAAAGCCGCAGAAGTACCAGCTGCTATTGATAAAGCTACTTCAGCTGCTAAGAAAAATATGCATCTTATTCGTGTCGTTGATGGAACTATTCCTCATGAAATTATCGGTAAGTTTGGTTCATCTAAAATTTTAATGCTCCCTGCTAAACAAGGTACAGGAGTCATAGCAGGTGGTTCTGCGCGTGCAGTTTTAGAACTTGCAGGAATCAAAGATATCGTTACAAAAATTCATGGGTCTACAAATAAAATTAACGCCGTAAAAGCTACTATGAATGGGCTTATAGCTCTTAGAACAAGAGAAGAGATTGCAGCTCGTCGTGGTAAAAACCCAGAGGAAATTTAGGAGGCAATTATGGCAGATAAAACTATTAAAGTAACTTGGGTTAAAAGTGCTATTGGTTACAATAAAAAACAAGCTAAAATAGTCGAAGCATTGGGCTTTAAAAAACTTGGTCAAACCAGAGTTTTGCCAGATAATGCTAGTATAAGAGGAAGCATCTTCCTTGTTAAGCATTTGCTTAAAGTGGAAGAGGAGTAGGAGGAAATCATGCAAATTGGAGAACTTAAACCTGCTGAAGGGGCTACCACTAAAAAAGTTAGGGTTGGTCGTGGAATTGGATCTGGCATAGGTAAAACAAGTGGAAGAGGACACAAGGGCCAAAATGCTAGAAGTGGAGGCGGAGTTAAAGCCGGTTTTGAAGGAGGAAATATTCCTCTTATTCGTAAGATCCCTATTAGAGGATTTAACAATAAAAATTTCAAGAAATTTTATTCTATCATTAATGTGGGGGATTTAGAAGTTCTTGATCCTAACACTGAAGTTGATATTAATTTTCTTTATGAAAATCGTTTCATTGGTAAAATTGAACCTTACGGTCTTAAAATTTTAGGTAATGGAGAATTAACAAAACCTCTTGTTATCAAGGCAAAAAAAGTAACTGCCACTGCAAAAGAAAAAATTGAAAAAGTTGGTGGTAAAATAATCGAGGAGTAGTCTATGTTTAAAACTCTTTTTAGTGCTTTTAAAATTAAAGACATAAGAAGAAAGTTATTATTAACACTTCTTCTTCTTTTCATATATAGGCTTGGTTGTTGGTTGCCTATCCCAGGTTTTGATATGGCCGCCATTCTAGAAGGGAGTAACTTATCTAATAGTTTTAGTATTTTTGGAATAATGAACATGATAAGTGGTAATGCTCTTCAAAATTGTTCGGTGCTTGCTTTAGGTGTTTCACCTTATATCACAGCTAGCATTGTTATACAATTATTGACTGTTGCTATCCCTTCTCTTGAAAGACTTTCAAAGCAGGGAGAAGATGGAAGGAGAAAAATTAATTTATACACTCGTATTGCAGCGCTCGTTCTTTCTTTTGCACAAGCGATCGGTATTGTTGTTGCTTATAAAGACGGGCTTGATGTTGGAAATGCCCTTTGGGAAGGAGCTCCTACCTGGCTTATAGGCGCAGGCGTTGTGCTTATTTTAGTTGCCGGAGGAATGTTTACTGTTTGGATCGGTGAGAGAATCACTGACCTTGGGATCGGCAACGGAATGAGCTTGTTAATTTTCGTTGGTATTCTTTCTTCTAGTGCAAGTGCCTTAGCTCAAGGAATTGAAATCGCTATTGAAGATATTACAACTATTTGGACTATCGTTCTTTATATTGTTGCAGTCATTTTAATTTTTGGGCTTATCGTTTTTGTTGATAGCGCAGAAAGAAAAGTGCCTGTTCAGTATGCAAAACAAATTAAAGGTAGGAAAATGTATGGGGGGCAAAGCACATTTATTCCTATAAAAGTTAACGGATCGGGAGTTATTCCTATAATTTTCGCAAGTGCTCTTTTGACTTTCCCACAACTTATCATTTCAATTTTCTGGCCTGAATCTACTTGGTATCAACAATATTTAGGAAC
>CALVNQ010000014.1 GCA_944349895.1 uncultured Clostridia bacterium | reverse complement strand
TTTTATCGTGCAAAGGGCTACACAGAGGGTTGGATAAATCAAAGGCTTCAAACTATTGAAATGCGAAAAGAACTTACAGACGAATGGAAAGAGCGTGGAATAACAAAAGATAAAGACTATGCAATACTAACAAATGAGATGACAAAGGCTTGGAGCGGACTTTCTGTGAATGAATACAAAAAGCTTAAAGGATTGAAAAAAGAAAATTTGCGTGACAATATATCAAAAAATATAATTGGCTTGTTCGCCAAATCTAAAAATGGATTTTTCGACTTGGCTCACTTCGCACAATTATGACAAACATTGAACTTGTCCTTAATATGCTTGCTGAAGTCACAACAACTGCCCTTTCAAAACAAGAAAAACCACAAACCTTTAAAGAGAACAAAAAAATTGCAATACGTGGTGGAAGTGTTGCAAATACTGCCAAACAGGCCTACGAAGAACAACTTGGTCAAAGTGTTATCTCTTCACTAAATGCAAGAGATAAAAATTTACTTGAAGTTAAACAAGGAGATGAAGATAAAGGAATATTTGGATAATATTATTTTGAATAATGAAAAAAATCTTGATTTTGATTGGCTAAAAGAAAATATAAGACCTTTGTGTGTAACTTTAGATGAAGCAAAAAAGGTGTTTTCTTCAATTGAGGATAAATCAATATTTTTTGATGATGATAATTTTTATCGTTTATTATCTCGTGGTGAGATAATTAATTGCGAAGAAGAATTGGGCATTAAGATTAAGAGAATTGGTATAATCCCTTGTATAGATTGTGGTGATAACGATTTTATTTGTTATAACTTAAAAAATAGTGATTGGTGTAAATATAACATTGTAGATGGAGCTAATTTTTCTCGATGTAAATCAATTTTAAATTTTGAGTTTTAATAAAGAGTCTTTTAAGATTTAAAATTATTAAAAATACATAAACATATTGTCTACTTGGCAATATTAAAAATTTTGAAAAATCAAATGAAAAAGGAGAAAAATAATGAAAATATCACAGCAAGACAATGCAATTAAAACTATGAAAGAATGGTTAAAGAATGAAGGTGGATTTGGCAAAGAGCCAAAAGAAATTGAAATCGCAGAGATTTTTGCCATAGGCGGCATCGAATATGCGATTTTAAAATTTAGAAAAGAAAATGTTGATAAATGGCTCTATGGTCTCTGTGGTGGCTATACTCCAATAAGCCAAAATCATAGTGGAATTATTTTTAGTGAATTTAAAGAATGGAATACAGATGACACCTATTCTCCAAAGTCTGTTTGTTTGGAATATATAACAAATTTAGCCAAAAAGTCAAACCAGCCAACCTTGGCAAAATTTGTTAATTGGCTAAAACATCCAAACGAACTTGGTAAAGAACCAGCAGAAATTGAGATAGACAAAATATTTAATATTGATGAATATCAATATGCTATTATTAAGTTTAAAAAAGAAAATGATTCCCCATGGCTATTTGGTGTTTGCAATATAGAAGATGAAAAAACTCCTGGAGATGGTATTGTTTGGAGTGAGTTTGAGGAATATAATAAAGACCTAGTTGAGGAAAAATGTAAAAACTATATAGCACGTGTAAAACAACAATTAAAAAATATTGCTAAAAATCACATTTACGACCAGATAAACGAACTACGAAAAAATAACGATTGGCAAGGTATTGTAGATTTTGTTGATAAAAATATAGCAAACTTTAAACAACCACAAAAAGCAGATGGAGTGAAAAGCTTTCAATTTCCACACTTATATGACTTTTTATACTACAACACAACACATAAAAATGAAAAATTTGATTGGGTGGATAACACTGAATTCAATTTGCTAGTAAGAAAAATGTATGCATTTGTAGAGTTGAAAGAATATGACCAAGCAAAAACACTGATTGATGTATTGTTAGAATTATCTCCAAACTATACAGAGTTGCTTTTTGAAAAAATTGAAATAGCAAAACTCGAACAAGACATTGTTGCGATTGAAAAATTATTAAACGAAACATATCCTTTTGTTTGGTATTATAAAGATTTTGCTAAATTTCTTCGTCTCTATGCTTGGCTTGCCATTGAAAAAGGAGATGTTAAGCATGCAGTTAATTGTTTAGCGCTATCATTGGATTATAACAATGACGAATATAGTTTTAATTATGTTAATCATGAATTAAATTATATGCAAGTCAAATTTAATTTGACTAGAATTGAAAGACCATCTGCAAAAGAACTTAACGAATATTTTGCTAATATAGAATATTCTAGTCCTACCCAAGAGAATAGATATTTTTGCAGAGACTTGTATGGTTTCTGTTTAAAAAATAGAGACAAATATAGCAATTTGGTCGCTGATACAAAAAACAATCTGGTTAATATATACAGAGGAAGTCCATTTATTGCAAAAACTGTTGAAGTTGCCGAACTTACTCCAAATTTTCTTGTTATTAACTTTGATTATGGTTTCTCTTTTGAAGTTTCAAAAACATTTAAATCTAAGGAAATTGATAAAAAAGCACATCCAAACAGATTGTATGAATTTGTTAATGACAAAAACGAAGTGATTACAATTTTCAAGTGCGGAAAATTCACTTCTGAGCAACAATATGAGAAGTTAATTGAAAAGCATAAGAAGGAACATGCAGACGCTGGCTTTGAAGTTACTCCAGATGGATATTTTGTGGGCGCAGAAAACCAAATCAAAGCAACCAAAGTGTTGGAAAAAGGCAAAAAAGGCAATTTATTTGTTGTGTATTGGTTTAAGATGTCACCAAACGAAGTTGGTAGAATTTCTGCCCTAGTTAAAGAAAATCACAGTGAACTAGAAGGCGAAATGATAAACATATTGTCCACTTGGCAATATTTAAAGTAAGGAGATATGCACTATGATGACAACTCCAATGTTGAAGAGGATATTGTATTGATTATTTAAAGAATGTATATTAATAAAACAAAGTTATGACAATAAACTTTTCAAAAACTTACAGAGAACTTATCGAAGAAACAAATCAAGTTCTTAATGTAGATATGGTTTAGAGAAATTTTACGAAATTTAATGGCATTATTAGGACATTGTCTTAATTGCACTGCTTTAGGTGGATGTTATTTACTATATAGTAATTGTCCCGAACAACCATTGCATGAGCGTTGTCATTGCAAGAAAAATAATGTTAGTTTTTCAGTAGTTAAAAAAATTCAAATGCTGAGTGTGCTATTGAAAAGTTTACAGAATATGTATTTAAAAGCGATAACAATTCTAAAGGTAAAAATAAAATTTTCTATGATTTGGGATATTCTATTAAAGATTCACAATATCTAAAAAACGAATATTGCAGACAAGCATTAGAACAATATTTACTAGGAAATTATAAATTAAAAAATTTAGATAGACGAGGGCAAAGATTAGCAATAGCAATTAATTTAAAAGGTACAAAATTTTATAGTGGTTGGATGTTGTGTCCAGAAGGGAAAATTAGAAACACAACACCTTTTGGAGGTTGGATAAAATGAAAAAATTTGATATAATTTTATTAAAAAATCAAAATTTATATAAAAAATATAATCTTGAAAAAGATATGCACGGAATTGTGTTAGAAAATTTTTTTGACACCCTAAATGTGTTGTTCTTTAACCCCAAAAATCAAGGAGATTTCATAATTGTAACTATTAGTTCGTATGATGTTGAAATATGTGACGAAAAATTACCAGAAAATATTATAAACGAATTAAGTCTTAAACTTGAACATATTAAGAGTAAATCAAAAAAAATTTTTGAACCATTAAAAATAAAAGCATACGATATGGTTGAATTATTAGTAGAAGATGATAAATATACTAAGTATGGCATTCATAAAGGTGATAAGGGGTGTGTAATGGAAGACTATGCAGTTCAAAATTATGTTGAAGTTGATTTTTCTGGCATAGATGAAAATGGCAAGATGTTTGGTGATTGTATTTCAGTAAAAATTGATGATTTAAGAGTTATTTAATAAAGTGTAAGAATTTAAATAAGTAATACGAGTTACTGTTGCAATTTGTTGCAAATATATCAGTTTTAGGGAGTTTACGATAGATTTAGACCAAAAGTAAAATTAGATTATTTTCGGTTATTAGGAACGCAAGATGGCTAAAAAGTCGTCTTATTTTATTCATTTTTACTTTTCAAAAATTTTTGTTGTCAAAATTCTGAAAATTATAAAATTACTAATTTTTTATTTAACTTTTTAAACTTTCATCGTTTTTATACTCTTTGCAAGTTTTGTTTTTCATTTAATTCTTCCATCAACAAGCCAAATATTTCCAATTTTTCAAGACTCATCAAAGAAAGAAAATGTTCTTGCAAATAATTAAAATCAAAATTATTTTTTAAAAATATTCTACTATCATTAAACCCAAATTCAGGGTTCTCTCTTAAAAAGTCTTGTATATAAACATTACTAAATAATATTAAACTGCTTTTATAAATGGAATTTAAACTTTCTTCTAAATCAACGAAACAGTTATATAATTCTGTTGTAGAAATTGATCTTCTTTTCAATTTAACCATTAGGGAAGTAATCATATCTTTAACAGTAATTATCATATTTTATCCTCCTTCATAATAAAAAATGGATGTCTTAAGTGGACTCGAGCTATCAACTTGGGGAACCTAAATTCATTCTATTCATAGCTCGGTAAGATATAATAAAAATAAGTGGGCTATTCCACTCATTTTTTTGGTAGAGATGAGTGGACTCGATGGGTTCCCTTAAATGATAATTTAAGGGTACAGCCACCGACCCCCACCTTTGAGAGCAAAAGCTGAAAATAAAAGCTTTTGCGAAGTGGCGTTAAGGGTGGTTCCACCCTGGCAAAGCTTTGCTTTGCACTTGCTGATAAGCAAGTATAAGGTGGGGAATAGTTAAAAAAACTTGACAAAATTGCCAAGCAATTTATTTGATGGTAGTCGTGAGTGGACTCGAACCACCGACCCCCACCTTATCAGGGTGGTGCTCTAACCGACTGAGCTACACGACTATATTGGTTTGTGTCGCATTAACAATTTTTTTCAACGGTGGGACCACCTTAGAAGAACCTGCCTTACGGCAGAACCTTGGCGTTCGGTTTCTTACGAAACCTCGGCAACAGGGTGGTGCTCTAACCGACTGAGCTACACGACTATATTCGGTTTGTGTCGCATTAACAATTTTTTTCAACGGTGGGACCACCTTAGAAGAACCTGCCTTACGGCAGAACCTTGGCGTTCGGTTTCTTGCGAAACCTCGGCAGCAGGGCGAAAGCTCTAACCGACTGAGCTACACGACTTCATTTATAGTCGATTCATTGCGACTCTTTGATTATACATTATGTATTGCATTTTTGTCAATTAAATTTTATAATTTTTTATTAAATATTGTATATTTTGTATTTAAATTGTTTTAATCTGCTTTTTTTTGTTTTATCGTTTCTTATATATATTTTTTTAAAAAAACGGAGAGACTCCTCCGTTTATTAATTAAAAAGATCATTTGTTTCAAAATATGGTTCGCTTGATATATAAACTCCAAGTTTTTTAAGTGTGAGCTCGTCTGATGTAGGTAATATGTAAGTCGAGTGGGCTTCACAACCTTTTAGTTTTGGCAACATTTTCATACAATCGGCAGCCTCGGTATTAGAATTTGCGCATATTGATAGAGCGATTAAAACGTCATCAAGTGATAGTTGAGAAGAAGGAGAGCCTAACACTTCTTTCTTTAGCTTAAGTATAGGAAGCAAAATTTGATCGCTTATAAGTGGATGATCGTCTATGTTCGCTAAAGTTTTTAAAGCATTTAATACCACCGCACCTGCAGCAGATATTATGTTTTTTGTTTTACCTGTTAAAATTAAATTTTTATTTAGTTCCATTGCAATACAAGGTTGGTTGCTCTCTTTGCCGACTTTCTTTGCAACTTTGATTACATTTAGTTCTGCTGGATTTATTTCAAGTTCATTTAATAACATTTTTACTCTATCCACAGTGTCATAAGATGTTTGGCCTTTTTTATTTGCACATGCATAACTGTAATATCTTCTTATTATTTCGTGGATAGAAGCTTCACATGCAACTTTATCGTTTATTATAGCGTAACCAGCCATGTTTACTCCCATATCTGTTGGAGAATAGTAAATATCTTTGCCAGTTATTTTTTTTAATATATTTTTAAGCACAGGGAATACTTCAATGTCTCGATTATAATTTACTGCTAATTTGCCGTACTTATTAAAATGGTATGGGTCTATCATATTAACATCTTTTATATCTGCTGTTGCAGCTTCATATGCAACATTAACTGGGTGTTTTAAAGGGAGATTCCAAACGGGGAAGGTTTCAAATTTAGCATAACCAGCATTTATGCCTTGTTTATAGTCGTGGTATAATTGACTAAGACAAGTGGCTAATTTACCACTATTTGGCCCAGGAGCTGTAACAATAACTAGGGGTTTGGTTGTTTGTATATAATCGTTTGCTCCGTATCCTTCTTCTGATACTATGGTTTCAATATCATTTGGATAACCTTTTGTATATTTATGAAAATAAACTTTTTCTCCTCGATTTTTCAATAGATTCGCGAATTTTTGTGCACTTAATTGTCCTTTAAATAGAGTTATTACTATTGAAGAAACATATAATCCTAACTTTCTAAAATTATCGATCAACCTTAGGACTTCATTGTCATAACTTAATCCTAAATCAGCTCTAATTCTGTTTTTTTCTATATCGTTTGCACTTATGCACATAACTATTTCTGTTTTATCTTTCATGCTTTCTAAAAGTTTAATTTTAACATCTGGTTCGAATCCTGGCAAAACTCTTGATGCGTGGAGATCATCAAAAAGCTTGCCTCCTAATTCTAGATATAGCTTTCCTCCAAACATTTCGATTCTTTGCATTATGTGTTCTTTCTGTAATTTTAAATATTTTTTGTTATCAAAAGCTTTTTTCATTTGTATCTCCCTTTATTTTTCAAAAATATTATACTCATTTTTTTAAAAAGTCACTAATCATTTGCAAAATTTTTTTAAATTTTGTTATAATAAACCAAAATGGAGGTAAGAAAATGTCTAAAATAACTATGGTGCAATATGGTTGTGGTAAAATGAGTGTTTATACCATGCGATATGCTATTGAAAAAGGTGTTAAAATTATTGGCGCCTTTGATATCGATGAGAGCAAAATCGGGAAAGATATTGCAGATATTATCGGTTTAAAAAAGAAGGTGGGAGTTAAAATTCAAAATGCTAATTGTTTTGACTCTTTTTTAAAGAAAAATAAGCCTAACGTTGTTGTCGTTACAACAATGAGCCTTATTTCAGATGTTGAAGATGCACTTGCTGTTTGTGCTCAAAATGGAGTGAATGCTATCACTACTTGTGAAGAAGCATTTTATCCTCAAAATTCTAATCCTGCTATTTTCTCCAAATTGGATAAAATCGCTAAGGAAAAAAATTGTACCATTTGTGGGAGTGGTTACCAAGATGTTTTTTGGGGCAACTTAATAACGGTTATTGCGGGGGCCACACACAAAATTACTAAGATTATAGGTAAGTCCAGTTATAATGTTGAAGACTATGGTATCGCTTTGGCAAGAGCTCATGGAGCTGGGTTAACTGTTGAGCAGTTTGAAAAAGAAGTCGCCTCTGCTGATAACATTTCTCCTGCTTCAAGAGACAAGTTAATTAAGGAAGGATCATTTTTGCCAAGTTATATGTGGAATGTTAATGGTTGGCTTTGTTCTCAACTTGGGCTAACTGTGAAAAGCCAGGTGCAAAAATGCGTCCCTCAAATTGCAAAATCTAAATTGCATTCTTCAACTCTTGGTATGGATATTAAGAAGGGAGAATGCACAGGGATGAGTGCTATCGTTACCACTCATACAAAAGAAGGTGTGGTTATAGAATCAGAATGTATTGGTAAGGTTTATGATAAAGCTGAATTCGACAGTAATGATTGGACTATATTCGGGGAACCTAATACCACAGTTACCATTAACAGACCTTCAACTGTTGAACTTACTTGTGCAACAATAATAAACAGATTGCCTGAAGTTATAAGCGCTCCAAGTGGGTACTATACAACTGAAAAAATGGTTCCTAATTTTTATAAAAATTTAACTTTAGATAAATATGTTTAATAATGAGGATTTTATGAAAAAGTTTTTAATATTTACCGTTACCGCAGGGAATGGACATAATTCAGCGGCCAATGCTGTTAAAGAAAAATTGGAAGCTATGGGAGGAGAAGTAAAAGTAGTTGATCTTTTGCATGAATTTTGCGATAGTAAAACTTTTATTTGGATTCAAGAAAAGGGTTATGGGTTGGCATGCCAATATATGCATAGAACTTTTAATGCTTTTTTTAGACATTATCAAAAGGCAGATCCAAATAAATGGTATAAATCCCCAGTTCAACCAGGCCTGTTCAAAATGTATAATAAAGTTTTACAACTTATTTATAATTTTCAACCTGACGCTATTTATGCTTCACATTTTTTACCATGCATAATGATTACAAATTTACGCAAAATTTATCCCATTCCAGCTGTTACTTATTCTTTCATTTCTGATTATGCTGTATGTCCTTTCTGGGAAGCTGCTACAGGTATAGATTATTTATTGATTCCAAATGAATCATATATACCAACAATGCTTGGTAAAGGCTTTAAAAAGGAACAACTTTTGCCTTACGGATTGACTGCTAATGAAAAGTTTTCTCAACCAATAGATAAATCTTTTGCTCGTTCTAAATTGGGAATAAAAGATGGCATTTTTACTATGCTCGTCATGTACGGCGGAGGATTTTGGAGTGGAAATTATAAGATTGTTAAAAATCTTGTTAAACATATTAAAGACCATGATGTACAAATTATCGTTGCAAATGGTAGAGATGAAAAGAGCAAAAGAAAAATTGACAAATTAAAATTGCCGTCAAATATAAGGTTAATAAATTTTGGTTTTTCTAAAGAAGTTGATCTTTTAATGAGTGCCGCCGATATTATAGTTGGTAAAGCAGGTGGAATTTCAGTTACAGAATCTCTAAATAAATTTTTGCCGATGATTTGTTGTAAAAAACTTCCTGAACAGGAAAAGGTAAATGTTCAAATGTTGCTTGCAGAGGGAGCTGCTAAGCAATATAAAAATGACCGTCAGTTGATTGAAATTTTAAATTCAATTCTAAATGATCCAAAAATTTTAGTGGATATGAGAAAAAATGTGGCAAGAATTAGGCGTCCTAATGCTACCCAAAAACTTGCAGAAGATATGTTTAAAGCAGATGTTATTTATCCTAAAGATTTAAATATTGATTATTCGAAAATTAATAAACAAATTAAAAGAATGCTAAAAAATAAAGGGAATAGGGAAAAACTTAAAAAATTTCTAAATTATGAACAAGTATAAGTTCTTAGCTTTTGCAAAGACTAGTTTCAATGACTAGTCTTTATTTTTTCATACCAACTTTTATAATTTTGTTGCTGATTTCTCCTTTATTTTTAGAGATAAGAGTTTCTTTTAATGCTTTAAAAAATTCTGGAGTTTTTTGTGTTTATATATTTAAAATTAAATTATTGTATTTCTTTTTTGAAATTAATGGTAAAGAAATTAAATTAAAAAATGAAAAGGAAACAAAAGAAAAACAATTGGAGTTTGATTCTCCAGAAATTGTTCTTTATGAAGAATTTGCAAATCAGATTAAGGAGAAAACAAGATTAAGGTTTTTGGAAGTTTTTTATAATATAGGATTAGAAGATTCTTTTATAACCAGTTTAGTCTGTGGATTTTTAAATGTTGGAGCTTTGATTTTTTTTTCTTCTATTAAAAATAAGAAACCCACAGCATCATTAGGATTGTATGACACTCATTCATTTAACAAAAAAGTAATAGAAATTTCTGTAAACTTAAATATGTCCATTTCGTTGTTTGATGTTGTATATTCTTTTATTGTTTCGGTTATTCTAAGTAAGAAAAAGAAAATAAACATTTGACAAATTTATTTTTTTAATGGGAGGTAAATATGAAGATCTTTTCAAATGATAATACTATCAATGATCTTATTTCTTCATCAATGGATAAAATTAAAAGTATCGTTGATTCGAGCACTGTGGTTGGTGATAAAGTGGTTTCTGACGATGGGACAATCATAATACCTATATCACGAGTTTCAGTCGGGTATGTAGTGGGAGGAGGTGAATATGCAGATCTTTCTTCAAGAAGAGTTGCAAATCATTTTCCTATGGCGGGAGGTTCTTCTGGAGGTATGAGTGTTACGCCTGTTGGTTTCCTAATTGAAAAAGAAGGTCAAATTAATTTTATTAATGTCGAAAATAAATCATTGTATCAAACTTTTCTCAATATGTTTAATGCACTAATAAATAAGGTAGATAAAAATGAAAACGAAGACTAAAAAAACTAAAGTTAAGTACAGATCTCTTTTTGTAATTCTTATTGCTTTAATTATAATTTTTTCGATTTTATTATCCTTTTTTTATGGAGCCATTAATGTCTCGGTGATGGAAGTTAGCGCCGACGTTGGGTGCTCGGGTAAAGCAATGTGTTTGATTGAAGCTCAAACGGGAAGAATTTTGGCTGAAAAAAATTCTTACGCCAAATTAGCTATGGCCAGTACAACTAAAATTATGACGGCTATTACGGCTATTGAACATTGTGAGGATTTGGATGAAGTTTTTGAAGTCTCAGATAAAGCCATAGGCGTTGAGGGGACATCTCTCTATTTAAGAAAAGGAGAAAAACATTCATTAAGAGATTTGCTTTATGGACTTATGTTGGTATCTGGAAATGATGCTAGTGTAGCTATAGGAGAAAGAGTGGGAGGGACGGTTGAACATTTTGTTGATTTAATGAATTTTACTGCTTATAAAATAGGGGTCAAAAACACACATTTTGAAAATACACATGGTCTTGATGAAAAAGGACACTATACTTGCGCATATGATTTAGCTAAAATAACTGCTTATGCTTTAAATAATCCTGTATTTAAAGAGATAGTTTCAACACAAAATAAAAAAATTGTTAATGCCGACGGTAAAGTCCGTTATCTATGTAATAAAAATAAATTATTAAGAACTTTTAATGGTGCGATTGGGGTTAAAACAGGCTTTACTGATGATGCTGGGAGATGCCTTGTTTCTGCTGCTGAAAGAGACGGAATGAGGTTGGTTTGTGTGGTTTTAAATTGTGGCCCAATGTTTGAAGAATCTTCAGCCATTCTTGATTGGGGATTTAACAATTTTAAATTATATAACCTTGTGGAAAATGTTCATTTTGATAACATTATAAATGTCAGTGAAGGTGAAAAACAAAACGCCAGGGTTGGTAACTATGAAACATATTTTTATCCATTGAAAGAAGGAGAATTAGATAAAATAAAAGTTGATGTTGTTTTAACAAAAAATGTTATAGCTCCATTACAAAAAAATTCTCAAGTCGGAGAGTATAAAATATTCTTTGATAATAACTTGCTATTTTCTGGTAAAATTGTTACAATGGAAAATATAAAGGAAAGGTCTTTAAAACAGAGATTATTTGATATTCTAGACCAATGGTAAGTTATGAGATTAAATAAATTTATAAGCACAGCAGGGGTTTGTTCAAGACGTAAAGCTGATGAACTGATTAAAAATGGTTTTATTAAAGTTAATGGCAAAGTTGTCGATGAGCTTGGCGTTATTATCGATGAAAAAAAAGATTCAATTGAGGTGGAAGGTAAAAAAATAAGCCTTCCTCTTTCATACCTGTATATCTTACTTAATAAGCCTAAGGGTTATGCTTGCACTGCCAATGATGAAAAAGGGCGTAAAACAATTTATGACCTTATTGACTTGCCCGACAGGCTTTTTTCAATTGGGAGGCTGGATTATGACACAGAGGGAGCAATTATTTTAACTAATGATGGTGAATTTGCTAATAGAGTTGCTCATCCATCTTATGAAATTGAGAAAGAGTATATTGTTAAAATTGAGGGAGATATTAAAGAAAGTGAGCTTGCCGTTTTAAGAAAAGGGGTGGTTATTGATGGCGAACGCTTGCCTAGGGCAGGTGTTAAATTGTTGAATTTCGAAAATAATTGTTCCAGAATCTCAGTTGTTATTCATGAGGGGCAAAATCATCAAGTTAAAAAAATGTTCGAAGCAATAGGCAAATCAATCAAACTATTAAAAAGAATCAGAATAGGAAATTTAAAGCTGGGGGGATTAAAAAGAGGAGAATACCGTTTCCTAAAAGATTTAGAGATTGTTTCGCTCTTGGAGGCTAAATGAAAATTGCTGTTATAGGAGGAGGGGCTTCTGGTCTTTTTGTGGCTGGTTTATTAAGTAGTAAAAATTATGACGTTACAATTTTTGAATCTAATGAAAAGTTGGGGAAAAAGATATATATAACTGGAAAGGGAAGGTGTAATTTTACTAATTGTTGTGCAAATGATGAATTTTTAAATAATGTCGTTCGTGGCAGTAAGTTTTTGCAAAGTGCTCTATCAAAATTTTCTCCTTCGGACACTATATCGTTTTTTGAAAGTATGGGAATGCCTGTAAAAATAGAACGGGGGAATAGAGCTTTCCCTAAAAGTGATAAGTCAAGCGATGTTATTAAAATACTTTCAGATTTTTCAAAAAATTGCAGGATTTTGCTAAATCATAGGGTAAAAAAAATTTATAAAAAAGATAATGTTTTTGTGGTTGACGGTGAAATATTTGAAAAAGTTATCATTGCTACAGGTGGGAAAAGCTATTGTGCTACTGGCAGTAATGGCGACGGTTACAATTTTGCAAAAGCTTTTGGGCATAATATTATTACTACTAGGCCTGCTTTGGTTGCTATTGAGTTAAAAAATAATTATATTAAATCACTTCAAGGATTGTCATTAAAAAATGTTAGATTGACTGCTGTTTGCCAAAATAAAAAATTTTCTCAATTTGGTGAAATGCTTTTTACTGATAAAGGTATATCTGGGCCAATAGTGTTAACGTTATCAAGTTATATTAATCGGTTAAATTGTGATCGTTTGGAGTTAGATTTTAAACCAGCATTATCTATTGAACAATTAGACGCAAGGCTGATTAGGGAGTTCTCTTCTTCTAAAAATAAAAATTTGAGTAATGTTATGGCTTCTCTTTTACCCAAAAAATTTATTCCACCTTTTTTAAATTATTTGAAATATCCTTTAAATCAAAAAGTTAATTCTGTTACTTATGAGCAACGAAAGCAAATTGTCAGTTTATTAAAATGCTGGACTTTAGATTATAAAATGTTGTATCCTATTGATACAGCTATCATAACAAGTGGAGGAGTCGACTTACTTCAAATTAATCCAAAAAATATGGAAAGTAAACTTGTTCCAGGGCTTTATTTTATAGGAGAAGTATTGGATGTTGATGCTTTAACTGGGGGGTTTAATTTGCAAATTGCTTTCTCTACGGCATATGCTTTAGCAGATAGTATTTAGGAGGGTGTTATGATTTTTCATTTCGTTCAAGCTTTAGCTTATATACCTGGTAAAATTTTATTTCCTGCTAGAATTTATGGGAAAAAAAATTTACCAAAAGGTAAAGCCATTATAACTATTAATCATACTTCTAATTTAGATTCAGTTTTAATCGTTTTGGGGACTTATGAAAAAAAATATTTTCTTGCAAAGAAAGAGCTTTTTAAATGTAAAACCAAAGGAGCATTTTTAAAGGCCATGGGAGCTATTAAAATTGATAGACAATCGGCCGATATAAGTGCTATTAAACGTGCTTTAAGTGTTTTAAAAGATAATAAAAAGCTTATTATTTATCCTGAAGGCACAAGAAATCGATCTGATAATTTAAATTTAGGTGAGGTTAAAAATGGGGCAGCAATGTTGGCTATAAAATCTAAAAGCCCAATTGTTCCTGTTTGGATTAATTCTCGTCCTCGCGCTTTTAAGATGACAAAAATTTTAATCGGGGAACCTTATGAACTTGATAAGTTTTATAATCAAAAATTAAATGAAGAAGTTTTAAATAAAGCTAGCGAAATAGTTGCTGATAAGCTTAATGAAGTTAAAGTAGTTTGTGAAGAAAAATTTAGCAAAAAGGACAATAAAAAGAATAAAAAATGAATAAAGAGTTTAATTTATTTGAAATAGAAAAAACTTTCTCTAACTATAAAAAAGGCGAATTGTATGATGGCGTTGTTATTTTAAAAAATAATGATGGTGTAATTTTTAATATTGGTGGGAAAAAAGATGCTTTCATACCTAAAGAAGATTTTGAAAATTTTGAAGACGTTAAAATTGGAGATAGATTTAAAGTAACTATCGTTGGGGCTACTGATGAAGGATTGATTTTAGCTTCGAAAACCGAAGCTGATATTAGAATTTTAGGCACGCAAAATGCTTTAAAATTAAAGCTTGGTAGCAGATTCACTTTTGTTGTGAATGAGTTTAAAGATGGACTTAAATCCAAAATGGGTGATTATAAAATTTTTATACCTAAAAGTGAAATTTCCGATCATAAAATTGATTTTAAATCTTTTATAGGCTCTCAACAAGAAGCAGTTGTAACAGAAATTAATAGAGATGATAAAACTATTATTGCTAGCATTAAGCTACTTGCTCAACAAATAAAACAAACTAATGAAGATATGTTTTGGAAATCAATTTTCATTAATAAAATTGTAAAGGGGAAAGTCAAAAAAATCATGCCTTACGGGGCGTTTATTAATGTTGATGGAGTGGATTGTTTTATTCATATTTCTGATCTTTCTTACGAAAAAATAACAGAACCGAGCCAAATTATTAAAGAAGGTGATGAACTTAATTTTAAGGTTATTGATGTTGACAGAGAAAATAAAAAAATCAAACTTGGATTAAAACAAATATTACCCGATCCATTAGAAGAAAAAATTGAAGCTTTGTCTTTTGATCGATCTTATAATGGGGAAGTTGTTAAAATTTTGCCTTTTGGAGCTGTCATTAGGCTAGATAATGGAGTTTTTGGACTTTTGCATATCTCTAGTATTACTGATCGATGTGATGCTAATATATATGAATTTGTTAAATTAAATCAGAAGGTTATTGTAAAAATACTTTCTAAAGATGTAAAAAACAAGAAAATTTCTTTTGCTTTATGTATTTAATTCGTTTGACGACGCATATTAAATTATGTTATCATTAATTTGAAGGAGGGGATATGGGTAAAAATATTTCAAGGCCATTATTGCTAACTGGATTAATTTTGAGCTTGTTATGTTACGTGGTAATTGCTGTGACAACTGCTATAAGTATTGCTGCAATTATACCATTGTTGTCTGCCGGCTCATCACTTGATCCTACTGGAGCCACTACCGCAGCAGCTTTAATAACAGGATTAGTTGGGGTTATAATAGTTATTTTCTCAATTTTAGGTCTCATTTTTTCTGCTGTGGGAATGTCTAGATGCAAATTGGACGCTGAAACTTTTTCTAATAGAAAAGGTATTGTTATTACAACAATAGTTTTTAATATTTTGACAATTATTTTGTTAGCTGTTGGAATAGTTTCTGCATTTTCTATTTGGTCTTTAATTGAAATTTTAGTTTTAGTTTTAGCTACTATATTTATCATTGTTGATGTAGCAAAAAATAAGAAATATTTAAATAATAATGAGAATATTGTTAAAACTGAAGCTATCGAAAACCAAGAAGATCAAAATAAAGAATAAGTTTAAAACTTGCTTTAATTGGCAAGTTTTTTTATAGGACTATTTATTTAGCGCTGATAAGCTCCAGTGCAAGTTATGAAATAACTTGCGATTGCAAGGATTGCAATAAAAAATCTTGCATAAGCAAGA
>CALVNQ010000013.1 GCA_944349895.1 uncultured Clostridia bacterium | reverse complement strand
ATTGAATATTAAAGAATCTAATTCAAATACTTTTAATGAAAATATACAAACTTTTAAAATAAAAAAAGAGGAGCAAAAACAAAAAGCTCCTCAAAAGAAAAAATGGTTTGTTTAATCTATTAATCTAAATCGGCCCCTGTATCTAAAGGTAAGCCTTCCTTATTAACTTCATCAATAATTAATTTTTCAATTTCAGCACAAACATCAGGATTAGAATCCAAATAATCTTTGGTATTTTCTTTACCTTGGCCAATCTTTTCATCTTGATATGAAAACCAAGCCCCCGATTTTTTTATTATACCAAATTGAAGTGCCAAATCTATAATACAACCAGTTTTTGAAACACCTTTGCCATATATAATATCAAATTCTGCGACTTTAAAAGGTGGTGCAAGCTTGTTCTTAACCACTTTAACTTTGGTTTTATTGCCAATTACATTAACTCCATCTTTTATAGCTTCACCCTTTCTCACATCAAGCCTAATGCTAGCATAAAATTTTAAAGCTTTGCCCCCAGCCGTTGTCTCAGGCGAACCAAACATCACTCCAATTTTATCTCTTAACTGATTAATAAAAATAACTGTTGTATTACTCTTGTTTATTGCTCCTGTCAATTTCCTTAAAGCTTGAGACATCATCCTTGCTTGTAAACCAACATGATTATCCCCCATTTCTCCATCTATTTCAGCTTTAGGAGTTAACGCCGCAACACTATCAACGACAACAACATCTACTCCCCCAGATCTTACCAACATGTCGCAAATGTTCAAAGCCTGCTCTCCATTATCAGGTTGTGAAACATATAAATCTTTGAGGACAACGCCTAATTTTTCAGCATAACTTGGATCTAAAGCATGTTCTGCATCTATAAAAGCTGCTGTTCCACCCATTTTCTGAGCTTCTGCAATAATATGAAGAGAAACTGTTGTTTTACCTGAAGATTCGGGGCCATAAATTTCAACAACCCTTCCTCGTGGGACTCCACCAATGCCAAGGGCTAAATCAAGGGTTAAACAACCAGTAGGGATAACATCAACCTTTTGATTAACACTATCCCCAAGTTTCATAATTGAACCCTTTCCATATTGTTTTTCAATTTGAAGTAATGCTTCAGCAAGAGCATCTTCTTTTGCAATTTTTCTTTCCATAATATTCATCTCCAAAAATTAATTATTTTCCAAAAGTATCTTCATATTCTCTGATACTAATTAAAATTTCCTTATCCCCTTGTTCATCAGAAATATATCCTAAATCTATCATATCATCAATAATTTTTTTAGCACGACTTTGATCGATATTAAACCTTTCTGCTAATTTATTTTCATTAATAACACCTTCTTCAATAAATTCACTTAGAACGTCAGGAATAATCAAATCATATTTTGAAACTTTTTCATTTTTTTTGTCAGACTTTTCAAACAAAACATGTTTATTTTTTAAAATATAATTCAACCCTGAAATCACCGTTATAATTGTGGTAAGTATTAAAAATGCCAGTAAAATAATTGATAAAATGGTATTAGTATTGCCTTTAATAGCAGTGTAAAATTCAGAAACAATAAATGCGTAAATCATGTATAAAAATATAGTAATATCTTGAATAAGAGTTTTTATTTTTCCAAATTTATCAGCAGCCATAACCAAATTTTTTGTTGCAGCGATTTGTCTAAAAGCACTTATAATCAGTTCTCTGCTTAAAATAATTATAGCACAAATAATACCCAACCAAACAGGCCAAACAGAAGGTTCAATATTAACAACCCCTGCGCCAGAAATAGGCCATGCAACAATTAGTAATAATCCACTCATAACCAAAACCTTGTCAGCTATAGGGTCTAAGAATTTTCCTAAATCAGTTACAAGATTTCTTTTTCTAGCAATTCTCCCGTCAATATTATCAGTCAATGCAGCTATTCCAAATATGATTGCAGAAATCAGTTTACCATAAGGTATAAAATCAGCGAGAAAAAAGAATAACACAAAAGGTATTAAACAAATTCTGCAAACAGTAATCTTATTTGGCAAATTCATAAAAACATTCTCCTGTTAAAAAATTACCGTCAAAATCAGTCAGTCTCACAGTGACAAATTGACCAATTCTTACATTCTCATTATCCACAATTTTAACATTAAAGTCAACTGATGGAGAAAGAAATTTTGTATGACCAACAAAAGTGCCATCATTTTCGTCAAAATAATCTATGAGAACATCAACTGTTGAATTTAAAATTTTATAAATATTATTATAAACAACATCTTGCTGAATTTTCTGAACTTTTTTTAATCTTATTTTTTTGATAAAATTAGGAACCTGTTTTTTAAGGAAGTAGCTAACCGTATTTTCTTCTCTAAAATAAGGGAAAAACCCAACATAGTCTAACTTAGCTTCTTTAAGAAATTCAGTTAATTTCTTAAAATTTTTTCTTGTTTCACCGGGATAACCAACAATAAATGTTGAACGAATCTTGATATTAGGATAATTCAACTTAATTTTAGAAATTAAATCCCTTGTGAATTGTTCGTTATGTCTACGACGCATACTTTTTAAAATCTTGTCGTCGATATGTTGCAAAGGGATATCTAGATAATTGCACATTTTAGGCTCACTATTTATGTAAGAAAGAAGTTCATCGGTAATCATTTCAGGATAAGCATAGTGAATTCTAATCCATTCTATATTTTTAATTTTTGCTAATTTTTTACAAAGCTTAATTAAAGAAGGTTCACCATAAAGATCGATACCATATCTTGTAGTGTCTTGTGCTACAAGGATAATTTCTTTAACTCCCTTTTCAGCAAGCAACTTAGCCTCATCAACTAGCTCATCAATTTCTATGCTTTTGTATGATCCACGAATTCTTGGAATAGCACAAAATGAACACGTATTATTGCAACCATCTGCAATTTTTAAATAAGCATAACTACTATATGTGGTAAGAATTCTGTCATAACTTTCAATACATTTTGATTTTTGCACATCATATAAATTCTCAATAATGTTCACAATTTTTTTATTATCTTCCAATTTTAAAACAGCATCAATATTCGGGAAATTATTTAAAACTTCGCTATAATATCTTTGAGAAAAACAGCCCGTCACAATAACTTTTTCTATTTTTTTATTTAATTTAAGATTTTCCATTTCGATGATATTTTCTATCGCTTCTTGTTTGGCTGGCGTGATAAAAGCACAAGTATTAACGATCACAATATTTGCATCATTAATATCTTCAACAATTTGAAACCCATAATTTGAAAGTAAAAAAAGCATCTTTTCAAGATCAACTCGATTTTTATCACAACCAAGCGAAATTGCTGACACTTTTTTTAAGACCAATTCCTCTTTTGTCATTTTAATCTCCACTTTATTCGTAATTATCACCAAAAATTTGGTAAAATTCTTCAAGAGTTATATAAACATTTCTAGGTTTAGCACCATCTGCAACCGAAATATATCCCATTTCAGTCATTTGGTCTATAATTTTCCCTGCCCTAGGGTAACCTATGGAAAGTCTTCTTTGAATCATAGAAGTAGAAGCTTGACCTGCATCAATACACATTTTAAGCGCTTCAGGTAAAAGTGGATCCATACCTCCACGATCACTGTTATTATCTCCACTTGAAGATTTAGGAAGATTATTAATGGCGTCTTGTATTTCTTGATCAAATATCGCTTCATTATTGGTAGTAACGAAATTAACAATATCAGAAATTTCTTTAGTAGTAATAAAACAACCTTGCACTCTTTTTGGAGCAGAAGAATATTCCTGAGGGGCATAAAGCATATCTCCATGTCCGAGCAATTTTTCTGCACCTGTCATTCCTAAAATAACATCGGAATTGACTCTGCTTGCAACTTTAAAAGCAATTCTTGAAGGGAAATTTGCTTTTATTCCTCCAGTAACATACTCAGTTGTTGGATATTGAGTGGCCAAAATAAGATGTATGCCCGATGCTCTAGCTTTTTGACCCAAACGAATTATACGATCTTCAACTTCTTTTTTACCCTGCATAATAAAATCGGAAAACTCATCGATTATTATGACGATAAATGGCATTTTTTTCTTTCTGCCTGAAATAACATCTGAAGTAAAATTATATTCATCTATATCTCTTACTCTAGCCTCTCTTATCAATCTGAATCTTCTTTCCATTTCATCTAATGCCCACTGTAAGGCATTTGATGCTTTTGTAATATCGGAAATAATTTTAGGCACGATAAGATGAGGTATACCTTCGTATGGCATAAACTCCACTTGTTTAGGATCAATTAAGAGCAGCTTACAATCCTCTGGAGAACTTTTAAAGATTAAAGAAATAATAATACTGTTAAGCATCACACTTTTACCTGAACCTGTGGTACCAGCGATAAGCAAATGAGGCATTTTGTTCAGCGCTCCCACCATATTTCTACCTGTTATATCTTTCCCAACAGCAAAAGTTAAAGGCGACTTCGCCGTGATAAACTCATTAGACATTAAAATGTCTTTAATAGAAACTGTAGCCACTTTATCGTTCGGAACTTCAATTCCGACAACATTTCTGCCTGGAACTGGTGCTTCGATACGGACATCTCCTCCATTAGCTTCAAGGGCAAGTGCTATATCACTAGATAAGTTTAAAACTTTTTTAACAGTAATACCCATAGGCATTTCTAATTCATACCTAGTAACAGCTGGCCCAATCACAACATTTTGAACTTTTGCAGGGACACCAAACTCTTGTAAAGTATTTTCCAAAATAATAGTTTTTGTGGAAATATCATTATCAAATTCACTCATATCAGAAGAATGTGTTGTGATAAGGTTTATTGATGGTTTAGTATAGCGATAAGGGACAATCCTTTTCTCTTTATCATCATTTGTATCATCATTAGAATCTATATCAACAAAACGTCTCTGTCTTGAAGATTCCAAATTTTCTGCTCTGTTTAAATTATTTTGATCAAAATTTTCAACTATATTTTCTCTATTTGAGTTTCTGTCATAAGAAAAATCCCTTTCAGCATTTCGATTAAGAGCTTCCCTATCTCTGGCATTATCAAAATCAGATTGCTTATCTTCATCATTAAATTCACTTGTTGATTTAATACCACTTTCTTGAATAACTTCTCTAATAATATCATCAGCTTCAGAAACAAGTTGTTCAGGCTCTGCGTCGACGACAGGAGACAGCCTCTTACTAGAATCACTAATAATAGGTGAAATTTCCTCTTTTTTCAAAGAATTAATATTTTTATCAATTTCACTTTTAAAATTATTTACCGATCCAAATTTAGCATAATTTCGAGCATCATTAGAAAAATATTTGTTGACATCTACTTCAGGAGGAGTTAATAAATATTTTTTTAGTTCTTCACCTTGCAAAGTTTTAGGATCAACTTTTTTAGAAGTGTTTTCATGATGCACAGGTTCAAACAATGCTCTTTTCGACAACCCTAATTTCTGCTTTACTTCTTCCTCTTTTGACAATTTCTTTTCAATATTGCCACTCATAACCACATTAACATCGTTCTTTTTCGTAGAAATTTTATCGCTTTCTTTAATTGAAAGTTTAACAGGTTTCTCTTGCATATTTTGTTTTTTAAGTAACAAGATTGAATCAATATACAATGCTAAACAAATAACAAAACAAACAGAAAATATCACAAACGACCAAACAAAATTTGTTAAATATAAAATAGAAGTTGTAAACAAACCAAATATTATTCCCCCTGCAGTATGTTTACGCGTGTAATTAGAGGTTAAATACTCACCAAAAGATCCTGTCTTATCTCCAACAATAGCCAGTTGAATAATACAGATTAAGAAAAATACCGTTAGATACAAAAAAATAGCATATTTTTTTGAAAGTTTATACTTTCTATTGTTAAGCAATGCAACTCCAGCTAAAAACATCAAAACAAATAAAAGATAAGCAAAATAACCAAACGCTCCTAACAAGAAATTCTGCATGAACCCAACCAAATTTGTTAATAAAAAGAAAAAAGCAAGACAAGATATTGTAATAAAAGTTATTCCAATAATCTTTCTCGCATTTCCATTTAATTTTTTATGTTTTTTACCAACCTTATACTCAGCCATAACCATATTATAACACACAAAATAAGAGTTTGCAAACAGCTAGCCATATAAAAGTTTTGTTTTTTGTCAAATTTTAATTTTAGTTGGAAATATTGTCAGAAACCGAAACAAGTTCGAAACCTTGAGACTGTAAAGTATCAATTATTTTTGGCAAGGCATTCTTTGTTGCTTCGGTAGGATGCATTAAAATCAAATCTCCACCCTTTGCATTGTTAATTGCTCTATTATAGATTGTGTTGACATCTTGGTCTCTCCAATCAATGGTATCTCGAGTCCACATAATTGTCTTATAACCTAATTCCTTAGCCACTTCAACAGTTTGTGAATTATAAGCTCCACTTGGAGGAGCGAATAAATTCATTTCTTTACCAACTATACTTTTAACAAGATTATGAGTGGTTAATATTTCCTGCCTTGAACTTTCTTTTGTCAATTTATCATGGTCTTTGTGTGAATAAGCGTGGTTACCAATTTCATGGCCTTTTTCAACCATTTGAATTAAGATTTCTTCATTATCAGCTGCCCAAACTCCACCGACAAAAAAGGTTACTTTCACATTTTTTTCTTCGAGTATTTTAAGCATATCCCCAAGATATTCAGTCCCCCAACAAACATTAATCATCAAACTAATTTTGTTAGAAGATGTATTGCCCTGATAAACAGCTCCTTGAGAAGCTGAAGTTTCTGTTTCTGTGCTGTTATAATTAACTCCGAAAACAACAGCCAAACCTATTAAAACAATTAATCCAAATATACATAAATTGACAATATATTTTCTAAAAACAAAAACATTTAACTTTTTCATACTCATAATGTATGATGGATAGAAAAAAACAAGAACAAAAATATTCTTGTTTTTTAAAAAATTTTTATGTTTGTTATAATTTTTTGACAAGTTTCATGTCAACTCTACCTTTTTCGTCTATTTTAATAACTTCAACTTTAACTTTGTCACCAACCTTCACAACATCTTCAACTTTTGCCACTCTCTTTGAAGAAAGTTTAGAAATATGAATCATGCCCTCTTTACCACTAACAATTTCAACAAAAGCACCAAAAGGCATTATTCTAACGACACTGCCTTCATAATTTTTACCAACCTGCAAATCTTCAACAATGGTTAAAATAATTGATTTTGCCTTTTCTGCTTTAACAACATCTTCACTAGCAATAAAAACTAAGCCGTCATCATCAATATCAATTTTTACCCCTGTCTCATCAATTATCTTATTAATAGTTTTTCCACCCGAACCAATCACATCTTTAATTTTATCTGGATCAATACTGAAAGAGATAATCTTAGGGGCATATTTTGATAATTCTTTTCTAGGAGCAGAAATACAATCAAGAAGCTTCTTCATTATAAACATTCTGCCCTCTCTCGCTTGTTTAAGAGCAGTTGTTAAAATTTCTTTATCGATACCCTTTATTTTGATATCCATTTGAATAGCTGTTACACCTTTTTCTGTCCCTGTAACTTTAAAATCCATATCACCAAGGAAGTCTTCAAGCCCTTGAATATCAGACAACACAGCCACTTTTTTTGACTCTTCGTCTTTAATAAGCCCCATAGCAATTCCTGCAACAGGAGATGAAATAGGAACACCTCCATCCATTAAAGCAAGAGTAGATCCACAAACACTAGCCATAGATGAAGATCCATTCGAAGAAGTAACTTCACTAACCAATCTTAAAGCATAAGGGAATTCTTCTTCATTTGGAATAACAGGCTCCAAAGCTCGCTCAGCCAAAGCTCCATGCCCAATTTCTCTTCTTCCTGGGCTTTTAAGAGGTCTTGCCTCTCCCGTTGCATAAGGTGGCATATTGTAATGATGAACATAACGATTCACTTCCTCGTCATCTAAGCCTTCAAGTTTTTGCATATCTGAAACAGTTCCAAGAGTCAAAGAAGTTAAAACTTGAGTTTGTCCTCTTGTAAAAACAGCAGAGCCATGAACTCTTGGTAGCACGCCAACTTCACACCAAATAGGTCTAATTTCAGTTAATTTTCTACCGTCTGGACGAATTCCCTTATTTAAAATTTTAGCGCGAACTTTTTCTTTAGTCATTTTATATAAAACATCACCAATAGCTTTTTCAGAATCTGGGAAGATCTCAGCAAAATGATTTTTAACATTTTCGTCTAATTCATCTTGACGATTTTGACGCTCATTTCTATCAAAAGTGTCTAATGCATGGTCAAGCATTTTATCTGCATATGCTCTCACTGCTTTATCTATCTCTTCTGGCACTATATCATATTTAATTTTGTCACAAACAGGTTTACCAATTTCCTTTTTAACTTTCTTTTGGAATTTGACAATTTTTTTGATTTCTTCATGAGCAAACATAATTGCATCAAGCATAACTTCTTCTGGCACTTCTTTGGCTCCTGCTTCGACCATCAAAACAGCTTCATCAGTACCACTAACAGTGAGCGCTAACTTAGATGCTTCTCTTTCTTCTTGGTTTGGGTTTAAAATAAACTTACCATTTATTAAACCAACTTGAACCGAACCAGTAGGACCTTGGAATGGTATGTCTGAAATGGTTAAAGCAAAACTTGAACCAAGCATAGCAAGAACTTCTGGGGCATGATCAGGCTCAACAGAAAGAGCAGTTGCGACAACAGAGACGTCATTGAAAAAACCTTTTGGAAAAAGAGGTCTTAAAGGTCTATCAATAAGTCTTGATGTTAAAATAGCCTTGTCAGAAGGTCTCCCTTCTCTCTTTTTAAATCCCCCTGGTATTTTCCCAACTGAATACATTTTCTCTTCATAGTCAACTCCCAATGGGAAAAAATCAATACCTGGTCTAGGCTCTTTTGCCATAGTAACATTAACCATAACAACGGTTTCTCCACATCTTACAAGGCAAGAACCATTTGCTTGTTCGCAGAGCGCACCCGTTTCAAAAATCACCTTATCTTTTCCGATTTTAATTTCAAATTGTTTTGCGTGTTTCATAAAAATACTCCTTAATTAAAATAAAAGGGAGCAAAAAAACATTGCATCCCCCCGTAATATTAAATTATTTAACGTCCCTTATACCTAAAGCTTTAATTAACTCTCTGTATGCTTCTATATCTTTTTCTTTAAGATAAAGAAGGAACCCTTTTCTTTTACCAACTAATTGTAAAAGCCCTCTCCTTGAATGATTGTCTTTGTGGTTAGACTTCAAATGTTCTGTAAGATGATTGATTCTTTCTGTCAAAAGAGCAACTTGAACTTGAACCGACCCAGTATCATTTTCGGATTGTTTGAATTGGTCAATAATAGCTTTTTTCTTTGATGTATCCATAATAACCTCCATTTAAATTTCGTCACCATAAGACGAAGCCCTCGTCAGAGGAAATCTCGAATAAACTGCGCCTTAGGTCAATATCGACTTTGTAAATATAACATATAATTGACAAAAAGTAAAGAGAATTTAAACATTATTAAAAAGATTTTGTTTTCTTTCGATCATTTCATCTATTCTATCGATGTAATCTTTCAAGAATTTAACATTCGGTTCTCTTTCAATACGATTTTCGACAGAAAAAATTCTTTTAGAAATTGCGTTTGCTCCAACTGCAATAATAGAAGAAGTTTCTTCCATACTATCAATGTTAAATTGACAAATATCATCATCTCTGTAAAAACCAACATTTTCAAGTCCTCCAATTTGATGTTTTTGTCGATAAAGATAATATGGTTTATACCCTGCTTCCATGATTTTGTTTTCAACCTCGGTAAGAATTTTGCTCAGGTTTTTAAAACCAAACTGGAGGTTTTCATCTTTGAAGATAGATCCATTTTTAACTGATAAAGTGTGAACTGTTATGTTATTAGGAGCAAGCTCGAGCAAAATGTTAATATTTTTTCTTATAGTAGCAGTTTTCTCACCCGGCAAACCAATTATAATATCCATATTAACTTTAAAGTTTTTTTCTAAAGCAAGAGAATAAGCTTTAAACACATCTTTAACTCTATGACCTCTTCCTATATTCTTTAAAGTACTATCTGAAAACGTTTGAGGATTAATACAAATTCTTGTAACACCGTACCTTTCCAAAATATCAAGCTTTTCTTTAGTTATAGTCTCAGGCCTACCACATTCGACAGTAAATTCATTAACTGGGAAAGTCAGTTCTTTTAAAACTTTCTCTAAATCATTATCTGCTAAAACAGTAGGAGTCCCTCCACCAACATAGATATTTCTAACTATCAATGCTTTATCATAAATTAATTTTTTCATAGCTTTTATTTCTTTTATTAAAGCATCAATATAAAGTGGCATTAAATCTTTTACTGAATTAATTTCACTGGAAATAAAGGAACAATATTTACATCTCGAAGGACAAACAGGTATATTTACATAAAAATCAACTAAATGATCATTTTTAATTATACTTTTTTGATTTTTTATTATTTTAGTGGCTAAAACAGCTTTTTCATGAGAAATTAAAAACTCTTTTTCCAGAAATTCTGTTACCGTATGTTCTTTTATTTCTCCTGATTCAATTGCCTCTCGGGCTAAGGCTGTAGGTCTAATACCTGTAAAAGATCCCCATGGTAAATTTTTATTTTCGCATTTACTTATAGCTTTATATAAAGATAAAAGAGCATATCTTTTTCGCAAACTTTTATTTTTAAGTGAGTCGCATTCAGGCAACTTAAATTCAAATTCAAAATTTTTATCATAAATAGATATCAAATTAAAAACATTCCCAGCCAACAATTGTTCGTGTTTAATGTCTGGAATATTATTTTTATCACCATAGAAAGCTTCACATAAATCTATAAGCTCTTTTTCAAATTCTTTTGCATTAGTAACTATCATTAATTCGCCCTATAAACCTTTTTAACTTTTTTAATCGCAGAAACCAAAGAAATAATTTTATCAATTTCTTCTTTATTTTTAACAAAAGCAACAACCGTGATTTCTAATTGATCAATAGTTTGTTTTGAATCAAAAGCCCTCAAAGAAATTTTTGATTGAATAAAACATGATGTAACTTTGTTTATAATAGTTTCGTCTTTATCAGCAATAATTTTAATTTCAACTATAAAATTATTTTTGACTTTATCGTCCCATTCAGCCTCTATTAATCTTTCTTGTTCAAGATACTTAATGTTTAAACAATTTTTTCTATGAACAGTTACACCATTCCCATGAGATATATATCCCACAATGTCATCTCCGACAACAGGGTGACAGCACCTTGCATACCTAATTAACATCCCAGAGGTCCCATCAACAACAACACCATCTTCATTAGTAGATATTTTAACAACATTTTCACTCTTTTTCTTTAAAAGATCATGATCAGAAGAGTAAAGTGCAATAAATTTGCCGACAACTTGTCCTGCTGAAATACTGCCTGCGCCAATTGAAGCATAAAGTTCATTTAAAGAAGACATAGAAAATTTAGCTAATATTTTTTCGATATAATCATCAGTTAATAATTGACTCAAAAGAAAAGAGCGAGATTTAACAGCTTCTTCAAAGATAGTCTCCCCATTTTTAATGTTATCATCTTTAAGTTCTGATTTAAAAAAAGCTTTGATTTTACTTCTAGCAGAAGAAGTTTTAACATGGTTAAGCCAGTCTCTTGAAGGCCCTTTACAATTTGGAGAAGTAACAATTTCAACAACATCACCATTTTTAAGCTCGGTAAATATGGGCCTCATAATGTTGTTAACTTTTGCTCCGACGCAATGATTCCCTATATCCGAATGTATTGCATATGCAAAATCAATAACCGAAGAATTTTCGGGAAATTGCAATACTTTACCTTTAGGAGTTTGCACAAAAATTTCTCCAGTATAAAGGTTAGTTTTTAAAGATTCTACAAAATCTTCGGAAGAAAGATTCTGAGCATTTTCCATAATTTCTCTAAACCAAATAAGTTTTTTATCAAGTTTAGTTGTAGAACTTCTTTTTTCCTTATAAATCCAATGAGCTGCAATTCCATATTCACAATTTTTATGCATTTCAAAAGTTCTAATTTGAATTTCAAGAGGTCTTGCATTTTCTACTATAACGGTAGTGTGTAAAGTTTGATATCCATTTGGTTTCGGATTAGAAATATAATCTTTAACTCTACCCTGAATAGGTTTGTAAATCGAATGAATTTTACCAAAAACCGCATAACAATCTTCAACTGTATTAACAATAACTCGCATAGCGATCAAATCATAAATTTGAGCAAGTGTAATATTTTGAGCTTTAATCTTCCTGAAAATAGATGAAACATGCTTTTGCCTAGCATAAATTTCTCCTTCGATACCAAGCTCATCTAAGATTTTTGTTATTCTGAATTTAGTAATTTCAATTTGCCTTTCATTAGAATCTTTTTGTTTCTCAAGTTCACTAACCAAAGTATTGTATGTTTGGGGATCTTGAAGCTTAAAACAATAATCTTCCATAAAAGACTTCATAGAAGACAATCCTAACCTTTCAGCTAAAGGTGCAAACACATCTTTAACATTAGAAACAAAATCTTTATCAGCATCGCACAAAGGAAGAGTTAGATGCTTGACATCATATAAAATACCGGCAAGTTTAATGATTACCACTCTAAGATCATTACCTAAAGCTAAAAACATTTTTCTAATATCCTCAGCTTCTTCGGTTTTAGAAACATACCTAATATCTTTCAAATTTTTAAACCCATTATAAATAGACATTTCATCTTTGGTAAAGCTTTTGGAAATTTCATCAGCTTTATCTGGATTCACTTTAAAGAGTTGATAACCCAAGAAACCAATAATAGAGCTTTTATCAAGTTTTAAATCAATTATAAATTCAATAATTTCTTGACATCGAGGAATATTCATATCATAGTCAACTAATCTTATGACAATTGTCTTATCTTTTTCTTGGAGTTTAAAATTATTAAAAATTTTTTTAATCAAAAGAGCCTTCATATTCAATCCTTTAAAATATTTTTTAACAAGCTAATTTTAGAAAAAATTTTAGATTGCGTCAAATTTCTTTTAATTTTATCATTAATTTCAAAACTAATTAAAGACTGATTATTAATCTTTAATAAGTCAAGTTCTTCAAAGACCTTTAAAGCAACAAAGAAATCAAAAAATTTGATATTTTTAATTTGTATTGCTTTCTCATAAAAATCAAACACATCAATAAACTTATGATTTTGTTTTGATTTAATAATCGAAAATATTTTGCCAAAATGTTCCCTAGAAAGGATAACATTGCTAACACCTATAATCTCTCCTTTGTTACAAGAAGGAATTAAAATTTCTGCATTAGTTACTTTATTTATTTCAGCGATATAACCTTCTTCAATAACAGGAGAAAGAAAAATAATTTTGCTAAAATTTTTTGCCCACTCGACACCGTCTGGGCATAACAATAAAGAATTATAGCCCAAACATGTTTGGTCACAAACACCATAATAATATACACCATTATTTGAATAATTTTTAACAAAATTTGTATAATCTTTTGTCGAAAATGCAACAAAAGCAGTACCAAAAACCGTTGTCCCCACAGCAGTAACAAAATTAATCAATGAAGAAGGCTGGTAAACACTATAAGTTGATGTTGAGTTTTTATCAAATCGCAATTGTTCAATTTTTAGAGGATTAATGTATTTATTTTCATCATATTTTATAAACATTTCATAATCAAACTCTTGAACAATACCTTTTCTTTCTCCTTCTTGGAACTCAAAAATAAAACTTTTAAATCGAGAAAATCTAAGTAATTTTGAATAAGAAGTATAGTTAAACATTAAAAGGTGAAAATCTTTAATGATTATTTCTGCATGTTCAGGGAATCTTTTCATTGGTTTTAAGATAATTTCATTAGTAGAAATTTTAAACTTAGGAGAAGGATTTCCACAACCACAAGGTTGTAAAATTTTTAAATCTTTTAATAATTTATCATCTATTTGATCAAGTGAAATATCAGCATCATAATATTTTAAAGGGATAAAAACATTTTCATTTATATTGTTGAAAACAAAAGCATTCACTCTTTCCGAAAATTCAACATAATTATCCCTCTTCAATGTAACCCCAGCTGCCATTGAATGTCCACCATAAGTTTCTAATATATCAGATAAAGAAGACAATAAGGTATGAATATTTATGTCATCAATACTCCTTCCCGAGCCTTTTAAACTATCTCCTATTTGAGAAAACAAAAAAACTGGTCGATGATATCTTTCTACTAAACGAGAGCAAACAATTCCCAAAACTCCTTGATCCCATTTTTTAGAAGCAAGAGTTATCACTCTTAAAGATTTTAAATCTAATTTTTTAATAGCTTCGATTGCTTCATCATAAATTTTATTACAAATTATTTGTCTTTTTTGATTATGCTCATTAATTTTAATCAAAATTTTTTTAATTTTTACAGGATCGGTTTCCAAAAATAATTTCAAAGAATCAGATGCGTCCCCCATTCTTCCTGATGCGTTAAGTTTAGGGGCAATTTTGAAAGAAATAGCATTAGAAGAAGGATTGCTAATTGAAACTTTATTCTCTTTAAAAAGTTCTTTTATCCCAAGAGGCAAAAATTTTTCTGCCAATTTTAACCCTTTATGAACAATTCTTCTGTTTTCTGATAAGAGAGGCACAATATCTGCAATAGTAGCAATAGCCGCAATCGGTAAAAGATCTTCTGCATTTTTTTCACCTAATAAAGCTTCAGCTATTTTATAGGCAAGTCCAGCTCCACACAAACCATTAAAATCAAACTTTTGATTTGGTAATTTAGCATTTAAAATTAAAGTATCCGGGAGTTTTTCTGGCAAATCATGATGATCGGTTATTATAATCTCCACCCCCTTGGATTTAGCATATTCCACTTCTTGCCAACAAGATATACCACAATCAACAGTAATTATTAGATTGGGAGAAAATTCATCAATAATTTTATCAATAATTTCTTTTGTTAAACCGTAACCATCTATATACCTATTCGGCAAATAATATGATGATTTAATTCCCATTTTTTTTAATGCTTTAAGCATAATTGCTGTAGCACTAACTCCGTCGACATCATAATCTCCAAAAATTAATATTTTATCGTTTAGGCTTTTAGCAATTTTAATTCGATCACAAAACTCTTGCATATTTTTTAAATCGAAAGATGAAATAATTTTATTAGGGAACAAATAATCACTAATTTTTTCTTCATCATTACCAACACGCGACAAAATAAGCTCCATAACCAATGGAGAAATCTTAAACTTTTCAGCAAAAAACTTCGCAAATTCAGCGTCTTTGTTATAATACCGTTTAAAAATCATAATACCTTATGTCTAGATTATATCAAATTCATTATTTTTTTCAAAGTGAATATTGACAATCTTAAAATAATTTGTTACAATTCATGCTATAAGGAGAAAAGATATGTCAAAAAACGAAAGAGAACCCATTTCAATGCGTTTTTACAACCAAACTAAAATTAGGCAGAAAATAAGAAAAGATGCTATTCCCGCAATAAAAAAACAAATTGAAGAATCTTCGTCAATTCTTGATGAAATCAAAGATTTGTTAAATGAAAATGAAGATAGTGATTTAATAAATTTCGAATTACAACTTCTTAAATATTTAAAATATGTATTAGAAGATAATCAAATAATTAATGAAAACTTTTTAAACGATGCAACAGGTTATTTGAAAAACAACAATCTATTTTCTAAAACAGATAAATATACCGACTTAGAGCAACGGTATATGGCAATTAGTGAATATAATGATTTGATTAATCAGCATGTAGATATATGTACAAACATTTTTAACACTAGTTATGAATATTTAGCTATAGAGCCTTATATTCTCAAAGAGCAACTTAATAAAATTTTAAATTTGATAAATAAAGAAGCAGACTTAGTAAAATTGTTGAATAATGACTCAACCCACTTAAATCCAAAACTGTATAATGAATTTCACGAAGGAATGATTTATCAGATTTTAAATATTAACAGTGATACAGTCGTTCCCCTTGCTGTAAGTGGCAGAGCAGAACAATTTGAAAAAGATAATTTGAATAAATCGTATAATTTATAAAAAATAAAAAATAAAAAAAGAATGTTCGTATGAACATTCTTTTTTTTTAATCAAACAGTAAGAAAAGTTATTGTTTCTTAGCCTTGTTTTTTAGCTCTTTTATCAAGAGCGACACACTTTCTTGTATGCCTCGACTGAATGCGCATATTGCGCCTCTTTAAAAGGAGGTGATCCAGCGGCACCTTCTGATACCGCTAC
>CALVNQ010000012.1 GCA_944349895.1 uncultured Clostridia bacterium | reverse complement strand
AAAGACATTGTAAAGATTTTACATAACACAGGAATAAAGAACGGATACGGAAAAGATTGGACAATAAACTCTGTTTCGAGAATATTAAGAAATGAAAACTACAAAGGTTGTGTATATGCAGACAATACTGTTTATACAAACATTTTCCCTGCAATAATAAGTGAACAACTTTTTGATGAAGTAAATGAAAAATTAAAAATTTCAAAAAGGACTTCTGCTCATCACAAAACAGAAGTTAATTATCTTTTAAGTAGCAAGTTAATTTGTGGCAAATGTGGCAGTTTAATGACCGGAGATAGTGGCAAAGGTAAACTTGGGACAATTTACAATTATTACAAATGCTTTACAAAAAAGAAAAATAAATCTAAATGCGATAAGAAATCTGTTTCTAAAAATTATATAGAAGAAATAGTTTTGTCTGCAACACAAGAATTTATGCAACATACAAACTTAAAAAGTATAAGTAAAGTATTGGCTGATACATACAACAAAAGCATTGAAAAAGATACAATTTTAGAAAGTTTAAATAAAGAACTTCAAGACAACAACAAAAAGTTAAAGAATATTCTAACTGCTCTTGAAAACGGAATATTTAACGATACAACAAACGATAGAATGAAAGAACTTGAAATAAGAATACGAGAAATAAAAGAAAAAATTGCTAGCAGACAAATGCTAACAATCAAACCATTAAGTGAAGAACTTGTGTATGAATATTTAAAATCTTTTAAAGATTTAGATTATTCTTTTGAAAATGCAAAACAAAAACTGATTGATATGTTTGTAAATAGAGTTGTTTTATATGACGACCATTGTGAAATTTACTTTAATATAACAAGTGATAAAAGTAAACAGTTAAAGTTGAGTGAAAAGCCAGATATATCACAAGAAATTGAATATATAGAAAATAAAAAGGAGCAATCTTCCCCAAAGGGTTCGGATTGCTCACAATTGGCGGAGACGGTGGGATTCGAACCCACGTGCCCGGGTTAGCGGACAACTTGATTTCGAGTCAAGCCCAGTACGACCTCTTTGGTACGTCTCCAAAATCGTTTCAAGTATATCATACGGTCAAAAATTTTTCAAGTAAATAGGAAATAGAAATAAAAAACATGTACATTACAGATTTTAAAATATTCAAAACAATAAATAAAAAACGACCCCAATGGGGTCAGTTTTTACTTCAATTTTAAATATGAATTATTGTTTTATCTAGGTCAGGCAAATTGCCTGCTTCTGCACCTTGAACAGCTTTCAGAATTAACGGGAACAACTCATTGAAGAAGATAACAAGCGCAACTGTAATTGCAATTGCAATCAATGTGGTTATTAAACGCTTTTTTGCTTCATCACGCTTTGATTGGTCTTCCGCTCTTGCAAGGTTTACACCTAAAACAATGGCATACACTGCACCAGCAGCACCAACAACAGCCATGATTGCGTAAAGGATAGGGCTTAAATAATCAAAAAGGTTTGCAACCCATTCAAAATCAGAGCCTTCTTTAAAAGTATTATGCCAGTTATAACCTAATTGTGAAATGAAATTAATCATAAGAAAACCTCCATTTTGGGCTCATTTTGCTCTCTTCCCTTCCATCCTTGCCTTCTTCTTATGTTTGGGATAGACTTAGACGCCCTGTTTCATTTAATATTTGTAAAAAAAATATTTGTATGCATTAATTTTTTTACATTCAAATATTAGCACAAAAATATTATTTAGACAAATAATTTTACATATTTTTCTAAAAAAAAATAAAAAATTTTTTTATTCCTTATTTTTCCACATAAATAAAAAAATAAGCGAATATTTAATTTATTTAATTAAATGCTTATTTTTTTAATTTTTTTAATGTTTTTTTAATGTTTTTTAATGTTTTTTTAATGTTTTTTTAATATTTTATTATTTTTATATAATTCTTCCTGAACAAGAACCCGGGCATGTGTTGCTACAACCATTCCAATAATAATTATTATTATTTGATAGCGTAAGTAAAAGTAACAATAAAAAGTTGGTGTTTGTGTTAAGGTTAATGTCATTAGCATTTGAAAAAATTGATAACAATAACACTAATAAAATATCTTGAGTATTCATATTAACCTCCATTATCAACATTAAATTTGTTTGTTCAGCAAAAATCGTAAAAATATGTCATTTTTTATTTTTGCTTTTTATCATTAGAGTGATTTAATATTTTTGTTACGAAGTTATATATGAAAGATTTTAATAAATTGATACTATTAAGGGAGGGATCAATGGCAGATTTTTTAATGCTTAGTGAAAGACGTAGAAAAGAAATAATGGGTTTTTTACCTTCTGACAGTGACATATCTAAATTGGCAGATTATTTTCAAAATTTTTCTGATTCTACTAGACTGAAAATTATTGCATGTTTATCTTTATGCGATATGTGTGTGGGAGATATATCGAACTTGCTTTCTTTAAATCAAACCACGGTATCCCACCAATTAAAAATTTTAAAAGATCAAGGTTTGGTTGCATATAGAAGAGATGGAAAAATATTATTGTATTCACTAGTTGAAAAATCAATTAGTGATGTTATGATGTATGCAGTTGAGTATTTATAATTGACAATGTTATATAAAAATGGTAAAATGTTCGTCGTGAAGAAGAAGGAGTTAAAAACAATCAATCTACCTAAAAATTGGGAAAAGATTAAAGTAAAATATGACATTAAAAATCAACAAGGGTTATCGTTTGTTTCAAATTTTTTAACATCAAATAATAATATTTTATCGCTATTTGTGGCAGAAGAAGGTCTCGGATTAATTTCGTTTGACTTGATGTTAAAGGATTATTCTGTTATTACAAGCGATTTTAAACTTAAAAAGAAGTTTAATGTTAACTATTCTTCATCAGCAACTCCAATTCAATTCTCAATTTATATTGTGGAAGGCAAAGGACGGGATTTGTTTGCGCAATGTTTTTTTGAAGTTAATGGTTATGTTTATTCGTTAGTTACTTTTTTGAATGAAAGTGGGAAAGATTTTAAAGAATACGAAGAAAAAAATTCTGCTTTAAAAGATATGGTAGAATTTTTAAAGGGGATAAAATGAAAAAATTATTGCTACAAAGCTGTTGTGCTCCTTGTTCCACACATGTTATTGATATTTTAAAAAGTGAATACCAATTAACCATTTTTTACTATAACCCCAACATTTATCCAGACGAAGAATATCAAAAAAGATTATCTGAACAAAAAAGGTATGCAAATGTTTTGGGTATTAACGTGATTGAAGAAAAGTATGATGAAAAAGAATTTTTAAGTTTTGTTAAGGGGCATGAATCAGATTCTGAAGGCGGAGACCGTTGTGCATTGTGTTTTGAACTTAGACTTTTAAAAACAGCTAAAAAAGCGAAAGAGCTTGGTTTTGATGTTTTTGCTACTACCTTGACAGTTGGCCCACATAAAGATTCAGACACAATTAATAAAATAGGTTTGGAAATCGCAAAAAAAATTGGAATTGAATTTTTGGATAAGAATTTTAAAAAACAAGATGGCTATTTAAAAAGCATCAAACTTTCTAAACAGTTTAATCTTTACAGACAAAATTATTGTGGATGTAGATTTTCAATAAGGAAGGATAATGTTTAATCTTAAGTTTAAAAAAAAGAATAAAACAAGCAGACAAGAAGAGTATGTAGAAAGACAAATTAAAAAATTCCCCAAAATTGTCTTTATTATTTTTTTGATTTATTTTATTCTTTTTATTTCTTATATAAGTTGGTACATTTATTTCCAAAACACCTACGAGCTATCGATTGTGGATGGAACCAGCATGCAAAACACTTTAAATCCAGATACTATTTATGAGAATGAAGGAGATGATTGTGTTTATATAAATAAAAAAATAGAGGCAGAGAAGTTTGATATTGTTGTTTTAAATTCTGTTGATGAAAAGGGCAAACCTATTAAGATTATTAAAAGGATAATTGGTATTGAAGGAGATTTAATAACAATAAAGAAAGCAGATGACAACAATTATCATGTTTTTTATTATGATCAAGAAAATGATGTTATAACTTTATTAGAAGAAGGTTATGTTAAAGATTTTTTTGACTGGACATATGGTAACGAATCGAAATATACTTCTTGTAAATATGTTTACAATATTTGTTATGAAGCAGAATTTTATAATATGTTTTTAGAAAGTGGCAATTACAATGTTGTGCAAGCTTCTGATGGGACATTGTTTTTTGAAGTCCCTGAGAATGAAATCTTTTTTTTGGGGGATAACAGAGCTGTTTCTTCAGATTCCAGAAAGAGGGGAACGACTAGCGTTTCAAATTTGGAGGGTGTTGCAGAAATAATCCTATCTGGTGCTAACAAAGAAGATGCAAATGTTTTTTTCATTAAACTCAAAGCAATATTTGAATTCTATTGGGGAAAACTCATTGTTTTCTTTGATAGATAAGCTTAAAAATTAGGATAATTATAATAAAATTCCTCCTAAGGAGTGTAAAATTTTCAAAAACGGGAAAAATCGTTTTGTTTTGAAGCTAAATTATGCTAAAATTTTAATAGCATAAAGATAATGCTAAACTAAAAAAAGGGAGATTAAATTATGAACAAAGCTGAATTTATCAAAGCTTTTGCTGAAAAAGCAAATTTCACTCAGAAAGATGCGGGAATCGCTTTTGAAGCAATGGTATCAACAATTGTTGATGGACTTAAAAAGGGAGAAAAAATCGCTATTGCTGGATTTGGAACTTACGAACTTAAAAAGAAACCTGCTAGAGTTGGAATTAATCCAATGACTAAACAAAAAGTTCAAATCAAGGCTTGCAATGCTCCATCATTTAAATTTGGAAACAGCTTTAAAGATATCTTCAATTAAAAAAAACTCTTGGATTTCCAAGAGTTTTTTTATTGATCTAGATTTATTATTATATAGTCTTGAGTGTAATTACATAACGGACAGTTTTTCCATCCTTCTTTTTTGTATTCTGTATGTCCACAATTGGAGCATTCATATAATTTAGGTGTTGCAGATTTATAAAAATTTTTCTTTGTATACATTTCATGAAGCTGTGATAATTTCTGAGAATGAATCTTTTCTACATTTGCAACTTCTTCAAAAGTTTTTGCTATATCTATGAAGCCCTCATCTTTGGCTATTTTTGCAAATGATGTGTAAATATTGTTTCCCTCATACTCTTCTATTTGGCTTGCCTCCTTTAATGAATGATTTAGTTCAGATTTTTTAAAAGGAAAGCCTGCTTCAATGTTTACATTTCCATTTTTAGATTTTAAATTTTCCAGTATGTGATTATAGAATGTTTTAGCATGCGCCATTTCATTTTTAGCTAAAATTTTTAATAAGGTTGAAACATAAAACATTTGATTTTGTTCAGCTTCTTTTGCCATGAATTGATATCTCGCACCATCTTGGCACTCAGCAGCAAATGCTCGAGCTAAATTTTCTTTTGTTACACTTTCGCTAAATTCCATTTTTGAACCTCCGTAAAAATTATACCCGAATTGTTTTTTATTAAACATTTGCTTTTTGTTTAAAAAAAGTATAATATTGTATTATATATTAGAGGAGAAAATTATGACTGAAAAAAATGCTGAAGTTAAATATCATTACGACATGATTAGAAATAATGAAAAGCAGGTTATTGAGAAATTGGACAGGGAACTTGCTTTTTATAGAATTTATTTTGAAAAAAAAATTAAGGGTCTGGAAATTTTTTATGATACTCCAAATAATTTACTGTCGAGCGCAGGTATAGTTTTGAGTAAACAGTTCGAAGATTCCTCTGCTTTCTTTAAAGTTAGAAAATTATCTTATTTACCAACTGAGCTTAGAAAACCTAGTCAAAAGTTTTCCCTCGCAGAATGCAATGCAAAAGATACGCCTAAGGACTATCCATTACAAATTGCAACTGCTATCAATAATGCTTTTTCTAATATATTTACCATTGATCTTGTTGAAGTAGTTAAGCAGACTGTTCCTAAGTATGAGGTTAAAGTTAAAGGAAATCTTTATTCTTTGAAAAGTGGCTCTGGTATGAGAGGGCACATTCTTTTTGAAAAAGTAAAGTATAGAGATTTCGTTTCTGGAAAGAAAGTTAAAAAGCAAGGGGCAACAGTTATGTTGCCAGCAGATCCTTCTTTTAAAAAAGAAACAGAAGAAGTTTTAGATGCTGTTGAAAGAAAATGTAAAGAACTTTTATTGTATAAAGAAAGCAGATTTGAAATTGCTCAAAGGGTTTTAAACCCTAAGATTACAAACAAAAAATTAAACAGGAAGGAATTAAAAGCAAGGTTAAATTCAAATGTTAATGATGTCGATGATCAAGAAAACGGTTCTCAAGAATAATTTATTTTTCAACAATTTAAGGAGATGTTGAAGTGAATATAGCGATTATAACTGGCGCTTCTTCGGGTATGGGGAAAGAATTTAGCAAACAATTAGACAGTTTCGGGTTTGATGAAATTTGGGCATTTGGTTTAAATGAAACCAAACTTGAATCTTTAACTAAAGAAATTAAAACAAAGTTAAGAACTTTCGCTTTGGATTTAACTTGTGCTAAAAATTTTCAAGTAGTTGAAGATGAGTTAAAAAAATTATCTCCAAATGTTCAATGGCTTATAAATGCAAGTGGTTTTGGTAAATTTGGTAGATATGATGAATTTGATACTGAAACTAAAATCAATATGATTGATTTAAATTGCTCGGCTTTGGTTCGTATGACAGAAATTGTTCTGCCTTATATGAATAACGGTGCTAGAATTATTGAAGTAGGCTCTGTTGCTGGATTCCAACCAACTCCTTATATTTCTGTCTACGCAGCAACGAAGGCATTTGTTATAAGTTATTCCCGTGCTATGAATGTTGAATTAAAGAGCAGAGGTATATCCATTACTTGCATGTGCCCATTTTGGACAAAAACACCTTTTTTTGATAGAGCTAAGAAAATAAATTCTAAAACTAATAAAGAAGTTATTTCTTATTATGCAGTCATGTATGATCCTAAGAAAGTGGTAGCTAAAGCGATAAAAGACGCTTTAAAAAGAAGAGAGTTGAGTATTTATGGTTTTGTTGCGAGAAATCAGGTAAGATTAGTGAAATTATTTCCACATAAACTAGTAATGAAAGTTTGGTGTAAACAGCAAAAATTTAACAAAAAGTATTTAAACGAGTAAATTTTTTTATAGAATAGTTTTTTATATTTAATGTGAAGAGTTTGTTTTTAAATTTTAAAATCAAATTCTTTTTTTTCTTTTCAAATTTTTTTCTGAACAGCTGCTTGATTTTCTTTAGTTTGACATAGTTTCTTTTTGTTAAAAGATAGATAAAGTTGATTAACGAAGGTTTTTCTTCTTTCATTTTACTTACGTTGCCTGTTATTTTATATAATCTATTCATTTTACCATTAAAGTATATCATATCTATTGTATGTTGGCTTATTCTATGCACTGTTTCAATGTCCGTTTTATATATTCGTGCAACTTTACTAAAAATATATCCATTTAATGATGAAAAAGAAAGTGGATTTAATGTGCATAGTAAAATCGAGTGAGATAAAAATGAAAAACCTTTACTTGAAGGTTCAATACCTACAAATTTTAAATCTTGTGAAATTGAATTTAAACAGACCATTTTTAAGCTTTTTTTTAAATTTGATGAAATATTCATTTTAAATTCTCCCATTGTTTATTTTATTTTATTATTTACTTAAATCTTTTTCAAAATAACAGTGCCAATTATCTTGTCGAATCTTTGTTTATTTTTAGGAATAGTTTTATTGTAAAATTTTAAAAAAACTGTTAAAATATAATTATGATAATTCGTGAAGCAAAATACATTACTAGTGTTGTTGATAAAAAAAATATTCTCAACGATGAAATCGTTGAGTTCGCTTTTGTCGGCCGTAGTAATGTCGGGAAATCTAGCATTATAAACAATTTATTAGGAAACAAAAATTTAGCGAAAACATCTTCAAATCCAGGCCATACTAAAACCATAAACTATTTTTCGATTAACGATTGTGAATTCAGATTCGTTGATTTGCCGGGCTATGGTTTTCATAAAGCTGGAAAGTTAAATCAAGAAGTTTGGGCGAGCTTGATTGAAAGTTACTTATTAAATTCCAAGTCTTTAAAAACCGTTTTTCTTTTAGTCGATTGTAGAATGGCTCCAACAGAATTAGATAAATTAATGTGTAAATTTTTGGTGGAAACTGGGATTAACTTCATTGTTATAGCTACCAAGTGTGATAAAATTTCTAAAGCTAAGCAGATTTTAAGCAAAAAGCAAATAGCAAAAGTATTAAAAATTAGAGAAGAAATAATTTTTTTACACAGTTCGGTTTCTTCTCAGGGCAAACAAGAAATTTTAGAATATATAGAAAATGTAATTTAATTTTATTTTGTAAATAAAAATTAAGTCTAGGCTTATAATAAAATTATGAATAAAATCAAAAATGAAAATCTAAATTTTTGGAAAAAAGTTTTGAGATCCTTTATTGTCCTTGGTTGCATTGGTGGTTTCATTGTTGCTGTATATTTTATTTTGGTTTGGACTGGATTATGGGACAAATTAAATTCTGTAGACAAACTGCGAGTTATGATTTTAGATCTTGGGTTTTGGGGAAGGATCACTTTTGTTTTATTACAATTTTTGCAAGTAACTTTTATTCCTATACCTTCAACCATATTGACAATTGCAGGGGCCATTATATATGGACCGCTACAAGGTGCTTTATTAAGTTTGTCTGGGATATTGTTGGGAAGCACCTTAGCTTTTTATTTGGGTAGAAAATTTGGGCGAAAATTGGTTGTTTTTATGGTTGGGAAAGAATCATGCGATAAATGGGTTAATTTTTTATCTAGAGCAAAATATACTTTTTTTCTAATGATGTTACTTCCAATGTTTCCTGATGATGTCTTGTGTTTGGTGGCAGGTATTACTAATATGAGTTGGGCTTTTTTTGTAGTTACCAATATAATCACTCGGCCAATAGGAATTTTCCTCACATGCTATTTGGGAAGTGGCGAGATTATACCATATTATGGCTGGGGTTTGGTGGTTTGGGGTATGATTTTATTTATATTCGGTTTCTTGATGTGGTTAGTTACAAAATATGAAAAAAATATTGAAAATTTTTTACTAAAACTTTTTAAAAAGAAAAGTTAATATAATTTTCATAAAATTTTCAATATGTTTGACATTAATATTTGTTTTATTTATGATGAGGATAAACAATAAAACAGCCAGCAACGAAGTGACGATTTTTGAGAATAAATTTTACATTCTTCCAATTCTAAATTAAATTCAAATTTATTCTCCTTCAAAACAGCTTTATTTATTGCAAAATCTTGTATTGGCATCTCTTTCAATTTATTATCTAAATCGAAATTTTGATTTTTTAAATAATTTTCTTTAAAAATTTTTAAACTTTCTAAAGATATTGATGTATTTTTCATTGATTTTCGCTCCTTTATGATAGTGCATTAACAATATGTATAAGTTTCAAAATAATTTTTTTTAAAAAATATTAGTATAGTTCTATTATAATGCAACAATTATGTTTTTTTAAAATAAAAATTAAAACCATTTGTTGCGAGCTCGAATTTTCGTATCATATTTTACCATGAAATGCCATATCAAAAATCCCTTAATCCCTTTGTTTTTCAGCATTTTCGCCACTTCATCTTATCAAAAAATACTATACAATACTTCCCCCTAAAAACACAACACAAAACAACTCGTTTGCAAAAACCTTGCATTTTTCTTGCAAAAATTTGTAGTAGTTATTAGATTTATGTTTAATTTATGATATAATATATTTAAATTGGAGAATAAAAAATGAAAAATGATATCTGGCAAAAATTAAAAAATGAAATTGATATAAAGTACAAAAATGTTGGCGTTCACACCGAATGGTCCCCTTTCGTAACAGGCAATAATGTCGTTGCCGCAGTAGAAGATATAAACGGCAAAATATGGACAGGAATAAATATTGAAACAGCAAGCGGTGTAGTGTGTGTCTGTGCCGAAAGAGTCGCATTATTAAAAATGGTTACCGAGTCAAATACAGTAATAGTTAAAAAAATTTTAGCATATGGAAAAGAACTTCCAAAAGAAGAACTCTATAACTGGTCACCTTGTGGCGCATGTAGGGAATTTTTAATGCAACTATCAAATAAAAACAAAGATTGTGAAATACTCGTTGACTGGAAGTCAAGAAAAACTATTTTATTAAAAGATTTAATACCATATTGGTGGGGTAACGAAAGATTTAAAAATAAATAATATAAAAAACGTAAATACATAAAAATGTTTAAAAATACTATTTATTCTTTTATAATTGAAAAAAGTAAAATATGGTTATTTAGGAGAATTATATGAAAATTGCAATTGATATAGATGATTGTATTTCCAATACTACAGAAGTTGATTTTGCTACATGTTGGGAATACAATAAAAAACTTAATCCCAATGACAATAAAAAATATGTAAATGATTATCACAATGCACCAACAATCTTTGGTTTTACTAAACAACAAAATACTGATTTTTATATGTATCAAAGAGAAATGTGTGTTTCTCAAGATCTAATAAAGCCAAAAGTTTTTTCTGACAAAATCATTAATAAACTTTATAAAAATGGGCATGATATCATAATTTTGAGTAAAAGAGAAGATAAGCATTGGGGCGACGCATTAGTGGAAGCAAAAAAATGGTTAAAAAAATATGGTATAAATTACACCCAATGTGTTGTAAATTGTGGTAATAAAGGAGTTTTTTGTAAAAAAAATGATATAGATCTATTGATAGATGATAATTTAAAATGGATAAAGCAATGCAATGATAAAGGAATAAAAACAATAACATTTAATAATAATTATAATCTTAAGTATTATCCTAAAAATTTGAGAAATTATAAAAATAATCTTAATCAATATGCTTCTTGCTGGATAGAAGTTTTAGAAATTATAAAAACTTTGAGTAAAGACAAATTGGAGGGCAAATAAAATGATTAAACAAAATTTTAATAGTGATACAACTGCAAGCGTGTGCCCAGAAATTTTACAAAAAATTTGTGATGTAGCCAAAGAAAAAGATTATATGCTAGGTTATAATCAAGATAAATATTCTAAAGAAGTAAAAAAAATAATGCAAAGATATTTTTCAAAACCTATAGAATGTTTTTTTAATGTTAGTAGTAGCGGTGCAAATATTCTTGCAATCAAGGCAATGAAAGATGATTATAGCTCTATAATTTGTTGCGAAGACTCTCATATCAATAGATATGAAGTAGGCGGAACAGAATATAATACTGGTTGCAAAATTGTTGTTTGTCAAAGCGATGATGCTAAACTAACTGTTGACATGATTAAGAAAAAGTTAGCCACAAGAAGCAATTTTAATTATGCTTATCCAAAAATTGTAGCTTTAAGTGAAGTGACTGAGCTTGGTACATGTTATTCATTGCAAGAATTAAAGAAGATATGTAATTTTTGTCACAAACACGATTTATATGTTTATGTAGATGGCGCTAGATTAGCAAATGCTATGGTATTTTTGAATGTAGGGCTTAAGGAAATATTAGAAGATACAGGAGTAGATATAGCAAGTTTTGGAGCAAGTAAAAATGGAGCAATGTTTGGAGAAATGATAATCATTTTAAATCCAATTTTTGCGAAAAACTTTATTCTTAATCAAAAACAAAGCATGCAATTATTTTCAAAAACAAGATTTTTAAGTTGCCAATTTTTAGCCATGTTAAAAGACAAAATTTGGTATAAAAATGCAAAAAACGCTAATGACATGGCTTTGTATTTTGGAGAAAAATTAAAAAAAATTGGCATATCATTGGCTTATCCTATTCAAAGCAATGCTGTTTTTGCTAATTTCTCTAAAGAACAAATAAAATATCTAAAAAAAGAATATAATATATCTTATTATGATGATGATAAAACATGTTGCAGATTAATGACTTCATGGTCAACTTCGCGTGGCGAAATTGATGATTTTATAAATTATTTGAAGAATTTTAATATTTAAACAATTTGTTAGTAAAGTTATAAAAATATAAATAATTTTTAAAGATAAAATTTGAACACTAAAATTCAAATTTTTGTTTATTAGTAGTTTTTTAGTCATAAAAAATCTAGCGAATACTAAATGCTAGACAATTTTTATTAATTAGTTAATCAACATATCACAAAATATCAATAGTATAATCAAAATGAAATACAAAAAAATTTTATAAAAACATTAATATGATTTGTAGTGATCCACGAGGGATTCTAACCCCCAACCCTTGGTTCCAAAGGGATAATCTGAAAATATAGCGAGTTTGACTTTTCTTATCATATTTTAACATAAAAATACCATATCAAAAATCTCTTAAATTCTTTATTTTTATGCATTTTAGCAACTTCATCTTATCAAAAAATGCTATACAATACTTCACCCTAAAAATACAACACAAAACACCCCATTTGCAAAAATCTTGCATTTTTCTTGCAAAAATTTGTAGCAGTCATTAGATTTATGTTTAATTTATGATATAATATATTTAAATTGGAGAATAAAAAATGAAAAATGATATTTGGCAAAAATTAAAAAATGAAATTGATAAAAAATACAAAAAGGTTGGTGTTCACACCGAATGGTCTCCTTTCGTAACAGGCAATAATGTCGTTGCCGCAGTAGAAGATATAAACGGCAAAATATGGACAGGAATAAATATTGAAACAGCAAGTGGTGTAGTATGTGTTTGTGCCGAAAGAGTCGCATTATTAAAAATGGTTACCGAGTCTAATACAGTAATAGTTAAAAGAATTTTAGCGTATGGCCAAGAATTACCAAAAGAGGAACTCAACAACTGGTCACCTTGTGGCGCATGTAGAGAATTTTTAATGCAACTATCAAATAAAAACAAAGATTGCGAAATACTCGTTGACTGGAAGTCAAGAAAAACTGTTTTATTAAAGGAATTGTTGCCTTATTGGTGGGGCGACACTAGATTTAAAAATAAATGATTTATATTAATATAATATGTATATAATAAAAGAATTCAACAAAATAATTATGTCATTTGAATTATTGCTTTACTTGTGATTAAATGACTCATGGTTGCTGAATTCTTTTATAAAATCTTTATGGTGCTCCACGAGGGATTCTAACCCCCAACCCTTGGTTCCGAAGACCAATGCTCTATACAGTTGAGCTAGTGGAGCAAAAACGATATTTTTTATGGGGATTATTGAACCCCTTGAAATGCGATCCGAAGATCATTGTGTTATCCATTTCGCCATGGGAGCGCAAGTTATATTTTTTAGACGAACTTTTGTTAGGAAACAAATAATTTAATTTGGGGAAGCTTCATCTAAAAAAGTAAAAGGATAAGCTTTTAAAACATAGCAAAGTTTTTTGTCATTTAGTTAAAATTAAAAAGATTTTACATTTTTCATTTGATTTTTTTATTTGCTATCATTAATTATAAATAAAATATCTTTATATTGCAAGTACTATTTCACATTATTAAAATTTTGGAACGAAGTTTGAATTTGCGCTCGAGTAATCTTGTAAATATCCATAATTTAAACCTAATCTTTTTAAATAAGATACAACTATCTTATATTCTAACGGTGTGATAATTCTATTAAGTTCGCTTTTGCCATTAGGGGTGAATTGACTCATCAAACTAATCATGCTGGCAGGAAAATTCTTTTTTATGTCCTTAAGAGCATTAATTGAATTGTCAATTAGTCCCGGCAGAACTAAATGCCTAATAATTACCCCTTGCTTCATTAACCCAGATTCAACTATTTCAGGTTTTAATTGGCACATTTGTTTTATGCTTTTTATTGCTATTTCAGGATAATCAGTGCAATGAGAAAATTTTTCGCCTAATTTTTCGTCGCTGTATTTATAGTCTGCTAAAAATATGTCAACAAAGGAACTCACTTTTTTTATATTTTCAATTTTTTCATAACTGTTTGTATTCCAAATAATTGGAATTTTTGGTTTAAAATTCAAAAAAACTTTTTCTAGTTGAGTAGAAAAATGAGTCGGTGTTATTAAATCTATAAAATCGTTGTTTTCTTGATTGGATATTATTAATTTTTTAAAATCTTGAACAGTATATTCTTTTCCAACATTTCCTCTTGAAATATCATAGTTTTGACAATAATCACATCTTAAATTACAGCCCGAAAAAAATATAGCTAATGCTCCCTTTTGACCGGTTATGCAAGGCTCTTCCCATTTAAAGTTATTTATAATCTTTGCAATCCTTATTTTATTAAATTCATTGCAGAACCCTTTATTTATTTTTCTGTTAACCATGCAATTCCTAGGACATATTGTGCAGACATATTCATTTTGGTTGCATTTTTTAATAGCACTTGTTTTGTTTTTCATGTTTTTATAATATCACATTTCGACAAATTTAATAAATTATATTAAAATGTGACATTTAGTTTATTTTTTTTCTTTAATATGGTATCATAAATTAATAGTTATTGTGGAGAGGTTTATGAAAAAAAAATTTAAGAGTTTTATAATTTGGTTTTTATCGATGTTAATCTTAGGTTATGCTGCTGGTATAGTTATTTCTTATTTTAATAACAATCGTTTATGGGAAATGTCGATATTATACTCTCAACTAGCATTGATTTGTGCCGGAGTGGGAGCGTTGGTAGGTCTTTGTTTAGGTGTTTATTATTCGCCTAAAAATAAAGATAAATCTTCAACAAAAGGTAAAACTGCTTCTGGACAAGAGTTTGATTTGCATTTTGATTCAGGGTTTATGTCAAGGGAAAAAGTGATCAGTGATAAGTTTTTAATTAACTCAACATGGACTAATTTGCCTGCTTTAAAAAACACTGGTATGTTAGTAAGAAATGAATTGATAGGATCCAGGTATGAAGTGACCATGAAAGACGAAATGCATGGTTTAATTATAGGAACTACTGGAACAGGTAAGACCAGCATGATTATTGATCCAGCTATTAGGATATATGCCCATACTGCAGAGAAACCAACATTGATCATTACAGATCCTAAGGGTGAGCTTTATAATCATCACGCACAGGCCCTTATTGAAGAAGGTTATAATGTTGTTGTGTATAATTTGGATAATCCTTATACTTCTACAAGATGGAATCCTATGGAAAGACCGTACGATATGTATCATCGAGCTATGAACATATATAAAGAAGCAAAAAAATATAGCGGAGTTTCACCTAAACAAGCTGGTAAAACACCTTGTAAACCCGATGCTGAGTTTGGCGAGAGCTGGTTTGAGTTTGAAGGTATTGCTTTCCCAGATGAAGAAAGTTTAAATAAAAGGCTTGAAGGGAAGAAACAACAGCTTATTAATGAATCTCTTTTTGATTTAAGGGGAATCGCATCTTGTTTATGTCCTGTTACTCCTAGTAGTAATGACACTATGTGGGAACAAGGGGCTCAGGATTATTTGTTGGGAATAATGCTTGCCATGTTAGAAGATTCAATTGATCCAAGATTAGGTGAAAACAAATTAAAAAAAGAACAATTTAATTTTTATAATTTATACAAAATAGCAACCAAGAGAGATAGTAATTCAGATGGCGCGTTTGAAACATTGAAAAGATACTGTTCGAACAGAAGCAAGACTTCGGATGTGCCTACCTTAACTTCCCCGGTAATAGACAGTGCCGAGACAACAAGCAAATCTTATATGAGTGTTTTGTCAGGAAAGATCTCCAACTTACTTCAAGATATTGGTATAGGATATGCAACAAGCGCTTCTGAAATGAAATTCGACGAATTTGTTGATAAGCCTACAGCACTGTTTCTTAAAGTGCCAGATCATAAAAAGGAAAGGTATTCAATTGCGACAATATGTATTACACAGCTTTATAGAACCTTGGTCGATTTAGCCAATAAGTATAGTAATTTAAAATTACCAAGACATGTATACTTTTTAATCGATGAATTTGGTAATTTCCCAGCAATACCAGATTTCGGGACTATGGTCACAGTTTCGCGTTCCAGAAATGTTTTGTTTGCAATTGTAATTCAATCATTTGCACAATTGGAAACGAAATATGGAAAAGACGTGTCAGAAACAATTAAGGGGAACTTTAACGTTCAAATATTTTTAGGAACCGAAGACATACCGACAAGAGAAGCTTTTTCGAAGAGTTGTGGAGAGGTGCAATTAATTACTAACGAAGAACAAGTAACAAAAAATGAAGGGAAAGATAGCAATTCTAAGTCAACTTCAATACAGAAGCAAAAAAGTGTCAGACCACTTATCGATCCATACGAGTTAAGTGTGTTGCCATTCGGAGTGGCAATTGCAAAAGTTTTTAGATTTAACCCTATTAAATGTAATTTAGCACAATTTCATAAAACACCACAAATGATAAAGTATCCACCTTTACCGGATAACGCTACAGTAAACGCATTGGACGAAGCGAAAGTGTTCTATGATATTACAAAAAGAAATCAAATTATTTTTGGTAGACATAGTTTCTTTTAATTAAAAACAAAAAACAACTTTTAGTTGTTTTTTTTAACATTTTTTTTGATATTTTCATATGAAAAGTCGAGGTGTATATAATGGATTATGATGATTTTGTTTGTCCGACTCCCGATGAATATGAAATATTGGCAAAGGCATATAGTAATTCTTTAAAAGAAAAAGGGTTTGTCTTTGTGAGGCTTGATACCGAAAGCGTAAATGTGTTAGTTGATGAAGTTTTTGATCTTTTGTTCAAATTGAGAGCGACATATAGGTCGTTAGGTTCATTTATGGGTAGTGATAAGTTTTACGCTTTGAATGAAGAACAAATCGAAAAGTTAAGAGAATTGTTTTCTTATAAACAGAACAGGGGATTCAAAATGAATTGGAACAAAACGAAGTGTTTTTTAAATGGAGTTAGTTTAGAAAACAGATTACTGATAAAATTATTTTTATTAGCCCAAAAATCAGATGAATATCAAGAGTTAATTTCATTGTGTTTCCAACGTTTAAGATTATCTGCTGATCTATATGAAGTTGGTGAAGTTATGAGTGTTAAAATATATTAAAAAAGAGCCTGTGGTTATTCACAGGCTTTTTAATTTTTGTTATGACATCAAAAAATCAAGAACTTTTGGTAGAGCTCGCTCTAGAGAGCGATGATATTCTCTAAGTTTTTCTGGAGTGTATAAATTCTGCTTATTTTTAGAATCTACCAGTTTTTTTGGTGTTATTTGTAAATCGTCTACTATACCTTCGCAAAGTAAATTACCAAATATGTGTATATAATTAGTTTCATCTATATCATTCTTTGATAAAATAAGGGGAAGCTTTTCATTTTCGGCAATTTCATCAAAAGCATGGTTCAAAAAGAACTGTAATTTTTCAATTGCGAATTCATTACCATTGGCCGCAGCTAATATTTCCCAACGCATATACAAATCATAATTTTCAAATATAAAACCCTCAACTCCATTTTTGTAATAATAGCTCATCACATCTTGTGCAATGGCATTTCCTTCCATAGCTAAAGTTCCTACTTCTGTAAACATATCCATAAAAGATTTTTTATAATTTTCTGGATGCTCTTGACAGTCGTTTAAAACATTTCTTAATTCTGTAAATCCTTCATAAGCATCTTTCTTTGTTATAAAATTTTCTTGTTCCAATTTTTTTCTCCTTATGAGAAGATTATAACATACTTTTTACTATTTAGAAACTTTTTTTGTTTTATTTTTGTCTTGATTTTCTATTTTTGTTTGTTCTAAATTTTTCTTTGCGTTCTCGTAAGCTCCTATAAGGTAAATTTCAAACAAAGGTAAAGATACAATAATTAAAACAATAACTGTTGGAAGTACTATAAGAAGTATTGTTAACCACAGAGGCACAACGAACATCAATTCGAATAAATAATACAGTCCTACTCCCACTGATGCCGCTATGCAACATAAAAGAATACATACTAATGCCATCATAAAAATTTGAAAACGTTTCCCATCTACCATTTTTTTTGACATATTAAAAACATCTTTAATTTTCATTTCAGGGTTTTCAAAATAAATTATCCCCGCGAAAGAACAATTTAACCCAAATATTATCCCTGGGACAAAAAACAGAAGTCCCCAGATTATAATTCCAGCAATTGTAATTATCTTAATAAACAATATATTAAGTAGATATTTTATTGGTAAAAACATACATTTATAATCTGGGTTATCTCCTCGATAAGTTTTCAGAACAAAGCCGTATAGTCCAACCTGTAAATATGCCATCACGATAAAACCCAAAGCTATACTAAACAGTGGAGTAAAAATACCAAGAGCGACAAAAACTATAACTATAACATTTGCTATTACAAGCTCAAACCATCTGCCTTTGGTTTTATTTTTTATTGAAAATGTGTCAATTTTTTCTATTTCTTTTTGAATTTCCATAATTTTACCCTGATTGTAGAATAGGTAAAATATAAAAAATTATACTTAAAAAAACCTTTGCATTGCAAAGGTTAAATTTTTTTCTCAAACCAAAGAGCTATTTCAGGATTTGATAGCCCCTCTTTAAAATTTAAGGTTAGTTGTTCATCATAGTTTTGTGTTGCAAATTTTATGCAATTATTTTCTTCGTAAACTTTGACGATTTCAAGATTATCTTTATTCGCTTTTTTAATTTCGTCAATAGTGTTGTTTGGAGCTTTCACATAAAGGAATAAGCTGAATCCAGCCTTAAAAAAGAAGCCAGAAGAAGAATTTGATGTTTTGACTTTTAAACAGCTATATTTTAATTTTTTTGCTTTTCTCTCTAATTCTTCTAATAAAGTTGTAGCAATTTTTGTTTTTCTAAATTTTTTATCCACAGCAAATATGGGGAGGTATAATTCGTTCGTTGTAATTTCGTTTTGTACTCCAATTATGCATCCTACCACTTGATCATCTATGCTGGCATAGTATTGTGTTTTCTTTTTTAAAGCCAAATTATCAACCATAGCTTGATATATTTCATGAAGTGGTAAAAAGCCGTTTGTTTCAGTTTCCGAAGTTTGCAAAAAAGAATTCTTAAAAAAATTAAAAGAATCCCTCGCTTCCATAACATTTTTGATTGGTTTTATTTTTAGATTTTTCATGATTAAATATTACCAAATTTTTATTATTTTTCAAAACATTTTGCTAAAATTAATATTTTCCATTTTAACACGTCATTAGTATGTTCTTCATATAAACATATTATGAAAAAATATTTTACCTTGAATGATGACTTTATAAAAATCATAGAAACAAGATTTCCTAAACATAAAAAAATAGAACAAATTTCTACCGGTTGGACCAACTATGTTTTTATTGTTAAATCAAAAAAAGGTTGTTTTATTTTTAGATTTCCTAGAAATACATTTTTTTCTAATGCATTGGTAAAAGAGTGTCGATTTTTAACTCAAATCAAAAATGAAAACTTTAATGTTATTTTGCCCAATATAGAATTAAATTTTTATAATGGTAGACCTTATTCTATACATAAGTTGATAAAAGGCAAGTCTTTAACCGATAGTAAATTATCAGAAAAACAAAAAATTAGGTTCTCTAAACAAATTTGTGAATTTTTAGAACAATTAAGCAAAATTAAGCCAAGTATAAAATTAGAAAAAACTTCAAATTTTTTGAAAAAACTTGCCATAGCAAGTGCTGTCGAAGATTATAACTTTAATGAACATAATGTCTTAATTAAAGAAGAAAAAAAACAGCTTGTTCTTTCTCATGCTGATTTTAATCCGGGAAATTTGATTATAAGGAAAGGTAAGCTGGTGGCTGTGTTAGATTTTGCATTTGTAAGTTATTCTTCCCCAATAAATGATTTAGCACGTTTGGTAGGTAGAGCAGATGCGTCATATAGAGCTGTTCTTATTAAAGAATTTGAAAAAAAATTTGGCGAGGTTGATGAACAGGTTCTTAATTCTTTGATTAAAATGTGGACCTATGTTGAAAAAAGTTATATCAAATATATTAAACAGAAACACCCTGATATAATTTTACCAGATAATATTTTTTAAATTCCAGTAGCTCTTTCTCAGGTAATATGTAACCACTAATTTTAGATTTTGCTGTTTTATATGATTTGTATGAGTGGCGCATTTTACCGAAATAAATTGGTCTCTTTTCGAAGACTGACCACATTACACACATCGAATTATTTTTCTTTTTTATAAACTTATAAGTTTTATTCATATTTTTTTCGAAATAATTAGCTGATAGAGATGCTGTTTCTCTCCCTTTGCTTTTCTTCCTTTTTAGTATAAAAATATCGCTTAACAGTTTGTTTACACTTAGAATTTCATATAAAACTTTATAGTTCTGCTTTTTGGTTTCGTTAATAATAAATTTTTCAAATCTTTTATCCAAAAAAGATATTTCAAGCATAATGTCTAAATTATCATCTAAAGAAAATTTCAAAATCCATATTAATATTTTGAGAGCAAAACCATTTGTTGTTTCCCTAAAAGAGGCAGAGAATTTTGAATTGCTATTTAATTTAGGATAAAATTTTGCAAAATTTCTCACGGCCAGATGTATGGGTTTTATTTTACTATATCTCAAAGCATAATTGTTCGCTTGAAAAAGTTGAGAGGTTTTTCCACTCCCACTTTGACCACTGATTCTTATCAAAACTTTATTTTTAGTAAAACGAGATTTAATTTTGTTATAGATTTTTTGAGCTGTTTGAAATACAAAACAATCACTGGTATCATCTTTCCAGATACTAGTTTTTATAAAATTATATGCTTTTAAAAAGGCACGCATTATTTTAATTTATTCAACAAATTAATTTTTTGTTATTTAAAATTTATATTATTTAAAATAGTATTTTTTGGTGCGGCTAAGAGGATTTGAACCTCCACGGTTTCCCACTGGAACCTAAATCCAGCGCGTCTGCCAGTTCCGCCATAGCCGCATAA
>CALVNQ010000011.1 GCA_944349895.1 uncultured Clostridia bacterium | reverse complement strand
AAAATAATTAACGCATTAATTCACAGTGAAAGATATCATTTATGGCCAGAAAAATAATTATTCACCTTAAAAATAAAGGTGAATAATTTATTTATTTAAATATTTTTTTCTTGTCGCTTCTCCCCCTCTAATATGTTTTTCTGAAAAATTTATGTTTAATATTTTTGCAATTTTAAAATATTTTTTTTCGTTTATTTTTCTAAGTCTGGTTGACATATCAACATGGACGGTACTTTTACTTACTCCAAAAAGTCGAGCAGTTTTTCTAAGTGTGCTGTGAGTTGAGATGATATACTCAGCTTCAAGTAAAACCCTTTTGCTTATGTCATCTTTCACGGCAAAAAACCTCCTTATGATAACATATTCGAAGGCTTGTCGTTTTATGTCATAATTTGTGAAAAAAACATTAAAAAAAGCAGAAAAACTTCTGCTTTTCAATTCAAATTAAATTATTTATTTTCAAGTATTTCACAAATAGCATTTACAGATCTAATTTTATTAACTTTGTCATCTTCAATTTTAACACCGAACTCATCTTCCAAAGTCATAAGCATCTCAACTATATCAAGAGAATCAGCTCCAAGGTCTGCAACAATGTCTGCATCATCAGAAATATCATCAGGTGAAATACAAAGCTGTTCTGCAATAAGCTTTTTGATTTTATCCTTCATATTTTCCTCCATGCGCTAATTATATCATACATGGACGAAACTTACAAATGATTTTATTTATTTTGAAGGGAAATATAATTATTAGGATCAACCTCTTCCCCATTCAACTTTAGCATAAAATCAAGATGTGTGCCATATGATGATTCAGCTGCAGCTGAAGTAGACATTTCTCCTATCTTTTGGCCTTTTGTTACTTTGTCTCCTTTTTCAACATTGACATTTTCGTCAAGAGAAGAGTAAACACTCACAAAACCATCAGAATGTTGAATTTCAACTGTATATCCTGACATATACTTATAATATGTGTCAATCACTGTGCCATCAAGAACAGCTAACACAGAAGGGTCATCAGCAGTGAGATCGACTGAAAAATGAGCTTCCCATTTATTTAAAGTTTCGTTAAATTGTAAATCTGTATCAGAGAAATCTTTTATCACAGTAGCATTAGCAACCGGCAATCCAAAAGTTAAAGGACTTCCACCGACATCAACTGAATTGTTATTATTGGAATTTAAAACACCAACCACGGTGGCTGTAATAGCGATTACCAAAACCACGGTGGCGCCAATAATATACATTCCGAACCTTTTAATAAACGAATAAAACTTATTTGATTTTCTAATTTCCATTTTTTTCCTCCTCACAGAACTTATTGACAAATTTATTATTTATATACATCGAATTTTAGTAACCTGTCATAATGATTGGAAATCCAATCAGCATTTCATCGCTTTTTTCGACAATTTGAACATTGATTTTTTTACCATCAACATACTGGAATTTATCAAAAGATGGTGTATATCCATAAGTAATAGTTAAACCTTCTAAGTCCTGATTAAAAGAATAATTAATTTTTAATAAATCTTTAATTTGATCCAAACTAGTATTTTGCAAGCTTAAAACTGTGCACTTAGGTTCTAAATCATAATAGATTTCACGCGCATCTTCAATATTAGAAAAAACAATCACATCATTACCACACTCAACAAAATCTAAATTCTTATCTTTAACAGCGGAATAATCGGCAACGAAACAAACAGAATTGATATTCGGAATGAAAAAAATATCATCTGATTTAAAAAAATTAATTGATAAACCGATTATAATAACAATAAAAAAAAGCAATAATTTTTTCATAAGAAGATTATTGACTTTTTTTAACCTTTTAAAAACCCCAAATTTCAGATCTTTGTAAACTTGAATCAAGTCCTTCGACAATTATTGTCAACACATACGTTTTAGAAGAATTGTAATAATCGGATGGGATAAGCTTTATATAAGAACATAAAGATATTTTATTAGAAGCTAATAAACTTTCATCAAAATAATAATAATCACCACTCTCAGTCCAATGTTCATTAATACCTATTTCCACTTTTTGTTCATTATTGGAATATGTGTAAACTATAGCTTTAGCTCTAACAAACAAATCTTTTTCGCTAATATTGGTAATATTTATAAATTGTTCCAATTTTTGACCTGGCAAAATTGATCCAGGGAAAGTAAAAGACACAGTTTTTGTTTCATTTCCTGATAAAGATAAATTTATGCTTTGCCCAAGTTTTAAATCAGATTCCAATTTAGTTTTATAATTAAAAAACCAACCAGAAATACCAAGATATAAACTAACACCAAGAGCTACAACCAAAAAAGCAATAGCAAAAATAAAACCATAAGTTGTCTTTGAAAGTTTACTCATGGTTATATTTTTAACAAATATTTAGTTTATATTCTGTTCGCTTTTCTTTAATTGTCTTTTTCTTCTATAAGCTCTAACTTTTCTAAAAGAAGCTATTTGTTGATCTTTAAACTCTTTACTTTCTTCTCGAAGTTTTCTTTCGACTTTTAACCAGCGATATTTTCTATTCCCATATGCTACATCATAAGTAACCATACTAATTCCCATTATTAAATAAATATAATAGGTAAAAAATCTCCAAAGCAACAATGCCCAAAATAAGGGACCATCAGCAAAATAAGGTGCAAACATCATGCTAAATGAAACTTCGTTCATCCCTGTTCCCCCTGGCAAAGGTATGAAACTTGAAGCTAAATCAACCAAAACGCCCATAACGAAAAATTTACCATAAAAGCTTGGATCATAACCATTGAACACACAATATATGAAAAATGGCAAAGAGTATATCAAAAGAGTTCTAAGCGCCATAGTCATAAACATAACAAAAAAATCTTTTTTACTCTTAACATATTCACGCATAATAGATTGATAGTCTTCCACATAAGCAGTAACTTTTTGATATTGTTTTTCATAATTTTTCACTATTTTCATTTTTTGAAGAAGCCTCAAAGTTTTAGCTACCAACTTTTTACCCACATTTTTACTGACAGATAAAAATAATGTCAAAAATAAAACTGCAAAACTTAAAATGAACCCTATAATAGATGCAATATTGACAAAAGAATTATAAGATGAATCTGTGAAAGAAATTATTAGGCAAACAGAAGAAGCAACGAACCAAGTAAGTTGTTGAAAAAACAATTTGGCGATAGGAATTGATAAAGACGCAGTAGAAGAAACTTCTCTTCCCATTAAATATGAAACTTGGAAAGGTTGCCCACCGGTTGCTAAAGGAGTGATAGCGTCATAATATCTCCCACAAATATTGGTTTTAAAACCAAGAGCAAATCTTGATCTTTTGCAACTTTTTTTTACAAGATATGATATTGAAATGGTATCGAAAAATAAAGCCACACAAAAAATCAAAACACAAACAAAGACCCATCCGAAGTTAATATTGAGACTTGTTAAAGGCACAAATTTATTATCTAAAATTTGAAAAAGGAAAATTCCAGCGACAACACAAATATTGATAATTAACATCAAGATGTTCCAAAATTTCTTTTTCCTTCCGCTGCGTTTTGCAACAGCTTGTTGAGCTTCATCAAGTTTAGCTTTCTCTTCTTCGGTTAAAACAGACAAATCCATTTCCATTTGAGAAAAATCTGAGGGGCTTCCCTCTTTCCCTGAAATATCATTTTTATTGAACTTGTTTTTCACACAAAAGAGTTTATCAAATAAAAAAACTCTTGTCAATAATGTGACAAGAGTTTAATTTAAAATTATGTTAAATCTTTATATGCGTCTGGATAAAATGTGATATCTACTTCATCTCTTAAAAATTGTAAATTCATGCTTTCAAAAATTGAATATCTATCGCTATTAAGTTCATCGAACAAACTATCAAATAAAGTTTTATCTTCCCCAGCTTTTATTCTAGCGCTATTAGAATCTAAAATCTCAATATCCGAAGTGGTCAAAGTGAATTTTTCATCAATTCCTGTGAATAAATTCTGAACTTTTCCTTCATAAACCATGATGTGTATTCCATATTCCGATCTAATCTGTTCGGAATAAACATCTCCAATTTTAGCATTTCCTTGATCATATAGCTCAATAGCAGCATCAGTAAAACTGTCCACCATATTGGAATATACTGTATAATTTGTGCCTGCTTCTTCGTCAGGTGTTGTGTAATCAATGCCGATAACATAGTTATTAGTCGAGTTAAACATTCCATCATCTTGATTATATTTATAAATAAATTCTTGGAAATATTCAGCTTTTAAATACTCATTATCACCTGCTGTCGCCAATTTTAATTCCAATTCCTGCATAACAGCTTCAACAGATTTTGTTTTCCCTTTGTCAACCCAATCGCCAGAATCATTTTTTTCTCTTACAGGGAAAGTTAAATTTTTATATAAATCTTCTATCAAACCTTGAGCTTCACCAATAGTATATTTGTCGCTTTCACCATTAATAACTTTCATACAATCATCATACAAAGATTGTTGTTCATCACTAAATTTAGCTAATATATGTGAAATGTAGAAAAATTGAGTCCCTTGCGTTTTAAAATAATTAATGCTACCCACATTAGATAGGACATCGTTTTCATAAGAAGAAGAATTTTCGGTTACGTATTTATTATAATCAGAAATAACTTTGCTTTGATAAAGCTCTAAAATATTAGCGACTGTAACACTTGAATTTAAAGTTTGATGAGATTCGGCATATTTAGTTACCATAAAATTTTCATAAATAATTTCATATATTCTCTTTAATTCTCTTTCAAAAACAGATTTATTATCTGTGGCTAAATTTAATCCATTTTCCGACTTTTTAGCCTCATTAAGGTATTTATTATACGCCTGAGAATATATAGGATTATCTCTAACAAAGTCCACAACTATTAGGTAAAGAGCATCTAAATCATTTTGTTTTTCAATATCACGATCCACAGAGCTCCAAAATGTATGGCTTTCCATTTCTGTTTTGGTTGTCTTTTTAAGTTGTATGTTATAAGTTCCATCACCATTAGGAACCAAAGCTGCTGTTGGTTGGTAAACAGACTCAGAAACCACGCCATCAGAAGATTCTTCTTGTTGGTCAGATGTATCAATGTTATTAATATCGTTATAATAACTTTCTAAATTATCTTGAATGGTCTCAAAAGTCATTTCCCAAAGATATGTCTTTTCTTTTGACGTTAAAACCTCTCCTCCATTATTTTCTTTTGACAAATCTTCAGAGGCTTTAACAATAAGTTTGGTATCAATAATATTTTGAATAGTTAATTTATAAGCTTCCGAAGTTTCCATATTATAACTCTGGACATATTGATAACCATAAGAATTGTAAGCTGTAATGAGTTCTTTTTTAGTAATATCTATCTTTTCATTATTATCATAAGTGAAAGATGCAACAACTGCGCTATAATATTTTGACATATCTTTAGTAACAAGTGTACAACCTGCAAAAAGAGATACGCAAAGCATTAAGCAAAGCGCAAGAGATAAAAACAAAGATGTAAATTTATTCTTTTTCATAACTCTCCAGCATACCAATAAGCTAAAATATTATAAACTAAAAATTAACTATTTTCAAGCAAAATAATATCTTTTTTTAATAATTTTCATTTTGAGCGTCTTCAAATAAAGATATTAAATTATCCAAAGATATTATAATGCTTCCATTTTTAGGCACTTTAATTATAGGCAAATTTTCAAATCTTAAACTAGCTCCATATTTACTTAAAATACTTATTAAACGTTTATCAATTATTTCTTCTTCTTTATATAAGACAATTTTAATATCTCCATCATAAATAATAGATTTCACATTAAAACATGAAGCTAAATTTTTAATTAGAGCAATTTTAGCTAAGTTTACAACTTCATTAGGCACATCACCGTAAGCATCTTTTAAAGATTGAATAACATTAAGCATATCTTCTCGTTTAGAAATTTCACTTATTTTAACATATAATGAAATTCTTTCCTCATTCGACTGAATGTATTCTTCGGATATAAAAGCATTAACAGGCAAATCAATATTAATAGGTTTCATTTTTTTCATATTTTTGCCTTGCAACTCGCCAATGGTTTCGTTTAGCAATTTAACATACATATCATAACCCACTTTTTCAATATGCCCATGCTGTTCTTTCCCAAAAACATTTCCTGCTCCTCTAATTTCTAAATCTCGCATAGAAATTTTAAAACCACTTCCAAGCTCTTTAAATTCTCTAATTGCTTCAAGTCTCTTATATGCATCTAAAGTTAACGACTTCCCAGGTTTATAAAGCAAGTATGCATAACTAAGTTTATCACTCCTGCCTATTCTACCTCTCAATTGATATAATTGGCCTAGACCTAAAGTATCAGCGTCAAAAATAACCATAGTATTGGCTGAGGGCAAATCTATACCATTTTCGATTAACGTTGTGGATACGAAAATATCATATTGATCATTAAATAATTTTTCAATAACACTTTTAAGTTCTTTTTCGTTCATTTGCCCATGAGCGACACCAATTCTTGCTTCAGGCAACATGTAAGAAATCCGTTTGGCCACATTAAAAATACTTTGGACTCTGTTATATATAACAAAAGCCTTTCCACCCCTAGATAGCTCTCTTTTTAAAACCGACAAAATGATTTCGTCATCTTCAGATGTGACATATGTCTGAATAGGCAATCTATCTTTCGGTGGAGTCGTAATAACAGATATATCTCTAATGCCTGATAAAGATAAATGCAAAGTCCTAGGAATTGGAGTGGCAGATAAGGCCAAAACGTCAATATTATTTCTAATAGCTTTTATTTTTTCTTTGTCTGCAACGCCAAATCTTTGTTCTTCATCAATTATCAATAATCCCAAATCCTTAAAAATAACATTTTTAGACAGAATTTTATGGGTTCCAATTAAAATATCAACCTCACCTTTGACTAATTTATCTAATAAGGTTTTGGTTTCGGAAGGCTTTTTAAATCTATTTAAAACTTCAATTTTTACACCGAAATCTTTCATTCTTTCAATGGCATTTAAATAATGTTGCTGGCTCAAAATGGTGGTAGGACATAAAAATGCCACTTGTTTATTATTAATAACAGCCCTAAACATTGCTCTATAAGCCACCTCAGTTTTACCGAAACCAACGTCTCCACATAAAAGTCTATCCATTATTTTTTCTGATTCCATATCTTCTAAGACTTCTTTTATAGCCTGAGATTGATCAAAAGTTTCTTCAAATTTAAAAGAGTTGGCGAAAGCATTTTCAAGAAAATCCTCTTTTTTAAATTTAAATCCTTTGGATTCTTCTCGCTTTTTATAAGCTTGCATCAACTCTAAAGCAAAGCCTTCTAATTTTTCCTTAACTTTTGTTTTTAATAACTCAAATTCTTTCCCACCCAAAACATTAATTTTGGGATCTTGTTCTCCAACATATGCAGACAAAGAGTTCGCCTGTTCGCTTGGAAGATACAAGATGCCTCCGTTTTTATATTCTATAACAAAATAATCTTTTTCAAAATCTGAAATTTTTAATCTTTCAATTTTTATGCATTTACCTATACCATGAAAGTCATGAACAACATATTCGCCAATTTGTGGTTGATAGAAAGCATCTTTTTTTGACTTTGACAATAAATTTAACTTCGGTTTTGTCAAACAATCTGAACCGATAGCAAAAATATTAAGGCAATTGAAAGAGAAAGAATTCGGATAATAAAAAGATGATAAAAATATGCCACCGATGTCAAGAGAGCTATTTTCTAAATCATTGAAACTTATATTCTGCCCAATCAGGAAATTTTTTAATCGATTTTTTGACATTTCATCACCGGCGAAAAGAATAACTTTTTGAGTTTTTAAATCAAAACTTTTTAAATCAAATGCCAATTCAGAAAAATTATGCAAATAATTTATTTCAGCACTCGAACCAATGTCAAACCCTTGATTTAATGAAAATACTAAATCGGTTTTTAATTCCGAAAATTTGCAATAATTCTCTTCACTAAATCCACTCATCACTTCATAGCTTTTTAACAAAAGTTCCAATTGTCCCTTCAATCGTTCCACTTGATCTACAATTATGTTTCCTTTCAAATCCGAAACATTATGCTTACCCAAAGGTAATTTGATGGGATAAATCACGCTTTTGTTTATTGTTGAAATTGAATTCATTTCATTTTGATCAAATATAGTAATTTTTTCTATAATATCATCAAAAAAATCAAACCTTACAGGTTTGTCGAAACCGACTGGGAAAATATCAAATATATCTCCCCGAATAGCAAACTCTCCTTCATTTGATACAAGGCCAACTCTTTCATAGCCAAATTCTAATAATTTTTGAGATAGATCTGATATAACATAGTTTGAATTAACTTCCAAAATAACAGGAGAAGAAAAAAAATCAACTTCAAATTTGGTAACAATGGCAGGAGGTAAAAAAATAATAAAGTCTAACTGATTGTTTTCATACATAGAAACAGCTTTTGCAAATGGTTTTAAATTTTTATCATCAAAAACCCCGACTTCTCTGCCTGATGAAACAATTTCACATTTTTTACCTAAAGCCTGTAAATCTTTTTTTATTTTTATTGCTTCAACAAAATCTGCCGACAAAATAATCGAGCGCCCTTTTGCATTTATAATTAAAGCTTTTTCACCTTGTTTGACCCCGCAAATTTCTTTTTCATTAATAAAAGGTGATGTTTTTAACAGAGATATAATCTTATCCATTTAACCACTCTTTAACTTTTGAACATGCCTTTGGAATAATTTCATCTTTAAAAGGTTTATCTATATTTTGCAAAACAAAATTTTTAAGGTCTCCCTGTGGTTGGCCAATACCAACTTTTATTCTTTCAAAGTTCTCGCCAACAAAATCTACAATATTTCTTAACCCGTTGTGTGTTCCCCCACTTCCATGCTCTTTATACTTAACCTTTCCGATTTGCGTATCAATATCATCAACAACCACCAATATTTTAGAATCTTTAAATTTATTTTTTAATAAAATAACGCATTCCCCCGAATTATTCATATATGTCTGAGGCTTAACTAACATAACTTTTTGATTATTAATTCTAACTTCACAATATACAGATTTAAACCCTTTTTTAAAAAATTGAGCGCCAAAGTCTTTAGCCAACTCATCAACCACCATAAACCCAATGTTATGATAAGTTTGAGAATATTCTTTACCTGGGTTACCTAAACCTATAATAATTTTCACTTTTCTTCTCCGTTAATTATAGTCTTTGCTCTTAAAGTAGCCCCCGCTTTTATAACAGAATCGCAAATAAAATTGCCAGACTGTAAAGTCACGTTTTCTTCAATAACAGATTGACCTTGAATAATATTCATCGGTTCGATAATAACTCCTGAATCTATTTTAACATCGGCATCAATAAAAATGGTTTGTTCGCCAAAAAGACATACACCATTCGATTTATGGAAATCTCTAATTTTTTGCCAAAGCACTTCGCAAGCATTACTTATATCAATTGAATTATTAATTTGTTTAAATTGTTCAGGGGCAAAATTTTTCCTGATAGGCGAAAAAAGTTCAGAAGTTCTATCAATAAATTCGGTTTTAAAAATAAAACCTCTCGGCAAAACCAAAGCATTGAGATTTTTAGAAGAAAAATAATCTAATGCTTCCAAAATTGTTGTTTGCTCTAATAGTGGAGTGTCAGAATATAAAACCAACACAATTTTTTTATCCCCACATAATTCTTTAATCGTTGGGAGAAAATCTTTATCGCTCGGCTCATCTAAAACGGTAGTTGGCATCATTACACAAGCAAGTTTAACCCAGTTTAACATACTTTTCCCACAAAGATTAAGATTATCTTTTGGTGTGTGAAATATGAGTGCAAGGACTTCACCACTCACCCAATCATAGTTTTTAGGAGAAACAATTGGCTTATCAAATAAAAAAGTCTCCTCCTTAACAATAGTTTCCATTTCAACAAAATCTTTTTCCATAGTCTAATTATAATTATAAAATTTTTTAAAGTCAACAAAAAAGAATTGTACATTTTTTTTAAAGATGTCAAAAATATTTTTGTTTTAAAAATCAAATATGGTATAATCTGCATAAGTGAGGTAGAAATGAAAAGAAGCAATTTAAAAAGTTATCCTGTAATTTTAATGCTTATCGCTATTATTTCAATAATAATAACAAGCACAGCGATTTCTCCCATATCCAATGTAGAAGCTTATTCTTATTTGGGAAGCAATTATTCATCAAATATAACAGTTAGAGCTTATAACCACGAAGGTGGAACTCAAACGCCAAATGCTAATGGTTCTGTAACATTGGTTGACTCATCATCAACCTCAACTCCTGGTTATGCCTACCAATCTTACAGCTGGAAAGATATAAGAAACTTTGAAATTACTTTCAATATAGATTCATTACCTGATGACGCAGAAAAATATAATTATAGATACACTGTTTCATGGACACCTCAATTGATAACAAATGGAAAGGCTGAATTTGATACCGAGCACACAATAACAGAACCTATTCTTATAAACACTGCAACATCGAAAGATGACATAGTTTCAAAAATCAACTTTATGATAGATGATAACACTATGGAAAGTACAGTTAAATTTACTGGAAACGATGTTTTAGGTGATGATTACATTTTAAGAGGTGGCTGGGGTTTATATATTTTTTCATTTGAACACGACGGAGTAAGCCAAAGCGCTATATTTGAATTAAGACCTGAAGATGTTAATTCTTTGCCAACTCCTGAAATAACATACGAAAAAGTTTCAAGCAATGAAGGAATAAACGATGCTTTTCTTTTTAAATTAAATGAAGAATATAAGTATATTAATCGTGAACAAATAAAATGGTATGTAACAGGAACAGCGAAAGACGGAAGAAAATTTGTGCTAACTCCATCAGATGTAACCAGTGAAAATGTTGAGAACACAATATATGGAGATGACTCAATAATTAGAACAAGTTATTCTTTTAAATTAGACACGAAGATAGAAGGAACATGGCAAATTAAGTGTGAAATTTTTGATCAAGATTGCAGTACTTTAATTACCACCGTGACCGGACCAAAAGTTTCAACAGTGGTTGGATACCCCGCTCAAACAATAATATGGATAGTTGTTTCTGCTGCGGTTGTAGCTGCAATAATTGTAACAGTGGTCATAGTACTCTCAATTAAAAAAGAAAAGGTTTATTAAAAAAACGGGCAACCGTTTTTTTTATTATAAAACATTATGAACGCTTGCCCCCATAAAATGGGTATACCCCTGGCTATAAAATTTTACAGCATTTAGGCATGCTTCAAATTCTTTTAGGTCATCATCTTTTTGATAAATTTTTAATTTAGAAATTTCTAAACCTATTTCTTGAATATTTTTATGATTGACGAGATAACACATTTTACTTTCATTTTTAATCCAATGATATTCAAGGTCATCTACTGCTAATGAAATCGTCATAGATTTTAATTGATTATCTTCATCTAAAAGTTTTTCTATGTACAAAGAATCGTTCATAGCTTGGCTCAAACTGTTTGACACAACAAATTCTTCTATGATGCAAATGCTTACCAAAAATGCAAAAATTAAAATCAGCATAATATTTGAAAAAGTTTTCATTTTAACCTCGCATTTTCGAATGTTTGTCTCTTACCTTTTTTGGTTTGCAAAAAAACTTGACCATTAAAATCAACGGTCATAATTAAAACGTCTTTCAATTTGGTTTTATTAAGATTTTTTGTTAAAAATTTAAATAAATTTTTTTCCTCAAAATTAGCTAATTGCAGATTCTCTTTTATTATTTTTCCTTCTGAAATAATAGTGATGGGTAAAGCTGAAGGCTCAACCTTGATTTTCATGCTGTCATTTGTGACCGGCATGGATTCAGCTTTTGGCAAAATGCTTATTTTACCATTTGTTTCCATAATGGCGTACTCAACTTGATCTAAAGAAAAATAACCTAATCCCCTCATTGCTTCAAATATGTCGTCTATTGTTAAATTTAACTTTTTCATTGCTTTATAATCAATGCCATCAGGATTAATAACGATGACCGGTTTACCACTTATTAAAGCCGACATTTTTAAACTTAGCTTACAAAAAAAGGTTAAAATAAAATGTAAAATAACCAAGGTAAATAATGGGACAATACCGTGAAGGACAGGAACCGAAACTTCTGCCATAGGAATTGTTGCCAAATCAGCAATTATAAGCGTAAGAACTAATTCAAATGGTTGCATCTGGCCAAGCTGTCTTTTTCCCATTATCCTGAAAACAAACAATACAATTAAATAAATTATTATTGATCTTAAAACTATTGTTAACATAACAATAGTATAATCAAAGCTAAAAATTTTACACTTTCTTTACTTTTTTTCTTTTAAATTTTGAAGAAACTTGGAAAAAATATCCTTTAACGTCAACAACATTAAAAACCATACACAGCAAAATGTAAAAAATCCAACCTATCCCACAAGAAATTATTATGCTGAAAAACTCTGGAAAAATCATGGCCGTTAATTTGGAAAAGAATGCTACTAACGCTGAACACGGTAATGTTATTAAACTCAAATAAAATAAAGGTTTAAATATTTTTAATTTTATTTTAATCTTTCGCTTAATCATGAAGTAATTTAATGCCCCTGTTATAGTCATGCAAAGGCCCATACCCCAAAATAAAGCATTAATGCCACAAATCATAGGTAAAAACCAGATTGTTAAAAACATCACAACTGCGCCCACGAAATAGTTTAAACACGACCTAACTTCATACCCTAATGAATTTGACAAAGATGAAGTAATGTTTGTTAAACCCATAGGTAGCATTATCCAAGCAGAAGAAGCCAAAATAAGTCCACTTAATTCATTCCCATATAAAAAGCTTCCAATCAAATCACCAGCACCAGCAAAAAGTGGAACCACCATTGCAGAAATAAAAAGAGCGAATATAACAGAAGTGCGTATTCTTGATTCAATGTGATTTGAATCCTCTTTTGCCACTGCCATCGAAATATCTGGTACAAGAGCTGTTGCTAACGAGCCTATGAGAGTTGTTGGAATAAAAAGCAAAGGTAAAGTCATTCCCACTGCAACACCAAATAAACTCATAGCTTGAGATGAAGTATAACCTACCGAAATTAATCTATATGGTATTATCAGAGCAATTAAAGGCTGAGCCAAACTACCGGCCACTCTTACTCCCGTAATTGGAGTTGATCTTCTTAATAATTCCTTATATTCTTTCCCCGGTTTGTTCATTTTACCACCATATATAAAATAAAGTAAAACAACAAAAACCATAGACAAAGCGCAAGCAATCGAAAGCGACCATGCAACACTAACAGCTTTTGAAATAACGCTTGCAGTTGGGAATATCAGTAAGATACATATAAAAATTCGAACGACTTGTTCAAAAAACTCGCTGATACAAAGTGCGAAATAGTTATCTTTTCCCCATAAAGCGCCTCTAAAAACGCTGTAAACAGATGAAAAAATAAGTCCAGGCAATAAAGCAATAAGAATGAAAATGCAAGCGCCATCAGTGAATAAATTAGCAAATAGATTTTTAAAAATGAGAACAACGCAAGATAGCAACAAACTTATAATTAGACCTATAATTAAAGCAGAACTTAAAATTGCTCCTTGTTTTTTTTGATTATCACCAACACGATAACTAGCAGTTAATTTTGATATAATAAAAGGCAACCCACTAGAAACAATAGTCAACAAAACCATAAAAACAGAAAAAGCCACTTGATAAAGTCCAAGTGCTTCAGCTCCTATAGCCCGTGAAAGATAAATTCTAAAAATAAATCCAGCAATACGAGTTAAGATTGAAAAACCAGTAATAAGAACAACTGTCTTAACAAGAGATTTCATGTTGCCTCCAAAAATAATGTATTAATCTTCTTGTCCTTTTAATACAATATTTATAGGAGTAATCGATATGCAAAAAATTTTTTTACCTTATTACATCGTTAGAAAGGGAGATACTTTAGCTTCTATAGCAGAAAAATATGAAATTAGCCCCACACAAATTCTTGTTGAAAATTATATCACTCCCAGCGCAATAAAAGAAGGAACTATTCTTTCCATAACTAAAAAATAAGCAAACACGACAAAATATTTGCTTTTTTTTAGCAAAAAGTTTATTATATTTATGAAAGGAGGGACGATATGGCAAAATCAAGAAGCAGAAAAGATTATTTTGGTCTTGGGAAAATAATAAGTATAATCCTTGCAATTATACCTGTAACAGCTTGGATATTAGGTGCAATCACAAGATTTACTGAAGGAAAGCTTGTCGCTGGTCTTATTAGATTGATATTTGGATTTACAATTGTTTGGATCATAGATCTTATCCTTATGATTATATCAGGGAAGATATTAAGATTAATTAACTGTTAAAAAATGGTGTTTAACACCATTTTTTATTGATACTAAGGGAATACTATGAAAAACTATTTTAAAAATCTTTACAAAAAAATAATGAATTTACTTTTTCCCAATGATTTAAAATGTATGTTTTGCAACAAAGACATTGCTAATGCAAAAGAAAAACCATTTTGTGAAGAATGCGAAAGCAAAGCGCCATTTAATGTTGGTCAAAGATGTAGAATATGTGATATGGATATGTCCGGAGAAAGCGAAGTCTGTGATTTTTGCAAGAATTATCATAAACATTTTGACAGATCTTTTTCGGCTATGAGATATGAGAAATCTCCAAAGAGTTTAGTTATAAAATTAAAAAACAACAACGCAAAATATCTTGCACCCAAGATGGCTCAACTGATGTTCGAAAGAATTAAGAATGAAAATATAAAATTTGATATTATAATACCCGTTCCTTTATCAGCTAAATCCCTTAAGAAAAGAAAGTATAATCAGTCTAAACTGTTAGCAGAAGAATTATCAAAGTTAACTTTAATAGAAGTAAACAACTCATGTTTAGCTAAAATTAAAGAAACCAAACATCAAAAAAATTTAAATTTTAATGACAGAAAAACAAATTTGATTGGTGCGTTTAAAGTTATCGACAAGAAGCCATTGATTAATAGAAATGTCTTACTTGTTGATGATGTCATGACAACGGGGGCAACTGCAAATGAATGTTCCAAAACATTAAAAAAGTATGCCAACAATGTTTTTGTTGTCACTTTTGCACGAAATCCGTTAAAAAATTTAGAAAATTAAAAAAAACACTTGACTTTACATCAAATTTCAAATATAATCAAAAACGTTTCTATATGAGACTATGGCCTCATGGTCAATCGGTTAAGACGCCGCCCTTTCACGGCGGAATGAGGGGTTCGACTCCCCTTGAGGCTACCAAAAAGAGTTGAAAAATCAACTCTTTTTTTAATTAAAAATTTTAAAAATTGAAAGTTTGCTAAATGCCCTATCAACAGAATTAAGTGGTTCTTTATAAAATTAATCTATTTTCATAATTTCAACTATAATTGCTATAACTCCCTCTTTATTAAATAAAGATAAACGATTATATTATTATTTTTGTTCAGAAGCAAAAACTGTACCTTGTGCAATTTTAATATGATAAACTTGTTCTTTTGCATTTTGATTCCAAACAACTTTAACATCAAAAGAACTATTATCTTTACTTACAACAGGTGTTAAAACAAAATAATTCATTGTTTGGTCATAAACGGTTTGCATGAAACTTCCAGCCAAATACTCTTTTCCTTGAAATGTCATTTTTGCTTTAGAAAAATCTTGGACATCACAAGGAGCATATATTTTAAATCCGATTCTGTTACCTTTAGGCAAACCACCCAACCGATCTTCTTCATAAAAAGCTATAATCTCTCCCTCTCCCCCAAATATTGCAGTATGAGTGTTTTCATCGTAGATAAAACTCAAATCCCCACCCGTCAATGAATTATCTCTTTCAATCATACCATAGCTATATTCCCTAGCACAGGCAGAAGCGAAAATAATAAAAATTAAAATCAAAGACAACATAGCAACAGAATTTTTTTTCATTACAAAATCTCCTGTTTCTAGTTTGTAATTTAATTTTTCTTATATACATTTTTATTTATTTTTTTCTTTTTCGGCAAGTTTTAATTGTGCTTTTAAAACATCTGCTCTTTTAATTTTGTATCTTGAAAAAATTAAAATAGAAGCTGCTAGAGCTATTGAGCAACCACAAAAAACAATAGTTCCCAAACCCGTTTGTACACTCAATGCTTGAATAGGTTCTGATGGATTAAATTTGATCGCATCAAGTAGCACTCCAATAATAAGCAACGAAATTGAATTTGAAAGATTATAAGTAAAAGAATAATAACCTAAATAAACTCCCGATTTATTTTCTCCGGTTTTATACTGTTCTAATGTAACCACATCAGCATACATGGAAATTGGCAACGATTGCATGGCACCCAATCCAAAACCACAAATTATAATACAAAATATAACAAAATAAAATAAAAGTTCAATTGGCACATATTGACGAAAAAGAAAAGATATTAATGTTAAACCAATACCTAATAATAAGAGTGAAAGTGCTGAAATTAAAGCTCCTTTTTTATCAACTCTTTTTGACAAATATACCCAAAACGGCTGAGAAATTATAGCTCCCACAAACAGCAAAATCAATAACAACGAAATTTGAGCTGTAGAAAAATGATAACAATATGTGAATAAATGCATACCCACGGAAGTCAAAAAAGAAGAAGCAATTTGAGCTATTGAATAACCAGCTATAATACAAGCAAACCCTGAATGTTTAAAAATTTCGAAATAACCCGACATAAGTTTTTTAAGTTTTGGTTTATCAAAATTCTGCTCATTATATGTTACATTATTTCTGACTCTCTTTAAATTGCCAAAAATAGTTATCAGTCCAAAAAAAACAACCAATATGGAATTGATAACAGCGAGCAAAATAAATCCTCCTTGACTCGCCTTTGCGGCATTAACTCCTAAAGAGACAGAAGGCATAATAAAAAAAACTAAAACACTGGGCAAAATCATACCAATTATATTAAAAGCAGTCTTATATGATTGAATCTTTGATTGTTCATTATAATCTGGAGCCATATCCAAAGCCAATGCAGAAAAAGGGGTTGACCAAAAGGTATTAGCAGTTTCTAACAATAAAAGAAATAATAACAACCATAAAAACATAAAACTTTGAGAACTCTTAGGCATACTCCATAGCAATACATTACATATACCTATGCAAAAAATAGCAACAATCATAAATTTCAATCTTTTGCCAAAAGGTCCATTTTTAGATCTATCAGATATATGACCAACAAGTGGATCACTAATGCCGTCCCACAAAGATGCAATTCCTATAGCAATTCCAACAAGCGTTCCAGATAATCCCATAATAGAAGTGCAAAAAAACATAAGGAAAGAACCAATAGTTTGTCCCAAACTGCTATATCCTAATCCACCTATACCATAAAACAACTTATTTTTGAAAGGTAAGAAACTTTGACTTTTTTTCATCATCTTATTTTATGCTTGGCAATCAAAAAAAAGGACAAGAATTAAACCATTTAATTTTCAATCAACGATGTGCACAAAGTCACAACTTAAAAATTTATAAGATCTTAAATTCTTATCCAGTGCGGGAAAAGAATGTGAGCTTACATATATTTCATCATTTTCAATTTTCGTAATTATGAGAGAATGATAAAATTTCTCTCCATTGTTAAGAAAAATTATATCCCCTTCTGTTACATCTTCAGCGTTACAAATCAAACCATAAGGCAGAAAAGTATTATCTAAAATAAAATTTCTAAAATATTCAACTCCTGTCCAACTCGCTGACCTAAAATTTGAATTAACATAAAACCATCCATCTATGTCGTCATACACCATATTAAATCCACCCTCGTAAAGACATTGACTGACAAAATTGGTGCAATCGCCACCTATACCATCAAAAAAATAATATTTTGGATTTTTAGTTAAAGCATATTTTTTTGCATAAGAGACAGCTTTAAATCTATCATATTTCACATAATTATATATTAAAAAGCGAACAAAAAGATAACTATTATTTTAATCAAATAAATCTTTTATTTTCTTATTTTGTTCCTGAATTAAATCTGCTAATAATGTGTATCTTTTAACAGTATACGAATTTGAGACCATCTTCTTTAAATTTTTTTTCTCACCGACAAGCACAACCATTTTTTTAGCACGGGTAACTGCGGTATAAATTAAATTTCTGGTTAAAATTAAGCCCGTCCCAGCTATAACTGGGATAACTACAACATCAAATTCTGAACCTTGACTTTTATGAATAGTTATTGCATAAGCCAAAGATAATTCAGGCACATCTGTCCTTGCATAAACACACCTTCTTCCATCTTCGAAAAGGACAGTAGTTTCTCCTGTTTGAAAATCTATTTTTTCAATTTGGCCAATATCTCCATTAAAAATACCCTCTCCTTCCTCAACAACAAAACCATTCTGCTTTTGCCATGTCAAATTATAATCATTTGAGGTTTGCATGACTTTATCACCCTCTCTGAAAATTGTTGATCCCACACTTATTTCCATTTTATATTGATTTGGTGGATTGATTTCTGCTTGCAAAGCTCTATTTAAATTATCAATACCACATATACCTGCCTTCAAGGGAGCTAAAACCTGAATTTGAATTGAATCAAGATTTGTAAATGCTGGTATACGCTTAGTAACTAGATTTATTATTGTTCCATAAATTTCATTTAAATCGGTTTTTTGTTCGAAGAAAAAGTCGTTAGAATTATTGTCAATGACAGGCATAATTCCATTATTAATAAGATGAGCATTTGAAATTATTAGACTGCTATCTGATTGTCTATATATTTTGGTAAGCATGGTTACAGGGAAATTTGCACTTTTTAGAATATCTCCCAAAACATTTCCTGCTCCCACACTAGGCAGTTGATCCTTATCCCCCACTAAAATTATTCTTGCATCTCTTGGCAATGCTTTTAACAAAGCACTCATGAGCATTACATCCACCATGCTCACTTCATCAACAATAACAGCATTAACTTTTAAAGGATTGTTTGCATTATGAATAAACCGATTTCCAGAAGCAAAATTACCATTAATCTCCAACGCTCTATGAATAGTCTTTGCATCTTCTCCAGTGCTATCAGCCAAACGCTTGGCAGCTCTCCCTGTTGGAGCCAATAATAAGGTCTCTTCTTTCATCATTTTTAGAATTTCAATTATACATTTAACAATGGTGGTTTTTCCTGTCCCAGGACCTCCTGTTATAACCGAAATGCCATGATTAACGGCAGTTGATATAGCTTTTTTTTGCTCTTCATGGAACTTAACTTTATTTATAATTTCGAAATTCTCTATTTCTCTACTCACATCGATTTTCTTTTCAACAATTGAATTATTAAATAAACATAACTTTTGAGCAATGGAGTGTTCATATCTATAATATTTAGTCATCATGATAATTTCAGTTTTTCCGAACCAAAAGTCCAAACAAGTTTTATCATCAACAAGTTCATCTAAAGCCAAAGTAAACACACTTTCATGCTCAATTTCATTTAATTTCAATAATTCGGCAGTATGATTAATCAACATATTTTTAGGTAAATAAGTATTTCCATTTTTTTCCGAAGAATTATTTAAACAATGAATTAATCCCGCTCTTATTCTAAATTCACTATCTAACGGTATCCCTAAATTTTGAGCGATTTTATCAGCTGTTAAAAATCCAATTCCTTCAATATCTTCTACAAGTTTATATGGATTCCTTTTAACAATATCAATGGTTTTAGAACCATAAACTTCAAAAATTTTTAAAGCCATATTTACAGTGATATTATATTGTTGCAAAAACATCACAGCATTTTGAATATTTTTCAACTCAGCGAATTTATTAGATATTTCGAATGCTTTGCTTTTGCTGATTCCTTTAACTTCACTAAGTCTTTCCGGAGCCATTTCTATAATAGAAAAAGTGTCTTCTTTAAATTGTTTTACAATATTTTTTGCTGTTATAGGCCCGACCCCCTTTATAAGCCCAGAAGAAAGATATTTTTCAATACCTGACAAAGTTTTAGGCAAAACAATCTCATAAGATGAAAAAGCAAATTGGTAACCGAATTTTTTATTATTAATAAATTCTCCTTCCAACACAAGATTTTCACCAATATTATTTGAAATTAATTTACCTACAATTGTAACCAAGGTTGAATTATACGATAAAACAGCAACTGTATAACCGTTGTCCTCATTTCTAAAAATAATTTTTTCAAGGGTTCCTTCGATTTGCATAATTAAATTTTATCATCAGCAGATAAGAAAAACAAGCAAAAAGACTTGCATGTGTAAAAAAAAATGTTTATAATATGTTTTAGTTATGAAAACAGCACAAAAATTTTTAGAAATAGAAACTTTAATTGAAAATTTATTGAAAAAAAAGACAGACGGTGGCCTTTTAAAATATAAAGTTCTTTCTTTCGCTGATCAATATGAAAATCTTTCGGTAAGCATGATAATTGAAAAATTAGGAATTAAAAAATCAAATTTTGCATTACTTATTTCTGAATTAAAAAATCAAGGCTTACTTGAAATAAAACATGCTGAAATTGACAGAAGATGCAGAGTATTAAAATTAACAAACAAAGGCCGAGAAGAGCTTAATAATTATATAAAAAGCTTAGAAGAAAGTTTTTCTCAAATGGATTTAGACGTTGAAAAATCAATAGAAATTTTAGATAATTATCTAAATAAAAGGATTTAAGATGAAATTATTTAACTCTTTAACAAGAACGAAAGAAGAATTTATACCTTATGATTCTAATAAAGTTAAAATGTACACTTGTGGGCCAACAGTCTATTCCTATCCTCATATAGGCAATATGCGTGCATATCTTTTTATGGATGCTTTAAGACGAGTGCTGAAATACAACGGATATGAAATAGAAGGTGTCATGAACATAACAGATGTCGGGCATTTGACAAGCGATGCAGATGAAGGCGAAGACAAAATGTTATTAGCCAGCAAAAAAGAAAAGAAATCTCCTTGGGAAATAGCAGAATATTATACAAATATTTTTATGCAAGAAGCTAAAAGACTGAATATATCTCTTCCCGAACATATCTGCCCAGCAACAACCGTAATACCTGAAATAATTGTTTTTGTAAAAACTTTAATAGAAAAAGGATATGCCTATGAAACAAGCAAAGGCATTTACTTCGATATAGCCACCTTTCCTTCATACGGGAAGCTTGGTGGAATGGCAATTTCAAATAAATTGGCTGGCGCAAGAATCGATATTGATGAAGAAAAACGTCATCCCGCAGACTTTGCATTATGGATAAAAGCTCCAAAGGAACACATAATGCAGTGGGACAGTCCATGGGGCAAAGGATATCCTGGTTGGCATATAGAATGTAGTGCAATTGGAATGAAATATCTCGGCGATCATATTGATATACACACAGGAGGAGTGGATCACAAAACAGTTCATCACGAAAATGAAATTGCCCAAGATGATTCATTCGCAGGTCATCAAGTTGTAAAAAATTGGTTGCATGTGGAATTTTTACAAATTGATTCTGGTAAAATGGGAAAATCTTTAGGTAATGTTTACACATTAAATGATCTTGAAGAAAAAGGCTTTGAGCCAGAAGATTATCGATATTTCTTTTTTACTACACATTATTCTAAGCAACAAAATTTTACTTGGGAGGCTATGGAAAGTGCAAAAAACGCATTAAAAAGCCTTAAAGCAATTGCAAAAGAACATAAAAATTCTGTGATAGAAAATAAAAAACTAAAAATCGAAGAAATAGAAGCCGATTTTACTGAAGCAATAAATGATGATCTAAATTTACCAAAAGCTCTTGGAATTGTCTGGACTATGTTAAGATTACCAAGGGACAGAAGAATTTATGAGTTATTATTAAAATTTAATAAAATCTTTGATTTTGAACTTGAAAATGAAATTATACCAACAGAAATACAAATCATGGCAAAAGAGAGATGGGAGGCAAAAGAAGCAAAAGATTATGCAAAAGCCGATGAATACAGGAACAAAATATTGCAACAAGGATTTACAGTAAAAGATACCAAAGAAGGTTACGAAATAACAAAAAATTAAACACGCTAATGCGTGTTTTTTTCTAACCTTTGCCTAGAAATCTCATATAGGCAGGCGGTGGTTGCACAAGCAACATTTAAAGAGTCAATCATATTATTCATGTTAATTTTTACAAATTCATCAGCAGTGTCTAATAAAAATTTTGATAGCCCTTTTGCTTCATTCCCTATAAGTAGCAGAGTCGGTTTCGAAAAATCACACTTTTGAACTAATGTTTGAGCTTTTAATGACGTGGCTATTACTTGAAAATTATTGTATTTTTGCTTAAAATCATTTACCATCTGTTTAAATTCCTCATTAGATTTAATAAATCTAAAGGGAACTTTAAAAAAAGATCCCATTGAAGATGTTATGACCTCATGATCAAATATATCAACTGAATTGTAATTGTTTGCATAATGTTTCCTAAATTAAATATAAACCATTATATCATATTCTTATTTTTCTTGCAAAATGTTTAATGTTATGATACAATAAGTCGATGAAAAATAGAGTTATGCGGCTATGGCGGAACTGGCAGACGCGCTGGATTTAGGTTCCAGTGGGAAACCGTGGAGGTTCAAATCCTCTT
>CALVNQ010000010.1 GCA_944349895.1 uncultured Clostridia bacterium | reverse complement strand
GACAGGACAGTTTTATTTACATTTGCTAAGTCTTTAGATATTGATGTTGAACTTGAATTTAACGAGAATTCACCAACAGCGATTGAAATACAAACAAACGCACTTAATAAATATAGACTCGTCGATTTGGCAGGTATATATCACCCTTCAACAGGCGAAAAACTTTCACGCGATTTGCAAGAAAATGTTAGTTTGAGCCTCGAAGTTGTCGATACAACAAAGGAAGGGGCAAAACTTCCTACAAACTTTAATAATGAAAATGAATTTGCTTATCAAGCTGCTGGTGGGCTTGATTACTTAACTTTTGCAAACATAGCTAACGATAATAATACAATATATGATTACTTCTTGTTTGCAGAAGGCTCTCCTAACGAAGGAATTTATGTTCTTGTGAAATTTACATATACAGTCGGGACAGATTCTGAAGAATTTTATATAGCTTTCCATATCGTCCCTGATTACCAAGTAACAATTAACGGCACTGTTCTTGCCACACCTGGAGTGGTTAATGAGGGGGTGTCAAATTCCGAGAAACCTTATAATTTTGTTCCTGACGGAGAAAAACCAATTATTCTAGCTAACGCAGCAAATGATGGAAATCAATTAATTTCATTTGTAAGGAAAAATTGGAACTCGACCAACATAGCTAATTCTCTTAATTACACTATAACAGTGGAAGAAGATGGAGTCGGGTACAATAACCAAATTAATATGAATAAGTTAGGATTTAAAAATGCACCTTCCTGGACGGTTGATGAAACATATTCTTTATCTGACTTAATAAAAAATCAGGGAAGTGGTACAAGTCAGCAAACAGGTGGTACAAGTCAGGAAAGTGGTACAAGCAGTTCTCCAAATGATTTTGTGTTTACACCTTCTAATGTTGTGTTCGGGGAAAAGAAGTTTAAGATTGTGATTACAAACGATTATGGTTATGAAATAGAATTCTATTTCGTATTGGTTCCTGAAGCGACACAAACACCTGCTGTTTATGAAGCCGCATCCACTTCATCATTTACAGAGGGAGAATCTTTTGATATAGGTTTGGTATATGATGTAATAAGTGTTGAAAACATTGCTGCCGAAGGAGAGCCGGCTAATTATGTGGCAAGTGTTCTAACAAACAATATTCCTTTAAACGCCGCTATTAAGACGATAATACTTCAAAACATTGATGCTTGGGGTGTTACCGCTGATTTGAAGACATTACCAGGAGGAGACAAATTTAAAGAGATTAATGGAATCGCAGGGACTAAGTATGCTCAGGCACCAACAATAAAAGATGTCACAATTCAGAGCATCAGCTTTAGATATGGCGACTCCACAATTGAGACGGTTGGTAAGGCATCTGGAAAATCACTTGCTACAGATGAAGACTTGAAGTATCCTGGTGTTGCCAATTTAGGATCCAGGGAATTAGCAAAAACATTTACAGTTCCAACAATGCCTGGTTGGATTTATGGAACGGGAGACAGTGCTACGATCACTGTGGTGGTAACTTTGGCTTATAAAGCAACAGATGATGCAAGTCTGGAAACTTGCGAAGTTTCATATCAAGCTGTTATCAACAAAAACTTAGTTATTTCAGCTAGTAAAAAAGTGGCCGTGGATTCAGTAGAATTTGGTTTAAAGGAATATATTTCGGTAAAAGAAAAGTTAATCCAAGAGGGAGAGCAACAGGAGATAACACCAACTTTTTACGATGACACTCTTGAAGTCACTGTTCCTAAAAATGGTGGGCAAGTATCACTTACTATAACATTCAATTCTGGTGAACCAAATGAAAAAATTGTAACCAAAACACTTAATAATACTAACACAGAAAGGGCAGTAACCGAGTATCTATATTTATCAGAGCTCTATGGAAAGACTTTGACCCCAGAGGATTCAATATCTATTGAATGGACTTCTGTTGGCACTGGAGCTTCTGTAAGATATGCAAATAGCGAAATTATAACAGGAAACCCATTTTCGTTGACAAAAATAGGAAATGATACACTTTATATTGAAGATGCAGGACGCATATTGAACAATGAATACTATTTAGTTACACAAGCGTATGTTATCAAAACAACTACGGATACGGAGGATACGGGGCAATTCTATCAATATAGGCACACTTATTATTTAACTTCGATATATTCTTACTTAGACGACGGCTTAGGACAAGCAACATATAAGACAATTTCAACAGGTGAGACTTCGAAGTCTGAGAAGGATGGATATATAGTGCCATTTAGTATTTGGGCTTCAGGTATTAAAGTTGCAGTGGCAAAAGATAGCTCACCAAATGGAATTACTGCTGGCGGTTACGAATTTTTAACAGATTTAACAGATATAGACTTAAAAGCATTCAAATTTGTTGTCAACACAGAAGAAACAGATTCCACAGCAAGTATAGGTGATGGAAATAAGCTTATAACAGGAGCTGATTATAAACCTGATAACAATCAATATATTCTTATAAACATTTATGTTAAAGCATCTGGTGGAGCATCTGGTGGAGCATCTGGAAAATTTGATGACAGCCAATACGATAAATATCTTGGACGAATAAGAATATTCTTATCTGAGGGCGTCTGAGGGCGATCAAGGAGCACAAGAAATTAATTAAAAAATAGAAGTCAAAGAAAACACTTTGGCTTTTATTTTTTTTGGGTTATAATAATTATAATGAGTTGGGGATTTTGGGTTTTATTAGGAATAACAATTTTAGCAATTACAAACTTATTACTTTTAATAGGTATGGTTTTTCTCGAAAAGAAAAAACCACAAACAATTATTGCTTGGCTTACGATATTGACTTTCTTCCCGGGAGTTGGTTTTATTTTTTACATTATGTTAGGAAGTGGACTAAGCCATAGGGTAAGGAAGATGATTAAGAAAAAATCAATTTCCGAAAGAGACATTTTAAAAAATATAAAAGGATTAAAAACGTTTTCAGAAGTAAGTGGCATAAAATCCTTATCACGAGATACAGAACTTTTAAAATTGTGTTTTGACATGGGAGCTTATCCGTGCTTGGGTAATGAGGTAAAGTTTTTTTGCCATGGTTTAGAAAAAATAGCAATTTTAAAACAAGATTTACTTTCAGCTAAAAGAACCATCAATCTTGAGTATTATATTTTTGCTAACGATAAGGTTGGCAAAGAAATAATGAACATATTGATAGATAAAGCAAAACAGGGGGTAAAGGTTAAATTAATTTATGATTCTGTTGGTAGTAAATCTGCTCCTAAAAGATTTTTTAGAAAACTTGAAAAAGCTGGTGGAGAGGTTGCAGAATTTTTCCCACCGTTTATGCATATCAGAATGATAAATTTAAAGTTGAATTACAGAAACCATAGAAAAATAGTTGTTATTGACGGCAATATTGCATATACCGGAGGTATCAATATTCGTGATGATCATATGGGTATGAACAAAAAACTTTCTCCTTGGCGTGATGCAAGTGTGAGAATAGAGGGTGGAGGAGTGTACCCATTGCAAAATATTTTTTTAGATGATTGGAGATATGCCAAGAACGATGAAACTCCAGTTGATCAATTTATTAAGGAATATTTTCCAACACCTAAATTGAAAGGAGATGTGGCAATACAAATTTTAACATCTGGGCCAGATAGCAAATTACAAAAAATAAAAGAAGCATATATAAAAATGATAGTTAGCGCCAAAAAAAGAGTGTATCTGCAAACGCCATATTTTGTTCCAGATGATAGTTTTATTTCGGCACTTTTGATAGCAAAAAAGAGTGGAGTGGATGTTAGAATAATGATTCCCGCTAAACCAGACAAAAAAACAGTTTATTTACCAACATTATCTTATGTCAGAGAAATGGCTCAAGAAGGTATAAAGATTTATTTTTATAATGGATTTATGCATGCAAAAACTTTATTAGTTGACGATAATAAATTGTCAATTGGAAGTTGTAATTTAGATAATCGTTCTTTTGGGCTAAATTTTGAATGTACTGCTATAATGTATAGTGATAAATTAAATAGAGAATATGCTCAAGCTTATGAAGAAGATATCTCTAATTCAATTTTAGCTGATGAGGAATATTTTAAAAGTGTGCCTTTAATAAGCAAAATGGGGCAGTCGATTTTTAGGTTGTTTGCACCTTTATTATAAAAAATAAAGTCTCGATTAAGACTTTATTTTATTATCGAAAAATATTCTTCACTTGCTGTTATTTCAAAAGTTTTACTACCCAAAGAATTTATTGTGGTTATTCTAAATTTTGACCCCGACCTTACTTTAAGGAAAAATTCTTCTAGTTCATATAATCTACTAAGTTCAAGTTCATAGTCATCAATTTTAACCGAAACAACTTTATCCCCTATATTAAGACCATATTTTAAAGCATCATTTGACAATTGTGTTATTATTATATCTTCTTTTAAAAAAGTCAAACCTGTGGCTTCATCGAATATGCTGGTAGAATTATTTACTTCGCAGGCAAGACCGAAATCATATTGGTTTACGCCGTTATACTTTGATGTTTCATGTCCATAAATTATATTATCTGCAACATTTTTTGCCAGATCGATTGGAATCGCCGCACCAATATTTTCTGCGCCATCAACTCCTGCATTTACTATGCCAATTAATTCTCCTTTTTCATTAAAAAGTCCACCACCAGAATTGCCTCCATTAATACCAGCATCGGTTCTTATTGATCTTACTACCACATCGTAAAAATCTGAATATTTTATATATTCTGACTCCACACTAACAATTCCACTTGTTGCGCTGATTCCACTACCCAAAGGATTCCCTATCGCAATTGTTGTTTGTCCAAGATGGGCAGGTGATGAGGAAATTGTAGCTGCGATTGCACTGCTGTCTTTTATTAAATCGTTATTTGATATTTTTAAAATAGCTAAGTCGTAGTTAACAGCACCTCCCACATATTCACACGACATTGCTTGAGGACCATAAGTTATACTAACTTTTCCATTATTTTCTTCGGTAACATATGTGCCTTCAGAACCATAGACTTCAACAGTAATTTTTGATGCTGAATGATTTGAAGTTAAATAACTTTCATCATATAAAACATGTTGGTTAGTTATAATATACGCATCTCCATTTTGCTTATCTATGGAATAGATGACTCCTGCCCCTGCAGAATAAACATTTCCCGAAAGAGTTGAAGCTTCTGTGTAAATGCTCACAACACTTAAGACAGCTTTATTAACAGCCTTTTCTATATTAGAAATAGTAATTTCATCTACTGTAACAGTTGGTGATACGTATGTGGTTGTCAACGAACAAGCAGAAAAAATGCATATGCAAGGTATAAAAATAATAGCTAATAGCCAATTTTTTATCTTTTTCATGATTTACCTCTTATTTTAAAGATTATACAAAAAATCTTTAATTTTTGCAACGATATTGACTTTTTTTTATTATATGTTAAAATATATAAAAGATAAGTGGAGGGGTAAAGCTATGTGTTTTAAACGAAAGAAAAAACAAAAAACAAGTGAAAATAAAGGTATAAAACAAAGTGAAACATACAAAAAAAGTAACACGAAACGAAAAATTGAAAATTTTTGTTATAGAGTTGTTTATGACTCAGAGCGCAGAATGTGGGCTATAAAAAAAGACGGAGCGAAAAGAGTAATTAAAAGATTGCCAACAAAAGCAGAAGCGCTTTCTTTGGCAAAAGAATTGTCTGAAACTCAGAATTTTAATTTAACAGTACATAAAAAAGATGGCAAATTTCAAAAACAAGCATAGCTTGTTTTTTTATTTAAAAGATTGATTTATTTTTAAAAAAATGATATAATATGCACGTTGCTTTGGAGGGAATATGCAGGAAGAAAAAAAGTACTTGCAAAAAGTTGAAACTGCTATAGATGACAATGTGCAAGGGTTAATGATTGAAAAAAAGAATTTAGAAGAATATTATAACTCCACTCAATCTGAATTCAGTAGTTTTTTTTATGAGTCGGATGTAGAACAGCTTTCAAGGTATAAAAATATAATTGCAGAAACTGAAGCTCAAATTAACTTAATTGACAAAAAAATCAATTTACTAAATGGACAAAAATCAAGGCCATATTTTGCAAGAGTTGATTTTAAAGAAAAAGATAGTTTAAATTCACAAAGAATTTATATAGGCATAGGACATATTTCTTCGGGTGGGGATCAGCTTGTTTGTGATTGGAGAGCCCCTATAAGCAGTTTGTATTATGATTACGATGAAGGTAAAGCTAGTTATGAAACTCCAGACGGAGATGTCGAAGGAGAGATTACACTTAAGAGACAATATAGCATTGAAAACGGTCAATTAAAATATTTTATAGATACCAAACAAAACATTAATGATGAAATTTTGCAACAAGTTTTGAGCAAAACATCTTCTACCAAAATGCGAGAAATTGTTGCCTCAATTCAAAAGGAACAAAACTCTATAATCAGAGAAGAAAAATTTAGGACTATTTTAGTGCAAGGTGTCGCAGGATCAGGAAAAACAAGCATTGCTTTGCACAGAGCAGGATACTTACTTTTTAAGCATAGAGAGGATTTTTCCAGCGATGATGTTTTGATCTTATCACCATCTAATTTATTTTCAAGCTATGTGAGTGAAGTTTTGCCTGAGTTAGGAGAAGACAATGTTATTGAAATGACTTTTGCGCATATTGCAAAGACAGAGTTAAGAAAGAATTTGCAAAGCAGAGAAAGTTTGATAGATGAAATTTATGCAGGAAAAAATCAAAGTAAACTTAATGAAATAGCTTATAAGTCTTCATTTGAATTTTTAGATGAATTATTGAAATTTTTGAATGAAGTCTATGCTAAATTGTTTGATCCTCGAGATATGGTCTTTAAACCTAAAGACGCAACTGAAGAAACTTATAATGCATTTGTTTTTACTAAAGAAGAACTACATAAGCTTTATTTTGAAGTTTTTGGGACTCTGCCAGTAGATAAAAGAATTGAATACATGGCCGATTATTTGACAGAACGATTCGGTTTAAATTCGGAAGAAACAAAGTTAATTAAGCCTAGATTTAAAAACATGCTGTATAAATTTTTTCCTATTTCAGATATTTATAAAATATGTAACGTGTTTTATTCGCGAATAGGATTGGCACAGGTTGATTTTGATCAAGTCCCATATGAAGATATTGCACCATTGTTAGTTATAAAAGAATTCACTCAAGGTTTATCACATGAATATCAGGTAAAATATGTTATTATTGATGAAATGCAAGATTTCACCCCTGTGCATTTTTATTTCTTTAATAGAATTTGGGATTGTCCAAAAATAGTTTTGGGAGACATTAACCAATGCATAGAAAAAACGTTATCAAAGAAATATTTGTTAGATCTTGCTAGATTTCTAAAAGCGAAAACAATTATTTTAAATAAAACTTACAGATCTACCCGTCAAATTTCTGAATTTAGTGAAAAATTAATAGGTTTGAAAGGTGTAATTAATTTCAGCAGAGAGGGCAGTGAACCAAGAGTTATTAAAACTAATTCTACCGAAAAAACTTTATTAAAATTAATTTCTGAAAATCAAGGTAAATTCAAGCATACTGCAATCGTATGTAAGACTGGTGATGAGGTTTCAAAAATTGCAGACATGTTAAAAGATAAAGTTGAATATGAAGTAATTGTTGGGTCTGATATGAGTTTTGATTATCCATTGGTAATAACTTCTGCTTCGACTTCTAAAGGCATTGAATTTGACCATGTAATAGTGCCAAACGTTGACGATGTAAATTATCGATCTTCTTTGGATAGAAACATGTTATATGTGGCTTCAACCAGAGCTTTACATCAACTTGAATTTTTATACGAAAATAAGAAATCTAAGTTCTTAAAAAAAGCATGAATAATACAATAATCGACAGTAAATTTGTGATAATTTTGTATTTTAAAACATTTACATATTTAGAGATAAAAAAATATGAAAAAAAATTTAATCTTTGAAAACTGAAACAAAGGGAAAAACAAGAAAAACAACCAAATTTAATGTGGAAATGTGGATAACTTAATGAAAATTGTCCACAATGCATACAAAATACGTCAATTTGTATAAAAATAAACGGTTTTGCATAAATATTTATATGTGGAAATGTGGATAACTGGAAATGGTTGTTTGAAATGTTTTTATTATAGATTTTGTTATAAAAAAAGAAGTCATACAAATTTTTATGACTTCTTTTTTATCATCAAATAAAAGTTTTTTCTCTGCTATTTATACTGTTTTTATTTTTATAATCCTGCCATAATTGATCTCCGATAAGAGTTGGCGCATCTGAAATATTCCAATTTAAATCAATTAATTTAAAACTTTCATCGTTAGGAGTTAATAGAACTTCTCCATATCCTTCACAGAAATCTGAGGCTTTATAAAATTTTTGACTGAGTTTAAAATTTTCATTTATATATTGATATAAACCGTTTTGTTCCTTTTGTATAACTGCATTTCCTCCATAGAAATAACCTATCCAATAAAATTCAGAGCTAAATTTTTTATCTAAAATATTATATATTTGCCATTTTTTATTTTTGTTTTTTTGAATAATCGCAAACTTGCCTCCATCATAAAAGCAGTCATAAAATTTTTGACTTTTGGAGGCATCCGGATAAAGAAAGAAAAACATGTTGTCTTCTTGTCTTAAAGATATATTGTTCATAATTTATCCTTATTCCTTTTTTTATATTGTCATAATAACATATTAAAAGAAAAAAGTAAATACAAAAAAAAGCGCTTTAAAAGCGCTTCGGGAGGTTATCTTTAAAAATATTTAAATGAATTTTTTTATGTTTTTAGTGCTCATTTTTAGCTATACATTTTTGCAGATGATAGTTGAAACTTGTTTTTTGCCAATTTTAACGAAAATTTTCAGGGCTTTTATCTGGTGGGAGAGAAAATGATTTTGCTATGTCATCAACAATGTTTTTATCTTGTTCTTCTTTAACATTTTCGAGCTCTTGTGGTATTAAGGATTGTGGTGAGTTTAGCTTTTCATCATACTGTAGTAATTTGGCATTTTCAACTGTAACGTCTAATAATTTTTTTATAGCATTTGCTCTTTCTATATAAGACTTTCTGATTTCACTTGTTATATCTGAAAGATTTTCATATTTATCTCTAATTTCATTTAAAATTTTTTTCATTTCGTTGCGTTCTACAAAAACTTTCAATAGTGGATCGTTTGGGAACTCTTTTAATATATCCACAGCGCTGATTTTATTTTTAAAATAATTATAAGTCATTGTTCCAATTCTTGTTTTATTTTTACTTAAATTTCCTAATAAATCTCTTAAACATCTAGGAGCATTCTTTCTCGTTAAAACACTTGCAAAACCCTTTTTATAATTTCCAGCAAAATAATAACTGTCGCTTAATAATCCTTCGTCATCAATATATCTATAACGACCATCCCATGATGATTGAACCCTTGCTAAGCCATCATAATAATTATCTGCGAAAGTAAACCTTTGGCTTAATCTAAAATCTTGGTTTAGTATACGGTAAGCGTTATTTTCGTCTTTAATAATGGCACAACCATAATTGAATCCGTAAGATTTAAGAAAAGGCTTGCTTAATTGCCAAAATTTATTTAAGTGCTGTAATTTACTATTCTCATATTTCTGAATTGTTGCAAAACCATTTTTAAAGTTCTCGGCATAATAAAAGCCATCACTGAAAAGTCCCTTATTGTTTACAAAATAAAATAAACCTGTATCATTGCTTTTTACAAGTATGTATTCTTTGCCTTCGTCAATCACTTCACAATTTTTCGAAGTAATAAAATTCTTCAAACTTTTATTCATAATTATCCTTTTTAACTTAATTGCAATTGCTTCTTAATTTGTACTCAAATAATAGCATAGAGAACATTCAAAGTCAATAATCAATTTTCAAAATAATTGACAAAAATTTTTTAATAAGTTATTCTTTTATATGAATAAACGAGAGGAGTGACATGGATAAAAAAATTATTGTACCTAGAAAACTTCAGGGATTTTGGGAATTGGATCCAAAGCAAGAAATCAAATTTGAACAAATTTTAACAAAAATTAAAAAGGTGTTTGAAAATCATTGTTTTTTCCCTTTGGATACCCCTGTTATGGAGTTGTCTGAGATATTACTTGCAAAAAGTGGAGGAGAGATAGATAAAGAAATATACAGATTTACCAAAGGTACAACAGATGCTTGTCTTAGATATGATTTGACTGTGCCACTTGCAAGATATGTCGCGATGAATGAAAATAGCCTTTATTTTCCATTTAAGAGGTATCAAATTGGAAAAGTGTATAGGGGAGAAAGACCACAAAAGGGGAGATTGAGAGAATTTTATCAATGTGATGCAGATATAATTGGCGATGAAAAATTATCTTTTGTTAATGATGCAGAATGTGTTAAGCTTTATGTCGATATTTTTAAAGAACTCAATGTGCCCGTTCAAGTTGAAATCTCAAACAAAAAACTGTTATTAGGGCTTGTTAAAAATTTTGGCAAAGAAATAAATTTCTCTGATATTGCTATTTTATTAGATAAACTTGACAAAATAAGCAAGAATGATGTTTTGTCTGGATTGTTAAAGTTAGATTTGAGTGTTGAGGAAGCACAGGCCCTTTTAAAGCTTTGTGAATGTAAAGGAGACATAGGAGAAATTAAAAAACTTAAATCTTTGTCTGACAATTCAATTTTTCAAAAAGGCATTGAAGAGCTAGAAGAAGTAAATGGTTACTTAGAATCGATGGGGTTGAATGCAGATGAGTATGTTTTTAATTTATCAATCATAAGAGGGCACAACTATTATACAGGGACTGTGTTTGAAGCGTATATTGTTGGGAAAAGGAATTTAGGTGCTGTTGGTGGCGGAGGCAGATATGAAAATTTGGCAGAATATTTTACAAATAAAAGTTTGCCTGGTGTCGGTATGAGCATTGGAGTAAGCAGATTGTTCCATTTGTTAGAAGATGAAAATTTATTAGGAAGCAATGATTTCCCCGTTTGTGAAATTGCTTTTCTGCCATTAGGGGATAACTTAAATTATTGTATAAAAAATTGTGTTTATCTTCAAAAAAATGGTGTAAAAGCTGATGTGATGGCTGAAGATAAAAGTTTTAAAAGCAAACTCAAAGAAGCAAATAGACGGAGCATTCCTTTTATTGCTATCGCTGGTGAAGACGAAGTAAAGCAAAATGTTTTTTCGGTAAAAAATATGGAAAATGGAGAACAAAAACTTTTGTCGATTGACGAAATTTTAAACTTATTGAGGTAAATATGCTTATAACTATTGAAGGTGTTGATTGTTCAGGTAAAGAAACTCAGTCTAAATTATTAGAAGAGAAGTTAATTAAAAATGGGAAAAAGGTGGCTAGATTCAGCTTTCCTTTTTATGATTCTCCAACGGGGAAGATTATAGCAAGACCTTATTTAGGAAAAGACAATAATAGTTTTTTCGAAGAAGGAGCTTCCAAAGTTGATCCTTATGTCGCTTCTTTGTATTTTGTTGCTGACAGAAAATATAATATTAATGTGATAAATGAAGCTTTAGAAAATAATGACGTTGTTATTTTGGATCGTTATGTTTATTCTAATATGGCTCATCAAGGTTGCAAGCTTGAAGAAAAAACGCAGGATGATTTTTTTAGTTTTATTTATAAACTAGAATTTGAACTGTTAAAGTTACCTAAACCAGATTTGGCTTTTTTTCTATATTTACCAATAAATTTGGTTCAGTTGTTAAAAAGCAATCGTAAAGAAAGACCTGATGATCACGAGAAAGATTTTCAGTATTTACAAAAAGCTGAAAAAACTTATATGAAATTAGTCGATAAATTTAATTTTAAAAAAATAAATTGTTCTAATATGGATATAATTAGGTCACCCGAAGAAATATGCGACGAAATGTTTGAGATTATGCAACATGAATGATTTAATTAAATCTAAATTAAAAAGTCTTCCATTGAAAAGTGGCGTGTATGTTATGAAAAACTCAAACGGCGCTGTCATTTATGTTGGTAAAGCGAAAAACTTAAAAAACAGAGTAAGCCAATATTTTAGAAATTCACCAAAGCCAAGCAAGGTTCAAGCAATGGTTGATAACATTGATGATTTTGAATATTTTATAACAGTTTCTGAAAGAGATGCCCTTGCGCTTGAAAGCAACTTGATAAAAAAATATCAGCCACATTACAACATACTTCTAAAAGACGGGAAAGCCTTCCCTTATATTGCTATTAATATGAATGATTCTTTCCCTAAATTGCAGATTTTAAGAAGAGTAGGCAAAAAGGGATATAAATATTTCGGGCCTTATTTTGCAGGGTTAAACGCAGGTGAAATAGTAAAAACTGCCAATTCTGCTTTTGGGCTTAGAACTTGTAATTTAAAAATTACCGAAACTTCTGTTGCGAAACGAGAGTGCTTGAACTTTTTTCTTGGGCTATGTTGTGCACCATGCACAAAACGAGTAAATAAACAGCAGTATGCCGAGAGAATAAAAAAAGTTATAAACTTTTTAAATGGAAACGATGAAGAGATAGAGCGCGTTCTAGCTGCAAAAATGAAAGAATCCGCTGACAACGAAAATTTTGAAAGTGCGCTGATGTATCGAGAAAGACTAAAAATGGTTGCTAAACTCAAACAGCGTGTTGTGGCAAATCTTCCGAAAAATGTTAACAAAGATGTTTTTGCTTATGTTACTGATGGGTTAAATGGTGTCATCACTTCTATGGTTATTCGTGGTGGTAAAATATTAGGCGTTATGAATTACCCTTGTGATGACGCAAGTTTAGAGGAAGGGCAAACTTTATTTAATTTTTTAATTCAATATTACGAAAATTTAATTGTGCCTGATGAAATTATTTTAAGTCATGTTGTTGAAGATGAAAATTTATTGTTCAGTGTGTTAAATAAAAAAAGTAAAATCATTGCAAATCCTCATGGTATAAATTTGACACTTCTTAATATGGCAAAAGAAAACGCAAAAGATTATCTAGAAAAACATATTGAGAAAAATAAAATCAAATATGCAAACACTTTTGGTGCACTGGAAAAACTTCAACTTGCGCTTAATTTACCTCAATTTCCAAACCGTATGGAATGTTATGACATTTCACACATAAGTGGAACAAATAAAGTTGCTTCAATGGTTGTTTTCAAAGGTGGAGAGCCGTCAAAGAAAGATTACCGAAAATTTAAAATCAAAACTGTTCAAGGTTCAAACGATTTTGCTTCTTTGCAGGAGGCTTTAAAGCGCAGACTTAAAAGACTTAAAGATCAAGATGGTGAAAGTTTTAAAGAACAGCCAGATCTTTTAATCATTGATGGCGGCAAAGGACAACTTTCGGCTTGTTTAGAAATTTTACAAGAGAGCGGTTTAAATATTCCTATCATTTCATTGGCAAAGCGAATTGAAGAAGTGTTTGTTCCCCATCAAAGTCAGCCTATATTACTAAAACCAGGAAGCGCTGAATTAAAAGTTTTGCAAAGGATTAGAGATGAAGCGCATCGTTTTGCAATAACTTTTCATAGACAAATTCGAAGCAAAATGCAAACACACAGCGAACTCGAAAACATAAAAGGCCTTGGAGCAAAAAAGGCGGAGGCACTTTTAAATGCGTTTGGCAGTATAGAGCAAATTAAAAACGCAAGTGTGGACGAGTTAAAAATCGTCCCAGGCATCCACGAAGCGCTTGCCATTGAGATAAAAAAACATTTTCAAAATAAAAAAGAGAGTTAAACTCTCTTTTTTGCTAAGCGTTTACCGCTTTGAATGAAATTGTTTTGGTTGAGATAATGTTTTCAGCATTTGCTAAATCAACCAAATCAAGTTTCACAGTGTAGTCGCCGACTTTCTTGGCGGTAACTTTAAATGTTGTTGTAACATCATAGTCGTTGCTTATTGCGAAACCGTCCGGTGGTCCCCAGTAGCCAACTTGTGCCACATCCCACTCTTGATCTTGTGTGTCAGTGGCTTTGAGTTCAAGGTTGGCTTTGTCGGAAACATCCACCTTAATCAGCACTTTGTCATAGCCAAGCTCGCGAACTTCGTCGACTTTAAGCGTTACGCCAACATTCTTTTGTTGGTTGACTGTCACTTGACTTACATTGTCGGTGACAAATTTGTAAGTGGAGTGATTGTCGGTTTTGCCACAGCCTACAAGTCCAGTTATTGCAAGCAAACAAGTTGCCCCAATCAAGCCTTTGTAAATTGCGTTTTTAAACATATTTTCCTCCTTTCACACTTCTAGTTTGTGCAAAGGTTGAAAAAATATAAAAGAAACTGCTAAGTGCAGTTTAATTTATTTATTATTGCTTTTTGCCGCAGAAAGGGCAGAACTTTGCATTTTCATCAATTTTTGCGCCGCAGTCTTTGCAAAACTTGCTTTGCCTAGCGCCATCTTTAACCGAGGTTTTTTTGCTTGATTGTTATTGTCCATTTTTTATTTCTCCAAAAGCATTTTAGCATACAAAAAAATAATTGCAATAAGTTTAAAAAACTAATTTACATTTTGATTTTTTTTTGCTATAATTAACAACGCAAACAAAAATATGCGTTTGTGGTGAAATGGATATCACGACGGTCTACGGAACCGTTATTCTGGGTTCGAGTCCCGGCAGACGCACCAAATAAAATCGGCAAAATATGTTGCCGATTTTATTTTTTATAATATTCTGATTATTTTATAATTTTTTTAACTTAAATTGCATGGGCTAAAATTTAAAAATGCATTATTTGAGAAAACAAAATTTACTAGTAATATAAGTTATTAGAACCTAAATTAAAGCAAATAATTGTAAATAATTCTATTTATTATAAAATTATCAACCTTTTCATTTTTATCATAAATTTTTTGCTGCTAAATTAAGACAATCAATACTTATATTTTAGTTTAATTTGGCAATATGTTATTTTAATCATTTATAATGTTTTCATATTGTTTGTGTATTGCTTTATTTACAAAATTTGTGCCTAAGATATTTATTTTGTTTAGTTCACTTATATCAACAAACATTGGCTGGTAATAATTTTCATTTGTCATTCTGTCAAGTTCTTCGCCGCCGAGCTCGGGAGTGCCATTTTTAATTTCGCAATGAAAATAATGTTCCTTTGTTTTTTCATCTTCTCGATAACCTAAATATCCTAAAACTTTTATATCAATATTCATTTCTTCTTTTAATTCTCTTGTCACATTTTCTTCTAAACTTTCGCCTTCTTCAAGCCCGCCACCTGGAATAACAAAATATTCCATTGTTTTTCCTTCTTTGATTTTTCTTCTAAACATAGTTAACAGCTTTCCATTTTCAATTATTACAGCCCTTGAGCTAACTCTCATATAATTTGCCCCCCCCTTGCAAAATTATTATAATAGATTAGAAAAATTTTTTCAATTTAAAAATAAATATTGTTTATTTTTTAAAATATTTTTATCTTAAAAAGCTGCTATTTTTATTAAAATTTTATGTAGGAGGCTTTTCTTTATTTATTTTCGTTACAGTCAATTTATTATCAATTATTTTGTATTTTGTTAGTCTTAGAATTAAATAAAATAAAAAGGCTAAAATTGCTTGAGTGATTTGACCAATTTCAGTACAGAATGGGGATAGTATGAAGATTGAAAGCAATGATCTTAAAACTTTAAAACTTAAATATGAAATCGTGTTAAGCGTAGGGGAATATTCTATCTGAGTAAATGTGTTTAGTATGTAAGTATAAGGAGTCAAAATCATATCAAAAAATTGAAATACTAAATATATTAAAGCGATATTTAAATTTACTCCATAAACAGAGAAAAGTGAAAAAAACATAATTAAACTTGACAACATGACTATAAGAGAAAAAATGTAAGATTGTCTCATCTGTTTTTTATAGTCAAATCTATTTTTTGAAATATCGACTTTTGCTATTGTAGAAATTGCGCCTAAGGTATCCCATTGTGCGTCAGTGCATAGAGTCGACAAACTTATCGCCAAAACATATTCTTCTCCTGCGACAAAAACGTTTTTAAAACCAAATAAATATATTAACATCATAAAAAAACTTGAGGCTATATTTGCAGATTCATATTTGATATTCTTAAAAAAATCAAAACTTATTTTAAATTTCTTAAATTCTTTGATATATAAAATAATAATATAAACAACAAGCACTGTTAATGTTATAAGTAGGGCAACCCATGTTGTTTTAATTATTAAACATAGTAAAATTAAAGTGCAGAAATTTATTAAATTGAAAGCAAAAAGATGTATATTTGCAGTTTTGTCTCTATCTTCAAAATATAATTTTTCTAATATTAAAGCAAATAATGTTTGCAACAATAAAAGAAAAATACTATAAAAAACATAAATTTTATAGAATTGGACATCTTGTCCAAAAAAATGAATATAACTATCGACAAATATTAAAGGGATACTAAATATGACTATTGAAAAAATTGCACCCCAAAAAATACTGTTATACACAGCGTTTGAGTTATTTTCTTTTTCTTTGCGGATGTTTGCTCCGCTACCAAAAATGTATTTTAAAATTGCCCAGACAAACTGCATAGCGTATGTAATAGAAAATACATTTGAAATTCTGCTGTCGCCTAAGATTATCGCTAAAACTAACCAAGATGCTATTGGTACAATTGAAAATATAAATAATCCCGCACCTATACTAAAAAGTCTTTTCATTTTTCCTCTAATTTACAATTTTGTATTATTTTATCATATAAAATTCAAATTGTACACAATAAATCTTAATTTAGTAAAAACATATCAAATTTTTAACCAAAAACATTAGTGTTTCATATTTTAATAATATAGAAAAGAAAATTTGTATTTACACTATTGCTAAATTCGCGGCCAAACGAAAATCGCGCTTGCGCTGGCGCGTTTTTTTATGTGATAAGTCGCGCCGAAGTGACATGCGCGTATTGCTTGACATATAAGGCTAAAACATGGTATAAAAAATTAAGGAGGGAAAAATGAAAACATTTTTATCAAACGCAAAAAAGTTTTTTGCAAAATTGCCAGTGATGATTGTGGCTGTAGTGATTGCCGTTGCAGGTCTTGCAATCTACATTGGTTTGCTGGCTCGTCCGGTTAGCACGGGGATGGCATATTCTATGACCCAAACACTGACAGAGGAAGATGGCGTGCCGGGCGGCGCTACAGTAGAATACAAAATCATCTTCAACGGCAATAAAGCAAATATAGTTTACTCGTATGAGTCGGACGAAGAAAAAGGCGAACGGGAATCTGGCGAGTTTTGGACGCTTCGCAATGGTAACAAAATTTTGTTGCTTACAACAAGTCAAGACATGACGCAGGAAGAATATGATGCTGCTGTGGCAGAACTTAAAAGCGACAAGGAAAGTTGGGATGCCATTTGGGCGGGCGAACTTAACGCAGGCGATGCGGCAGTTATGAAAATTAATGCGTTTAAATTAAGCGCATTTGGTGAAACATCATCGCTGGATGGCTTGGACGAATTAACTTGCGATGGTGCGGTAATCTTTGCGGCTGTGTTCGGCGTTTTTGAAGTTTTGTTTTTAGCAGTCGCAGGGCTTTCAGTTGCGCTTTATATAATCGGCAAAGGCAAAGCTCCAAAAGAAGAGCAACCAAAACAAGAAGCATAATTAAAACAAAAAACCATGTTAACTCATGGTTTTTTTTGTGCAATTTTTTGTTTTATGATATAATTAAACAAAGGTGAAAGCATGGAATATAATGGTTGGTTTAAACGAAACACTTCGTCGCTTGAAGGCAAAACCGTTGTGCTTACAGGGGCAGCGGGCGGACTTGGCACGCAATGTTGTTTTCATTTGGCAAGGCTTGGAGCGGATATTGTTGCAATCGACAGAAACATCGAAGGGCTTGAAAAACTTAAAAGCGCGCTGCTTGAAAAGCATGCAAATTTAAATGTTGAAATCATAGAAGCCGATCTGTCAAATATGGCAGATGTGCAAAAATGCGTGGAAAAACTTAAAAAACTTTTGCGCATTGATATTCTTGTTCACAATGCAGGAGTGTTCAGGCTGCCGGTGGAGCATGAGAAAGGCGATTACAACATAATTTTTAAAGTCAACTTTATTGCGCCATATTACATGACAAAGAAATTGTTGCCGTTATTGGAAAAAAGTGAAAAGGCAAAAGTTATTGTAGTTTCAAGTATTGCGCACACTTATGCAAGATACGATGAAAAAGACATAGACTATTCTAATAACAAAGATGATCAGAAAATTTATGGGAATTCAAAAAGGTTTATTATGTATTCTTTGATGGAGCTTCTAAAAAACAATAATAAAGTTGATTTGTCGATAGTGCACCCAGGCATAAGCTACACCAATATCATGAAAAATTTTCCAAAGTTTATTTCTAAAATTATTGAAGTGCCAATGAAGTTAATTTTCAATTCACCTAAAAAATCAAGTTTGTCAATAATAAAAGGTATTTTTGGTGAACATGGTTATTGCGAATGGTTTGGTCCAAAACTTTTTGATATTTGGGGTTTGCCAAATTGCAAAAAATTAAAATCGTGTTCACAAGAAGAAAGGAATAAAATTTTTAATAAAGCAGAGGAGATTTATATTCAAAATTTAAAAAAAATGGCAAGTTAGTCACTATATTTTGAAACTAGTGTAATTATTAAGAGAATTAGAAAAATCTAGTTCCCTTTTTTCTTGGCTATTTTATGCCGTGAAAGGTACTTGACAAGAGAAGAAATGAAAACACAATATCAAAAGGCAGAGAAACGGGAAAAGCAAAGCCATAAGCACAAATATCGTTTCTCTGTCTTAAGCAGCAAAAGAAAAACTCATTTCAGAGATTCTTGTCAAGTACACCATGGAATAAATTAGTCATTACATATAACAGCAAAAAGCGAAAGTGTGTTACGTTCACCAACACTTTCGCTTTTTGTTTGCTTTAATTTAGTTTATAGGCGTGTGCTTGTCTGTTCGAGCGAAGCGAGAACACTTGTATATGACAAGCGCACGCCTAAGTGCCAATTTAATTTTACCTTTCTAAATCAAACCACACATTGATTTCTTCTTTGCTTGGTTCTTCCCATTTTGACAACAATTTTTTCATAAGACCTTCGTCAAGATAATAATCACTACCGCCATTTCCTGATAAAACTCTTTGATTTCTTTCATTAATATTCTTTTGCCAAGATTTATCATCAATATTTATGTAATGCCATTCAACTACAATCCCTTTTGAATTGAAATAATCATTAATATAACTTCTGTCGTTCTTTGACCAAAATCCCCAATCTAAAATTACATTAGTATTGGTTCTTATTATTTCTTCAGCTTTTTTTAGCAAATATTTCCATATTCTTTTAGACATTTCATCATGTTTGTCGCCCAAATTGTTATCAAATAAAATATCTGTTAATTCATCACACGATAAAACAACGGCATTTTCTCTTTCTTTTAAATGTTTTGAATAGTAAGATTTACCACAGCAAATTTTACCACAAATTGCAATAAGTTTTGTCATAAATTTACCTCCTATATATTAATTTTTTTATTCTAGTAAACTTCAATCTCCATTTTATATCTCCTCATTTGGTTTTTATATTAAAAAGCAACTATAATAAATTTATTATTTTTATTAGTATAACATTTATCTTAAAATATTTCAATTAACATTTATCTTAAAATATTTCAATATTAATTCCTAAAATTTATAAAAAGGTAAACCAAAATTATGATTTACCTTTTTTTATTTCACTAGTTTCAAAAGTTACAGACCTTAGCCATTTTTATTTTTTTGTTCTAAATTTAACAAATATTGTTTAAAATCAATTCCATTAGAATATCCCATTAATTTTCCATCTGAGCCTATTACTCTATGACAAGGAATAATTATGGTGATTGGATTTAAATTATTAGCCCTTCCTACTGCTCGATAAGATTTTGCATTCCCAATCATTTCGGCGATTTGTTTGTATGTTCGAGTTTGGCCGTATGGTATTTTTAGTAGCTGTTTCCAAACTTTCTTTTCAAATTTAGTCCCATTTAATTTTAATTTGACATCGAAGGTTTGTCGTTTGCCATTGAAGTACTCTTGTAATTGTAAATTTATGTTATCAGTAAAACAGTCGGGAGAATTTTCTTTGTCAACATTTTCACATTTTTTTATGAATAAAATACTATGACCTTCATAGCCGATTTTTATATACCCAAAATGGTATTTGTAAAATGCAAATTTCATACTTTAATTATATCATAAAATAAAAAAACAGCCTAGAAAAGACTGTTTTTTTTAATTATCCAATTACAAGTGGAACAATGATGCCGGCAATAACGATCAGCAAGCATACAAAGTAAAGCACTTTCCAAACTGCTGGTTTAGGTTTTACATATCGCCATGCCAATATTGATACAATTATTATCATCATTGCTGTTGCAATTCCTTGAAGAGCCGATACGGCAACTGAAGTAACATTACAAGCAGCTAAAATTAAGGCAACCGCATACAAAATGGTTACAGCGACAATTGTCCAAAAAGAGATTTTGTTAAGTCCCCATAATCCCCCATTTCGTGAACTTGAAGATGAACTTCTAGATTTTGATGATTTCGATGAATTTGCCATAAATATATCCTCCTAGAAACATTATATAATCTGAATTTATAATTGTCAATTAAAAGTTTGTTTGTAAAATTATAAAAAATTAAAATTTATAACATTAGTTTTAAATTTGTTTAAAAAACAATATTGAAGAAATAATAATAATATGAAGTTCACAAAAAATCTTTTTTTATATTTAAGCGCTTTTATACCTATGTATTTTCTTATTTTGTTAAAATTAGTGGTTGAATTAATCAATCACAATCTTACATTTAACACATTAAATACCATTAATTTAATTACATTATTGTTATTAATAATATGCGGAATTACTGGTATTTTTTGGAATATTAAATTTAACAAAGAGGAATCGATAGAAGTAAAAATTTTAACAAAACAAAATATAACCGACAGACATTTTTTAGGTTATTTTTCGCTTTTTGTGTTTTTTGCTTTGCCGTTGGATCTTTCAAAGGTAAGCAATTATTGTGTTTACGTTTGTATTCTTATTATGATAGCAATAGTCTATATTAATAATTCCCTTTTTTACATTAATCCTTTTTTAAATTTATTGGGATATAATTTTTATGACATAACATATATCGAAACAGGCTCAAATATAAAAAGACATGCGAAAATATTTTATAAGGGCGATCTTGAAATTGAAAATCAAACATACTTTGTAAAATTAAAAAATGAAAACTTTAGTTTTGTTGATAAAACAAGAACAAATCAATTGAGCAGAAAGGTTGTCAAATGACGCAAAAGTCTGATTCGATATTTTTAGGCTTAAAAAGAAACTATTATGGTTTTGTTATGATTAAATGGATGGTAACATTATTTTCTCTTTCTTTTTTGTTACCTTATGCAACATATAATTTTGAAAAATGGAGAGTTACTAACAGCTCAATAAATGGGATTAAACTTGTGTTTAAAGGTAAACTTCTTGGTGCTTATTATATATATTTTATTTGGTTTTTAATATATTTAATTTTTGCAAGCATTTCTAATTACATTCTATTTTATTTAGATTTACTTTTCCCACATGAGTTAACTTTTTGGCTTGTTAATGGGATGGTTTTATTCATAAATAGTTTTTTTCTTAATGTTCAGTATAGACTTTGGGTACGAAGAAGTATGGCTTTTTCTGATTCAATCGCGCCAACCTATATTGTTTCAAATCCGAGGAAAACAATAATTATAAATGTAAAATCATGGTTAATAAAAATTTTAACGATTTATCTGGCATCTCCTATAGCTCATAAAATAAAGATGGATTATTTTGCTAGGCAAACAAAAATTAGTGGTAAAAATTTAGTTTTTAACGGTACCGATAAGCAGTTATTTGAAAATTGGTGGAAAAATTTGGCTCTCATTTTTATCACTTTGGGCTTATATTTGCCAATATTGCATTTTGAAATTTACTCATGGAGAGTCCAGGGGCTTTCTATAATTGATTAGAAGGGGTCAAATTTTAATGTTTTTACATTTTGCGACAAATTCCTTGATATAATGTTAGATTTAACTCAAAATGCTTGTTTTTTAATGCTATATAATATATAATATAATATATATAATATATATATTGTATACATTAATTTGTATACAATTTTTACTTTTCAAATAGAGGTAACTATTATATAACTTAATGTATTATTTAGGAGCGTGAACATGGAACAATATAGTTCTGAAGAACAAGAATTATCAAAGTCAAAAAAATATGATGCGAGCGATATCCAGGTTTTAGAGGGATTGGATCCCGTAAGAAAGAGACCAGGCATGTATATTGGTTCTACAGATGAACATGGCTTACATCATTTGGTTACAGAAGTGGTAGACAATTCTATAGATGAGGCTTTGGCAGGGTATTGTACTCAAATAGATGTGATTATCAATGAAGATGGATCTTGCAGTGTTTCTGATAATGGACGTGGTATCCCGACTGGAATTATCGAAAAAGAAGGGAAAAGCGCTGTAGAAGTCGTTTTAACAAAACTTCATGCAGGTGGTAAGTTTGGAGGAGAAGGTTACAAAATATCCGGTGGATTGCACGGGGTTGGTGTTTCATGTGTAAATGCTTTATCTACAAAATTGGTGGCAGAGGTTTATCAAAACGGTTTGTATCATGTGATAGAGTTTTCAAGAGGGAAGGCGATTTCTCCATTAAAGATTGTAGGCAAAACCGAAAAAAGAGGAACTACAATTACTTTTTGGCCAGATGAAGAAATTTTTGAAACCACAATTTTTAACTATGATACTATGAAAAATCGGTTTAGAGAAATAGCATT
>CALVNQ010000009.1 GCA_944349895.1 uncultured Clostridia bacterium | reverse complement strand
AAGAGTTAAATAAAAACAATTCTGACGATCAATCGGAAAGTTTTTCAGTTAATACGTCATCGGTTGAAGAATATGTGCCTTCTTTTGATACAAATGAATTTGATTTTGAAAATAGCAAAAATTTAAAATCAGATGATTTGGAACCAGAATCTCAGATTTTAAGTAGTACTAAACGTAGAGGCAGACCTAAAAAAGGCGAGGAAAGAACCATAGAACAAATGATTCAAGATAAACGTTCAAGGGGGCGTCCAAAAAAGAATTTGACTGAAAATAAAGACGATGGGCCTAAAAAAAGAGGAAGACCTGTTGGTAGTGTTAAAAAAGAACAACCTCAAAATTTAGGGGAAAAAAGAAGCCGTGGTAGACCACGTAAAGATGAAGGAAGCTCTAAAGATTTGGCCGATATTAACAAAAAAATTGATGATGAACAAAAGAGGCTTGCTTCCATTAAAGAAAAAATCGATTTGGATTTAAAAAATGCCGTTGATGATTTAGAGCTCAATTTTCCCGATAAAAAAAGAAGAGATGAAATCTTAACAGAAATTGATGAGTTGAAGGAAAGAGTTGAAAAAATCAAAAATAATCAGAACGCAAATGACGACATAGAAATGATTAACCAACGCATTGAACAATTGCTTAATGAGATCAAGTCTTTAAATAATTAATTTTAACCACTGCTAAGCAGTGGTTTTTTTTATGTCATAAAATTTAAAGCTTGAACACAAAATATATTGTAATATGACTGAGTTTTGGGCGCTAATTATTTTAGGTATAATTCAAGGGTTGACTGAATTTTTGCCAGTGTCTTCAAGTGGACACTTAGTTTTGTTATCTAATTTTTTTAATTTGCCTGATTCTTTGTTCGTTAGTATAGTTTTGCATGTTGCTACTCTATTTTCAGTAATATATGTTTTGAAAAATGAGGTTTTTGATATTATTAAACATCCTTTTTCAGATCAAAGCAAAAAACTTATTGTTGCTACTATCCCTACTTGTTTGATTGTTCTTTTAATTTATCCTTTTATTAGCGATTCATTCGAAGGAAAGCTTTTACCAATTTGTTTCCTTATTACAGCATTATTATTGCTAATTACAGATATTATTATTAAAAGAAGAAAATTTAAATGTTTTGTTGAGAAAAATTTGACATACAAACAAGTAATAATCATGGGAATTGTTCAAGGTTTTGCGACTTTACCTGGCATTTCCAGATCGGGCTCAACAATATGTAGTGGCATTTTATCTGGAGGAGATAGAAAAAATGTTGCCAAATTTTCTTTTCTTATGAGTTTGCCGATAATTGTTTTGTCTATGTGTCTTGAAATTTATAAATTATCTAAATCTGGAATGGATATTGCGATTTCTTTGCATGGCTTAATTATAGCTTTTATACTCGCATTTATTATTGGAGTTCTGTCCATTAAATTTATGATTAAAATTACAGAAAATGTAAGTTTTAAGTGGTTTAGCTTTTATTTGGCAGGACTTGCAATTTTAACATTATTATTGTAAAAGGAAAAATTATGGATTATTTCACTATGTCTATTGAAAAAAGTTTATTAGAAGTATCATCATCTTTTGATGGACTTTCTTTCGAAGAAGCTAAAATAAGACGGAATAAGTTTAGAAACTTTGATATAAAAGCCAATAAAAAGAAAAGTCTGTGGGCTAAATTTTTTTCACAATTTTTTGACTTAATGATTTTAATTTTACTTGTGGCTGCCACGGTTTCTTTTATAATTGGTTTAGTACAAAATACCTCCAGTGAAATTATTGATGGATCTTTTATTCTTGCTATTGTTTTTATGAATGCTTTATTTGGTATGTTGCAAGAAAATAAGGCTGAAAAAGCGTTGGATTCATTGAAAAAAATGACTGAGCCGGAGTCTTTGTTGTTACGAGAAGGTCAGCAGATTAAAATAAAATCTAATTTTATTGTTCCAGGGGATATTGTTGTTTTGGAATCGGGAAGTATTGTGCCTGCCGACTGTCGGTTAATTGAAAGTTGTTCTCTTTTGTTAGATGAATCTTCCTTAACTGGAGAAAGTTTGCCTGTCGAAAAAAATGCTAATATAGTTTGTAAAAGCAACACCCCATTATCCGAAAGAAAAAATATGGTTTATAACGGTACTACTGTTGTTAAAGGTAGAGGTCTTGCCGTCGCTGTTGGAGTTGGCAAAGCTAGTGAACTTGGTAAAATTGCTAATGTTATTGCCACATCAAAGAAAGAGCTCACGCCATTGCAGAAGGGTATTAAAGACCTGGGTAAGATTATAACTTATTTAATTCTTGGTATGGCAATTATAACGTTTATTTTAGAATTGTTAGCTAGATTTAACCCTATGGAAGCCTTCTTAACCGCTATAGCTATTTCTGTTGCCGCCATACCAGAAAGTATGCCTGCTGTTATAACTATTATTATGAGTTTAGGAATTTCTAGACTTGCCAAACAAAAAGCTATTGTCAAACAAATGCATTCTGTTGAAACTTTGGGCTCTTGCGATATAATTTGTTCCGATAAAACAGGGACTATCACTCAAAATAAGATGCGCGTCAAAGCCGTTTACTGTGATGGTAAATTAAACTTCACAAAAGGAACCATAGGTAAGGATTTTACACTTTTACTTTCGGCAATGTCTCTATGCAACGATGTTGTTGTTTCGAAAAATAAATTTTTGGGAGACCCAACTGAAATTGCTTTGGTTGAATTTGCTAAAAAATATAATGTCAATAAATTTGATTTACAAAATAAAAACAAAAGATTAGGGGAAATCCCATTTGACTCAGATAGGAAGTTAATGAGCACCGTAAATTTTTGTAATGGTAAAAAATTTTGTTTTGTTAAAGGAGCTGTTGATGAACTTTTAGATAAATGCACTAAAATAATCCTAAATGGTGTGGAATATGATCTCACAAATTCTAAAAAATCCGAAATTGTAAAAGTTAATCTTTCTCTTGCAGAAAAAGCTTTAAGAGTTCTTGGTTTTGCGTTTAAAGTTGTTGATGATGAGGTTAAATATAAGGAAGACGAGCTTACTTTTATTGGATTGGTTGGAATGATTGATCCACCTAGGAAAGAAGTCTTTAAAGCCGTTGAGAAATGTAAAAAAGCTGGATTGAGACCGATAATGATAACTGGGGATCATTCAGAAACTGCTTTTGCGATTGCAAAAGAAATTGGAATCGTTGAAAATAAATCTCAAATCTTAACTGGAAGAGAAATCGACGCCTTGTCAGATGAAGATTTTTTAAATAAACTTAATTTTGTTAATGTTTTTGCCAGAGTTAGTCCAGAAAATAAGGTAAGAATTGTTGAAGGTTTAAAAAAACTAGGGCATGTGGTTGCCATGACAGGAGATGGAGTTAATGATGCGGCTAGTATGAAAAAATCAAACATCGGTATTGGTATGGGTATGACCGGTACAGATGTTACTAAAGAAGTCTCTGATCTTATTATCACCGATGATAATTTTGCCACCATTGTTTTGGCTATCGAAGAGGGCAGAAAGGTTTATAAGAATATTCAAAAGACTGTTAAATTTTTATTTTCAGCTAATATGGGGGAAATTTTGGCTTTGTTTCTAGCAACTATTATTTTTCCTCAATATGTTTTTCTATTACCAATTCAAATCCTTTTTGTTAATTTGATTACAGATTCTTTGCCCGCTATTGCATTAGGTGTTGAACCGGCAGAAAGCAATTTAATGGATTGCAAACCTAGGGCAAAAGATAAAAATTTATTCAGCGATGGCAATGGTTGGATGACTGTCATCATGGGGCTTGTTCAAACTTTATTAACACTTTCTTCTTTCTGTATTGGATTATTCATATATGGTGAAGCAAGCGCTATGAGTATGGCTTTTTACACTCTTAATATTATTCAATTTTTCTATTTATTGTCTGTCAGAACTGAGCAAAGCATTTTTAAATCAAATCCTTTTAAAAATAAAATGGTGATTGTTTCTATCATTTTTGCTGCATCATTGTTAAGCTTAATCGCATGTACGCCATTGCACAAACTTCTCAGATTAAATCCTCTTACAGGTTTCGAGTGGTTGTGGATTTTGTTAGTTTCGCTTACTATGATTATCGCGAGTGAGATATGTAAATGGATAATAAGAGTAAAAAGTAAAAAGGCAAATTAAAGCCTTTTTATTTTTTCTATTTGATTTTTATTTTTTTATATGTTAATATCTTAGTATGATTATTGATATACTTAAAAATACTGACGATTATAATGAATTTTTACAATCGGTCAAAAATTCTCAGCAAATGCATACTTTTTTGTTGATTAGCAAAGATTCCTTTTACTCTTTAGAAATGGCCACCCTTTTTGCTAAGGCTTTATTGTGTCCAGAAACTTGTGAATTGTGTCCAAATTGCAAAAAAGTCAACTCACGAACACACCCTGATGTGAAGTTTTATCCGGAGAATAAAAAACTGCTCGTTGAGGACAGTAAAAAAATTGTTGAAGAAAGTTCTATTAAACCTATATTTTCAGATAAAAAAATATTTATTATTTCTTCTATTGATAATTCAACCGAAGAAGCACAGAATAAATTGTTAAAAAGTTTGGAAGAGCCAAATGACGCTGTTTATTATATTCTTACTGCAACAAATTTAGATAAAATTCTGCCTACGATTATTTCTAGATGTAATAAAATTGAACTTTCTCAAGTTAATAAAAATGAAATAAAACCTTTCTTAAAAGGAGATGATTGTACAAATGAATTGGCTCTTTGTTTAGGAGGAGGTTATTTAAATAAAACTATAGAAATCTCAAAAATGAAAAATTTACAAGAAATTTTTGAACTGTGTACTGACATTCTGTTGAAACTTAATTCAAGCAAACAAGCTTTATTTTTTGTAAAAAAAATATTGGATTTTAAAAATGACTTTAACACAATTATAGAGATGCTTTGTTTTTTAATTGAAGATGCCTTACTGATTAAGGCGCAAAAAAAAGAAGAGATAAAATTTAAATTATTCGAAAAAGAAATTTCTCAAATTTCATCTGAACTTTCGATTAAATGTTTGTCATCTTTTATCCCAGTAATTAATAAAGCTATGAAAGAATCTTTTTTCAACGTTAATCCTTTCCTAATTGTTGATAATCTGGTTATGAATTTTTTGGAGGTAAAATATTTATGCAAATAGAAGTGGTTGGAGTTAAGTTTAGATATAGCCTTAATACTTATTCTTTTAGTCCGAATGATAAAGATTATAAAAAAGGTGATTTTGTCATTGTAGAAACCGAGAAAGGTTATGATTTGGCTAAAATAGTAGAAGAAAAAAAAGAAATTGATCCTTCTTTATTACAAGATTCTCTTAAAAATGTTGTAAGATTAGCTTCTGATGATGAGATTTTAAGAGCTAACGAGAATGATGAAAAGGCTAAATCTTTTTTACCAGAAATCGCTGAAATAGTTAAACAAAATAATCTGGACATGAAAATTATTTCTGTTGAATCCAATTTTGACTTTTCCAGAATGACTATTAATTTTACATCTGATGGAAGAGTTGATTTCAGAAATTTGGCAAAAAAATTAGCTGAAAAGTTTAAAACCCGTATTGAATTAAGACAAATAGGGCCGAGAGATGCTGTTAGATATATGGGGGGAATTGGTGTTTGTGGAAAACAATGTTGTTGTAACGAGGGGTATGGATTGTCTGAACATATATCTATTAAAATGGCCAAAAATCAAAATTTATCTTTAAACCCTAACTCCATTAGTGGACTTTGTGGTAAACTTCTTTGTTGCCTTGCTTACGAAAATGAGACTTATGTTGAAGCTTTAAAAACTATGCCTAAAATTGGCTCCATCGTTAAAACAAATGATGGTAAAGGTAAAGTTGTTTATAATGACCTGTTAAACAGAATGGTTTCTGTTAAGTTTGAAGATGAAAATTCCAGTGAAATAAAAGAATATCATGAATCAGAAGTTAAATTTGAAAAAGAATGAAAGATTAGATGACTTGCAATTTAAAGGTCTCAAAATATTCCAAAATAAAGACCTTTATTCTTTCACGTCAGATTCTGTGGTATTAGCTAATTTTTTAAAAATCAAAAAAGGTGAAAAAGCTGTTGAGATTGGTTCGGGTAGTGGAGTGATTTCAATATTAGCATCAAGAAAAACAAATGCTGACTTTATTTTTGGTTTTGAGATTCAAAAAAAATTGTTTGATTTGTCAATAAAAAGTTTAGCATTAAATGATATATCAAATGTCAAATTTATAAACGATGATATCAGAAATTTTAAAAAATATTTCAAAGAAGAAACATTTGATGTGGTTTTCTCAAACCCTCCTTATAAAAAGCAAGGTTCTTCTATTGTTAATTCTAATGACAGTAAAGCTATTGCTAGACATGAAACTTTTTTACCGTTAAAAGATCTTGTTATGGTTGCAAATAAATTATTAAAATTTGGTGGTAGAGCTTATTTTATTTATGATGCTGACAGAAGTGCTGAAATGATTTATGAATTGAAAAATATGAAGTTAGAACCTAAACGAATGTTTTATACCACAAATGGTAAAGGTCAGGTAGTCCTTTTTGTTGTTGAGGCAGTTAAGGGAGGCAAATGTGGCGTTAAAGTTTATGAGAATTTGCAAACTAATGATTTAAATGGAAATTATATTAGTGATATAAAAAACCACTATTATTTTTAATTAATTCGATTGTTAAATTATTCGACATAACAAACAAGCCACTATCGCTCCAAATATTGAAGCAATTAAAGCACAAGGTATTGCGTATAGTAATTTTTTTACTTTTGTTTGAGAAAAGTAAACAGTTGTTACATAAAATATTGTTTCACTGCATCCTAAAATTACGCAAGCGCATCTTGATATATAACTGTCGGGGCCATATGTCACTAAAACATCATCAAGCAAAGCAAAAGAACCTGATCCAGTAAAAGGTCTTAATAAAACTAGTTCACACAATTCAGGGGGAATGCCTAAAAATGAGAATAAAGGAGAAAGCAATCTTGCCAAATATTCGGTAACACCACTTACTCTTAAAAGCGTAACTGCTATCATTATACAGGCTATGAAAGGGAAAATGCTGACAACTAAATCTATTGCACCTTTCGCTCCTTTAACAAAAGTGTCGTATGTGTTTACTTTTTTTATGAAACCATACATAAAAATTAGTATGAATAAAACAGGAAGAATGTATATGCTCATTTTATCTTCCTTTTGGTTAATTTTCTTTTTATCAAATCACACAGAAGAACTAATGAAATACCAATAGTTGTGGTGACTAATGTAGCTAATAACGACGGCAGTATTATATCTGCTGGATCAACACTTCCGGCATTAGACCTCAAGCTTATAACTGTGCTTGGAAGTAGTTGTATTGAAGTTGCGTTTACAACTATTAACATGATCATTGGAAAGGTCGCCGTGCCACTTCCATCGTCCAAAGCTTGCATTGCTTTTATTCCCATAGGAGTTGCTGCGTTACCCAGGCCTAACATATTAGCAGACATATTCAGGGCTATCATTTTTTCTATTTCTTGATTGTCTATTCTAAATAATTTTTTAATTATTGGGCGCAAAAGTTTTGCTAATTTTGCACCAAGTCCACTTTTATCTACTATTTCTAAAAGGCCTAACCATACTGCGTATACTGCGCATAATTCAATACATAATTCTAGAGCAGAAGCAGAAGCTCCTATCATTTCATCTAAAGCGGCACCTGGATTAACGAAAATTAACACCCCAAGGGCAATCAACATCATGAAAAGCCAAATTTTATTCATAACTTAAATATATGCCTTTTTGCTTTATTTCTTGACAATCGGCTATAATTATGCTAGCATTTCACTATGTTTATCGATGCGCATGCACATATTTATGATTGTGATGTTGAAGACGTCATGGCGAGAGCTAAAGATGCGCTCGTTGATTATGTTATATGTCCTTCAAGTGATTTTTTAACTATTGAAAAATCGCTATATATATCTAATATTTTTGATAATGTTTATTCGTGTATTGGATTCCATCCACAAGATGCTGATCAATTTCTCCAAGGTGGAGAAGCCTTTTTATTGGGAAAAGCTGAAAGCAAAAAGGTGGTCGCGATAGGAGAAATAGGATTGGATTACCATTTTGGCAAACCTGACTTTGACTTACAAAAACAAGTTTTTATACAGCAGATTTTAATAGCTGAAAAATTGAAATTGCCAGTTGTTATTCATATAAGAGATGCAATGGATGATGCACTTAACATTTTAGAAAAATATAAAAATCATTTAAATAATGGGGTGGTAATTCATTGTTTTAATGGTAATGAAAAAGATGCTGCGCGCATCTTAAATTTGGGGTTCAATTTTACCGTTGGTGGTATAGTTACTTTTAAAAACTCAGGAATATTATCTCAAGTTGTAAAACAAATCCCTATTGAAAAAATTATGTTGGAAACCGACTCGCCTTATTTAGCACCAGAGCCTTTAAGGGGAACAAAAAATGAGCCAAAAAATTTGGTTTGGATTGCAGAAAAAATTGCTCAAATAAAAAATTTAAATGTGGAAGATGTGGCTAAAATAACTTCAGATAATGCAAAAAGGATTTTTAGAATATGAAAAATTTTAATTTTAAAAAAAAATATGGGCAGAATTTTTTAAATGATAAAAACTTGTTGTTGTCAATTTGTAATGATGCAAATTTAACTAGCAAAGATGAAGTTTTAGAAATCGGAGCAGGTATGGGAGCACTTACCATACCTTTAAGTAAAACGGCTAAAAAAGTTGTCGCTTATGAAATTGATCAAGAGTTGAAAGAAATACTGCTAGATTTAAATTTGCCAAATGTTACTTTTTATTTTGAAGACATTTTAAAAAAAGACACTCTAAAAATAGAACAAGATTTTTCTGATAAATATAAGTTAGTTGCTAATTTGCCTTATTACATCACCACTCCACTTATCTTTAAATTTTTAAAAGAATCTGTAAAACTTTCTTCTATGACAATTATGGTCCAAAAAGAAGTTGGAGAAAGGATTGTCGCTAAAGTTGGAGATAAAAGTTATGGTGCACTTTCGGTTAGCTGTTCTTTTTTTGGAGAAGCTAAAATTGTAAGAAAAGTTCCTAAAACCGTTTTTGTCCCACAGCCAGAAGTTGATTCGTGTGTTGTTAATTTTAAAATATCTTCAAAAAGATCTGACACAGAAAAAAATAAGTTTTTTGACCTGGTTAAGATGGCTTTTAAAAGCAGAAGAAAAACCTTATTAAATAATCTTTGTGAAGGCCTTAAATTAAAAAAAGAAAAACTGCTGTCTCTCGATTTTAATTTATTAAGACGAGCAGAGCAACTAGATTGTCAAGAATTCATTTCTTTATTAAATTTACTTAGCGATAAGGGCATGATGTAAATGTGCCAATTGAACAATATATGTGCCATAAAAAAGTTTTTAATTGAGCAATTTCTTCAGGCGTTTTATTTTTACATAGTTCAACCGCAATTGCTGTCGATAAATACAGCATTTCTGTTGCTGTGATATCTTTCATAGCATTTATTTATGCTTTTTTGTTAAAAATGTTTCTTTTTATTAATTGATGTGTTAAAATAATATTCAGAGGTTAGGATATGGATTATAAACAAGAATTCCTTGAAATCTTTTATGATAATGTTGAAAGAGAGGGGAGTGAAAAAATTTTGGAATGGTTGGAAAAATCAGACTTCTTTGACGCCCCAGCTTCAACAAACAGGCATAGCGCAGAAAAAGGTGGGCTGTGTAAGCATTCGGTTTTGGTTTATAAAAGATTTTTAAAAATTTTGCAAAATGAATTTGGAGAAAATTGGGGGGATAAAATCTCTGCTGAAAGCGTGGCAATAATTTCTCTGTTGCATGATGTTTGTAAAGTTAATTGTTACGTCGTTGATTTTAAAAATGTTAAGGATGAAAATGGCGTTTGGCAGAAAGTTCCTTTTTATAAATTTGAAGATTCTTTGCCTTATGGCCACGGAGAAAAAAGTGTTTATATAATCAGTTCGTTTATGAAATTAAGCAGAGAAGAAGCTATGGCCATAAATTGGCATATGGGAGGTTTTGACAGCAGGGTTAAAGGTGGCTTTTTCGGATTGTCAAGTGTTTTCTATAATTATCCTGTTGCATTACTCTTTCATTTGGCTGATATTGAAGCTACATATTTAGACGAAAATTGCTAAAAAGGGTATTGACTTTTTGTTTCGGTTATTGTATAATAAGCTCAAATAAAGGAGGAAAGAACGGATGCCTGAGGTAAGATTTGACCCTAGAGATACAGAAACATCTGGTGACAAAGAAAAAAAACAAGACATTAAAGAATTAAGAAAACTGATTAGAGAATTAGAGAAAGCTGTATGGGACAAGCATGCAAAGATAGCACTAGATGGGGAATTCAAAAAACTCTATTTGGATAAAGTAAAACTTGGTGACAAAAGTATCTCTCTTGTTGAAGCAGAATCAGAAGGGGAAAAAGTAGAATTAGATTTCCCACGTGTTTCATGGAGTCGTGCAATAAACAGATATATTTTGGAAAAATATGTTTATGCTTTGTGTTTAGCTGAAGGGAAGTCAACAAATGACCTGGATTTTCTGGATTTTATAGTGGGAAAACTCAATGAATTAAAAAGCTCGGCGAGGGTTAAGGCTGTTTCTGGTATTGAGACAAAGATTAGAGATGAATACAGCGCTTCTATCAACGAAAATCTTAACGAAGCAAGGAACAAAGCAACTGATAAAAAAATTAAGAATAAGATTGAGTGGTTGCGTGGCTTAGCGGTGTCCATGGGTAATTTTACCGGCTGGAGAAAGCTCTGGCAAGGTATTGCTCATATGGGAGCTACTATTGGTGCAGCTTTGACAATTTTTGGCTCTTCCATAGGAGTTCCTGTCGCGAATGCTGCAGCGCCGGCGGTTTATCAGGCTAGAAATGAAAGCAGGGTTAATTATGAATTTAACTTAGAAGAGGGACAATTGGAACAACTGCAAAGTGCACTTTCCTCTTACTTAGGTGCATATTCATCAATACAAATTTCAGACATTAGAGGTTATACTGTTGATGAAGAAAACAATAAGGCAACTATATATCTCGGAATGGAAGATACGAAAACAGAATCCCCAGAAATCCCAGGAATTCCAGGAATTCTTGCGATAGCAACAGGAAGTACCAATATTGAAGATTTTATTGCTGAAGCAAGAGACGGCGTACTTAAGCCAGAAGAGATCACCAGATATGACAGCGCAAGCAGTGTGTTCCAACCTGGTGCTGCCCTTGAAAATGCGTGCAAAGAGATATTGTGGAATTCTGGTAAAAATGTTGACGGAAAAAATCTTTTCCTAAACACAGAAGTTAGTAAAAATAAAGATGTTTATACAGGTTCAGTTGATGCATTGGGCTTTACAGGAGATGGTAAAGCCATAAATATTACTAATTTTGTTATTGCAACTTCTCCAAACAAAATTGATAAGGACGCAGTGAAAGAGATTGTGACAAATGCTTTTGATCCAAGTTGTGGAATTGATTTCAGGGGAGAGATAGATACAAACACTAATGGTGAAGAACTAAAATATGTAAATGTGCAAGATCTGGCTGTAACCGAAGATGGAACAGCTATTGATATGAAAGGAAAGAAAGTTTATCCTTCTACTTCTATGAATAAGTAAAAACCTTGTTTATGCAAGGTTTTTTTTAAAAAAATTATTAAAAAAAATCAAAAACTGTTGACAAGTTTTTATAATTGTGCTATTTTTATAAAGCACTGATGGGGGATTAGCTCAGCTGGCTAGAGCGCCTGCCTTGCAAGCAGGAGGTCATCGGTTCGATTCCGATATTCTCCACCATGAAAAACGCAACCATGTTTTGCGTTTTTTTTATTTGTTATTTTTTAAAATTTTAATGTGTTAGTACATTTTAAAATCTGTTGTTTTTTGTATTTTATTTTGTTATAATGTAAAAAATATGTATATTATATAGGGAGAAATAGGTGAACGGTATTTCTTTATGGGGAGGTGTTTGGAACCCTTTTACAGAATTCATCACGGGGATATTTGCAATTATTCCTCAGTTTATTTATTTCTTTTATACTTGTTTCGCCAGTTTGTTAGATATGTTGCAATTTGTTTTGCGAAAATTGGCTGGATTGGATACATATTACATTAATGGAGTGGAGAAAAATGATGACATTTTAACCGAATTTATAAATGGTATTTTGGGTTTAAATGGACATTATTCTGCTTTAACAACGGTTTTTTGGGCTCTGATTATTTTTGGGCTTATTGTCTTGATTTTAAGTATAATAATTGCGATAATTAAAGCTCATTATAACTATGACGAAAGCAAAGCCAAGCCTTCTGCCATCATTGGTAAAGGGTTGAAATCATTGGCCACTCTTGCAATCGTTCCTTTAGTAGCTATTTTTGGGGTTTATTTATCTAACGTTTTATTGAGAGCTTTGGACAATATAACGGCGTCTTCATCTTCACAGGGAATAGCTGATGTTTTTAAAAATTCAAGTGGCAGTTATTCTGAAACTTTTAAATCTAGCGAAGATGAATGGGGCAACCAAACTTATGTCTCTTATGACTTTTTTGGTAGTTATGCGCCAACAGGAAGTCAAACTTTTTCGGGGATAATGTTCAGAATCGCTGCTAATGATGCAAATAGAGTTAGATATGGAGGTTATACTGCTTCAGAAGCAGGAGAGGCATGGTCAGATTTTGGTATTTTTAATTCTACCCTTTCTTCTGAAAGCCAAAAATCAGAAGATATAGCCACTATGATTGATTACTCTTTTGCAAATAATTTAACTTTAAAAAACAAACAAACTGCAAGCGTGCGTAAAGAAGAGTCCGCTGTTTTAATCTCATCTTTCAGATATTTGAGGAGTGCAATTTGGTATGCAGGCACAATCAACTTTGATAATTTTTCTAAGTACAATGTTGGATTAGTATGGTATTTTTATAATCTTTGGTCTTTTAATTTCTTCTTAGGTTTTATTGGGATTATCATTGCTTTAACTTTTATGACGAATATCGTTTTTGGTTTAATAGTGCGTCTTTTGGAATGCACAGCTTTATTTTTGTGTTTAGGGCCTTTGGTAGCCATTATGCCACTCGATAATGAATTTGCATTTAAAGAATGGCGAAGAACTTTTTCTAGTGATGTTTTGATGGTTTATGGCGCAGTAATTGGAATGAATTTGCTGTTTATCTTTTTACCGTATTTACAGCGCATTACCTTTTTTAATCAAGCCACTCTTAATTACATAATGGACATGCTTATCATGATTGTCGGTTTGCTGGCTGTTAAGCAAATTGTGGCTTTAATTTCGAACTTTGTGGGTGGAAGCGACGCTAATGCTGTCGGTAAAAGTGCAAAAGCTGAACCAGGACAATACATGCTCAAAGGGGCACAAAAACTTGCTGCCGGGGCTGTTATTGGAGCAAAATTTGCAAAATTTATTCCAGGTTTATCTGCAGCTGCCAAAGGCATTGAAAAACTTGCTAAAAAAATTCAACAGTTCAGTATGAGAAAGGCTATGGCTCAAAGAGCTTCCACGGGCAGTGCAGAAGTTTCCGAGGCAATGCATGAAAGAATAAGAAAGCAAGAGCTTGAAGATCTCGAAAAACAAAAGAAAGATCTTGAAGATGAAGAGAACGAACTGAAATTAAAATCTGATTTGAATCATGAAAGTGCAGACGAAGCAGATAAAAAAGCGCAATCAGCTAAGAAGAAAGAAGATAAAGAAAAACAAGCGTCAAAGAATCAAACGGATGACTTTAAAACTTGGCTTGTTAACAGGCATACAGCAGATTTTGATCTAGCTGACAATGAAAAAGATAAAAAACTTGCAGATAATTTAGCAAAAGAATATGGCGCGAGAGTCGCAGCTATAAACAGAAATAAAGCATTATCTACAAAACAAAAGAACCAAGAAAGATTAAATGTTTTAAATGAAATAACTGACAATTACGCTCAAAATAATACTCATGCTAAAAAAGCTAAAAAAGCTGAAGATAAAAGAGTCCAATATGAAAAAATTCGAGATGGCTTTAAAACAGAATATGAAAAAGCAGATCAAGAGTTAGCTAATCGTGACTTTGAAAAGCAAAAAGAAGAAATAGAGAAAAAAATTCAAGAAGTTTCAACTGCAAAAGTTTTAGATGGATATAAAATCAAACAAAAGCCTAAAGAAATTTTAAAACACACATTGCCTAAGTTGAACTTTGCCGGAGAAGTTTTGCAGGCATTTGGAGGAGTCTTTGATTTTGGTGATTTGGTCAAACAGATCGATAATGAAGGTGAAGTTTTTGATATGGGTAAGAAGGCGATAAGAAGTTTTGGACAAAAAATTTTGGGGATCGATCTTTCCAAAGCCAAATCTTTACAGCTTTCTGATGAAGCTAAACAAGAAGAAGCAGAGAAAACGGTAGAAAGGACAGATTTAGGTTTAAAAGAGAACAGTGAAAAAATGCTTAACGAAGCAAAAAATCTTAGTCAGATTTTAAGAAATTCAAGAAATAATCCATAAAAGGAGGTCTTATGGCATACTTAAGTCAGATGTGTTATAGCTTGTGGGACAAAATAGGCGATATTGTGTCTGGCTTTTTTGCTATCATTCCTCAAATAATGTACTTTATTTTCACCTCCATTGCAAGTTTATTGGATATGTTCCAATATGTGTTTAGAAAAGTTGCAGGACTTGATGTTTATTATGTCAATGGAAAAGAAAAAACCGGCGATGTTGTTATAGATTTGATAGAAGGGATTTTGGGAATTAATAAGGAATATTCAGCTCTGGCAACAGTTTTCTGGTCCATGATTATTTTTGGCGTTATATTGCTCATTTTAATGACCATACTTTCGATTATCAAGATTCATTATAATTATAAATCTTACCATGAAAACAAAAAAGACTCTCCTTTTTATGTTATCAAATTATCCCTCAAGGCTTTGGCATCTATGGCCTTGATTCCACTTTGTACCATGTTTGGTTTATATCTTAGCACTGTTTTATTCAGGGCGCTCGATTCCATAACCACATCGGCTTCCAATAATACAATGTCTAGTGTTTTTGAATCAGATGCAATTGATTCTTTTTCCTATTCAACAAAAAATGGTGGTTCCGAAGGAAGAGTTTATGGTTCCTATGATTTCTTTGGTTATGGGGAGTGGACAAGTTCTGACACTTTTTCGGGAATAATTTTTAAGGCGTGCGCAAATGATTGCAATAGAGTTAGAAAAGGCGCCTACACTCCTAATTCTTCACTTTGGGATAATGCCGGAGTGTTCTATACCACTTCAACTTCTGATGCAAGGGAGATAGTTGCAAAGCAAATTGATTATGCTTTTGCCAACAATTTAAAATTAAACACCTCCCATACATTTTTAATAGATGGTAAAGAGGAAGCGCTAAATGCTATAGCTTCTAGTTTGACTTATGGGCCAAGTTTAGCTTTTGCGGCTGGATTGGTTAACGTCACAAATTTTTCTAAATATAATGTGGGTTTAGTATGGTATTTTTATAACTTGTGGGGATTCAATTTTATCATTGCCTTTGCTTCAATTGCACTTTGCATTGCTTTATTTGGAAACATACTTTTCGGAATGTTTATGAGAATTATTATTTCGGGAGTTCTGTTTATTATCTATCCTGCTGTGGCAGGTATTATGCCTTTTGACGAAGGCAGAGGATTAAAGAGTTGGCGTAAAGAATTCATTTCATATTTAATTTCTTCCTATGCGTCAATTTTAGCTATGAACATTTTCTTCCTTATTTTACCTGTCTTTAATTCAATTACGTTCTTTAATAATGCTCTGGTTGATGGCATTGCAAACACGATTATCATCATTGCTGGTCTCACTTTAGTTAAAAGGTTCGTTGGTATTGTTTCTCAATTTGTTGGAGCCAAAAACATTAATGAAATTGGTGAAGGGTTGAAAAAAGAAGCAGCTAATCCAGCTATGAAAGCCGCAAAAACATCTTATAAATTTGGAAGTGCCTCTCTTTCTTTCTTTGGCGTGGGCAAAGCATTGAAAAAAGATTTTAAAGAGTCTAAAACCGGTCAAAAAATTATTAATTCTAAAGCAGGAAGGGCAGTGAGCTCTGCAATTCAAGGTGTCGCAAGCAAGTTAAAAAACTCAAAGCTAGGTGTAGGTATTAAAAAAGCAAGTGTTAAAGTTATTAACTTTTCAAAAAAATTGGTTGGTGCAGGGCAAAAAGCCAAAGATAAGTTTAATAAAGTTATGGAGAAGACTCCAGCTAAATACATCGCAGGCATGTTGGGAATTCCAGTTGACGCATTCCCAGAGAGTGTTTATGAAGATGTCGAAGAGACTGATGAAAATGGCAATGTTGTTATAAAGAAGAAAAGACGAGTTGGAACCGATAAAGATGGGAAACCTATATACGAAGAAAAGAAAAAAGCAACAGCTATTATCAAAAATGCTTTTGTTGACTTCGCAGGGGCTGCCTTAAAATTGGCTGGAAATGTTACAGGACTTTCTTCTGCATTAAAAACATTTGAAAAAAATACTGGCATTGTTTCAGATGCAAAAGGGAAGATCGATTCTTTTGCACAGAGTTTGGGGCTTATTGGAGAGAAAGAAACACTTTTCAAAAAAGATCAAGAGCAAAAGTTGCGTGAAAAAAGAAAGAAGATTAAAAGCACTTTTGTGGATACTGCTGCGCTAGAAACAAATTCAAGGAAAACTCTAGAAGAAATTAAGGAAATTGTTAAAAATATAAAATAGAATTATAAGTCGAATATTCTTGATTTGGGCAATAAAATTTGTTATAATTTATCGAATAAGGAGGCAAAATGGACATTACATTATCAATGTTTGGTGTGGGAATTATTGATGCTCTTGTTGATTTTATCGTCGGATTTTTTGCATTTATCCCACAGTTTATGTACTTTATTTATGCCTCTGTCGCCTCTTTTTTAGATTTATTACAATATTTAGTAAGAAAGCTTGCAGGTTTAGATGTTTATTATGTTGATGGGAAAGCTGTCTCTGGAGACTTGATTGTTGAATTTATTCAGGGCATTTTAGGGATTAAGAAAGATGCCACTTATTCTGCAATTTCAACTGTTTTCTGGTCATTAGTGATTTTTGGGGTTATTCTGTTAATTTTGTGTACTATTGTCGCTATTATAAAGGCGCACTATAATTATGATCAAAATAAATCTCAACCTACTAAAATTTTAACGGCTTCAATCAAATCTTTATTTACATTTGCCATTGTTCCAATTGTTGTTGTTTTAGGAGTGTATCTTTCACAAATCCTTTTAAAAGCTTTGGATTCTGCTACTTCGTATTCTTCGTCGGCATCATTAAATGATGTTTTTGAATCAAATGCAGTGAATAAATTCAAGGCAGGCGAAGATGCAAATGGTAATTTATGCTATTCTTCTTATGATTATTTTTCAGCTGGTAGTTATTGTAACTCCCCAACTTTTTCGGGCATGTTATTTCAAGTCGCTGCTTACAGCTGTAATCGGGTCAGGGAAAATGATTTCTCAGTTGTCACAAGCCAAAGTGATAAAAGCAAATGGGACAATATGGATGTTTTTTATGTTCAATCGGGGACTTCAAATCAAAAGGAAAATCTCGCAAGCCAAATTGATTATGCTTTTGCAAACAATTTGACACTTAAAACCCCTTACACTTCTGTTAAAATAGAATGGACAGACGACGCAGCCGATCTTTGGTCTTCTCTCCGTTGGGGATACAGCGGCGTAATTAGTGCGGGCTTATTCAATGTTAAAAGCTTTTCGAAATTTAATGTAGGTTTGGTTTGGTACTACTATGATCTTTGGGCTTTTAACTGGATTTTAGGTTTTGCTGGCGTATTTATTTGTGCCACACTGTTTGGTAACATTGTTTTTGGTTTAATGGCCAGAATGTTGCAAATAGTTGCTTTATTTATTGTTTTTCCTGCATTTATCGGCATTATGCCTTTAGATGAAGGAGCGGCTTTTGTTAATTGGCGCAAGCAATTTATGAGTGATATATTAATGGCTTTTGGGGCAATAGTTGGATTAAATATTTTTTTCCTTATTCTTCCGTTCTTCAATGAAATATCGTTCTTTAATAACTATTTCCTAGATGGTATTATGAACATGATTATAATCATTGCCGGAATCACTCTTGTTAAAAAGTTTATTAATATTGTTTCCAAATTTATTGGAGCTTCTGATGCTAATGAGACTGGTTCATCTGTAAGGCAGGAGGCTTTAGCGGCAGCAGTTAAAGGCGTTTCAGGAACAATGGGGGCTGCAAAACTTGGTATGCTCGGTATGAAACCTCGCATTGCTGCGACTAAAACTTTAGGCAGATTTGTTGGAGGCAAAATACAAAAGAAAATTAAAGCGAGCCCTAAATATCAAGCTAAAGCCGACGATAAGGTAAGAAAAATGCTGGGCAAAGATTCAAATTATAAAGTTACTGATCAGGATAGAAAAGCATTTGCAAATCTTCAAAAATTGGATAAAACCGAACAAAAGGTTGTACTTGGTCAGTATAATGACAAAATGCAAGAGGCTGCCAACGAAAAGGATCCTGCAGCTAGACAAGCTAAAGAAGCAAATGCCAAAAAAGCTCTTCTCAAAGAATTGGGCGCAGGAACTGGCAGAGGGGCTGAGGCAAGCAGAAAAGCATTTATTAAGCATGTTGATAACACAGCAGAGAGGAAATATAAACGTGCGAGAGTGGTCGCATCTGTTTTCGGAGGGAACCCTGATGATATTAAGAAAGGCAAAGCTACTGTGGACGAAAAAGGCGATGTTGTGTATGAAAAGGGAGAAGGAGCATTCCAGGCCTTTGGTAAAGCCACAGTTGATTTTGGTTCTAACTTAATTAAAGGATTTGGTAAACTTACAGGCGCATCTCAAGCTTGGAAAAAACTGGGCGAGTCTGGTGCAATTGATGATGCAAAATCGGCTATACAATCATTAATGAGCGCAGGTGGAGCAGGCGCTATCGGAAACGCAGTTAATAATGCTTCAATTATGAGAACAGCAAGCCAACAAGAAGATGATAAGTTAGCGAAAGCTGAGGAAAGCAGGCGTGAAGCTATGCGAGAACCGTTGCAAGCAACAAATAAGAGTCTTGCAGAAATAGTTGATTTGCTCAAACAATTGACAGGCAGTGCATCAGCATCGAGAGCGACTTCTTCTAATCCTCTACCTACCGGGGGAAGTGGCAGTGGTGGTGGAACACCATAGAAAAAGATTTCCGGTAAGGAAATCTTTTTTTATGCGAAAATGAAATAAATATGTAGAAAAATAGAAATAATAATTTTGTAATTGTTAAATTGTTTGACATAAAAATAGGAATTTTGTTAAACTAAATAATAAATGTGCGAGCTTTGTCTTTTGTTGTGATTTGTTGGAGGCAATATGTTAAAAAAGTTTAATAAAACAAACTTTATTAAAACGGGTATAGGTATCGTAAGCATTGTGGCATTGGTGATGTCCTTTTTTGCAGGAGCGTTTATGCTTATATCTGCACAAAAGAAAACCGAAGGTAATTATTTATTAATTGCAGGCGAGCCTGTTAACAATAACACAGAAATAACTTGGATAACTGACGGCAATTATGCCTCTGAATTTGCAGGTGGGACGGGAAATGTGACTGATCCTTATTTAATTGAAACACCTGAGCAACTTGCACGTCTTTCCTATTTGTCATATTCTGGTTCATTAGGTAGAGCACAAAATGTTTATTTTAAACAAATGGCTGATTTAGATATGTCTGAATTTTATTGGCAACCTATTGGTAGTAACTGGTCTTTTTCTGGTAATTATGATGGAAACAACTACAAAATAAGTGGTCTATATACTATATATGATCCTATAAATAACGGAGATATTGATAATAAAGGTTTATTTGCTTGCATTGAGATTGCTGATGGAACCGGAGTTAAAAATGTTACCATTGAAAACTCTGAAATTCGTGGGGCAAATTATGTAGGATCTATCGCTGGCAAAATAATAGATTATTCTTCTAGGTCAGAAGCTCAACTAATGTCTTATTTAAGTAACTGTAAAAGTTCTGCCACTGTTATCGGGGCAAATACTGTTGGTGGTATTGTCGGAGATGGTTTTGCTGTTAATTGTTCTTTTAGTGGTGAAGTTAAAACAGATGAATCGCTTTTTGAACATTATGATAGATCATATTTCGGTGGTATTGTCGGCAACGCAACAAAGCAGATCATTAACTGCAGTAATACTGGATTGATAAGTGGTGGGAGTTATGTCGGTGGTATTGCAGGACTGATGTACAGTTATGAAATAAAAAATTGTGTTAACTCGGGTAGGGTTTCGGGCAATATGTATATCGGGGGTATTGTTGGACAGACCCAAGAAGATGTTTCAAATTGTCAGAATTTTGCCATAATCAACGGAACTGGGGATTATGTTGGTGGCATAGTTGGATATTTAGGTCCCTCTACAGTTTCTAATTGCTTTAACGATGGTTCAGTTAATTCAACTGCTAATCAAGTTGGAGGAATTGTTGGCCATGTAAATGGATATATATATAATTCTTATAACTCAGGCACAATTTCTGGAGCTGTTGCCGTTGGGGGTGTTTTAGGTGGAGGAAGTGCTAACGCAATACAAAGTGTTTTTAATTTAGGACTGGTTTCTTCCACTCAAGGAGGAGCCATTGGAAATATTTCAGGTAATGGTTTTGGGTCGATTGAATATGCTTATTATGGTGGCAATGCTCTTAAAGAAATTGGGGCAATGCCAAATGAAGACGTGTATACTTTAACCGAAGTGAAGTTTTTGTCTGAAATAAACACTTTGGCAAAAGATGAGAGCTGGTATTCTAATTCAGAAGTTTGGGGAAATAAAACTTGGGACCTTTCATATTGGATTTTTGATCCACTTGAAAATGATGGTTTCCCAACTGTCAATGTCATCAACGAATGGTTATATGCGATAGATGTTGATTTTGAAGGAGAGGGTACGCCATTATCACCTTACCTAATTTCCTCTCCAGGAGAACTTGCAGGCTTATCTTATCTTGTCAGTTCCCAAAACCTTGAATACGGAACAAAATTTTATAAACAAACAGCAGATCTAGATATGTCGGGTAAAATTTGGTCCCCTATTGGTTACGAGAGCAATCGATTCAACGGCATTTATGACGGAGAAGGCTTTACTATTTCAGGATTAAATACAGGAAATAATCAAAATAATGATAATGGGCTTTTTGGATGTGTAAACACCAAAGCAATTATTTATAATGTTAACATTAAAGATTCTGTGATTAATGGGTTGAATGATGTAGGATCTATCGCTGGATCTACATATGGTGGACAAATTATTAACTGTTCAAGTTCTGCTACCGTGAGTGGGAAAAATTATGTCGGAGGAATTGTTGGACATTCTAAGTCAACAATTTGGAATTGCTCTTTTACCGGCAATGTTTCTGTCACTGGAGATTATGTTGGTGGAATTGCAGGAGAGAGCAGTGGAGCTATAAGAAATGCTTATAATGTTAATTCTGTTTCTGGTGCCGATTATGTTGGTGGAATTGCCGGAAGGAGCAATGGTCCTATTAGAAATGCTTATAATGTTAATTCTGTTTCTGGCTCTAATTATGTTGGAGGTATCTCGGGTGAAGCTTTAGAGAGTTTGAATAATGTTTATAATTTGGGGGAAGTTTCAGGATTTAACAAGGTTGGAGGAATTGTTGGGGAAAGCTCTAGCGCAAGTATGAAATTGCAAAACAGCTTTAATGTTGGGTTTATTAATTGCGTGGAAACAAACAAAGGAAATCTTGTTGGCTCTTCAAATTTCTCAGAAATAAGTTATGCTTATTATGGAGGAACAGCTCTTGCAGAAGTTGGTGCAACTCCTGACGATCAAACTTTGGCTGATAAATTAACTAAAGTTGAATATTTGGAAGGTTTAGAATCATTGGCGAAAGAATCGACTTGGTATGCAGACGAATTGCTTTGGAGTGATGGAGCATGGGATTTTGAATTTATATGGACATTGGATCCATCTGAAAATAACGGATACCCAATCATAAATAGTGATTCGAATAGTATGGATTTCAATTTCAATGGCAGTGGAGAAGAAAATGATCCATATATCATTGATTCTCCAGAAAAATTAATGGCCGTTTCTGTTTTAGTTAATAATTTTAATGATGTTTATGCTAATAAGTCTTATAAACAAACAGCAGATTTAGATATGTCTGGAAAGATTTGGACCCCTATTGGCACCGAAGATGATCCTTTCGCAGGTTCATATGATGGAGGGAATTTTACTATTTCGGGGTTAAAGACTGAAGAGACAATTCAAAGTGCGGGTTTGTTTGGTTATGCTATGGGGAAAAGCAGCAGGATTGTAAAAATTAACAATATTACAATTTCTGATTCTAATATAACTGGCTCATATGCGGCTGGTATAGTTGCAACCGGAAGTTACATAGATATTTCTAACTGTCATACTACAAGTGACGTTAGAATAGGAGCCACCGTTTGTGGCGCAGGAATTCTTGCGCACTGTCCAGCGAATATAGTTACAAAGGTTTCAATTAATTATTGTTCTAATTCTGCAAGTATTGTCAAGGAAAGTTTACGTGCTACTACAGGGGGAATCGGAACAGTTTTAGGTTCCTCTTCAAATAGCGAGTTTATAATTTCAGGATGTTATAACACGGCAGATTCTATAGATGCCGGAATTGTTTATAGCTTGGCATATATGAATGGAAATAATGCTGTTATAGAAGATTGTTATAATATAGGTAACAATGTTGGTGCTGGAATTTGTTATATAATTTACGGAGATATTATAGGATGTTACAATACTGGAAAAGCTTATATAGCAGGTATTGCAGGAGTAGTTGCTGGTATTAATGCAACTGCGAGGATTGAGAATTGTTACAATACAGGAAGTGTTATTAATAATGATCCGGATAGTTTGGATAATTCCCTTTTTGATACTGGTTGGATTGCAGGCATTGTGAATCAAACGGGAGGTCCTGTTGAGATAAAAAATTGTTATAACGAAGGTGCTTTGAGTGGACACAGTGTTGCAGGCATTGTTGGAGGGCATGCAAGCGTTTCATTTAGTTCTGGCAAACTAAATGGTTCTCTTCTTAAAGTGTCTGATTGCTATAATTTGGGAACACTTACTGTTAATAAGGTTAGCAATGATGGAGGTTACAATAGTATTGCTGGCGGGATTATATGTCAAAAGGCTTATGAAAACAATAACATTCTTGACGGATCTGCTTACAAAATAACAAATTGCTATAATGCAGGAGAAATAACCGGTGGCACTGCTGACTATGTCGGTGGTATAGTGGGTGCAAATGTTGCTGGTGGAACGGTTGAAAACTCTTTCAACACCGGCACAATTTCGGTTAACAGTGCGACAAACATGGGTGGCATTTCTGGGACGAATGTCGGCTCAATAAAAAATTCTTACTATGCAGGAAAAGAAATTACTGGAGCTGTGGGAACTTTTGAAGAGGATCTTAACAATTTGGCAAAAACAAAAGCATGGTTTATTTCATCTAATATGGAATGGGATTTTGACAATGTATGGAATTTTAAATTTGGAATGAATGATGGTTACCCTTATTTAAGATCTTCTGAAAAAATTACTGTCACTGTTAACATAGGCGATGGCAATTTGCTTTCAGCAAATGGTTGGACTTTTGTTGATGGATCGAGCACAGCTCTTACCAAACAAATTGGCTGGGGAACAGGAATATCAAGTTTCCCAATAGTAGAAAAAGAAGGCTATATTTGTGTTGGTTGGTATACAAATGACGGAGAGAATATATCATCATCAAGTTCCATCACATCAGAAATCGAATTATATGCGAAATATTTGGATTCCTGGCAGAATTACAAATCAGAAAGTCTTCAAAATGTTGATGGAAGATATTTGATAACATCAGGTGCTGATTTGGCATTTATGGCTTATCAAGTAAACCAAGGAAATCCTGAATACATGCAAGCAAGTTATTTGCAAACAGCAGACATTGACCTTTCTGCTCATTATTGGGTTTCTATTGGCAATAGCGAAGACACTCCTTTTATGGGCAAATATGACGGGAATAATTTCAAAATATCAAATATTGTAATAGGTGAATTGCCACCTGATACAAGAAATGGAGGATTTTTTGGATTATTTGGTATGGTGATGAGTCAAGGAGCTAACACAGCAGAATTAAAGAACATTATTATCGAAAATTTCGTTGTGGGTGATTATTTGCAGATGAACGCTGATGGAGCAGGATTTGGAGCTTTGGTTGGCATGGGAATGGATGTGAGTATAGATAATTGTCATGTCATGGGGCAAATAAGCATAGCAGATTTGGGAACTGATACCACATATGTGGGAGGCCTTGCAGGAGCGATTATAGGATCGGTTTCTAACTGTTCTGCACGAGGTGGAAAGCTGAGTGGAGATGCGGTTGGAGGGATAGCCGGCGTGAGTTACAATATTAAATTTACAAATTGTGTGAATTATTGTGATGTTAGCGCTCCTATGGATGATGATCAGTTTGCTGCAGGAGGTATTGCAGGAACGGGCATAGATGGTGATGCAAGTTTTGAGCGATGCTATAACTATGGTGATGTTTCTGGTGGAGTGGCTGGAGGAATTTTTGGAGGCGCAAGTTATGTTTCAATGACCGAAGTATATAATTTTGGGAATGTTGAAGGATATGGTGTCGCTGGTGGTTTAATAGCAGCCTCTAATTTGGCTGATCTAAATTACGTTTACAATATGGGAAATGTTAGCGCAATGGGCGCAGGAGGAATAATAGGAATGTTGCAAGGAGGGTCATCTAGCTATGGCAGTGACATATCCATCAAAAATGCTTTCAATTCTGGAAATGTTTCGTCTACTATGGCATGTGGAGGGCTTGCAGGAGGCATGTCGACATCAGTGGGAAATAATATAATAGATGGATTTTTAAACACAGGACACTTAAGCATAGATTATGTTGGGAATATGTCTAGTGGAGGATCGATAGGAGGTCTTTTTGGTATGCTTAATATTAGATCGCATACTGAAGATCAATATGATGAAAATGGAAGTTTAGTTTCTAGTGTAACCACATATGATAAAATGACCATTCAAGATGTCTTAATTTTAGGTGAGATCAATCTTAATTTGACCAATGATTCGAGTATAATGATTTCTGACTTTGTTGGTTTTCCTGAGTTTAGTGCAGATTGTGGACTTATTGTTAAAAATTGTGGAACTAACATTTTAATCGCAAATTCTAATGAAATTTCGGTTTCTGGTCTTTCAAATACTCAAAATAATATAATTTTACATTTGCTTGCTCAGTGGGATGCAATGGGTATGAAGGTTGCCTCAAACTCCTATTCGTTTGCTCAATTTGAAAATATGTTAAAGATAGGAACTGAAGTGCCAACAAAACTTGAAAGTGCTAAGTATATTACTTCTGATCATGGAAACATGGATAACAATTTTGCGTATAACGTCAACTTTATGGGAGGGTTGCCAATACCTAATGGATTATACTGGATTGTTGGGCAATTTGACACAACCACAGGCATTTATAATCAACTTGAAAGTCTTGGAGGAGTTGTTTTTGCAGAATCATCTGCCGTTAGCAATGCAGCTTAATAAAAAAAGGGTTTTATAAACCCTTTTTTTTGTTTTTCTGTTTATATTTTTTTCATTCGATTTTCTATTATTTTAAGAGTTTTAGCTTCTTTTTGTAACCGTTTTGTAAACACACGGCAAAGTTGTGGCGCTTTTTTTGTTTTTTTAAAAAAAAGTTGTTTTTTTTCAAAAAAAATTTGAAAAAATTGTTGACATTTTTCTTTGTAATGTGATATCATACCTATGCTGACCACTTAGAAATGGCTGTCGCCGTTATCAGCAAAGAACCTTGACAACTACATAACAGTAAGATATCAAATATCAGTTACGAGTAATTTTAACTTGTTAAAATAATGAGTAATACTGTATTTGCATATTTCAATTAACGCATAGAGTTATCTTAAAGTTTTAAAACATTAGATAATGTTGACATTGATTTTTTAAGGCTAGGCTAGGAAAACGCAGTTTTTAAGGAATGAGTTTGCAAACGCAAACGACTGACGAAAAAACAAGTTTGACAACGCATAGGCTAAAAAGGCGATGTCAAAGCGAAAATGCTAAGAAATCCAATTATGATTAAGCTACAAAGAGCATATGGGGGATGCCTTGGCACTAGGCGCCGATGAAGGACGTGATAAGCTGCGATAAGCTACGGTGAGGTGCACATAACCTGTGACCCGTAGATTTCCGAATGTGGCAACACAGCACCAGTTATGCGGTGTTATCATTGCACGAATCAAATAGTGTAATGAGGGGAACCCACTGAACTGAAATATCTAAGTAAGTGGAGGAAAAGAAAGTAAAAAAACGATTGTGGGAGTAGTGACGAGCGAAACTGCAAGAGCCCAAACCCAAGAAAGAAATTTCTTGGGGGTTTAGGACCTCTTAACGAGAGAACAATGGATAGGTGAAGATGACTGGAAAGTCACTCGAAACAGGGTAATAGGCCCGTAACCAAAATCTAAAGTTCCTCAGGGGTATCCAGAGTAGCACAGGGCACGTGAAACCCGGTGTGAAGACGCGAGGACCATCTCGTAAGGCTAAATACGACCTAGTGACCGATAGCGAATAGTACCGTGAGGGAACGGTGAAAAGAACCCCGGGAGGGGAGTGAAATAGAACCTGAAACCGTATGCTTACAAGCAGAGAAAGGCTGACACAACATGAGTTGTTAGGCTGATCTCGTACCTTTTGTAGAATGGGCCGGCGAGTTACGGCATGTAGCAAGGTTAAGTGATTCTGTCACGGAGCCGAAGCGAAAGCGAGTCTGAATAGGGCGACCTAAGTTGCATGTCGTAGACCCGAAACCCGATGACCTAACCATGAGCAGGTTGAAGCGGTGGTAACACACCGTGGAGGACCGAACCCACGCCTGTTGAAATAGTCGGGGATGACTTGTGGTTAGAGGTGAAACGCCAATCGAATCGGGATATAGCTGGTTCTCCTCGAAATAGCTTTAGGGCTAGCCTCTGTTTTACAGATTGCTGGGGGTAGAGCACTGAATAGGCTAGGGGCCTTCACGGGTTACCAAACCTTATCAAACTTCGAATACCAGATAATTGATAACAGGGAGTCAGACGGTGTGAGATAAGTTTCATCGTCAAAACGGAAACAGCCGAGATCTACAACTAAGGTCCCAAAGT
>CALVNQ010000008.1 GCA_944349895.1 uncultured Clostridia bacterium | reverse complement strand
GCCTCCCAAACGGAAGGCACAGTCCTATCAAAAACAAACCTTCCATTGTTGCGACACAATTCCTAACCGAATAGGTGGAAGCATTTGCTTTGATGGCAAAAAAGTTCTTCCTATTCGGTAGGAAAAATATTCAGAATTGTGTCGCATAATTATGATAGCACTTTTTTATTTAAAAAGTCAAGAAAACATAGATTATTATGATAAATTAAAATAATCTTTTAGAAATACACCCCATTGTTTTACTAAATCACATTCTTTTTGAGTTTCCTGTATATTTCTTTTAAAAGGCATCTTTAAACTTGGGTCGTTACACGAAAGCATAAGACTTATTCTATCATTAACTTCTTTTTCAGTAGCACTTCTATGAAAATTGTAGTTAAGTTTATTTTGAAAAGGCTCTGCTGCTTTGTTTATCTTTAAAAACTCTAAGTGGATGTTTTCTGGTTTTCCTTTACTAATCAAACTTATTGTTTTATTGCTAATGTTTGCTAAAATATTGGCAAAAATCGAATTAGTAAAATCTTTATGATTTTGTGATAAAAAATTATTTTGAGTCTTGTTGTATTTGTCAACTAAAGATTTTCTAATTTCGTCACATCGTTTATCTACATAGTCGATTATAAATTCTACTCCATTATTCGAAATCGAAAAAATATTTTCTAGTGAGTTTTGGTATTGGAGAATGTTTAACTTTTCAACAACATTTCTGCTTATTACGCTTTTATTTTTATCTTTGATGTTTGGATAAATTTTATTGTCAAATAAACAAATATAAATTTGTGGAGAAATAGGGAACAAAAAATAAATTCCTATGCAATCCATACCTAAACCATTTTCGTTTTGAAATTCATTTCCTATGACTATAGGATTATCACTTGTAATAAATTCTAAATCCGTTTTGTTTTCTATTATTAAAATTTGTAAGTTGTCGAGCTTTTCATAACATTCCTTTGCTATATCTATTTGTCTTTTAGTAGTATCCTCAACACTTTCCAAATCTTTAGAATACTTATAGGCATAAGCATTTATTTCTTGTTCTGTTGCAGTTATACCTTTATGTCGCAAATCTATAGTAAATAATTGCCTAGCCATATCAAAGAAAGCATTTCGTGTATGTAAAAAAGCTTTTTCTGTTCTTACATGTTGAAAACAACAAAATTGCTTTAGCAATGTTTCATTTTCTTTTGTGATTGAATTTGAATTTAAAATAACATTTTTTATTGCAGAGGACCATTTTGTTTCTAAAACTGACAATTCATTTTCGTAAATTTTGTCTTTTCCATAAAAGTTGTTTTTATAACATTGACTAGCAAAAGGAACATTATTCATAATACGATGATTTTTCAAGTTATAAATGTTAAAGACTTTATCTTCTGCAAAATTTTTTAAATAAAATCTTGGCACATAATGTTGTTTTGTCTTTTCAGCCATCTATCTTCATTTCTCCTATAAAATTATTATAGCACAAAACAAAGCAATCTTAGTATCTTTTTAAATCTGTATAACATCAGTAGTTGCATAGACTTATTGATACTGGGCTAAAATCTTATTTTCTGTATGTGTCTTGGGGTTTAAATTTGGTAAAACTATATGTCCACTACATATAGACAACATATAGACAACATATAGAAGCCCCTTGTTTTCAACAAGAGGCTTGCAAGTAATTACTTCTCTTTTTTCTCTCTTTCTTTATGCACCTTGTTTTACTTACAAGGTGCATATAACAATATTTTGTATTCAGGTGTCTACAAGTAGCGTGCAAATAATAACTAGACCCTTATAATAGTTTCTTGCACCTTGTTGCTAACGCCAATTTTTAGGGTTGTTGTTTTCAGTATAATCTGCAATATATTTAAGCCATTCCAAATCCAGTTTATACCATCTAAGTTTGTTCTGTGGAATGTATGGGTGCGTTCTTAAAGTAGTTTCAATAAACATATTCTCACTTAAAAATTTTATGCTGTTTTGAATTGCTTTTCGCCCAAGTCCATATTTATCCCAGCGAGATTGTGTCATATAAAACCATGGGTGTGGGTTCTTACTTCCATTTGTAATAAAGAATTCATTTTGCAGTGCACAATAGACATCGGCAATATTTCTTGCTTTAACTCTATTCATTTTGCTTTTTGACATTGCTGTGATATACTTATAAAAGAATTGAAACACTCCAATAGGCTTTATTGCTGCTCCGCTTTGTTTTTGAATTGACATAAACAAGTCTCTTGCTTGCTCGTGTGGTAGTTTCATTTCTTGTGTATTTTTGATTTGTTGATTATTCATAATTTTTGCTCCTTTTTATTTTAATTTTTAAAAGGACAAAAGACTATTTCATCAATAATTTATCAATAGTTTTTTATGAAAATTATTGCAAGATGTAAAAGTTATTGAACGAAATCGTAAAAGCAACCAGTCAACACACAAAAACTATTAAACAAAATGTAAGATAATACAAAGTTTGTTCAAGCCCCTCAGGTAGAGTGAGTTCTCCTAAGGGCTAGATGTGGGTTCGATTCCCGCGGGGAACACCAAAAAAGAGGCAGATTTTCGCCTCTTTTTAATTTAATATCCATAATGCGTTATTGAGAGTTGTTGCAAGTAAAAGCCAAATAGGGTACAGCCATAGTATATTTACATACCAAAATTTTATTTTTACCATCTCGCAAAGAAGTAATATCCCAAAGAACGCATTTAAAATTATTATAATGTTGCCTAGCAAAAGTTGGTTCAATGTGAAAAATACTAAACACCAAAGTATGTTCATAAGTCCATTTATTATGCCTAGCACTATTATGCGTTTGTTTATCTGTTGATTTTTATAAAGTATGGTCAATATAATGCCAAAAGATAGGTAAATAACCGTCCACATTATGGGTATCACAATATTAGGTATCCATTGGCTTGGTTTGTTTAACCCTTCATACCATGTCATTTCCAAATTTACAAAAAGACTTCCTAATCCTGCAACAAAGAAAATAAACAACCATGTTAAAATTATGTTAAGATTATTTTTTAAAAATTCTTTCATAGTTTTATTTTATGTTTTTATTTATAAATTATAATATTTTTTATTTAAAAAAATTGTATAAATATTCAAAAATTGTTTGCTTTATTCATTTTTATATGATATACTCTTTAAAGTTACTTTGGAGGAGAAATGCTAGATAAACTTACAAATTTAGGTTTTATATCTTTAGAAGATGAAAAATTATCAAAAGAAGAAAAAATTATTTTATTACATATTTATAAATCAATTCTTGATAATAAAAAAATAGATTTTCAAGAAGTTAAACAACAAATCAGTCAACCTCAGGCTGATAAGCTGAATGAGATGGTTAAATCTATGCCAGCTGATTTTTCTGTTACTACTTTTGAAGAAGGAATCGAAGGCGTTCATAATTTTATCGGTGAGAAAGAAGCTAAAGAAAAATGTGTTGAAACTTATTCGGATGCTAGGAAATATGATGTTTTGTCTGAAAGTATCAATCGCCTTATGAAAGCCTACCAATCAAAAAAAGAAAATTTAGATATGGTAAAAAAATTTCTTTCAGATGAAAGTCTTTTTGATGAATTTTGTCTTAATTCAAATGTAGAAATGAGTAAAGAAGATTTTAGGAAAAAAATGGAAGATCAATTTTGTATAATAAAAAACGATACAATTGATGCTAAAATTAAGTGTTTAAATATGGGTGTAAGATATGTTTTATGGACCGATATTAGAGAAGGGAAATTCGAAAAGCCTTTAACTTTATCTTAATTTATAATTTCACACAGTTTATTTTGTAAATATTAAATATTTTAACAAAATCGCTTGACAATTTTATGCTATTTTTATAAAATATAAAAGTCGCAAAATTCAAGCGGTCTTTTATTTTATATTAGCCCCATAATTTAATTGTCAGCTTGCAAGTTTGCAAATAATTCGGAGGAATAATTTAATTATGAAAACTTTTATGGCAAATCCGTCTGAAGTTGAAAGAAAGTGGTTTTTAATTGATGCGTCTAATCTTCCTCTTGGAAGACTTGCTTCACAGATTGCTGACATTTTGACGGGTAAAAATAAAACAATTTATACGCCTCATGTTGACACTGGTGATTATGTTATCGTTATTAATAGTGATAAAATGGTGCTCACAGGCAAAAAACTTGAAAGTAAAAAACTTATTTGGCATACCGGATATATCGGTGGTTTGAAAGAAGTTGGTTATGATAAATTAATGGCTGAAAATTCTCCTAAGGCTCTTGAAAAAGCAGTTAAGGGTATGCTTCCAAAAACAAGCTTAGGAAGAAAACAATTCACAAGACTTCATGTCTATAAAGATGCTATGCATGGGCACGAAGCTCAAAAGCCTGAACAAATATCTGTAAAAGGAGCAAGAGTATAATGGCTGAAGAAAAAAAATCTGTCAAAAAAACCAATGTTGAATTTATTGCAACAGGGAGAAGAAAAAGCTCTGTTGCTAGAGTTAGAATGCAAGCAGGTAAAGGGAACATCACAGTTAATGGTAGAGAAATTGGAGAATACCTTCAACGAGATACTTTACTTTTAGTCGCTCTTCAACCACTTGAACTTACAGGCACAAAAGATAAGTTTGATATTAGAATTAAGTGCGATGGTGGTGGAATCTCTGGTCAAGCAGGAGCTATTTGTCACGGTCTCGCTAGAGCTTTAATTAAAGCTAATGAAACTTTTAAAGCTGAACTTAAATCTGCTGGTTTTCTTACAAGAGATCCAAGAATGAAAGAAAGAAAGAAATATGGGCTTAAGAAAGCTAGGAAAGCTCCACAATTTAGCAAACGTTAATTATGCAAAAATAGACCAAATTTTTTTGGTCTATTTTTTCTCTTAATGTCAATCATATTGTGTGTTTCGTATATTATTTTAATAGTTGTTTATATGGAGGTTTTATGATTTATGATATCATTGTTGTAGGTGGAGGGCCTGCAGGTTTAACCGCTGCTATTTATGCTAAAAGAGCTAATAAAAATGTCCTTGTAATTGAAAGAGCTCTTTTTGGAGGGCAAGTGGCAACCATTGGTGAAATAGAAAATTATCCAGGTTTTTTGAATATACATGGGTTTGAACTTGCAGATATATTTTACAATCAGGCGAAATCATTAAATATCGAATTAAAAAATGATAATATGATTTCCTTTGAAGATAAGGGAGAAATTAAGTCGGTTATATGTAAAAAAGGAGAATATTATGCTAGGACAGTCATTTTTGCGTTAGGATCTATGTCAAGAGAATTAAATGTTGATGGAGAAAAGGAATTTTTAGGGAAAGGCGTTAGTTATTGTGCAACATGCGATGGTGCCTTTTTTAAAGATAAAAATGTGGCTGTTGTTGGTTCTGGAGATAGTGCTGTTGCAACTGCTCTTTATCTTTTGCCAATTTGCAAAAATGTATCTATAATATGTAAGTATCCTTATTTAAAACTGAAGGCATACACAACTGAAATTTTTAAACGTTTAAAAGATGTTAAATTTTATTATTCTTCTCAAGTCGAAAAAATTTTAGGGAATGAATTTGTTGAAGAATTGATTTTAGATTCACAAAATGAGCCAGTTAAAGTTGATGGCATTTTTGTAACTATCGGGAGAAAACCTGATACCGAAATGTTAAAAAATACTTTGCAACTTGATAATTTGGGTTATATCGTTACTGATTCTTTGATGCATACTAATTTGAAAGGTGTTTTCGCATGTGGAGATGTTTCTACCTCTCCTGTTAAGCAGATAGTTACAGCAGCTGCTAATGGAGCTATTGCATCAACAGAGGCATTAAAGTTCCTCGCTGAGAATTAATTGGCATTAAAGATATTTTTTTATAACGATTAAAAAGGATTATCGTATTTTATCGAGTATATTATTCTAGAGTATATTTTTATTAAAGAGGGTTATTTGAACATTAGAGGTTATTCTCCAGATTGGTTAGATGAACTTAAAAGAAAAAGTGACATAGTTAATGTAGTTTCAAAGTATGTTCATTTGGAGCAGAAAGGTAGTAAGTTTTGGGGGTGTTGTCCATTTCATCATGAAAAGACCCCTTCTTTTTGTGTTGATCAATATGAAGGGCTTTACCATTGTTTTGGCTGTAAAGAGGGGGGAGACGTTATAACTTTCGTCGAAAAAATTGAAAGTTGTGATTTTCACGATGCTGTGGCCCGTTTAGCTGAGTATGCGAGAATGCCTTTGCCTGAAATTAGTGTTGACGAAACAGTTTTTAAAAAGAAAAAAGATAAGGAAGTTACTTTAAAAATTTTAGATTTGGCTTGTAAGCACTATCATGAAAATATTTTTAAAACAGAAGCTAAGCCAGCTCAAGAATACATAAAGAAAAGAGGGTTCACTCGACACGAACTGGAAGATTTTATGATTGGGTATAGTTTGGACTGGCATGAAATGATAAATTTTTTACTTGAAAAAGGTTTTTCAAAAGATCAAATTATTGCTTCTGGTGTTGCACAGTCAAAAGAGGTGGGTAAACTTTATGATGCAATGGGTGAAAGATTGGTTTTTCCGATTTTTAACTCATTTAATGAATGTATTGGGTTTACTGCTAGAGTTTTAGAAAAAACCGATTTCGCAAAATATAAAAATACGGCAGAAACTATGGTCTTTCAAAAGGGCAAAATTGTTTTTGGTATTCATTTATTAAAAAAGTTAAAACAAGAAAAAGGTTTAAATGAAATAATAATTGTAGAAGGACAAATTGATGTTATTTCAATGCATAGAGCCGGCTTCAAAAATACGGTGGCTTGTTTAGGAACTGCTTTAACCAATGACCACGCAAGAGAATTAAAAAAATTTTGTGACCAAATTATTTTGTGCTTTGATGGGGACGAGGCGGGGGTTAAAGCAACTTTGAGGGCTATTGACATCCTTAGAAATGCTGGCTTGAAAGTTAAAATTGTTGCTTTGCCAGATGGTTTAGATCCTGACGAATGTTTAAAAAATCAGAATGGCAAAGACACCATGCAGACTTTTATTGAGTCTGCTAAATCCATTATGGATTATTATATCGACCTTGAACTAAAAAAGTTCGATTTGGACAAGCCAGAAGAAAAAGCAGAGTTTGTAAAAAATGTTTTGGCGAAATTAAAAACATTTTCAGAACCTGAACAAGAATCTTATATTTTTAAAATTCGTGATTTAACTTCTGTTCCAGTAGATTCTTTAAGAAGGTCTCTTGGCATTAATATTTTGCCTAAATTTGAAAAAAAAGAAATTAATGTTTTACCTAATCGAATAAATGGCAACAAAAGAGCTGAAACGTTTATTTTAGCGTCTTTACTTCATAAAAAAGACTATGTTAATCATGATATTGATTATTCAAAATTGATAGATGGTCGTAACAGTGAGATAAGTTTGATAAATCAAACTTCGAGAATTTCAAATTTGTTTGATATCGTTGAAAATATTGAGGACCCCTTTTGGCAAGATATAATTTATTTTAATTTTTTGGAAGCAAAAGGAAATGAAAAACAATATTTTGATGAATGCCTTTGGAGTCAAGCTGAAGAAAAATTAAAAAAACAAAAAGATGAGATTATGGTTAAATATAAATCTTCTCAAGATTTGAACGAAAGACGAAATCTTCTTTTGTCAGCGCAAGTTATTGACAAAAAAATTAGAGAAAAAAATTTGGAGGACTTTTATGCTCGATAAAAAAGTTGAAATTGAATTTAAAAAAATTATGGAATTAGCTCAAAAAAAAGGATCTGTCAATGAAGATGACATCTATTACAGAATTTTAAAATATGACGTGTCTCCTGACGATATAAGATTATTCATTGATCAACTAGAAGATAAAAATATTAAGGTTATCCGAACCAATGAAGAAGAAGATCTTAGTAAAGAAGACTTTTCTGATTTGATCCCTGCATATGGGGTTGATGATCCTGTCAAAATTTATTTAAAAGATATTGGTAAAGTTCCTCTTCTTACTAGCGAAGAGGAAAGAGATTTGGCACAAAAAATTTTGCAAGGTGATGAATATGCTAAAGCTAAATTTTGTGAAGCTAATTTAAGACTTGTTGTAAGCGTAGCTAAAAAATGGGCATCAAGAGCTTCCAGCTTATCTTTTTTGGATTTAATTCAAGAAGGTAATTTAGGTTTATTAAAAGCTGTTGAAAGATTTGATTATTCGAAAGGTTTTAAATTTTCTACTTATGCTACTTGGTGGATTCGACAATCTATAACTCGTGCAATAGCTGATCAATCCAGAACTATTAGAATACCTGTCCATATGGTTGAAACAATTAATAAAGCGCAGAGAGTTATAAGACAATTGACTCAAAAACTATGTAGAGAGCCTTCCACTGAAGAGATCGCTTTAGAAATGGGGATTCCAGAATCTAAAGTTGTTGAAATCCAAAAAATAGGACTTGATCCTGTTTCTCTTGAAACGCCAATTGGGGAAGAAGAAGATAGTAAATTGACCGATATCATAGAAGACGAAACTGCAAAATCTCCAATTGAATATGCCACTCAAACTTTATTAAGAGAACAATTATTGGCAGTCATTGACACTTTGACTCCTAGAGAGCAAGAAGTTATTAGGCAACGTTACGGATTGAAAGATGGTAGGGCAAAAACTCTTGAAGAAGTTGGCAGAGAATTTAAGGTTACAAGAGAAAGAATACGACAGATTGAAGCAAAAGCATTAAGAAAATTAAAAAATCCAAACAGGAGTAAAAAACTTGCAGATTTTATGGATTAATGTTAAACTAACACAGTAGGAGTTAAAATGGATTTAAAAAATATTTTAGATTATCAAAAAGTTGATGGGGAATTGTTTAATTTGGAAAATGAATTAGCATCTGATCCAAATAAGTTAAAATGTGTTTCTTTAAATCAAACGGCAAAAGAATCTCAAATTAGATCTAATCAGCTTGAAGAACAGGCGGGGATTATTTTGAGAGAAATGAGTGAACTTAATAAGAACATAGAAATTTCTCGTAAGAATGGTGAGCAACTTTTAGGGGTTAATTTAGAAAAACTATCGAAAGAAGATTTAGATGAAAAATTATCTGTAAAAGATAAGGTTTCACAAAACTTGGCTTTATTAGATAAAAGATTAACTAAACTTGCTGAAAATATAAATAATGTTTTAGGGGAGTTCAATAAAACTATAAAAAAATATAATGTTGCTAAAGAAGAGTATCAAAAATTTAAAGCTTCTTATGATAAAAAAGTTGATGAAATTCAACCTAAAATGGATGATTTAAAAAAACAGCTTGCTATTTTAGAAAAAAAAGTTGAAACAAAGCTTATGCAAGCGTATCTTTCAAAAAGGAAAGATAAAATTTTTCCCGTTTTTGTAAAATTAGATGGTAATACTTGTGGGAGATGCAGAATGGAATTGTCTGCCTCAGCTATTAATAAATTAAAAGAAGAAAAAATTTTGCAATGTGAACATTGTAGAAGAATTATTTATTTTGATTAAGCCAACTTTTTGTTGGTTTTTTTATTTTGATTTTAAATAAGTTTTTGTTTTTTTAATAATGTTTTTATTGCAATTATTAATTTTTGCACATCCGAGAATGTCGTGAACATAGATAACGATGCTCTGACAGCTCCTCTATCGAGAAGACCAAGCGCTTCATGTTTTTTTGCAGCACAATGATAGCCTCCTCTTACACATATGCCCCATTTTTCGTTCAAATAGGTGGCCACTTCGTTTGAGTGCATATTTGGTATATTAAAGGCAAAGACTCCTCTTGAATTTTCGGTCGTTGTATAAATTTCTACCGGAAGAGAGGATAATTCATAATTTAAAAATGTTGTTAAATCATCAAGATGGTCGTGTATTATATTAAAATTTTCTTTAACAAAATCTAAGCCTCCACTAAAAGCCAAAATATTAGGTGTTGGAATGGTCCCAACTTCAAATTTTTCTGGAAGAGCGTCAGGTTGTTCTAATTCCAATGAATTGGTTCCTGTTCCCCCAAACATTATTGGGGACAGCGCTCGTGGGGTTTGTATTAATAAAACTCCTAAACCCTGTAATGAATAGAAACCTTTATGAGGTGCTAAAGCAAGGAAGTCTATATTATCGGCTTCCATATCAATTTTTTCATGACCTCCACTTTGTGCTGCATCCACTAAAAATAATATACCTTTTTCCTTACACATTTTTCCAATTTCTTTTATATCTGCGGTGTCTCCGTTTACATTTGAGATATGATTGCATATTACCATATAAGTGTTAGGTTTTAAGCAATTTTCTATATCCAACCTCTTTATACCTCCGGCTTGAGTCTGAAATGCTACTGTATAATCAATTATTCCTTTTTGTTTTAAATTTTCTAAAGGTCTCAGAGTCGAGTTATGTTCGTTTTCTGTGCAAACAACGTGGCCTCCGTTTTTTGCAGATCCTTGTATGGCTAAATTTAATGCAGCAGAACAATTGGCTGTAAAAATGACATTATTTTCATTTTTGAGATTAAAAAATTCTTTAGTTTTTCTTCGGGTTTCTTCAATTTGCAATGCAGTCATTATGCTTTGATTATGACCACTTCGCCCGGGATTTGCAGTATACTTAGTTACTGCAGAATTGACGGCTTTTAAAACTTCTTTTGGTTTTATTAGTGTGGTGGCACTGTTATCTAAATAAATCATTTTTTCTCCTTATTAACAAAAACTTATATTAATAAATATAGTGTAATTGGGGAGATTGTGTGCATGGAAAAGAGGGAACAAAATGAAATATTATTATGCAGTGTTTTCTTCACGTAATGAAACGCTTTCTTTTGCTAATTATTTAAAAAAAATTGGTGTGCCATGTACTGTTGCATCTACTCCTAAATCTGCAGGTAGAACATGTGGTATATCTGTTAGATTCATTAAAGATTATTTAGATTTTGTTCAAAAAAATTTTCCTTATAATTTTTATTCCACTTTTAAAGGTTTTATTGAAGCATAATTAAAGCATTTTTTCATAACATATTTTTATGAATAAAGCTCTTTCTATTGTTTTTTTTGTATTTGCAACTGTAATTTGTGTTGTGATTAATTTTTTATTATATAACTTATATTATCCTTTGAAATATGAAAATTATATTAATTTATATGCTCAAGAGTTTTCGGTTGATAAATCGCTCATATGTGCAATAATCAATACAGAAAGTTCTTTTGACAAAAATGCGCTATCTTTAAAAGGGGCTGTTGGGTTAATGCAAATTTTACCTTCAACTGGCAAGGCTATAGCAGAATCCTTTAATGATAATTTTGAAATAAATTTACTCTATGATGAAAATGTTAATATCAAATATGGAAGTTTTTATTTATCTAAATTATTAAGTCAGTTTAATTTCGATGAGGCTATTTGCGCGTATAATGCAGGTCCAACAAAAGTTAAAAACTGGTTGAATAATCCTAATTATTCTGACGATGGGAAATGTCTGAAATCTATTCCATATTCAGAGACAAAGAATTATTTGGAAAAAGTTAAGAAAAATTTAAAGTTTTATCGAAATAAATTTAATTAAGTTGACAATTTTTAATTTATTTGATAGATTATTTTTTAGAATTTAAGGAGATATTTTAGATGGAAAATAATAATCTTTCAAATGAAATTGATGTTAGAAGAAATAAAATTGAAACTTTAAAAAATGAAGGAGTTATTGTCTATAAGGCTAAATTTAACAGAACCGTTACCATTAAAGAGGCTAGGGATATGCTTGGACAAAAAGTTAGAATTGCAGGCAGAATGGTTTTTAGAAGAATTATGGGTAAATTTGGGTTTATGCAATTAAGGGACATCAATTCATATATTCAAGTTTCGGTTGGAAGAAACGAAATTAATGAAGAAGATTATGATTTTTATAAAAAAATGATTGATCTTGGTGATTTTGTTGGCGTCGAAGGAGAAGTTTATACTACACAAACCGGGGAGATTACAGTTAAAGCTGAAAAAGTTATTTTGCTTTCAAAAGCTTTAAGACCTCTTCCTGAAAAATTTCATGGGCTAACAGATATTGAAACTAAATATCGTCAGCGCTATCTTGATTTAATTTCTAATGAACAAGCACGAGAGGTTTTCTTAACAAGAAGCAAAATAGTTTCTTTTATTAGAAACTATCTCGAAAACAATGGTTTTATAGAAATTGAGACACCTATCATTCAAACTAATGTTAGTGGAGCTTCTGCTAAACCTTTTTTCACTAAACATAATGCTTTAGATCTTCAATGTAATCTTAGAATTGCTACTGAAACATGGTTAAAAGAAGCAATTGCCGGTGGATTTGATAGAGTATTTGAACTTGGTAAAGATTTCAGAAATGAAGGTATGGACGCTACTCATCTTCAAGAATTTACTCAAGTTGAGTGGTATGCTTCGTATTGGGATTATGAAGACAATATTGTTTTCTTCCAGAAATTTATAAGAGAATTATTGATGCATTGCATTGGAAAAACTGAGATATCTTATCAAGGAAATATTATCGATTTTGGTAAAGAATGGGAAAAAATTGACTACGTTGCGAAAATGCGAGAAATTTTAGGTTTTGATTTCTTATCTGAAAATGATGTTAACTCTTTCAAAAACAAAGTTATTGAATCTAAATTATTCAGTAAGTCCGAACTTGAACCATATAATTCTATCAGAGCATTAATTGATTTTATCTATAAACGAAAGATTAGAGAAAATATTGTTGGGCCTACAATTTTATTTAATTATCCAGCTGTTTTAAAGCCACTCGCACGAAGAAATGATTTGGATAATAGAATTGTTGATGCTTTTCAGATTGTTGTTTGTGGCGCTGAATTAGTTAATGCTTATTCAGAATTAGTGGATCCTATTCAACAAAGAGAAACCCTCGAAAGTCAAATGAAAGATAAATTAGGGGGAGATGAAGAGGCAATGGATCTTGATGAAGATTTCTTGCTTGCCATGGAACACGGAATGCCTCCAATTTCTGGTTTAGGATTTGGTATTGATAGGTTTATAATGACTATTTTTGATTTACCAAATATCAGAGATACAGTCCTTTTCCCTATTATGAGGTAATATTTTGGAAAAAGAAAGTTTTGTTGCTAATTTTAATTTGCTTTTCCCTGATGCTGTTTGTGAACTTAATTATAAAACACCATACCAACTGCTTGTAGCTGTAATTTTATCTGCCCAATGCACTGATAAACGTGTCAATATTGTAACTAACGATTTATTTATGAATTTTGACACACCAGAAAAAATGTTGACTTTGTCTCAGCAAGAGCTTGAAAAGAAAATCCATTCTTGTGGTTTTTTCAGAAATAAAGCTAAAAGCATTTTATCAGCATCTGAGGACATTTTAAATAAATTTGGTGGGGAGGTTCCGTATAATTTTGATGATTTGCTCTCTTTAAGAGGGGTTGGAAGGAAAACGGCAAATGTTGTTATTTCAGAAGCTTTTAAAGGAGATGCTTTTGCTGTCGACACCCATGTTTTAAGAGTTTCTAATAGACTTGGGCTTACAAGTCAAACAAATCCAGACAAAGCAGAGATAGATTTAAAAAACTTTTTCGACAAGAAAGATTGGTCTAGATTACATTATCAAATGGTTTTATTTGGTCGATATAAATGTAAGGCCATTAAGCCAGATTGCCTTGGGTGTCCGTTTTATAGTGTTTGTAAGGTTAATAAAAAATAGAACTGTTTTAAGTGCGTTTGCTCGCACTTTTGTTTTGTATTTTGTGGTTATTAGGTTATAATAATCAAGGGAATATTTAATTTTAAACTGAGGTATTTATGTTTTTAGATAGAGTTAAAATTAAAATTAAAGCTGGGAATGGGGGCAATGGTTCTTTAAGTTTTTTGCGAAATGCTATGACTATGAAAGGTGGCCCTGATGGTGGTGATGGCGGAAAAGGTGGGGACATCGTTTTTCATGCCACTGAAAGTTTAAATACTCTCTATAATTTTAGATTTAAAAAGAAATTTTATGCTGAAGATGGTAAAGATGGAGCTAAACAGTTAAAAACCGGTCAAAGTGGGGCCGACTTAATTATTGATGTTCCTTGTGGGACGGTTTTAATTGACCCAGAATCAAATAAAATAATTGCAGATTTGAATCAAAATGACCAAAAATTTATTGCTTTGCGTGGAGGTGCTGGAGGTCATGGGAATGCCTATTTTAAAAGTTCGGTTAAACAGGCTCCAGCTTTTTCGCAAACAGGAGTTATAACCAAAGAAAGACAGGTTATTTTGGAATTAAAAACAATTGCTGATGTTGGTCTTGTTGGATATCCTAATGTTGGGAAATCTACTTTGCTTTCAGTTATATCAAATGCTAATCCTAAAATCGCTAATTATCCATTTACCACCCTTTATCCTAATTTAGGTGTTGTTGAAGTTAATGGACAAACTTTTGTGGTTGCTGACATTCCGGGCTTAATAGAGGGAGCTAGTGAAGGGTTAGGTTTGGGGCACTATTTTCTCAAACACGTTGAAAGAGTGAGACTTATTTTGCATTTAATAGATGCTTCTGAAAGCGAGGGAAGAAAAATAAATGATGATTATTTAAAAATTAATCAGGAACTTTTTAAGTATAGTAAACAGTTAGCTCAAACCCCTCAGATTGTTATTTTTACAAAAATTGACGAATTATCTGACGAGGAATTAGACACAAAGATTAAAGATTTTCAAAATAATTTTAAAATTAAACCTATACCTATATCAGCAATTTTACACGAAGGAATTGAAGAAGTTAAAAATAAAACACTAGAAATGCTTTCCAAAATACCTAAAAAACCTCCATTAAAAGTTGAAATAAATGATTTTGATATTAATGATTTAACTTCAATTGATATTGTTAAAGAGAACGAAAAATTTGTTATTTCTGGTGGGAAAATAGATAATTTCATTAGGGGAATCGTTCTGGACGATCCAAGGAGTTTCGCCTATTTTCAAAATAGACTTATTGAAATGGGTATCATTGATATGTTGAAGGAAAAAGGTCTTAAAAATGGAGATATTGTAAAAATTAAAGATATTGAATTTGAATGGGTAGAATAAAATGAGCACAAAAGATAGTTTATCATTAATTAAGCCAACAAAGAAATATTCAAAAGCTATAATGGAATTTAGAAAGGAATTTCTTGATGCCGGTGAAACACAGAGTATGCCGGGGGCTAATAAACTTTGTGATTTTAATAAGTTTGATGATTGGTTTAGTTATATAAAAAAATATGAAAAAGAAGAAACAGTTCCGGTCAAGGATCATGTTCCTTCTTTTCAATATTTATTTATAAATAATAAAAATAACAAGATTTTGGGAATGCTTCAAATAAGAACAAGACTTAATGATAACCTTTTTAATATTGGGGGACATTTAGGAGGATGTATTAGGCCTAGTGAGAGGAACAAAGGTTATTCCACAGAAATGATAAAGCTAGGTTTGAAAGAAGCAAAAAAATTTGGTTTATCAAAAATTTTAATCACATGTAAAAAAGATAATATTTCATCTGCAAAAAGCATAGTTAAGGCAGGTGGTATCCTTGAAAATGAAGTAAATTTTCAGGATTCTACAATACAAAGATATTGGTTAGAAGGAGAATTAAAATGATAACAAGTAAGCAACGAGCATATTTAAGAGCTCTTGGCAATGCTTTAGACCCAGTTATGCAGATTGGTAAAGAAAGCATGGGAGATAATATTTTTACCGCTATAGAGTTGTTATTAGAAGCAAGAGAACTTATAAAAGTAAAAATTCTTAAATCTTGTCCAGATTCACCTAAATTGATTATGACGAAAATTTGTGAAATAACTCATGCAGAACCTGTGCAATGTATAGGTTCAACTCTTATTATATATAGGAAATCATCCAAAAAAGGTGTAAAACATATTGAGTTAATTTAAAGAATTTCTTTTGTTTTTACATTTCTTGCAAATGGATTATATAGAGATATTAACGAGAACATGACTAATACTGAAGCTACGATGCAATAATATATTGTTGTTTTTACAAATAAAGTGGATAGAATTAGAAATAAAGCTGATATAAAATAGCCTTTTGCACGAGAGCGATTTAATGAATAAGCAATTAAATCTTTGAAAGCAAGGCTTTTTTCTTTTTTGTATTTTATAGTTATCTCGGGATATGTCTCATATGGTTTATATAATTTTTGATAGGTTTCATATTGATCTAGTAAAACAAACTCAACGTCAAAATTTTTTATAAAAGAAAATGTCTCTTTTTCTATGCTTCCACATACAACCACGATTTTTGAGGGAGAAATGCTTTTTGTTGCTGATAATATTTTTATTATATCATCAGTTGATAGCGCTTTATGTGTCAGATAAGGGAATAAAATTACTTTTACGTTTTCTTCATGATTTATTAATATATAATTTTTCCTTTTTTCTGCTTTATGTTTTTTTTCTGCTAATTTTAAAAAAAAGTCGGTGCTTTTTTTATTTATAGATAACGATAAAAAACAATTTTCGGCTTCTTCTCGTTCCATTTGTTTTAAAGATGTTTTATTATATTTCTTTTTTGCTATAAACCTTGTTATAAAATCTATTATCAAAGTGAGAGAAACCGTTATTAAAATTGATATCAAAAGAGATGAAACAAAATACCTTACCCAGATAAATATGATTAGAAATATTAGTGCTATTTTGAAAATAATTTGAAAAATATAGGATATTTTTTGCATACTAATTTTTTTGACAAATTTTATGAAAAAATACACAAAAATTATTGTGTTTTTGTATAATTTAATATAAAATATTTATAGGTATAGTTATGAAAGATAATCTTATTAAAATTGTCGAATTTTTGAAAAGTTTTAAGTGTAAAAATGTTGCAGTTTTTGATTTGTCTGAGAATAATGAATCAAAGTTTTTTGTGGTTGCTAGTGCTCCCACTTCAAATGATACAAAAAAACTTGCTGATGAGCTTTCTATTTTAATCAATTATAATGATGAAAAAGATGGATATTGCAAAGGGGATTGGATCATTTTAAACGCCGATCCAATTGTTGTACATTTGTTCACTTATGCTGAAAGGAGTAGATATAATTTGGACAAACTTTATAAAAGTAAAGAAATTGACTTGTTTAAAGAAATAAAAAAGAAAAAATCAAAGTAATTAGTTTTGATTTTTTTTTAATGTATGTTAGAATTTGCTCATGCAAGGGATTATTAAATTATGTTTTATATGTGCAGGTAACACTTGTCGTTCATATATGGCTGAAAAAATTATGAAAGCTCGATTAAAAAAAACAGGCATTGATTTTGTCAAAGTTTCTTCTAGAGGTTTGTTTGCAACTGGAGAACAAAGCGCCGATAATGCTTGTAATGCTTTGAAAATATTAGGTTATAATTCAAAAAAAAGAAAAAGCGTTAAATTAAAAAATTTTGATCAAAAAACTTTATATGTGGCTATGTCAACTGATATAAAAAACAGGATTAATGGGAAAGTAATAGAAATGAAAGATTTGATTGACGAAGACATCCCAGATCCTTATGGCAAAGATTTGGATAGCTATTTAGTTTGTGCAAAAAAGATTGATAAAGCTTGTGAAATATTGATAGATAAATTGGTTAAAATTGGAGGCGAAATATGATAATTCTTGCGTGTGATCACAGAGGCTATTATTTAAAAGAAGAAATTAAAAAATTTTTTAATGCAGAAAGTATTATTACAATTGACGTAGGGACATACTCAAAAGAAGGTGTTGATTATCCTGACTATGCTAAGAAGGGAGTGGCTAAAGTTTTAGAAGATCCACATAATGTTGGAATCTTTATTTGTGGGACTGGGATTGGAATGTCAATAGCCGCAAATAGAAACCCTAAAATAAGAGCTGCTTTTTGCCCGAATACAATATTTGCTGAACTTGCACGTGCCCATAATAATGCTAATGTTTTAGTTTTGCCAGGAAGTTATATGCGGCCTAAAAAAGCCATCAAAATTATAAAAGTTTTTCTTACCACAGATTTCGATGGAGGAAGACATTTAAGAAGAATTAAAAAATTATAGGAGGCTTTAATGGTTAACATAATATTGCCTGTAATTTCAAATTTTGAAAATTATGCAAACTTTATAAAATCATCTAAAAGAAAAGATGTAACTTTTTTTGTTGGAGTAACAAAAGAAGGAGAGAGTTTTTTTTCAAAATCTAAGTTTGTTAAGTTATATATTTTTGAAAATGGATCAGCAAAAGAAGAAATTATCAATTCTCTTTCAAGCAGAGTTGGTGATGGAAAAGTCATTTTAATGAGAAAGTTAATTTCTAATGATGAACTAGATTCGTTTATAAAATCAAAGACAGATATCACAGTTTGTGCTGTTAAAGAAAGAAATAAGTTGTGTGGTTTTTTTAATAATATTTGGAAAAAAATTATAAAATTTATTTTTGATTTTAAATTTTTTTCGGGAGATGTTTCTGTTGTTGCTATTTCCGAAAAATTAAATTTGGTTGTTAGAAACATTCCAAATCTTTCTTATGTAACAAGAGTAAATAGATGGATAGGCGTAACCGAAAGTTCTGTTGAAACTGTTTCTAAACCAGAAAAAAAAGAATATAATTCTATTAAAAATTTGGCAATGTTATTTATTTGGTTATTGTTATTTTTAGGTATTGTTGCCGGCACTGTCGTTTATTTCATATTTATTCAAGCAACCTTTATATCTGTGTTTCTTTGGGCTTGTGCGATAATGGTAAGTTTAATTACTTTGTTTTTGGCAACTGTTATTTTTGTTTTAAATATTAAAACAGGTAAAAGATATTTTAAAAAAGCAAAATTGGAGGTATAGAATGGCAAAAACAAAATTAAAAATTGGGATTAACGGTTTTGGAAGAATAGGAAGGCTTGTTGCTAGAATTTGTGCTCAAAGAGGAATTGAGATCGCTGCAATTAATGATCCTTTTCTTGATGTAGATTATGCGAAATATTTACTTGATCATGACACAATTCATGGGAAATTTTCAATTAAAACTTCTGTTAAAAATGGGAAACTCTTAATTGGAAATAATTCGATAAATTTCTTTGCTTTAAAAGATCCCGACCAAATACCTTGGGGAAAGGTGGGAGCGAACATAATTATTGAAGCGACGGGGAAGTTTACTGATTTTAATGGTGCTTCTTTGCATTTAAAAGGAGGCGCAGAAAAAGTGATCGTAACTGCACCTGGCAAGCAAATGCCTATGTTTGTTATGGGTGTGAACCAAAATGATTATCAAAAAGATATGAAAGTTATTTCAAATGCTTCTTGCACAACTAATTGTTTGGCTCCTCTTGCTAAGGTTATTGACGATGCATTCGGTATTAAAGAAGGCCTTATGACGACTGTACACTCAACAACAGCAACTCAATTAACTGTTGATGGTGCTTCAAAAAAAGATTGGAGAGGCGGAAGAGCTGCTTCTTATAATATAATTCCTTCTTCAACAGGTGCAGCTAAAGCTGTTGGGGAAGTTATACCTTCATTGAAAGGAAAACTTACTGGCATGAGTATGCGTGTTCCTACTTTGAATGTTTCGGTTGTAGATTTAACTTGTAATTTAAAAAAAGCAACAACCTATGACGAGATAGTAAATGTTATTAAAAATGCCTCAAAGACAAGCATGAAAGGAATTTTGACTTGGACAGATGATAAAGTTGTTTCTTCTGATTTTATTGGGGAAGAACACACTTGCGTTTTTGATGTTGAGGCAGGTATTATGCTTTCTCCTACTTTTGTTAAACTTATTGCATGGTATGATAACGAATGGGGGTATTCAAACAAAGTGGTGGATTTGGCACAGCATATCTCTAGAGGAGCGAAGTAATGGCTAACGGTTACGATAATAGGGACAAAAAAAATTCTTGGTCATGGGCAAAAGTTATAGAATTTAGTGCTTATATTGCTATTGGATGTATCGCTATAGCGCTTTTACTTAGCGCAATTTTTGGTAGTAAAACAATAGCTGATGCATTTAGATGTGTTGGAGAAGCCATAGCATATATTGTAACCATTATTGTTGCAGGACTTTGGGTCAAGAGAAAAACTCATGTAGCGTGGCTAATTTGTTATATTATTTTTACAGTTTCTATAATTGTTCTATATATTGTTAATATAGTTGTTTAAAAGGTGAGTATGAGAAAATTTATTATTACATGTTGTCTTTTAGTCGCCATTTTGATTGCCGTTTTTTTAGAGTATTATCTTTCCCCTTGGAAAAATTATTTTACTATTTCTTTGACGGCAGTGTTCTTTATTTATTGGGCAGTAGAATTTATTTTAGATTTTATTGCATTTAAAAGATCTTATCCAAAAATGTTTCAATATTTCGCTGTTGAAAAAGTTAATAAACTTGATATCTCGTTGGAAGAAATTGATAAAAACAAAAAAAAGTATTTTGCTGAATTTAAACGTTCTATTTTCAAAGAAAGGTTAACTTTTATACTTAAAATATTATTTTGCATAGGTGTGGCTTTAACTTTGATTGTTTCTTTGTTTTTTTAAATTAAAAATGAAAATCAATTTTTATTTTTCGACATTATATAAGATAAAAAGCGAGCCTAGTTTTCTTATATAGGTTCTTTTTGCTTGTAAATTATTTTAAGCTGTGATAAAATAATTATCACTGATAAAAGGAGATTTATTATGATTACACGTGAAAAAAGTGAGAAAGGAATTTTAAAATTAAATTTGAAAGTTTCCGGTGAAAATTGGAAAAAAGCTGTCGATGAAGCTTATGAGAAAAATAAAGGCAGATATAATATTCAAGGTTTTAGAAAAGGAAAGGCACCAAGAAAAGTGATCGAACAAAATTATGGGGACACGGTTTTTTTAGATGCTGCTTTTGAAGCGATCGTTTCAAAGGAATATGGTGATTTTTTAGATAATAATCTTGATGTTGAACCTGCTGATTATCCTAAAGTTTCAATTAATTCAATGACAGATGATGGACTAGATGTTTCTTTGACGGTTTCACTTATGCCTGAAGTTGAACTGGGGCCTATACAGTTTAATGTTAAAAAAGATAAAGCAGTGGTTTCTGAAGATGAAATTAATGTTGAAATTGGTCATTTCATTGATAGCCAGGCTAGATTTTCGGAGTCTGTGGAACCAGCAGAAAAAGGTGATTTTTTAACAATTGATTTTGAAGGTTCAGTTGATGGGAATGTTTTTGAAGGCGGAACTGCAAAAGATTATCGCCTTGAACTTGGATCCCATACTTTCATAGAAGGATTTGAAGATCAACTTATTGGAACAAAAGTTGGCGATGAAAAAGTTGTAAAAGTTAAATTTCCAGAAGGATATCCTGCCGAGAATTTGTCGGGCAAACCAGCTGAATTTAAAGTTATAGTTCATAAAGTTGAGAAAAAATCTCTTCCAGAACTTAATGACAAATTAATATCTTTTTCGACAGAATTTTCAACTGTTGAAGATTATAAAAAATCCATAAAGGAAAAAATTTTAAAAACAAAAGAAGAAAAAATAGAAAGAGATTTTGAAAATACTCTTATCGAAGAACTTGTTAAAAAGGCTAAAGTGGATTTGCCAAAAGATATGATTGAACATGAAAAGAAGCATATTATAGAAGATTTTAAAAATCGACTTATGTACCAAAATATCAAGCTTGAAGATTATTTGTCTTATATTAATAAAACTATGGAAGATTTTGATAAAGATAAGTATAGCGAAGCTGAAAAAGCTTTAAAAACAAGGTTAGTTCTTCAAAAGTTAGTTAAAGACGAAAACATACAAATTTCGCATGAAGAATTTCATGAAAAATTGCATGAAATAGCTAGTATGCAGAATAAAACATGTGAAGAGATAGAAAAAACTCTTTCTGAATATGAAATTTCTTATATTCAAAATGATATTCTCATGAATAAATTAATTGCGTTTTTAAAACAAAAAAATAATTAATTAAGGAGATGTTATGCTAATACCTATGGTGGTCGACCAAAAAGGCGCTGGAGAAAGATCTTACGATATCTATTCTAGACTTTTGGAAGACAGAATAATATTTATTAATGGAGAAATCGATGACAATGTCGCAAATTTAGTTATCGCACAATTAATATACTTAGAAGGAAAAAATCCTGATAAAGACGTGTTTATTTATATAAATTCTCCGGGTGGAAGCGTCAGTGCTGGTTTTGCAATTTATGATACTATGCAGTATATTAAGTGTGATGTTACCACCATTTGTGTGGGACTTGCTGCTTCTATGGGAGCCTTTCTTCTTTCTAGTGGAACCAAGGGTAAAAGATTCGCATTACCAAACAGTGAAATTATGATTCATCAGCCTCTTGGTGGTGCTCAAGGCCAGGCAAGTGATATAGAAATTCAGGCAAGACACATTGCAAGAATAAAACAAAAAATTAATACTATACTAAGTGAAAATACTGGAAAAAGTATTAAGGTCATTGAAAAAGATACCGATAGAGACAATTATATGACTGCTGACGAAGCTAAAGAATACGGACTGATAGATAAAATTTTTGTAACAAGAAAAGCTAATAAGGAGAAAATGTGAAAAACCCTGAAAATCTTTCATGTTCATTTTGTGGCAAACCACAAAGAAATGCAAAAAAAATTATAGCCAGCCCAAATGGTGAATGTTTCATATGTGATGAATGTGTCGCTATATGTCGAGAAATCATTAGAGAAGATGAAGCTCAAACTCAATTGGAAAAAATTGACCTCCCAATTCCTTCTGATATAAAATCAAAACTTGATGAGTATATCATTGGTCAAGATGAAGCAAAAAAAGTTTTAGCTGTTTCAGTTTATAATCATTATAAAAGAATAAACTATAATTTTTCAAAGAAAGATAAATCTAATGATGTAGAGTTAGAAAAAAGCAATATTTTAATGATTGGGCCAACAGGGTCAGGGAAAACTTTACTTGCAAAAACTTTGGCAAAAATTCTTAAGGTTCCTTTCGCTTCAGCAGATGCGACCACTTTAACTGAAGCAGGCTATGTCGGAGATGATGTTGAAAACATTTTGCTTAAGTTAATACAAAATGCAGACTATGATATCAGAAAAGCACAAAGAGGGATAATATATATCGATGAAATAGATAAAATTGCGAAAAAGACTCAAAATGTTTCTATAACAAGAGATGTGGCCGGTGAAGGAGTGCAACAGGCGCTTTTAAAAATTATTGAAAGCACAGTTGCAAATGTTCCTCCTCAAGGGGGAAGAAAACATCCACAACAAGAAACCATTCAAATTGATACAACTAATATATTGTTTATATGTGGGGGAGCTTTTGTTGGCCTTGATGGGATTATTGAAGCTCGAAAAAATTCATCAACAGTAGGGTTTAATGCTGATGTAAAAACAGTTGTGGAGAAGAAAGATATTAATTTTGCAAAAGAAATCCAGCCTGATGATTTAATTAAATTTGGTTTAATTCCTGAATTTGTGGGGAGGCTGCCGGTCGTTGTAGGACTCGATGATTTAGATCAAGACGCCCTATCTAAGATACTTGTAGAGCCTAAAAATTCAATTGTAAAACAATATAAGCAAATGTTTAAAATTGACGGTATTGATATAGACTTTACTAAAGAAGCTATTGATGCTGTTTCAAAAAAAGCTATAGAGTTAAAAACCGGGGCAAGAGGTTTAAGAACCATATTGGAAAGTAAAATGATGAAACTAATGTATGAACTGCCAGGGAAAGAAAATATAAAGAAAGTGGTTATAACTGAAGATTTTATTAATAACACCGATGTAGATCCAAAAATTATATTAAAAGAAAAAGAAAACGAGGATCCTTGTAAACAACAAGAAGCTGTTTAAAAACTGGTAAATTTCAACCAGTTTTTTTAATTTTATAAAATAAAAAGGACGAGTTAAATCGTCCTTTTTGGTGCGAGTGGTGGGACTTGAACCCACACTCTTTCGAACACGCCCCTTAAACGTGCGCGTCTGCCATTGAAACCCTAAAAATGCAAGCATTTTCAGGGGAACCCAACCGCCACCGTGGCGGAATGGCAGAAAAAAACAAGCCTAATCGGCTTGCTATACTGGTGCGAGTGGTGGGACTTGAACCCACACTCTTTCGAACACGCCCCTTAAACGTGCGCGTCTGCCATTCCGCCACACTCGCTCATTTGTTAATGCATAAATGATTATACATATATTCATAAATTATGTCAACTATTTTACATGTTTTCAAATCTTTATTTATCAATTTATGAATTATGTTTGACTTTTTTTCGTTGATTTAATAAAATATCTCTATGCGAAAGTGGCCTAATGGTATGGCATCAGCTTCCCAAGCTGAAGGTTGCGGGTTCGAGCCCCGTCTTTCGCTCCAAAAAAAATCTCCTAAATGGAGATTTTTTTATTAAAGTTTAATTTATATATTTTATAGTTCTTTATCTAACAGTTCTTTTTTCCTTTTTTCATATTCTTCTTCTGTAATAAAATTTTTATCCTTTAATGATTTAAGTTTTGATAATTTATCTTCCAAATCATCTGATTCTTTTGTTTCATCATTTTGAACTGGTGGTTGATATGAATTGAACCTATTATTAAATCTGTTTAATCTTTGCTGTCTTTCTTCTTGTTCTTTTTTCAGAAGGTCTAATGCTTCAGGAGTTTCTAAAAAGTTAGGGTCCTTAAAAACATATGAATAAAGAATATAAAATATTGTTGTGATTCCTAATAGATAGTTCGAGACACAAAGTAAATATATGCTGGTGTTATTTGATATAAGTGTTGTTATTAAAACTGAGATACCACTTATAATCCAAAATATTGCTATTAAAAGTTCCACAAAAGCATTAAATCTTTTATTTTTAAAACCATAAACGGCTATCACAATTTTCCAGACAGCAAATGCTATAGCAAAGACAAATATAAAATATCTTAAGTCAAATTGAGATTCTCTTACAAGTAAAAAAACCAATGCTGAAATAGCCACTAAAACAGTTAGACATATATTAAAAATCCCATCAGCGCATAAATATTTTTTCTGACTTTTATAATCGGTAAACACCTTAATTTGCATTGAGCCAAGAAATATCCCCACTATAAACACTATAACGCTTGATCCTATGACAGAAATATCAAGAAAATTTCCACCCATTAAACCAATGATTACTAACACAATCAAGGCTATAGCAATCAATACACTTGTTACAACTGAAAAAACTTTTGTGTCTCTAGTTAAAAATTGATTTTTTACGGCCATTATTTTACTCCTTTTTTATTTTCTAATAAGAATTTTTAATGAACCAAATATGAGGGTTAAAAGCAAAAATAACATTTCAAATGCATTAAAAACCGCGTTTATGGCATAAAGTTTTTTCCAAGCAGAGAATAATTTACTTATTTTCTTTTCTTCAACTTCATTTAAAAGACCTATGCCACATATTATTTCTTTGCCATATCCTAATGCTTTTGTTTCTAACCTTAGAGATATCATTGATAATATAAAACTGAATAAAGTAATTGCCAAGCCTACACCTGTGAAAATTAAAGTTATCATTCCCACTGAATTTGTAGAAACAAAATCAACAATAAGGCCTATAACCACTAAAGGTAAGAAAAGGGCAGGCAACCATCCAAAGTATCTGTTGAAAGCTATTGACCCGATGTTTTTTGCTCCTTCTTGATCAAGTTTGCTAATTCCTATCAATTTACAAGCAAGGGCTAGACTGGTTATTGTGGATCTCTTTGCAGTAAGCCAACTTAATCTGATTGTTTTAGTTTTTTTCTTGTAAGTGTTACCTATAAACAAACTTGAAAAAAATCCTAATTTTTTAACCTCAACATCAATTAATCCATTTTCGTCTAGAAGTAATCTTGTGTATTGGTCTATTGGTTTGTTTATGTCCAATTTTTTTAAACTAAACCAAATTGTGATTCTATTAGCATTCCATCTAATAAAACTTGCGACTGCAAATATTATAAATAAAAGGCCAAGTATCACTAATAATAAAATTAAATATGTGTTCATATTTCCTCCTTAGAAATATTATACATAATTTTTGGAAAATTCAAAACATATTTGCTAAATTATTGTATATCTATTTTTCAATGCCTAAGAAAGAGAAAATGAATAAGTTATAATTTTAAAAATTAAATTTTATCTTTATTTTTAAAGCGATTTTCTATATAATATTAAAATTTATTATAGAGAGATTTTTATGTCGGCAATTTTTAGACATCTTTCATCATGAGAAATTATAATTACAATTTTGTTTTCTTTTGCAAGATTCTTTATTTCTTCTAAAACTTTTTTAACATTTATATTATCTAATTCGTTTGTAGGTTCATCAAATAAATAAATCGATTTGTCTTTGCTTAAAGTTCTTATTATATTTACTCTCTTTTTTTCTCCTCCCGATAATAAATTATTTATTGAAGAATCAACAGTCCTATTCATTAATGTAATCATGTTAAATTTTTTAAGTAGTTTTTTGGTCTTTTCATTTAGCTCATCTTCAGGATATGTGATGTTTTCTTTTAAGCTCCTATCAAAAAGAAGAGAATCCTGAAATAAATAGACAATTTTATCTCTATAATTATAAAGATTTTTTACCTTATATTTTTTATTTATAATTAGGTAACCATTTTCTGTTTCTCTTAATCCACACATGGCATTTATTAAAGTTGTTTTTCCACTACCACTCGAACCAGAAATTAAATAAATTTTACCAGATTCAAAAATTTGATTATATTCTTTCTCAAAATTTTCAAATTTAATAAAATACTTTTTTACTTCTATATTATCTATTTTTTCAATCTTATAGATTTGTTTCTTATTTTTAATTAAATCTTTCTCATCAGGATAAATTTTAGTTAAATTGCAAAGTTTTATTGAAGAAGTTTGCAGTTCATTTAAACTATATCCCCAATTTTCAACTGTTGTCATTAAATAATTAAGCATAGTTAAAACTGTCGTTATTGTCGTAGCTAAATTATCTTGATTGGAAAGTAACAAGTAAATAATTATACCGAGTATTCCGGTATATTCTACAAAGATAATAAGGACCCAGTACCAGAAACAAATATTTGCTCTTTTTTTGTTTTCTTTAAAAAATTGTTTATTTAATTGTTTCAAAACAGACAGTTCTTTAAATTTAGATGAAAACATTGTAATTACGGGTAAATTAGTTAAACTCATTAAAAAATGATTTCCTATTTTACTATTGATTTCTTCAATTTTATCAGTAATTTTTATTTGAATTTTATTTCTTAATAATACACATATAATTAATAAAGCAAAATAGGCTAGCCCCATTAATCCTATATTAAAGTTGAAAATAAAAAGTTGAATTATAATTGTTGTTATTGTTAGAATCCCAGTTAAAAATTCCCAGAAACTAGGTTCAATTATATTGTATATATTATCTACTGCATTTTTAACTATGTAATTTACCTCACCATTAGTTAATTTAAAATCTAAATTTTTTCTTTCTTTAACTAAAAGATCTTGCACCCTTTCATTAGCTAAACACATCATACGCCTTGCAAAAATGTCAATAGATCTATAAATTAACATGCCAAATATCCACATTATTGGGACGATCATAATGACAATTATGTAATACCAGGTATTACTTAACATTGATAAATCTATAAATCCTAAAATTTTTATATTTTCGTTAATTATTCTTGAAAGAATTAAAGAAGGTAAAAATGAAGTATAAATATGTATGAAGGGAACAAAACATACTAACAAAAAAATTATGCTACAACAAATTTTTTCTTTGCCTCTCATAATTGACCAAAGAATTTTATAGCCTTTAAAAATTCCTTTTTTATCTTTTGTTTGCTTATTACACATAATCATATTTATGCTAGCACTATTAAATGATTTTTGCAACAAAACAAGAGCAATTTACTGTTGCAATTTGTTGCAAATATCTAATATTTTTGAATATTGTATGTTTTTTTACTGCCTAAAACTAACTAATGCTTTGTAAACTTTTGTAAATACGTTATACAATTATGCATTTTTTATGCTATAATAACGTTATGGAACTTATAGAAAAGATTAAACGACAATAAATAATGACGATTTATTTCTGTAAAAAATTTAATCTTTAATTCCTAGTATATACATTCATAATGTAATAGATTTTCAAAAATGTGATGATTTAATAATTATCATTTCTAAAATAACATAAAAAATAAATATAATCAAAGGATATCGAATATGAAAAAACTTTGCATTGCTTATGGACGTAATCTAGATTTAAAAAGAATGGGAGAAAAATGTCCACATTGCACTTTGGTAGGAAAAACTTATTTAAAAAACTGGCGAATTTCTTTTAGAAAATATATAACCTTAGAAAAATGTTATGGGGAAGAAGTACCTGTTGGTATATGGCAAATTGACGAAATTGGAGAAAAAGAATTAGATATAATAGAAAATTTTCCTTTTTTGTATAGAAAAGAATATGTGGATGTTGAATATAATGGAAAATTATTAAAATGCTTAGTTTATTTAATAAATGATACACATGCCAAATTCCCTGATGAACCTTATTTAAACAGAGTATTGATTGGGTATAATGATTTTGGATTTGATAAAAAATATATATATGATGCCATTTCTCGTATACCTCAAAAAAAAGTGTTTATTTTATCAGATGAAGAGCCTATAAATTATATAGAAGGGTGCAAACAAGTTGGTATTAAAACTGATTATGGGACTGTTTGTGACAATATAAATGATTATGATGGTCTTCTAATTCCGGGTGGAAATGATATAAATCCTAAATGGTATGGGCAAAAAAATATTTCAAGTGAAAAAGTAAACGCAAAGAAAGACAAAATAGTTTTTAACATAATTTCTAAGTTTGTTCATAACAATAAGGCCATTTTAGGTATATGTGGCGGTAGTCAATATTTAAATATATTTTTTAAAGGGACATTAAAACAACATATTCCTGATCACAAAAACATAGAACATTTTATAATTTCTCACAATCCTTTATTTACATATTATTTAGGTGCAAAATTTAAAGTTAATTCACTTCATCATCAATGTGTGGATATATTAGGAGAGGATTTACAAATTTGTGGGATTAGTGAAGATAAAACAATCGAGGCATTTATGGATAAAAATAATAAAATTTTAGGTGTTCAGTGGCACCCAGAAATGATGCTAAATTCAAATGGAAAAAATATATTTGCAATATTTAAAACTATGTTATAATATAATTACATCTATTGTAGACATTTGTTATTCTAAACGATATAATATTAAATTATCTCATATTTTAAAAGAAATTATGATAGAAAAATAAAAAGATTTAGACCAAAAGTAAAATTAAATTACTTTCGGTCTTAAGAACGCAAGACGGCTGAAAAGTCGCCTTATTTTTTTGCTAAAATTTGTGTCAAAAAACATTTGCAACAAATTTTATGTATATTTTAGAGCAGTAAATGATAGATTTCTTGATGTTTGGGAATTTATATTTTAAGGTCTTTCATCTTAAATTTAAAATCGCTATAATCCATTTTATTTTTTTGGCATACTTACCACTTTTATAACATGGAATGATTGTTTTGATTAAAAATAATGGAATCTTTCTTATATAAATCAATACAAAACATCTAAATTTATGATATAATAAAACTATAATAAAGATTTTATATGTTAAAGATACAAGATTATCTAAAATTTTAATTGC
>CALVNQ010000007.1 GCA_944349895.1 uncultured Clostridia bacterium | reverse complement strand
CAAGCAATTATAAAGTTTTTACAAACCTCTAATGATAGTTAAAATATATGATAAAAATAAATTATAAAATAAAAAAATAAATATGTAAAAAAACAAATAACATTAAAAAAATTAATAAAAAAAAATTAATAAATTTAATAATTAAAATAAAATTAATAAAAAAATTAAAAAAAATCAAAAAAAATTAATAATTTTTAATAAATTATTAAATTTTTTTATTATTTAAATATTTTTTTTCTAAAAAAATATTATATTTATTAATTAATAAATTAAATAGATTTAATTATTTTTTCAATTTCATTAATATATTTTTTTGCAATTATTTCATCATTATATTCTACCATTATTCTTATCTTTGGCTCTGTTCCACTTGCTCGCACTAAAATTCTGCCTGCGGGAGATATTTGATTAGATATTTGTAATATTTTTTGAGATAAATTTTCATTATTTAAAACTTTTAATTTATCTGTTACCATTATATTTTTATTATATTGAGGCAAAAGTTTTGCATCAAATAATTCAGATAATTTTTTTGAAGACTCTACCATGATGTTCGCTATTTGAATTGCGGCTAAAACTCCATCTCCTGTTGGCAAAAAAGGTTTAATTATAATATGCCCCGATTGTTCTCCACCTAAAGAAAGATTCATCTTTTTCATAGCTTCTATCACATACTTATCGCCGATGTCGGTTCTTATCAAATTTATTTTATTTCTGTTTAATGCTATAAGAAGTCCTGTATTTGTATGACTTGTTCCGACAACTGTGTTCGAATTAAGAAGATTCTGTTTAGATAAATTTTTTGCTAATAAATAGATCAATTGGTCACCATCTAGAACATTGCCCAATTCATCTACCGCGATAACTCTGTCAGAATCACCATCGAAAGCAAATCCTACGTTTGCACAGGTAGACATAACTTTTTCACGCAAAGATTCAACATTGGTAGATCCACAATGTTCATTAATTTTATTACCATTGTTTGAGCAATTAATTTTAATCACTTGTGCGCCTAATTTTTTAAAAACTTTAGGAGCGATTTTATATGATGCGCCGTTTGAACAGTCTAAAACTATTTTTAAATTTTTAAGAGTAAATTTCGATGATTTAATTAAAAAATCAACATATTTGTTCGCTAAGGTTTGTTTATTTTTATACTTTCCAACTTTTGTTGATTGACATATTTGTTGACAAGCAAAATATCTTTCTAGTTCTGCTTCCTCTTTTTCATTTAACTTTTCGCCCTCTTGATTAAAAATCTTAATCCCATTATACTCTTTAGGATTATGCGAAGCAGAAATAACCACGCCGTAATCAAACTTTTGACTTTTTACAAGATACGAGATCCCAGCTGTTGGAATTATTCCTACGTCATAAACATTTCCACCGCCTTTTAATGCTCCAGTAGAAAATGCACAGGTTAAATAACTACCACTTATTCTGGTGTCACGTCCAACTAATATCTTTGGATTTTTCTTTTTTCTCGAAAGTGAATTTCCAACCATTTGTGCTAATTCTTCAGTTAAATCATTATTAACCACACCCCTTATACCATCGGTACCAAAAAAAATTCCCACATTAATCTCCTATTTTAAATATTTGTTCGATCTTTTTTCTTTAACTGTTGGTTTTACTCTGCCTATGATAAAGTCTTCTGGCGAGGAAGATTCGGTTAGTGTTGTGCCAGCGCAAATATATGTTTTTTCTGCTACAGTCAAGGGCGCAATTAAATTGCAGTTACTTCCTATAAAAGCACCATTACCAACTTTTATTCTGTTTTTATGTTTACCATCATAATTTACGAATATTGCTCCACACCCTACATTTACATTTTCGCCTACATCTGCATCGCCTATGTATGAAAGATGTGCCGCCTTGCTTTCTTTGCCAATTTTTGAATTTTTAACTTCAACAAAATTACCAAGTTTGACATTTTCGCTAGTTATAGAACCAGGTCGAATTCTTGTAAAAGGTCCAATTGAATTGCTTTTACCAATTTTTGAATCTTCTATTATGCTGGCTATTATTTTTGTTTTTGGACCTATTTCACTATTGAATATGTATGTATTGCCATATATTTCGACATCATCTCCGATTACAGAATTTCCTTTTATGAACACGCACCCATGTAAGATAACGTTATTTCCTATTTTACATTCCGAGTCTATTTCTACTAATTTTTTATTTGTGCATTTTAGTTGTTTTTTCATATTGTAATCCTTAATAGTTTTAGTATGAAAAAAAATTACAAAATGTGATTTTCTTTGACAATAAATTAAATTAAATATATAATTATTTCGCGAGGATCAATTGATAATAGGTTTTAATAAAACGGTTTTAACTAAAAAAGAAATTGTAAAACAGCAAAATTTAGCTTTATTAAAAAGCTCTTGGCTTGTTTTGATTTTTGCTGTTGTGCTTATTTTATTAGCTTTTAGAGTTAGGAATGGTCAATTTGTGTTGGACAGCATATTTTTTATTGTTGTTGGAGCGCTTACACTTCCTTTTTATTTTATATTAGTAAAAATTATTATGTATAAACAAAATAAAAAATTGCCACACGAAACTTCTTTTTCCTATATTTTTACCGATTCTGATATTCAAGTAACAATTTCTGCTGAAAGTAAAGAGGAAAAATTTACCTTGAATCTTAATATGATAAAAAAAGTTAAATTTGAAAAAAAATATATTGTTATATATTTCGATAAAAATGCTTTATTTTTTGTAAATAAAAAAGGATTTGAAAATGAACAGGACATGTCTAAAATTGTTAAACTTTTAAATCTACGTTATGCAGAAAATAATAAAAAGATTAAATAATTTAATCTATAAAGACTAAAAAACGCAAATTTTCGAAAAAACATTTTACTTTTCGACAAATAAATATTAAAATTTTAGTATGTCGAAAAATTACAAGCTTATTGTTTCTATATCTGCTATTTTTATAATTATGGTAAGCATAGCAATAGCGCTGTGTATTATTTTTGTGCCTGCAGAAAAAGATAATTTGACGTTAAGTATTGATTCTGTTAATGTTTATGTGTCATCTTCAAAACAATTAAATTATTCTTGTTCAAATAAAAATGCCGATTTGACATTTGAAGTTTTTGATGAAACTGTTGCAACAATTGAAGACGGAATTGTTTATGGACATAAAGAAGGAGAAACATCTTTTAGAATCACGGCGTGTTCTGGAGATCAAAGGGTGGTTTCGTCAGCAAAAATAATAGTATCAGAAAATCCTGATATGCCACTTGTAGATCTGCCTCAAAGTGTTGACCTTTATCTTCTTGATAAAAATGTCGCAGATGCGAATGAAAATGGTTATTACAATACTATTACTTTTAATAGTCTTAGAAAATGCAATGTTACAACTTCAAATGATAATGTAAAAATAACAAGCGAAACCATTAGTGCTAGAAAAGTAGGAAGTACAATTATTAAATTTGTTAGTGTAAATTATGGTGACGAATATGAAGTGACAGTTAATGTTAAATTGATAGAACCCATTATAACAAATTTGCCAGAATCAATTTCTTTAGATCCATTAGACTCTTTTAGCGTCAACTATGATATCGAGCCGAGCTTTTATAGTGGAGATGCTGTGGTTACTTTCGAAAGCTCCGATTACAATTTATCAGTTGATGACAATGTTATTGAAGCATTATCTAGTGGCGATTCGACGATAAAAGTTTATCTTAATGGGATTTTAATCAAAACCATTCCAATAATTATTGAATCCAAAATTGCTTATCAAATTACTGCAATATCTAATTGTGAAATATTAAATAATTCTTTGTTAGTTCCTGAAAACGAAGAAGCAATATTCATGCTTAAAATTTTAACTACTGATGGAAAAGAAATAAACTTTGCTTCTTGTTCATTAACTGCGCACAATGTTGAAATAAAAAGAGAAATGAATTATATACATTTCTCTACTGAAACTGGCGGTTACATTGAAATTTATTCTGCCGATTTAGCATCTTATGCGATTATTGATGTTATTGTGAGTTAATTTGGTAGCGGTAACTGGGATCGAACCAGTGACCTTACGGGTATGAACCGTACGCTCTAGCCAGCTGAGCTATACCGCCATAATTTAAGTGACGAACCAATTATATCTTTTTTTCGGTAAGTTTGTCAATAGTTTTTAAGTATTTTACTTGTAAATATTGTTTTATTTTTGTTATAATAACTTAGTCAAAGGAGTTATGTATGATTTTGGATAAATTAAAGGAAGCTAACATTGAGTCTATTAAAAGTAAAGACTCTGTGGCTAGAGCACTGTATAGTGTTTTATTAAATAAAATTAAATTGGAAGAAATAAATAAGAGACAAGCTGGCAACGAATTGACCGATGGAGATGTTGCTTCAATTTTACAAAAAGCTACAAAAGAACTTTGTGAGGAGAGAGATAACTATTTTAAAGCGGGCAATAAGGAAATGGCAGATAAAATTTCTAAACAAATAGCTCTTGTTGAAAATTATTTACCTAAAATGCTTACAGAAGATGAAATTAAATCTATTATAAATAGTCTTGAAGATAAATCTGTGCCTTTTGTTATGAAATATTTTAAACAAAACTATCAAGGGGCATGTGATATGCGTCTTGTCGGAGAAATTTTAAAAGGTTTGCAATGAAAATTTTTGCTATTGGAGATCTTCATTTATCAGTAAATAACCCTAAACCTATGGATATATTTGGAGAAAAATGGGAAGGTTATGTCGAAAAAATATTTTCTGACTGGCAATTAAAAGTTAAAAAAGAAGATTTGGTACTTATACCAGGAGACTTTTCTTGGGCTATGAAATTAGAAGACGCTAAGCCAGACTTTATGTTATTAAAAAATCTGCCAGGGAAAAAAATATTAATAAGAGGGAACCACGATTATTGGTGGAATTCAATTTCCACAGTGAGAAAAGAGTTGCCTCAAAACTTTTATGCTATACAAAATGATGCTTTAAAGTTTGAAAATATCATTATTTGTGGAACTCGTGGTTGGACTGTGCCAGAACCTAACACATCCTTAAGCGATGAAGATCAGAAGATTTTAAATAGAGAGATAATAAGACTCGAACTAACATTGCAATCAGCAAAAAAAATGCAAACTAACGGTGAAAAAATTATTTGCATGATGCATTTTCCTCCGCTAAATTTTAAAAGAATTCCTAATAAATTTACCGAATTGTTTAAAAAATACGAAGTATCGACTGTTGTTTTTGGACATTTGCATGGATATAAAAAAGTGGAGTTGCATTTTAAACTAGAAGGAGTAAATTACTATTTGGTTTCATGTGATATGGTCGAAAATAAACTTATAAATATTGAGGTTTAGCTTTATAACTTTAGGAAATAATTGACTTGTAGTATTTTTTGTTGTAAACTATTCATGATGGAGATTTTATGAAAAACTGGATTAAAAAAGGATTGGCCATTGCAGGCTTTATAGGTTGTTTTTCACTTGTTTTGACGGGCTGTGGATCAACTATAAATATTAAAAATAACAGCGAAAATATAGTGTTTAATGGAGGCATCGTTTCTGTTTTAGAAGATGACTTGATTTTTTCTAATTCCTATGTTAACGAAGACATTAGTAGCATAGAGTCTTATAACAGCCTTGCCAACTCGTCTTATCTGGCAACTGTTAATAAAGAGGATTTTTCAAATGATAAATATCTTTCTGCACAAAATGTACAAAATATTAAAAACGAAGTAACTGGTTTCAATAACATGTATAACTTCGTTTATAAAGATTACGTTTATTATGCTTCACCTAATAAACATCAAACAAGTTCTAATCAGTATGTTTTTACTTACGTTTCATTTTTTAAATGTACATTTGATGGAGGAAACCAAAAAGAATTAATGACCACTTCATCTTATGATTCAGCTGTTGCTCAAGTTCGTGCATTAAAATTTGGCAATAATGCTTATCTTGTTGTTTATGATGGAAAAGCTTTAAATTTTATAAATCTTTCAAACGACCAAAAAACTTTAATTTCATCAAAAGTAACAAGCGTGGCTTTCCCACAAGAGAATGAAAACTGGAACGGTAAGATTTACTATACAGAAGACAAAGACAATGCTTACGGGCAGGCAGGCAACGCAGTTTATCAGTATGATTTTTCAAATTACAAAAAAACTGATTTGAAAAATAATGTAAATCAAACTATTTCATTTGTAGGCAGGAGCGAAGATTATATATTTTTTACTATGAAAAATGAATTGTCTACTGCCAGTGCAAAAACTTATATATTAAATTCGAATGATCTCGATGAACTTTCAATTAACAATGCTGGCAAAGTTTTTTATAGCGATTCAGTAAACGATATTTATGGTGTAGGAGATGATGGTAATGGCAATTACGAAGGATATATTTTTTCATCTTCTTTAACAGGAAGCGCTCAAATTTTATATGTTTCATTAGCTGATCAATCCAGTCCATCAATATTTTTGACTAATGATAGCTATTCAAATATTTTATTCACATATCAAGATTTAGTATATTATTCAAGCTCAACTGGTATTTATTATAAAAGCGTTCTAAATAATCAGAATGTTGCAGTGGTTGAAAATATGACAATTATATCAGACAAAGTAGGTTACGATTTTTATGAATCAGGCAATTTAAAAACCATCTATTTCTATGCAGAGCGCGAATATGCCGAAGATGATGAAACGGAAGAGGACGAGCGCGACACCAACTATTACCTTTACGCAACAAATGCCGATGGCAGTGGTGAAGTTTCACTTATTGGCCAAACAGACAACCCTGTGGAAGACGGCCCGAACGTTGCGCTGATTGCATCGCTTTCAGTTGTGGGAGGATTGCTTGTGATTGGCGGAATTGTTGCAACAGTGATTATAGTTCGCAAAAAGAGGGGCTACTGAGAGGCAGTTGCTGTCAAAATTCAGCGAATTTTGATTGATGCGCAAGTTTAGACTTTTTTAGACAAAACTCGAAATTTTTATTTCGAGTTTTTCTTTTATTTTGTCGTGGAATTGTGGTAAGTTAGGAATGTTTCACGGAATTCGTTGAAAAATTGGTTATTTCCAATTAATAGAGAAAAGGAGGTAAAAAAAATGGAGAAAACCACACTGAGCAAAGGAAAAATTAGAGTTTATATTGCTGATAAAACAGAAGATAATGACATTGTTAAATATATTAGAGAAAGCGATAAATTTTCTTTGGTTGGATCAAGTCCAAATGGAGAAGATGTGCTTAATGACTTGCCTTTACTTAAACCAGACTTTTTAATCACAGAGGTTTTGCTCAGTAGTTTTGACGGATTTGAAATTTTAGAAAAATTAAAAAGTGTTATGAAAAACGACATGCCGAAGGTTATTTTTGTAACCAATCTTTCTCACAGTGGGTTCGTAACAAAAGCTATGAATGAAGGAGCGAGCTATTTCATGGTTAAACCTGTTAGGCCTGAGATTTTAGAAGAAAGAATCTTTGATTTACTTAGTAGTGATAATGTTTCTTCAAATGCTGTTAAAGTTAATAAACAGCTTGATGAAAAAATATCAAATATTTTCATTTCGATTGGAATTCCTGCTCATATTAAAGGATATCAATTTTTAAGAGAAGCTGTAAAATTAGCTGTTGAAAAACCTGAAATAATAGGCTCCATTACTAAACAACTTTATCCTACAATAGCGGAACGCTTTGAAACAAGTTCAAGTAAAGTTGAAAGAGGCATGAGGCATGCTATTGAAGTCGCATGGAATAGAGGCAAAATCGAGAATATAAACTCTCTCTTTGGATTAAAAATTTATAATAGTAATGAAAAACCAACTAACGGCGAGCTAATAGCATTGATTGCTGATAAAATGATAATGGAAGGTTGATTCATTTGACTGTGTTTTAAATAATTAGTATAATTGAAGTATGAAAATGGATTTATCAAAAAAAGAAAAAACAAAACTTTGGTTATCAAGAATTTCAGGGATTATTCTTTGTGCTTGTTTAATAAGTTTTTTAGTTTTATATTATTTAAATTATATCGATGCTAATATGCTTTTAGTTTCGATATTAGGCTTGTCTTCATTGGTGTTTGTCTTTGCAGCTATTTTTTTAAATATTAAATCTTCCAGGACTTTAACTTATTTTATTTTTGCGTTAGCAATAATTTTTGCAATATGTTTTATAGTAAGTCTATGGTATTTTTTAGAAAATGGAATATTTCAGTTATAAAAATAAACCTTGGTAGTCCAAGGTTTATTTATTTTTTAAAAGTGAAACTTCTTCTGACAAATCACTAACATTTACCGAGAGATTATTTATGCTTAAAGAAATTTGTTCAAGTTGAGCTATAATTTGTGAAGGAGAATAGTCATTTAGTAGCCCTAACTCTTGTTTGATTAATGGCAACTCATTGGCAGTGATATTCCAAACTTCTTTTTCTATTTCGTTTAATTTTTTCTCAAATATGTTTATTTTTTCCATGTTCAACTCCTTTTTAAAGAAGTTTAACAATATCTAATTAAAATTTCAAAGTTTTGTGCCGTTTTTTATTTGTTATGCCTATAAGAATGAAAATTATGGTAACTAATGCCACTATTGCTGTGATTGAAATTATTAAAGCGACATTGACTCCATCTGGCTTTACATCATTTATATCAATAAGACCTATAAAAATTTCTCCATCTTTAATAAATTTCACAGCTAAAAATTCTTTTTCTTTGTCGTAACCTTCATATAAAAACACTCGGGCACCTTTTTCTAAGGTGCAAATTTCTGAATTATCCATAGGTGATTTTATGGTTGTGTCATTTAAAACTGTGGCGTTATAAGTCATTATAACATCTTGAGCCTGTGCTTTCTCTCCTACAATTTCCATTGGTACATAACCTTTTAATCCATCTTTAACAAGTTCTACATAAAAAAAACCTTCTATTGCTTCCTCGTTTAACAAAACAAGTTCTTCATTGTATTTTAGCTCGGTTAACTGAACACTTGCATATGATGGCTCTTCATATAAATAACAACTGTTAGATAATACGTAAACAGAGTCACCCATACCAATTGATAAAGGAGTGAATAATAAAGCTAAACTCAAAATAAATGCTTTCATATCTGAATTATGTATGCTTTTTTAAAGTTTGTCAAGTTGTAAAGGCATATAATTTTTTTTCTTTAAATATATTTATATATGTTTATATCAGTTAAAAAACGCACATTGATAATTATTTTTTGTATTTTAATAATTTTTGTGAGTTCTGTAACTTATTTTTGTGTCAAGCAGACTGCCGTTCCAGCTTTAAAATATTGTATTGTTATCGATGCTGGACATGGGGGAGGGGATGTCAAGTTAGGAGAGTATGAAATTTTTTGACATATAAACTTGATATTGTGAAAGTTACAATTTAATATTTTAAAATAAAAAGTTTGTGAGGAGATTTTTTACAAACTTTTTTATTAAAAGTAAAAAAATCCACCAAATTAAGGAGAAAAGATGATATAATTGAAAAAGGACCGAGTGAGAATGCAAAATATTGGACTTCGCCTGAAAATGAAGTTGAGCATTTTAAACATGCAAAAGAATTTGGATTCGAAGATTATCCATATAAATATTCAAGAAAGGCCGTAATGTTTGCACAAAATTCAAATAGCGATTTATATATATTTAAAGGTGAAGATGGCTGTATAAATAAATACAATGAAATTACAAAAGAATATATAAAAATTAACAGTGATGGCAAGATAATAACATATTATAAAACTAGTTTAAGATACTTTGAAAAAGAAATGCAGAAGCAAAATGGTGAAATTTTGCAATGGATAAATTAAATAAAGGAGAATTTAAAATATGAAAAAGTGTAGAATATGTGGGGAAGCAGAAATAGAACACGAGTTTCAAGTTTGTAAAGTATGCGGTTGGGAAGATGATGAGATTCAATATGAAAATCCAGATTATATAGGTGGAGCAAATGATATGAGTTTTAATATGTACCAAAAATTTTGGAAAGAAAACAAGGGGATTTTACTTAAAGAAAAAAATCCAGTTTTAGCGATAAATTTAGCAAATAAATTTTTTATAAAAAATTATAGTGATATTTATGAAGATATTATGAAATATAGGACAGGTGAAATTAAGCAAGACATAAAATAAAAAGGATGAAATAATGAGTAAAGTAGTAGAAAATGGGAAATTAGTTGAACAAGTACAAAACAAATGTAAAGTCTGCGGTTTGGGTTGTATTGAACATGATTTTGATATATGTGAATATTGTGGCTGGGAAGCTGATAATTTGCAAAATGATGATCCCAATTATAGCGGTGGAGCAAACGACATGAGTTTAAATCAATATAAACAATTTTGGGAGAAAAACAAAGAAGATATATTAACAAATCATCAAAACGATTTGTTTTATGTCTTTAATAAGGCTGATGATTTTTATAAAGAAAATTTTGAAAAATTGAATCTAGATTATTATAGATCGAAAGATCCTGATTATGATATGAAGATGCAAAGGGCAGAAGAAAATAGGCGGAAAATAGAATTGGAAAGGCAACAGGAAGAATCAAAAAGAAAAGACAACAATAGCGAAAGCTGAGTTTAATTTTGCACATATCTTAAAATAAGATTTCTCTGACGTTTGGCTAAAAAGCAAAATATAAATATGTTGTTATATGAAGTTCTAACAAGAAAAGTCGCAGGTGCTATTCTTTTGGTTGCTATATTGCAATTGTGTCATTATTGGCGTTTGCTATGCGGTTAGGGCGGCAAGTTCGCCGAAAGCGTTATACACCATTGTGATTGATGCGGGACATGGCGGAGTAGATGTCAAGTTAGGAGAGTATGAAATTTTTTGACATATAAACTTTATATTGTGAAAGTTACAATTTAATATTTTAAAATAAAAAGTTTGTGAGGAGATTTTTTACAAACTTTTTTATTAAAAGTAAAAAAATTCACCAAATTAAGGAGAAAAGATGATATAATGGAAAAAGCACCGAGTGAGAATGCAAAATATTGGACTTCGCCTTATGCGGAAGTAAATCATTTCTATTTTCATGCTTATGACATGGGAATTACGAGAATTGTAGAATATTCTAGTAAAGCTATTGATTTTTTGAATCGCAATGGAGAATCAATTATCTCATTTAGAGCAACAAGTAAAAAATTCTATTCCACTTATAAATACGATACTGAAACAAATGAATTTATGATAATTTCTAGGAATGGTAAAATTGTTACTTACTATAAACCAGAGGATGGAATAGATTACTTCTATAGTAAATTTGATGAATATGGAAATTTTTGGTTATAAAAGGGGAAATAATGAGTAGAGTAGTAGAAAACGGAAAGTTGGTTGAACAAGTACAAAACAAATGTAAAGTCTGCGGTTTGGGTTGTCTTGAATATGATTTTGATATATGTGAATATTGTGGCTGGGAAGCTGATGATTTGCAAAATGATAGACCAGATTATTTTGGTGGGGCAAATCATATGAGTCTAAATGAGTATAAAAAATTTTGGAAAGAAAATAAAGAAGATGTTTTAAAAAATCTTTCTAAAAATAGATTTTATGCAATTGACAAAGCGAGAGAATATTTTAAGAACAACTTTAAAGAGAGATATGAAAAAGTCAAGAAACGAGCAGAAGAAAATAGACGGAAAATAGAATTGGAAAGGCAACAAGGGAAATTAAAAGTAAGTAATGACGAGGAAAGCGATTATGAATTTGAAAAATCGTATAAAAAGCAAAAATTGGTGAGAAATCAATTTAAAATGGTTGGGAAGTATGGCATGCCTATTATTAAAAAACAAGAAATTGATCTAGATAAAATCGACTTGTGGGGATACGCCAAAACCAAAACTAATGATGAAGAAAATAAAGATAAAACTATTCATTTTTTCACATATGATTGGGACTTTGAAAGTGTATTTGATAAACCAGAAAAAACCATGGAAAAACTCGACCAATATTATGCGCTTTTAAGTCCAGAATTTAGTTTATATTGGGATATGCCAAAAGCTGTGCAAATATATAACACATTTAAAAACAGATGGTGTGGTGCTTTTTGGCAAAAAATGGGGAAAATTGTTATTCCAACAGTATGTTGTGCAGGTGAAGAAAGTTATGATTTTTGCTTTGATGGGATTGAAGAAGGGTCTGTTGTGGCAATATCAACATATCGAAGAGAGCAATACAAACAAGAAATTTTGAGAAGTTATAATAAAATGCTTGAAGTGATAAAGCCTTCTGCAGTCATAATTTACGGAGAGGCTTTCCCAGAAATGAAAGGGAATATAAAAGTAATCAGTCCATTTAATAAAGAAGAACTTATTGCTAAAATGGGAATGGAAGAATTTATAAAAAAATATCTTGCTGGCGAATTATATCCGTCTAAGTAGGTGTGCTATGAGTAAATTAAAACTTACAATAGAGTTGCTCCCAAAAGGTGCTTGGGGAAATGATTTAAGTATAGTATTACCTAAAAAAGATTGGAATATATTAAGAGAGATTGCTTTAAAAAGAGCAAATGGAAAATGCGAAATATGTGGTTACGAAAGTGATGACCTTGATGTTCACGAAGAATGGGAATTTGATATTAAAAATAAGACTCAAACTTTAAAGGATATAATTGCAATTTGCAGTAGGTGTCATGGTGTTAAGCATTTCAGAAATTCAAGACGATTAGGATTTGAAGAAGAAGCAAAAAAGCATTTTATGCAAGTCAATGATTGTAATGAATTTGAATTTGCTGTTCATTTAACTCAAGCTGAAATTTTATTTAATGAAAGAAATGAACTATATTTTTGGAAAATGAAATTAGATCTAGCAAAATTTGGTGGAGAAAAAATCTCCATTCCAGATATAACAAGATTAAAGATATCAAACCCTTATAGTGAAAATGATATGGAAAATTTAAAAAATGCAATTGATTTATTACCTAGAATTTTAAATATAGAAGTAGATAATTATTCTGGAGATATAGTTGTTAAAAGTGATATTTCTAATAAAATAGTTTGGTATGTTGATGATAAAATAGCGAAAACGCAGTTTAATTTTGCCCATATTCTAAAATCAGATTTTTCTGTTGTTGGGTTAAATGGGAAAAGCGTGCATTTTAAATTATATGGTGATTATGGAGAAATAAATTCAAAAGAATTTAAGTTAGAAAATTGGGAATATTAACATCCTCTTTTTTTGTTATAAAAAGCAAAGAATAAAAATATGTTATTATATGAAATTCTTAACAATAAAAAGACGCACGTTGTGTATTCTTTTGGTGGGTATAATTTTAATTTGTTTTGTTGTTGGTGTTTACTATGCCGTCAAGACAACGAGTTCGCCAAAGGCGGTGTACACTATTGTCATTGATGCGGGGCATGGCGGAGTAGATGTCAAGTTAGGACAGTATATTTTAAAATTTTAATAGAAAAAAGACACATATTTTATAAGTGTAAAGAAAAAAGCATATCAATTTGATATGCTTTAATTAAGTTTTATTGTAACCAATCTCTTTCGGTGGTTTCTTCCCATATATCTTTTAAAAGCTTCCCATCAATTTTAGCATTGTTTATATAATCTTCCTTTGTCTTAAATGTTTGCAAATTTTCGCCATTGAAATCATTCATTTGAATGATTTCCTCATCATTTTCAGAAGCAAGAATAACTTCATAATATATATTTTTGTATTTAAATTGAACTTCACTATAAAAGAACAATGCTTCAACAAAATCATCAAGATTAGGCTCAAAAGGCTTGCCTTCGCTATAAAGTTTTTTCGCTTTGTTTAGAGAAATTAAGTTTGGATAGATAACTCTATTTGGATTTTCGTCGGCTAAAAAGTTGTTTTTCCATTTGCAGTATGGGCAATCACCTTGGTCATAAACATCTTTTTTTATCATCTCTTTGCAAACCGAACAGGGTTTGTCAAAAATTTCATCGTAAATGCTTTTATTTTTCATCATATCTCCTTTTAACAATAGTGATTATTGATTCCCCTATTTGGATCGTATTTTAGCCTTGGATTCTTTTTAGTCCAATCCCATGGATGGTCATGTGGGAATTTATGTTCTTCGCCTTTATTGGAATGTTTCCAATCTCTATTCATTTCGGCTCTCCCATTTGAATCGTACCATCTTTGTTGTAATAATTCATTTGGATTTTCAATGTTGTACAAATCTATTCTTGAATTCGGGTCTCCATAAGCTTTTAAACTACCTATTTTACCCAATTGTGGTTTTATTTCGCCACTAGGTTTACACATTCCCATTATAGCACCTCCTGTGGCAAAATTTCAAAGTTTTTTGAGATGGTTTCTCCGCATGGCTTACACTAAATGAAAAAGCATATCAAATTGATATGCTTAAATTTTTTATATATAACTCGGGTCTTCTACCTTGTCCCAAATATTTCTTACATACTCGTTTCCAATTTTAGCATTTTTAAAAAAATCTTCCTTATCTTTAAAATATTGAATATTATTAGGGCTCCATCCAAATTCAATTATTGTTTGTTTTTCGCCTTTTAAAAACACGCAACAATTTAAATTGTTGTAAGAAAACTTCATTTCGCGATAATTGTATAATCCATCAAGAAAATCGTTTAAGTCTGGTTTTAAAGATTTTCCTTCTTGAAACAACTTTATGGCTTTATTTAAAGAAATTAGATTTGGAAATATGACGGTATTTTCATTTTCTTCCCCTAAACTATTATTATACCATCCGCAATGAAAACATTCTCCGTTTCCACCTTGATTTACAATAATTTTGTGTTTACATACTATACATTGTTTTTCTATTTTTTTATTCATATGTTATCTCCTTTAACAATAGCTTAAATTTATATTTTCTCCATTTGGCCCTTTATATTCAGGTCTATCTGGATGTTGAGGATTATCCCAAACCCAATAATGGTCGTGAGGAAATTCGTGAGTATTATTTGAATCATTATGATCCCAGTCCCTATCCCATACAGCCTTTCCGTCGGCATCAAACCAACGTTGCTGTAATAACTTACCAGTTTTTTCATCATAATAGTCTATTCTTGAATTTGGAGTTTGATTGATAATCTCTTTGATGTTTCGTCCATAAGGACCATAAACTTTTTTATTCCACCACTTGGTTTACACATTCCCATTATAGCACCTCCTGTGGCAAAATTTCAAAGTTTTTTGAGATTGTTTCTCCACCTATGCCAATAATTTTGAATTTTAGATTTTTGCCAATTAAGTTTTTAACTTTCAATTCAGTTGCAAATAGTCCAGCGGTGTTATATTTTGTTTTAATTTTTTTCTCATCTAAACACCATTCAATCCTGTCGGCAAATAATGCTTTGATTTGAATAATGCCTTGATAATTGTCAACATCAATAGAAACAATTTTGGGAGAGCCTATCAAATTCTCGTTTCTTTTTATTTCAAACAAATTTTTCGTATCATCAAATGACAGTTTGTCCCACTCCACATTTTCATACGGGTTTTTTATTAGGGGAATGTTGTTTTGTTTTATTTCAATTCCGCTTCCGCCAAATTTTTCTAAATCTGCGACTATCTTCCAGCGATAAACAGAATTTCTTTCATTATATTCAAGCAAAGCCTTGTTGAGATGACTTGCAAATTCCATTTCCGAGCAATTGTTGACTTTTATAAAGTGCTCTTGTGCTTCTTCTCCGTAGCCAAGCCTAACAGAGTTTTTAAAATGTTTAACTCCATGACAGCGGGAACAAATTGCAACAATATCTTTTAAAGATTGCGTTTTCTTTTCTGTATTAAATTCCCATTCTTCGTGAACGTCAAGGTCGCTTGTTTCATAACCGCATATTTCACACTTTCCATTTGCTCTTTTAAGTGCAAATTCACGGAGTTTGTCCCAATCTTTTTTAGATAGCGTTTTGCTGAAATCGTTGTTCCAAGCGCCTTTTGGGAGCAGGTTGATTGTTAGTTTAAACTCTTCCATAATCTGCTCCTATATTTCAGGATAAAGTTCACCAGCAAAATACTTTCTAGTAAACTCGCTTAATCCAATCTTTTTGATAAGTTCTTCGCGGTTGTATGGATCAATTGCTTTTATATTTCCTTTCATTTCGGCAAAAGGTGTTCCGTAACAAATTATAGCGCTAGGTTTGATTTTGTTCATCATAATTTCATAGCCTTCCATAAAGCCCTTTTTGTTATTTTCTCTTGTGTAGGTTGAAACTGCCACAATTGAACCTTCTTCAACGCCATCACAAAAGAAATCAAAACAATCATACGAGCCCCAAGAAATTGTTGGAATTACAAACATTCCTTGCCTTTGCCAAAAAGCGCCACACCAACGATTTTTGAAAACACTGTCAATTTGTCTTGCAAGAGGCATGTCTTTATAGGTGCTAAATTCAGGAGTAAGCAAAGCATAGTATTGGTCTAGTTTTTCAAGTGCTTGTTCGGGTTTTTCATAGACTGCTTCAAAATTCCAATCATAAGTGAAGAAATGAATTGTTTTATTTTTGTTTTCTTCATCATCATTTTTTGTTTTTAAATAACTTAATAACTCAATCTTATTTAAATCTATATTTTGTTTCTTGATTAGTGACATTCCATATTTTCCACTTTTTTCAAACTCATTTCTTACAAGTTTTTGTTTCTTTTTTCGCTTTTCTTCTTCATAATCAGTTGTGCTTTCTGTATTAGAAAAAAGCGAATTTAATTGTTCATTATTTATCATTTAATTCTCCTTTTATTTTTTTAAACAAAAAGAGACTAACATTGAAATTTTTGGTTTTCAATGATTTGTGACATCTTTTTTAATTTTGTTATATAAAAAATTTTTGTTTAATAAAATACAATATGAAATTTTTAACAATAAAAAGACGCACGTTGTGTGTTATTTTGGCGGGTGTGATTTTGGTTTGCTCGGTGGTGGGCGTATGCTATGCGGTTAGGGCGGCAAGTTCGCCGAAAGCGTTATATACCATAGTCATTGATGCGGGACATGGCGGAACAGATGGAGGCGCAGTCGGCGTTAAAACTAAAATCACTGAAAATGAGATAAATCTTGAATATGCATTATCATTAAAATCAATTTGTGAAAGTTTTGGGATAAAGGTTATCATGACAAGAGAAGATTTAAATGGATTATATTCTCCTTTCGCTTCGAATAAAAAAAAATCTGACATGGAAAAACGAAAAGAAATTATTGATAATAGCCAAGCAGATTTAGTTGTCAGTGTGCATATGAATTCTTATCCATTAAGGTCTTCGAGGGGGGCACAAGTTTTTTATGGTATTGACAACGATAAAGGTAAAATTCTAGCTGAAAAAGTTCAAAATCAGTTATCTGGCAATGTGGAATATGCAAAAAAAACCGCTAAAGAAGGAGACTTTTATATTTTAAACTGTACTAATTTGCCGGGGATATTAGTAGAATTTGGTTTCTTGTCCAATGTTGAAGAGGAATCGCTTTTAATTAATAAAGACTATAGAGAAAAGTTATGTTATATAGTTGCTTGCGGAATTTTAGAATTTTATGAAATGTAGTGATTGTTTTTAAATAAATTTTATGATATTATTTTACTGAGGAGAACATATGGTTATTTTAATTTCAGGCCCTTCAGGCGCAGGGAAATCCACTATTATAAAAGCTCTTATGGACAGACACAAAAATTTGAAGCTTATAAAAACTTTCACAACGAGGGAAAAAAGAACCCAGGAGGACGACTCCCATTTTTTTGTTTCAAAAAAAGAATTTGAAGAGTTAATCAATTCTAAAAAACTTTTTGAATTTGAAAACGTCCATGATGATATTTTTTATGGCACTCCTTTATCGGTATTGGAAGAAGTATTGGAAGGTAAAAATAATTTTATTAAGGATATTGACGTTAAAGGTATGCTCAAATTGAAAAAGTTTTTTAACGGTAAAGCAAAAGTTTTTACTATATTTTTAGACAATAATGATCAAATTTTGGCACAACGGCTTAAAGCAAGAGGAGAAAGCGAAGAAATGATTAACAAGCGTATTTCCAGAGCAAAAATGGAAAGGGATTATTTAGATGAGTACGATATGTATTTAATTTGTGATGATATTCAAAAAACGGTAGATAAAATTGAAGATTTTATAGGATTTGAGAACTTTGCTTAAACTTTGACAAAACCTTCTCAAAAATGACAAAAACTTTCCTAAAACACATTAGGGGAGTTTTCTTTTTTATGTATACTTTTTCAAAAGTGGGGTTTTTATGAAATTTTGGGGCAAATTCTATTTTGTTTTTTTAGCCATTATATTTTTGGGATTATTTTTTATTTTAGAAAATTCTTCTATAGCTCAAGTTTTATCTCCATTTTCTTTTGCTATGATGTTTGCATTGGTTTGGGCAAATCAGAAAATTTGGTTGGTTTGTCCAGCTTATCTGGTAGCATCGATTATCGTCGATCATAGTCTCCAAGGAATAATAAGCGCTTTGTGTTGCGTTGTGGTTTTGGTTATTCCCTACCTTTTGCATTATTTATATAAAAAACCTATTCAAGTATGGGAAATGATAATATATGCAGTTTTGAGTCAAGCTGGTAAAATTGGTTTCTCTGCAGCTAGAGGAGGTAATTTAGTTTATTATTCTGTTATAAGTGCAATTCTTGGAGCCATTTTGATGCTTGGATTTATGAAATTGTTTGAAGCTATTTTTGTAAGAGGATTTAGTTATAGGCTTTCTTCAATAGAATTAATAGCTGGTGGAATAATTTTAGTGGCGCTTTCTTCTGGCTTGGTGCCATTAGACATCAATCAGTTTTCATTTTTAAAGCTTTTTGTATCTTTTATGTTGCTTACTATAACTTATTGTTCTAAAAACTATTATGCCGTTTTCATTGCTGCGATTTTTGGTTTTGGGACACTGATAACTGATGGCAACCCGGTTTACTTCGCACCCTTTATGTTATGGGCTATTGCTATTTCTCCTTTTAAAACTTATCGTAAATATTTTTCTGCTATAGCTTTGATTCTCGCAGAAATTGTTGTAGGATTTTATTTTAAACTTTATTATTCATTTGACTGGCTATCTCTTTTGTCGACAGGTGTAAGTGCTGTTATTTTTGTTCTCATTCCTGATAAAGTATATTTTTCTGTAAAATCTATTTTTGATTTGAAAGGAGATCGAGCAGCAATTAAAAATGTTGTAAATCAAAATAGAGAAATTTTGCATAGAAGACTTCTTTCTTTGTCTGATGTTTTTGGAGAAATGGACAAAGTGTTTAGAGGGCTTGTTAGAAAAAATTTGTCAGAAAGTGATGTTAAAAAATTATTGCGAGATGAAATTATTGCGAAAAATTGTGATGCTTGTCCTGATAGGGCGCGTTGCCATCGAACTCGTCAAGATGAAACCATAAAAGTTTTAGATGAATTGGTTTCAATAGCATTTGAGAAAGGAAAAGTTACATTGCTTGATTTGCCGGCTTATTTGAATGCTAATTGTGGTAGAGTAAATGGTATTATTTCTTCAATAAGCACTTTGACAAGACAATATAAATCTTATAGTGGAATGTTATCTAATATTGACACTTCTAAATTGTTAATAGCCGATCAACTTAAAGGTATTTCTACTGTTATGAGAAATCTTTCAAAAGAAGTCGACACCGAAATAGCATTTGATAATGCTAGAGAACAAAAAATAATGGAAGAGTTGCTGTTTAATGATATTGTCTGCACCGATGCTATTGTCTATGAAAAAAATTCATATATGTTCGAAGTTGCTATAATAGTCAGAAATAGTGATTCAGATCAATTAAAGATTCCTGAAATAATCGGAAAAATTTGTAAATGTAAAATGGTGGTATACGAAAAATTTCCTGCGACCAGACCAGGCTACACCACTTTATCGTTAAAAACTTCGCCTAAATATGATTGCGTTTTTGCAATTTCGTCAAACCCTAAAACAGGCAGTCCAGCGAGTGGTGATTCTCACAGCATTATGAGGCTTGATGGTGATAGATTTATGTTTGCTTTGTGTGATGGAATGGGCAGTGGGGAGGAAGCAGAAAAAACTAGCGAAACTTCTATGAGTTTAATAGAAAATTTTTATAAAGCTGGTTTTGACAGCGATTTAGTTTTGTCTTCTGTCAATAAATTATTATCTCTACAGAAGGAGGAAAAATTTTCGGCGTTAGATGTTTGTGTGCTTGATTTAAAAAATGGTGTCGGTGATTTCATAAAAATGGGAGCTCCTTGTGGAATTATTATGTCCGAAAATGAATGTAAAATTGTAGATGGGGGATCATTGCCTTTGGGTATTATTGATAAGGCACCTCCTGTTACAAAAAAATTGGTGGTTAGCTCAGGTGATATTATAATTCTTTTCACAGATGGAATCGCTGATTCTTTTGCTTCAGATGCCGACATTCAAGATTTTATAAAAGAATCTTATTCTAACAATCCTCAAATCATTGCTGATAGAATTGTTGAACAAGCTTTAGCTAATAACAATGGTAGGGCGATAGATGATATGACTGTGCTAGCTATTAAAGTTTTTAATAATTAAAATTTTTAATTTTTATTGATTTTAATATTGTTTTAGTGTATAATTAAGGCTTATGAGGTCAAATTATGCAAAGCGCGTTAAATTTTATTAAAGAAAATGATTTAATTAAGCCAGGTGAAAGAATAGGAGTAGGAGTTAGTGGTGGAAGCGATTCTATCGCCCTCGTACACTTTTTAAATTCGGTAAAAGAAGAACTTGACATTGAAGTGATTGCTATTCATATCGATCATGGCATCAGAGAGGAGTCAAGAGACGAGGCAAACTTTGTAATATCTAAATGCAAAGAAATGGGCGTTAGGGCTTATAAATTTAAGATAGACTCTCCGAAGATTGCAAAAGAAAAAAACATCAGCTTGGAAACTGCGGCGAGAGAAGGAAGATACAGTATCTTTAATTCATTATTAAAAAAAGACGTTGTTGATAAAATAGCATTAGCTCATCATTTGAGTGACCAAGCTGAAACTATACTTATGCATATTTTTAGAGGTTCTGGGGTTTCAGGTGCCAGAGGTATGGAAGCTGTCAGAGACAAGGCTTTTATTAGACCTTTATTAAATACAGCTAAAGAAGAGATTTTAGATTATATAAATTTTAATAGTTTGGATTATGTCGAAGACTCTTCAAATATAGATAACTCTTATTCAAGAAATTTTTTAAGAAATATTATAATGCCTAAAATCTTATCTAAGTGGCCGGGAGCGATAAGAGCTATAACAAATTTCGGTAAAACTTTAAAAGAAGATGATGACTATATCAATTCTCAAATTTATGATGATGCGATAATTTATGAAGAGAAGGAAGCCAAAATTCCTTTATCATATTTTTTATATCCTGCTCCAATTATTACAAGAATGATAATTAAAGCTTTAAAATCAATAGGGGTTAAAGTGGATTTTGAAAAAAAACACATTGATTTAATAAAAGAGCTTGCATTTAGTTCAGAAAATGGGAAAAAATTATCTTTACCCTTTGAAGTTGTTGCCATAAAAGATTATGATTATCTTACTTTGGCTAATAGGAAAAAAGATATTCCTGATTTTAAATGTGAATTTAAATGTGGAGAATTTGATGTTAATGGTATTGGGAAATTAATTGTTAAAAGAGTGAAAGAGTTTCCTATCAAAGAGAACACAATATATTTGGATTATCGAAAAGTGCCAAAATCTGCTTTCTGGAGATTAAGAAAAGAGGGAGATATATTTACTAAGTTTGGCGGAGGCACAAAAAAATTAAAATCTTATATGATTGATAAAAAAATTCCTCAAAGGAAAAGAGATATTATTCCTGTTCTTGCTGATGAAAATGAAATTTATGCTATCGCTGGCGTGGAAATTTCAGAAAAAGTTAAAATGACTGGTGAACCTACCGCATTTTCTATTGAATTTAAAGTATAAAAAATATAAATTTGATTATCATTCTTTATATGGAAAAAGATTGGTGGTCAAAATGTTCGGATAAAAAGTTGAGAGATATAGACTTGTTTTCAGAAGAATACAAGTCTTTTCTATCGAAATGTAAAACTGAAAGAGAGTGCATTAAATATTTTTCTAAAATTTTAACGGGAGAAAACTTTTATAATCTTGAAAAATTGATAAAAGATCACAAACAGTTAAAAAGTGGGGACAAAGTTTTTGTTGTTAACATGAACAAGGCTTTAGTTGCATTTGTTATTGGAAAAGAACCACTGGAAAATGGTATGAATATTCTTTGTGCGCATATAGATAGCCCAAGATTAGATTTAAAAAGCAATCCAATTTATGAACAAGACGGTTTTTGTTTATTTGATACACATTATTATGGGGGTATAAAACATTATCAATGGACAGCTTTACCTTTAGCTTTACATGGTTTAATTTGCAAAAAAGATGGTACTAAAATCGATTATGTCCTGGGAGAAGATGAAAAAGATCCTGTTTTTGGTGTTAGTGACCTTTTACCACATTTAAGTAAAAAATCCAACGATCTCATGAGTTTATTTGATAAAGGTAATTCTATAGAAGGGGAGGTTTTAAACCTAATCATCGGCTCTCGTCCTATTGAAAGATCTGTAAAAAAAAATATCTTGAAACTTTTAAAGGAAAAAAATATTGAAGAGCATGATTTTTATTCTGCCGAAATTGAAGCTGTCCCAGCAGGAAAAGCAAGAGATTTCGGCTTGGACGGTAGCATGATCATGGGTTATGGACATGACGATAGATCCTGTGCTTTTGCTTGTGTTAAAGCTATCATTGATGCCAAAAATTTAAATAAAACCTCAGTTGTTATTTTGGTAGATAAAGAGGAGACTGGATCCCCGGGAGCGACAGGTATGAAAAGCCGTTTTTTTGAAAATATGGTTGCAGAGGTTATGAATCTTATGGGAGAATATAAAGAATTGACTTTCAAAAGAGCTTTAAACAGAAGTGAAGTAATTTCATGCGATGTAACAGCAGGATTTGATCCTAATTGGCCAGATCCGTCTAATAAAAGCACCGAAGCTTTTCTTGGAGGGGGTATTGCTTTTTCAAAATATAATGGATCTCATGGGAAAAACGATTCCAATGACGCCAATCCTGAGTTTATTGCTAAATTAAGAAATATTTTAGATGAAAATAAAGTTTTCTATCAGTTCACAGAAATGGGCAAGGTAGATAAAGGTGGAGGAGGAACAATTTCTAATATATTGGCTGAATATGGGATGGAAGTTATAGATGCTGGTCTTCCTGTGTTGTCTATGCATGCACCTTGGGAAGTTATATCAAAACTTGATTTATATGAGAACTATAGGTTTTATAAATTTTTTATTGAAAAATGAAAATCTCCTTTTATTTATAAAAAAAAATAAAATGTTGTATATAACTTTACAACATTTTTATTTTATTGTATTATATTCTAATAAAGGAGATGTTTTATGGAAGCTTGGTTAATCGCTGTTTTAGTAGTTATAGGTGTTGCTTTGTTGCTGACCATTATTCTTGTTACTTGGTGGATAACTACTTATAATAAATTGATAAGGTTAGAAAATGATATTGATGAAAGTTATTCAACAATGGATGTTTACATGAAAAAAAGATATGATTTAATACCAAATTTAGTTGAAACTGTTAAGGGATATGTTAAACATGAAAAAAATGTTTTGGAAGATGTTATGAAAGCCAGGTATTCTTGTATGACTGCTAACTCGCCAGAAGATAAAGCTAAAAATGAAGGGCTATTGGCAGGAACTTTAAAGTCTTTGTTTGCCGTGGCAGAGAATTATCCTACTTTACAAGCAAACAAAAATTTTGTAGAACTTATGAATTCATTACAAAATATTGAAACGGAGATAGCAAATTCTAGAAAATATTACAATGGTTCGGTCAAATTGTATAACAATAAAAAAGAAACTTTTCCTTCTAACATAGTGGCTAAACATTATAATTTTAAAGATAGAGTTTTATTTGAGTTAAGTTCCTTAGAAGAAAGGAAGACGCCGAAGGTAGAATTTTAATGAAACTTTTTTACTCATTCATTTGGGGAGGAATATTTCTATTCACATTCTTGTTCCCAATTTTATCTACCACTATTGTTAATTTTTACTACATAATTTTCAGTTTAGAATTTTTTATAACCTTCATGGTAATTTGTGGGATTTTTTTTGTTAGTTTTTTGCTATTTATCATTTTTAACAGAAAAAGGAAAGAGGTGGTAGAAGTTGTGGAGTTTAACGCTCCTAAAGACATCACTCCAACTGATGCTGGGTATCTAATTGATTTATGTATAGAAGATAAAGATATTAGCTCATTATTGGTGTATTGGGCTGCTAAAAAGTATATTTTCATTGATGAGAAAGGTGATGATTTTGTCATATTAAAGAAGTTAAAAAATTCAGATGACAAGATGAAAGGTTACGAGAAAAAAATATTTGAATTGATATTCGCAGAAAACGATGAAATTGATTTAAGTTTGATTTCACAAAAAATAGCTGGGCAATCGCAAGAAATAGTTAAAAGCATAAAGATGGAAAACAAAAAGTTTATAAAGACCAACGCTATGGTGACTTCTAAACTTTTTATTTTAGGGGCATCTTGTTTGTTTACTTGCACGACAATTTTAACAGGCATTTTTTACGGATATGAAATTTATTTAGGCTGGTTCATTTTCCTTATTGCAATTTTATTCACTGCTTCAATAAATAAAATTTATGTACAGAACAGGAGTTTATCTATTTTTAAATATATTATTGGATTATGCGTTATTTGTTTAGTTATTGGATTAAATTTATTTTTTACTTTACCTTTTACTTATTTTTATTTATTAAAAGGGGTTTCGGCCTTTGTATTTTTAATGACTTGTATATTGTCTCCTTTAATCGAAAACAGAACAGCAGTTGGTAAAAAAGTTTTGGGACAATTATTAGGGCTTAAAAAATTTATTGAAGTTGCAGAAAAAGACAAAATGGAAATGTTAGTAAGGCAGACGCCTGAACTCTATTATGAAATATTGCCGTACGCATACGTATTAAATGTAACAAACAAATGGATTGAACAATTCAATGTTTTAAAAATTTTTAACGAAGAAACTAATAAGAAATATATTGCTATGTTGGGAGTATTGAAATTAGGTACTATTTCTTTAAATAACATTACCAAAAATCCTATTTTAAAGATTTTAACAGCAAAAACTTTTATAAAAAATAAAAGATTATAAAATTTTTAAAAATGCTTGATTATCATCATAGATTTATGTATAATATTTAAGCGTGGAGGATTGGCTGAGTGGTTTAAAGCGGCGGTCTTGAAAACCGTTGATGTTAACAGCATCCGCAGGTTCGAATCCTGTGTCCTCCGCCAACGCAAACGTAAGTCTACGAACGCCTAGACTTACGTTTTTTGTTTACAAGAATTTTAAAATGTTGAATATTATTGAGGTTAAATTATTAAAGAAAGAAAATACGGCATTTTAATATCTGTATCGTTTACAATTTTATTATTATTATTCGGTGCTATTTTTTTTAACTAACGCATGGTAGCAAAATTTTTCATTTTCAATTTTAAGCGGCAGTTTATGTTCTTTAATCATATTTTTTCAAATATTTTAACTTACATCAAATAAGATTATTTGATTGTAATTTAATTAATACGTAATTATTGTTTTAGTTCTAAGGCATCGTTAAGATATGTAACGATGTCTTTTTTTGTTAGTTTTAAATGGTAAAATAGTTTTTTCTATTTTACAGAATTCCTTGTTGTTGAAATCTAATGTGTTTAATATTGATATTGACAAGACATTGGGAGTATGATAAAATGGCTGGGAAAGAGGTAGATATGGAAGGTGTAAAAATAATTTACAAATATCATTACGATTTGGCTCTTGTGGTATTAGATAATGGTGAGTATGCATTTATTGACCGACAAGGGAAGTTGCAAGAAGGGATATATACACATGCATGTCCATATCGTGAAGGGTTTGCGGACATACGTTTAAAGTCTGGTAAACGATGTAGGGTAGATCATAAAGGTAACATATACTTATCAAAGGAAGAGTGGAAAAAGCATATTTCAATGAGTCCTCAAGATTATAAGTTCATTCCACCACATAGATTTGAAGATGAAAATTTTATAAAAGGAATAAATAATATCATGAAAAATATTTTATCATCTTCTTTAAATGATGTGCAATTAAATCTTAGCAAGATTAACGAAAGCACAAAAAAACTACAAGAACGTATACTTTATGTAAATTCAATCATGGCTATTGTTGATGAGAAAAATAAAGAAGTGATAGAACAACAAAAAAACAAACGACCGGAATGCATAAAAGAAATTGAAATGGAGCAGTCAAAATGCGAAAAAGAAAAAATGGAAATAGAAAAATTTGAAAATTTAAAGAGAGATACTTTAAACAAAATTATAACATTAGGGGTTTGATATGGTCTTAAAAGAATTTGAATCAATTAAAAAAGAAATGATAGAAATCATTAAAGAATTTTTCGATAATAATTATATTAACCAAGTAAAGAAAAAAATAAAAGACGATTAAATCATTTTGAATTAAAAAAGATAATGAAGTGAGTTAGCTTTAAATTCAAAAATTTGTCGGAGCGCTAGCGGGGCAAGGCGCAAGAAAAGGTATTTTTATCACTACATCAAGTTTTACAAAAGAAGCATTAGATATAAACCTAGAAATGACACTTCAATTATTTTAATTGATGGCAAAAAACTTGTGGAATTGATGTATGAATATAACATTGGTGTAACTGTTGAGAAAGAGTTTAAAATAAAACGTTTAGATAATGATTTTTTTGATATATTTTAATTTTTCTTTTATAGGAAACTTATGAAGCAATTGAATAATCTGGGTGATGTTAAATTTTATAAGATTTACGGGCCTCTCACTAAACCTTTTGACTGTTTGTACAATGAGTTATTATAGAAAATGGTTTAACAGCATAGTATTTTTCTAATTTTGGTTTTAACATAAGCACCTCAGTTTAAACATATAAAAAAACAAATAACTGTCAAATATTTAGTTTTAAAAGATTATATTTTTAAATTTTAAAATTTGAAGTTGTGTCAATCATTGATAATGTTTCATATTTTATACTTGTATAGCTTCAAAAAATAAATTAGTTTATTTAAATTCTTTGTCTTTTTATTTTTTTTTTGCTATACTATACAGTATTTAGTGATGAGAGGCGAAAATGAAAAAATATAAAGTTATTATTGATACCGACCCAGGAGTTGACGATTCAGCAGCTCTCGTTTTAGCTTTATTTGATAAAAAACTTGATATCAAATTAATTTCAACGGCTAAAGGGAATGTGGATATAGACAAAGCCACAAGGAATCTATTGCATTTATTGGATAAATTTAAAATTGATATTCCTGTGGTTAAAGGTTTATCCGTTGGGCTGTCGGGGAAGTCTCGAACTGCTGAATTTATGCATGGGAAAGAAGGTATGGGGGGATATAATCCTCCTCACAAAACCTTCCATAAAGTGCTGCCTGTGGATGCTATTGATAAAATGTATGAAGTTATTAAGCAAAACAAGCATGAAATTAGCATTTTGGTTTATTCGCCACACACAAACATTGGTGCTTTAATCCAAAAGTATCCTGATGTTACCAAAATGATTAAACAAATTATTTTCATGGGAGGCTCACCATATGGGGTGAAAGGATTCCCAGACCATATATCTTTTAACATTTCTAGTGATGTTAAAGCATTTAAAATTGTTTTGGATAGTAAAATACCTTTAATTATGATTCCTTCTGACATGGGAAGGCGAAAAGCACATTTAGACGAACAAACTGTTTATAAAATAAAAGACGCTAATGAAGTGGGTAACTTCTTATTTCAAATGTATAAAAAATATTGGGAGTTAGGTTTCCCAGACAAAAGAATAGCAACCAACGATACTTGTGCCTATTTATTTTTAACCAATAGAAAATTGTTCAAAACAAAAAAGGCCGACATATATTTAGATATGGATAAAGACAAAGGAAAAACAATTGTCGACTTTAATAAAAATGGAAAAGTCAGGGTTGCTGTTGGAATAAATAGAGAAAAATTTCTTAATCTCTACATGAAAAAAATAAATGAATTTAAAAATTTCAAATTTAAATAAAAGCTACCAAAGCTTTTATTTTTTTAATGACAACTTATATCTTGACTTTATTTTTTTATTTGTGATAATATTTCTTTAGTAAGTCTTTTGCAGGAGTGGCGAAATGGCAGACGCGCTGGCTTCAGGTGCCAGTGACCGAAAGGTCATATGGGTTCAAGTCCCTTCTCCTGCACCATATAAATAAATTTTATGTTTAATTTTTAAATGTTTCATATAAATAGATTTACTTTGCTTTTATATAATTCATTGCAAACATTTTTTCTTATTTTTGCATATTATGCATTGGAGTATATTTACTCCAAGCGAGGGGATTATGGCTTATAATTTTTTTGGAAATCGCTATTACAGAGCAGGTTGCTGTAATATTTTTCAGGGCTCCAATTGTTGTCGTCCTGCAATAGTTCGAGTAACTGGTCCGACAGGTCCAACTGGTCCTGCTGGAACAAGAGGCCCGACAGGTCCAACTGGTCCGACAGGCCCAACTGGTCCAACAGGGCCTACAGGAGCAACAGGTCCAACAGGGTCTACTGTAACTACTGTTGAAGTTATTGCGACAAACACATTGCCTGCCGGTAGCCCAGCTTCGGTTGTCCAAAGTGGGGCAGGATCAACTGCTGATTTAACTTTCTTTATACCAGAAGGAGAAACAGGCCCAACTGGTCCGACAGGTCCAACAGGCGCTACTGGAGCTACTGGCCCTACAGGCCCTACAGGCCCAGAGGGTCCACAAGGTGCACAAGGCACACAAGGTTTGCAAGGTGATGCCGGAGACACAGGCCCGACAGGTCCAACAGGCCCGGAAGGTCCACAAGGCGCACAAGGTATACAAGGCTTACAAGGAGATACTGGAGATACAGGTCCGACAGGTCCAACAGGCCCAACAGGCCCGACAGGTCCAACAGGCCCAACAGGCCCGGAAGGTCCACAAGGCGCACAAGGTATACAAGGTTTACAAGGAGATACTGGAGATACAGGTCCGACAGGTCCAACTGGGTCTGGCTTGGCTGCTTATGCAGGTTTATATAATACCTCTTCTCAAACTCCATCGTTAACATCTGCAAATAATTATACTCAAGTTGAGCTTGATACTGAGATGCCGATTTTAAATTGCACAACTTCTAGTAATCAAATTACCGTTCAGGAAGCTGGAGATTATGAAATCAACTATCATTTGCAAATAAATTCCAATCAAGAGTTGACTTTTAATGTCACCGCAAGAAAAAATACTACCCCAATTGTTTCTTCAACAATAGAACAGATTGCTTTGGAAACAGGAACGGGTGGAACATATGTTGTCGATGTTACAGCTTCTGTAATTGAAACGTTGTCAGCTAGCGATCAAATTGATCTCGCAATAGCATCTACCACTGAACCTGGAGGGGCAACCATTACCATTCCAGAAAATGGCGATGCTACTCTTACAGTAAAAAGACTGGATGGCGATTAAAATAAAAAAGCGAAGTTTTCTTCGCTTTTTTATTTTTTATTTTATTAGGATTAATTTAAAAAATATCTGATCTATAATCTATGCCCATTGCTTGTTTCATCTTTTTCAAGGTTTTTTCGGCTTCAAGGTTTGCTTGATCTGAGCCTTTAAATAAAATTTTATAAACTTGTTCAGGATTTTTTTCAAGCTCTTTTCTTTTTTCTCTTATAGGTTTTAATAGCTCCTGTATAATATTATTTAAAAATAATTTTATTTTAACATCTCCTAATCCGCCTTTTTTATAATGAGTTTTTAATTCGTCTAAATTTTTGTACTCAGGCAAATATTTTTCAAAGCTATCCTTTTTTACAAAAGCATCTAAGTATTCAAACACAGCATTTCCTTCTATTTGGCCAGGATCATTTATGTGAATGTGGTTAGGATCAGTGTACATATTCATTATTTTAGATTTTATTACCTCTGGTTCGTCAGAAAGAAAAATACAATTTCCCAAAGATTTACTCATTTTATTTTTACCATCAGTGCCAACAAGCCTGGCTTGACTTTTGATTTTTGGTATCATAGCTTCGGGCATTACTAAGGTTTCTCCATACATTGAATTAAAAGTTCTAACGATTTCCCTTGCTTGTTCTATCATAGGTTTTTGATCTTCGCCAACAGGAACCAATGTTGTCCCAAAAGCTGTGATATCTGCAGTTTGACTTATGGGATATGTCAAAAAGCCAACAGGAATACTTTCTTCAAATCCTCTTAATTTAATTTCTTCTTTAACTGTAGGGTTTCTTTTTAATCTGGAAAGAGTTACTAAATTCATAAAATAAAAAGTCATTTCAGTTAATGCAGGAACTTGCGATTGTATAAAAACACAACATTTTTCGGGATCTATGCCACATGATAAATAATCCAGAGCAACGTTTAAAATGTTTTCTCTGACCTTTTTGACGTTACCAGCATTGTCGGTCAGTGCTTGAGCATCAGCTATCATTATATACATTCTGTCAAAATCACCTTGATTTTGCAAATCCACTCTTGATTGAATCGAGCCGATATAATGGCCTATGTGAAGATTCCCTGTCGGTCGGTCTGCTGTTAAAATTACTTTTTCCATTTTTTCCTCTCAAGAACAAAGTTATCATAATTCTTATCTGAAAGTCAAATAAAAAATATATTAAAAAATAAAGATAAATCAAAAAAAATGTGGCTATTTTTTAAAAAAAATTAAAAATTTATTAAATTTATATTTATTTCCTTTAAAAAAATTTAAAAAAAAATTATAAAATTTTCCATATTTTTTTATTAAAAAAAATAAGTAAAAATCCTTGAAATATTTGGTTAAAAATTTACCTTTGTGCTATACTTAAACTATGAGACAAAAACCGACAATAATTTGTTTGGAGGACAACAATGATTAAATTAAAAAAAAGTGTTAACTTGTTTTTATTAACTGCTTTCACACTTTGTGCTTGTGGCACCATTTTTTTATCTTCATTACCAGATACTAAAAGTAGGTCTGATTTTGCGAGTACAGAGGATGTTGTTTCGGCAGAAGTTGTTGGCCTGGAAACGGCAGTTTATAATGGTGAAACTTTTTATTTAATTGAAACAGCTGATCAGTTGGCTGACGTCGCATATCAAATTTCTGTTCTGTATGATTCAGCTGCTGCTAGTGCTAATTATGCATTGACAGCAGATATTAATTTAAGTGGCAATATTTGGACACCAATTGGTAACTCATTAAATCCTTTCTCAGGAAAGTTTAATGGTAATGGGCATTGTGTAAGCGGAATAATCTCAGGTTTTAATTCGGCTTATGATCAATATTATGGTCTATTTGGAAAAATAAGTGGACAAGAAGACGCTCCTGCACAAATTTATGATTTAATAGTAGGGGAGTTTTCTTATTATGAAACTGGATACACGACTTCTGGAAGTCTTGCAGGCTACATATCAAATGCAGAAATTATTGATGTTTATGATTTAAGTTATGTAAACCTTGAAACCCTTGATTATTCTATGCGTGTTTTTAGAACTTTTGGAACTATAGGTGAAAATGTTAAATATTATGCTGGCGACACTTTTAAATATGCTGGACAAGTTTATAAGCCGGGTATAAATTATGATCCTACTCACGGTAATAGTGGTTTGACTGGTTTGGAAAATAAAATGCAGTTTGATTGGCAATTTTCTGAAAGTCAAATTTCCTATTCTGGTTATAGTTTATATGTTTGTGATTCTGAATATGGAACTATCTATAAAAATGGAGATGAAACAAAAACTCCTGTTTCGGCTGCTAAAATTGTAGTTAATAGTGATGGTTCTGTGAAGTCTATCGCTTCCGATCGCTATTTTATTGAATTGCCTCAACAAAATGGGGCTGATGAAGGCCAACCGGTTATTGAAGCTACTGCTTTGGGTAAAAAAATGCTTGGTTGGAGAATGGGAGGGGATCTGTCCTCTGAAGATAATTATTTTGCAAATATTGCTCAATTTCATGTTTCGTCAAGCAAAGATGTGCTTTATGTCGAAACCGATTGGAAAGACTTGGCTTATAACATAACAGTATTGAGAAAAGCACAGGGGGGTGATGTTAGTGTTGCATCCTTAAATGATGTTTTATATAATGAAAGTTGGGATAATGTTATTGATTTAATTGTTCGTGAGGGTTATGATCTAATTAAACTTTATGAAATTGATGAAACTGATGGGAGCGAAACGGTATACTATTCAGCCGAAGTGTCATTTAATGAAACTTGGGATAAAACAGTGACTTCTTCCTTTCATAATGGGGAAACAGTTTGTGCTTGGGATGGAGATGAAAGTGTTGTTTCGGTTGTATTGTATTCTGATTGGTTGGCAGGTCCTACAAATACTGTGATCCAATTTAAAAATACTAATGATTTGCAAGCTCAATTATCGGCCGTTCGTGATTTAAATATTACATATAAAAATGGTGAGCCAGCTCAAGCTCCGGAATTAACTATAAATCAAGATGGACAAGAAGGTAAATACACTTTTAAAGCTATCGCTGATCAGGAATTAGTTTTAACATTTAAGCTCGATGCAGGTTATAAAGTTAGTTCTGCTTCTTGTTCTCCAAACGGCACAGCCTCTTTTGAAAAAGGGGACAACGGAGAGTATACTGTGAATATTTCGGGATTGCTTGATAGCGCAGATGTCATAAGCATAGAAATTGAAAGAGATGAAATATCTTTAACGGTTGAAGCTGATAATTGTTTGGTTGAATTGCAAGGGAATTCTGTAGATACAACTTTAGAAAATGGAATTATTAAGACAAAAATAGGAGAAACATTTGATATCGTTTTCACAGTGCAATCGGGTTATGAATATTTCGGTTACAATGCAAATAATTTCACATTGGTTTCTGATCCGGTTGTTTCTGGGAATGTTGTTACTTTTACAGTAAATGTTGAGACATTTGGAGAAAACTCCAACTTAAAGGTGATTGCTAGAGCAAAAGCTTTCTCTTTGAATGTTACATATAATGCAGATGCGTTGCCTGAAGGCGCAGAAAAACCTACGTTTACAATTACTTCAGGTGAAACTGTGTTAAGTGGAACAGCTTCCCAAAATTATGAAAATGTGGCAATATCAGACGTAATCTCTATTTCTGTCCCTGGTAATGCTTATTATAATGTTGGTGTTGTTCTTTTAAGCTCCGGTAGTGCTCAGTTAAATGGAGATAATGGAGAATATCAATTAAGTGATATCGCAGGAGAAGCTGTTATTAATCTTTCGATAGAGTTTACTAAAAAAGTATTTCAATTTAGTATATCTGGTAAAGCCTCACAAAATGGTACTAGTTTTACTGAAATTAAAGATATAAATGGTTTGCCTGTTACAGAGATAGATTCAGTTATTACTTTTGAGAATAATACAAATGCGTATAGCTTTGGAGACAGCTTAAACTTTTCTTATGATTTGATTTCTCAATATTATGAATTCGTTGGTTGGTATTATTCTAATGGAGATTTAATTTCTACTTCTCAATCTTTTTCATTGAATGGACCTGCTCAAAACCTAGAAATTTATGGTGTTGTTAAAGGCAAGACGGCTACCGTTACAATTTTGAACGGTAAATCTATTATTAATAAAGATGGAAATGGTGAAGGAAATGTCACAACTTTAAACAAAAATATCAACAATGTTAATAACTCTGCAGTAACTTATGTTTTTTCAGACTTAGGTGAAGGTAATTTCACTGTGACTCCAGTTTCTGGATACTTCCTTGGCAAAGGTGTTATTTATGATGCAAGTGTTTGGACTCCTGAACAAGGGTTCCCTGCATCAGACACTGAATATGTCAAATATTTTAATGTCACTAATTCTGCTGGAGAATCAAGGACAGGATACAATTCTTTCTTTTCCAGTGACGAATTGAATGCTTTTATCTTTGGAAATGGCGAATATGTTATTCAGTACCTCGGGGAGCAAGGAGTTGTTGAGGTCAACTTTGTTGCAGGCACAGGATCTTCTGGGGAAGATATTAACAGCTTATTCTATTATGAAGGAGAGGGAGTTGATATATCTCAAATAAAAAACAACTTTGTTAAACCTGGCTATACCCCTTCAGGTTGGTCATTCAGAATAGGTGATCAAACCTATAAAGTTTCTGATAGTTCTCTTTCTAACGATAAAATTAGTTTCACTAGTTATAGCGGCATTGTTAATATTTTAAAAGCACAAGATGATTTACCATTAAATTCAATTACAGTTGAAAGAACTTATACAGCAAATACTTATAAACTTTATTTTAATCAAAACACTTCCGAAGTCTTAGACATTGAAAATTTGATTTTTGATGATTCAAACAACAAGTATTATAAGGTTGTTACTTTTGATAAAGCTGTTGGACAATTGCCAACAATTACAAAAACCGGATATTCGTTTGTAAGTTGGGGTGATTACAGCGCAGATACTATTTTTAACTCAACTGAAGATGTTTATTTGAATGCAGTTTGGGGCACGCAAAACTATAAGATTATTTTAAATGCAAATCAAGGACAAATTGCGCATGACACATCTACAAGTGGAGAAATTGAAGTTCTGTGGGAATATGGAACACAGTTTAGTTCAATTGATGAAATTGTTTCAATTGCAGATTTTAACGACCTTGTGTCAAGAGAAGGCTTTATAATCGATTCTTGGCACTGGCTTATCTCTACTTCAACTGGCGACGGAACAACTTATACATATAAACAACAAATTTATGACGATACAGTTTTAAACAATGTAACATTCGAGGGCGCTGATTTCACAAATATCACTGGTCCTATAATTACCATTTATGCTAAATGGGAATTTGATCCTGATTCTTATTCTTTGACAATGCAAGACTCTACTAAAACTTATAACGATGCAAGTCAACTTGATTTCAATATTAAATTATCTGTGAATGAGGTTGAGTACTCAATAAATTCAGATTCTACAAATTTGCCGAAAGATTTAGGCGTTACTATAGATTCATATTCATGGTTATACTCTCAAAATAACACTTCTTATGCCGAGTTTGTTGCCGATAACTTGATTTATTTGCCTGGCATATCTAATGTTGCGCAAAGTGGTTATTATAAAGTCGTTTATACTTTAAAAGACACTAAATCGATTTCTTGCTCCGGTTTTGGCACTGATAACTATAATATTTCAGCATTTGCTAGTGCCACAATAAATAAAGCTAATCTTGAATTGTCATTGTCAGAAACCGAAATAAATAATATTTTATTTGATTTTATTGATAAATTAGTAGATCAAACTGAGCCTGTGTTAGAATTGTTAGAAGGTCAAGACGGTTATTTATCATATATTAAATCAGCTAATTCTTATAATGATATTTTAGCTTGGGCATCAAACAAAGGAGAAAATGCTTTAAAATATGCTTTCGTAAAACCGTTTATCTCTTACTTACTAATCAATAACGACTTTTTAGATTATTTAAAGTCAATCGACACAAACAATTCTGCTTTTTATGATTCTATTAAGTTAGATGAAAATGTTATCAATAAACTTTCAGATTATACTGAGTTCGATAAAGCAGAAAATCAAGATTGGGTCGACATTGCCTTTGATTTGGTTTTATCGGCTAGCCAACTTATGCAAAGTTTCGATGGAAGCGAGCTAATTACAGAAGGTTATTTTGCATTTGCGAATTTAGATTCGAACGATTTCAAAATAATTAGTAGAAAGTTTGCTACTCAATCACAGTTAGATCAAAATGTTTTTGATAGCTTTAATTTAGATGGGAATGTGGGACCTCATGATGTTATCATCGAAATTTCTCCGGTTGATGAAGCAACGTTTGATATAAATAATTACAATAATATTTCTTATATCAACAGTCACTATTATATCATTTTAGGTAAAGCTTATTTCGATAATAAAACTCTCGGAAATGCTATTGTAAGTTATCCTTATATTTATGCCACTGTCTCTTCTTTGCCTTTACTTCAAAACAAAGGTGTGGAAAAAGGTCAAGCTTATTCTTTCAATATTGAACAAAAATTTGAGAATTCATCTAAATTTACAAAAATCGTTGCGACGGTTGAAACATCTGATTTTGTAGCTGGTATTTATACTTATTTTAATGGCGGATTATTAATTACAAGTTATAAAATTTATGTCAACGAAAATGATTATTACACCGTTCAGCGCCAAGAAGATGGTTCTTATCAGGTTGTAGATTCTTCCGAAGGGTTGTTAGCTGAAAATCTAAATTTAAACAATTTATGTTTATTTATTGATGGCACTTTCGAAATATTAGCTCAATCTAGTTATAACACTTACATCTTTGGCTCTTCGGTGATTAAATCTAACACAGGAAGAGATGATATTACTATAACTAACATAACCGGATCTGATAGTGGTAATTATAATATCCAGCTAACTTCTGTGGAAGTTAATGTGGCTGGTAATGCTATGGATATTGCTATAGTTCCTGAACAAGATGTTTATTATTTTAATGGTGAATTTGTTTTCCAAATTTCTGGTAATGGCACTAGAGCACCTTATTTATATGCAACAGAATATGTTACTAATGTTACTATGACTTTAGGTAGTCTTACTCCTGTTCAATATAGACATTTTGTTTCAATGGTCGAATGGACTGATAATTTAGATCTGCAAGGATATAAACAACTCCTTAAAGATTTAGGTAAATTCTCTGTTAATCAAACTGTTAGCATTGAATTGAATCAGCAAGGTTTAGGTGAAAGTTTAGCTTTCAATGCTCTTTTTACCGATGTGGCTTATGTTGATTTGATTTCTAAAACTGATAAGGGATATGCTTCAGATATTTTAAATGAAACTTATTATGTATATTTTAATGATTCAGAATTTGTATTAAACAATACTGTGGCTAGTTCCTACGAATTATTAAATTGGACTTCTGAAGATGTTTCCATTTCAGACGCTGGCCTTGTTACCATGGTAGAAAAACCATATATTCAAATAGCTGGGAATTATAAACTTGCGAAACCTATAATTTCTGCTAACGACTTTGAATCTTATGTTGATGACGATATAACTTTAGATGATCTCAGAAGTCTTGTTAATATAGAAAATGAGAATGAAGAAGTGGATTATAGTTATAAATGGTATAAGCAAGAATCGGGTTCTTGGGTTGAAATTTCCAATTTAATAACTTCCGTTCAGGGTTCGGGAATATATGCAGTCGAAGTAATTGCTTCTAAATTAAATTATAATGATGTTATCTCAGATAAAGCAAGATTTGAAGTTAAATTCAATAAGAATGAAATTGTTATTACTAACTCCTCTACGAATACACTTGTTTATAATAATCAAAATTTTGTAGATACTTATGAAATTTCTTGGACTTTAAACAATGAGCCTCAATCTTCTTTAACTCTGGCTCAAATGTTAAAAAATAATAATTTGCCAAATAAAGATAAAGTGCTTATTGTTGATATAAAATTGAAAGGTCAGAGTGTTTACGAAATAAAGAATGTCGGTACTTATACAATTCAAATAAGTCTTTACGATTATGTTGGTAATGATTATGGTGCACAAAATATTTATTCTTTGTCTGGCACTTTAAACATTTCTCTTACTATTACTGCAAAAGATATCGATATCCCACAAAGTTTTAAAATCACCAAACTTTTTGGCGAGGCTGATCCTACTTTATCTACTATTTTAACCGGTATTGGGACAGACAGAATTAAAGTTGACTTTGAAAGAGATAAAGGCGAAACAGCTGGATATTATGATCTACATGTTGAAAGTTGGGATAATAAAAATTATGACGTTACTCCTCTTATAACAGGAAATCAAAAATTTGAAATTTCTTCTTTTGACGGGATTTTGTTACAAGCAGATATTTCTGGTGATGAAATTAGCTTAGACTACGATGGTCTGAGAAATATATCGATAACTAAAGAGTATAACAATTCTGAAAACGCATGGATTTTAACTGTTAAAGAGGAAAGTGAAACCCTTGGAACTTTCAGTTTAACTAACTTTAAAGAGAATAATGGTTCTCAATTAAATGACATAAGTGATATTTCAAACATTTTAAATAATTTTGAATTTGAAATTGATAGAGATGTTAAAGATATAGGAATTTATAAAATAGTAGCAAAAGGAAGCGATTCTTATTTCAATGTGGGATTCAAGTTTTCAAACTCCGCTGAAGTTATTAAAGTTAATCCGAAGACTCTTTACTTAAGCGAGATTACAAAAGAATTTGATCAAAGCCTGATTTTTTCAACAGAGAACAATTCTCACACCGTTCAAATTTCTGGTTTAGTAGAAAATGAATCTGTTATAGTTTCTGGTGTTTTCGCAACAGCGAATGTCGGAGATTCTGTTTCAGTTAGCAATTTAGCTATAAGTGGTGAATATGCTTACAATTATCAACTTGCAAGTTCGACCGGCTTAGGCAAAATTATTAAATCCTCTAAAGAGGTGGTTATATCTTTAAATAGGACTAATTTCACATACGGAGAAATTAAGCAAGACGATTTGTCTAATATAATTGTCAATGCAGTAGCTGATACTTTCGGTTCTGTTGTTGCTTATATTGATTTCGATATAACCATTCAAGATGCTACATATTCAAAGGGAGGATATTTAAATTACGGGAATGGCAGTTATGTCATTAATATAACAGCCACATCTAACTACTTTAACATTGAGAATTATTCTACTACAATTACTTTAAATAAAATTAGCGTCAGCTTAACTGTTCTAGAAGAAATTACCAAAGTTTATGATAAAACAACTGATGTTATTCAGACTTTGTATATCTCTTCAATCTTGGCTGGAGATGTTGTTAATGCGCAAGGTAATTATGATAGCGAATTGCCTGGCGAGAAGATCGGTATTAAATTCATTCTTATTGGCGATGATAGTGCAAACTATATTTTAACTAATAATACAGCGACAGGTTCTATAACCAACACGACCATTACCATCATTGCTGATCTTAACACTGTCTCTTTTGTTGATGGTTTAAAACCTACAGGACAAGCTCAATTTGTCGTTAAATATCCGTTTGATTCTGACAATTCTATAGAAATTTTTGAGTCTTTAACAAAACCGATAAAAGCTGGGTATACATTTAAGTATTGGACTTTTGGTGATAAAGCAGAAGAACTAACTTCTCAAAATTTAACAATAATGCTTGACCAAGCTTTAAATACTAAAGTTGCTAATATTAGTGCGCAGTGGGAGATCCAAAAATATGATGTTACAGTTGTTATAGATGATCAGCAAGGTAGTTACACTATAGAACCAACACCTGGTGAAAGCTTAGGAAATGTTCACACCTTTAATTATTGGGATACTTTAACAATTAATTCTATTGCTAAAACAGGTTATGTTGCTTTAAGTAGCACTAAACTGGTAGAACATATTTCCAAAAATGAAGTTATAACTCTTGATTTTAGGCCAGCAATCATAACCTTTAATATTTCTGTTGATAAAGACTCCTTATATCCTTTTGGCAATGCTTCGATAACGTTCGATAGTAATTGGTCTATGCAAAGTGATCAAACAGCTTTAAGAACAGTTTCATTTGCTGATTTGGGACAAACATTAGCTAAAGAATTTTTGCCTGATGTAAGTGTGACAGGTTATAATTTGGTAAGCTGGAATGTTGGTGGGCAATCAATTCTGGTTTCTTCAGAAATGACATTAAAAGATTTGATTTTAGCATTAAACCCTGATTTCACTTCTGATATTTCGATTTCTGGTGAAGCAGTGTTAGAAGGTAAATCATATACAATTACTTTTGATTCTCAAGGAGGCACTCCTGTTCCTGAGGATAAAGATGTGGTGTTTGGCCAGAAGATTGGAGAACTAGAGACTCCGACAAAATACGGGAATGGTTTCCTTGGTTGGTATTATGGCGAGCAAGTATACACTGAATCTTCTATATACTCATTTGATCAAGATATAACTTTGATTGCTCAGTGGAGCGCAGGAGTATTTAATTTTACCGTTTCAGTTTCTCATGCTTCAATTCAAATAAAAGACAGTGCCGATAACATTATTTCACCTAGTGGAAATGTTTATAGATTAAGCAATGATGAGATATATACCATTTCTGTTACCCCTGATGCAGGATATGAAATATTAAATGCTTGGCAAGAATCTGAACCAAAAGCATTTGATTTAAGCTATACAAATCAGTATACTGAAGCTACTGTTTCAAATCTAATAGGTAATGGATCAATTGTCATTACAACTGTGCCTATGTCTCATTTAGTGACATTAGTCATAGAGAAAGCTTCGGTGCAGATTATGGTTAATGATGTGCCTGTTGTGGCTAGCCCTACCGAAAAAGGATTCACTTTTAATGCGAAAACAGGAGATGAAGTAGAAATTACCGTAACTGCTCAAGCTGGATATGAAATTATATTTGATAGCACTACTTCGGGTAAAGTAACTAATATTGACAGTGTTTATACTTTGTCCAACTTTACAAGTGCTCCGATTCTTACTTTTGAAGCTTCTGCTTTAAGTTATAATGTAACGTTCTCTTTTGGAGAAGGTGTTAGTGGCATTGAAGTTGTTTCAGGAGGAGAACTGATCTCTGTAAATGCTATAAAAGTTCAAACAGGCGTTGATCTTATTATAAAACCTATATTTGAATATGGTTATAAGCTTTCAAATATAATCGCAGATGAGGTACCGTATTCACAAAATGTTGAAACAGGGACGTTTACTTTCTTTGATTTTACAAACGGGTTTAATGTTACGGTTAATGCAACAAAAATCATTTACAACCTTAATGCTTCAGTTATAACAATTGATAATAACGGTTATTTAACAAATGAACAAGGGTTTACAGCAACAGTGCCTTCTTCAGCTTCTTATCTTACAGTTGTAAATTTTGTGGCTTCAAAACCTGCAGATGCATCAGCATATCGATTTGTGGGTTGGTTTGAAGGTGCTCTTAGTGCTGATGATGACAATAAAGTAGATTATAGTTCTGCTACATTTGTAAGTGATAAATTGACTTATGTTTATACTGTTAGCGAAAACCGAACATTAACTGCTATCTTTGAATTTGGTTTGTTTAATGTCAAAGTGTCAATAGGCGAAGGAAAAGGTTTTGTTTTACTAGATTCAGATGTTGTCGCAGATAGTGCAGACGGATCTTATTTGGTACAAGAATACTATTATGGTGAGATTTTAGCGCTTTCTGCTAATCCTTATGATGGATATTCATTTGCAGGATGGTACAATGGTGATAGCTTATATAGCGACCAGGAAGAAATAAGTGTAACTGTGAATGATGCAAACTTAAACTTAATCGCTAAATTCATTCCTGGAACTTTAACATTTGAAATAACGCCTGGAGTTTCAATCAATGGAATATTATATACTGAAGATTCTATTGTCGGTTTAGATTATGGTACCGTTCAATGGGGAACGTTTGATGGTCAAGACTTTGTTGTGAATCCTGATTCCGGGAACACTTCGACTGTCACCATTAAAACAGATGAAAGTGTTTATGTAAAAATTAGTGCTAAATCAGGATATACTTTCGATTCCATTTATCCTAAACAAGGCATGTTCAGTGGTATCGTTGATCTCATCTACCAAGATAGTGAAAATGATGATACTGTTTATATTTATCAAATATATGGATTAAATTCAGCTTATGAAGGTCATTACGCATATACAGCTAGATTTGTTGCTAACTCAACGAGATTTAATATTAAATTTAGTGACGATAGTGGGCAAATTGATGCAGGATCCATTTATGTCGATATCGCTTCTGGAGTTTCTGTTTCAGGAAATCAAAGTTCAAATGTTACAGTGGATGCAATAGTCGGAAAAACAATTTCCGTCACGGCTTCTGTAAAATTCGGCATATCTTTTGTTGAACAGGGAACGATTATAAATTCAATAGGCGTTATCGAAAATATTGAAAAATCGGTGCCTGAAGTTTCAACAGGATATTCTTACCGTCTTAAATTTACAATTACTTATTCTGGGAACGAAACTTATGGAGATATTGAAATTAAAGTGGTTGCTTCAACTTATAATATAAAGCTCATAGATTTTGATGATAATGGCGATGAAGTAATTGTTGGAACTGTTTCAAATGTAAAGCAAGGGTCTTTGCTCGATGTTTCCGGAATTGACATGCCAAGCAAAAACGGATATAAATTCATAGGTTTTTATAACTATATAGGTGGTGTTGGCTATCAATACGTTACTGCATCAGGAGTAGGAAAAGTTTGGAATACAAACGGTTACTATTGGAACGGTAACGAGTATGTCAAAGATTTGAATTTCGACCCTATACTTAATGAATTTAGAATTTTTGCAGCTTATAAAATAAATAAATCTCAAATCACTATCGATGCAGTCCCAGATTCACTTAAAGGAGAAGGGTCAGGAATATCAGCAGAAAAAGTTATAACTAATCTGAATAGTGCGAATTCTTGGAGTTTGGAAGATGACATTTTCTATGTAGAAGTTCTTTACGGCAGTACAATTGGATTGAAAGCGCCTCATTATGATGGATATCAGTTCGCTTATTGGCAGGTAACAAAACTTGATGAATATGGCACTCAAACTATTGATTTAATTTCAGATTCAAATGTTGAAAAAATAGTTAATGATAACTTCCCAACGATTGAAATTTGTGCCGTTTATTATGTTGAGGTTTCAATATCAAGTACTTTTGGCGGTAGTGCTTATTACATCTATACAGATGAAAATAATTTAGAAATAAAGATAGAAGATGTGGCTTTTATTCCTACCGACAAAAATATAACTTTATATGCTGAACCTATTGCAGGATATAAGTTTATTGGCTGGTTTAATGCTTTGGGAGAGGAAATAGGTAAAACAGAGGTATTAACTATTGAAGCTTCCAGAGAGAATGCTTTAACAGTTTCAAGCTTTACAGCCAAATTTGAAGGACAAGAAATGAATATTGTAATAGGAGATTATGATGACTCCCATGGCAGGATTACAAGAGTTAGACTCAACAACCAAATAGTTTCAACAGATGTTCCTTTTAAAGCTAAGGTGGGCGACAACATAATTTTCTATGTTGAAAAAGACGATGGTTACGAATTGGTTTGGTCTGGTGGCCAAGTTATAAATGCTTTATTGTTCTATACTTATAAAGTCGACATAAAAGATGCCGTTTCTGGTACAATTACAATCACTCCTCAAATTAGTCAAGAAAAATGCAATGTAACTATCAGTGTTTACTTAAATGACATTATAAATGAAAGTGAATTAAGTTTAATTGGTTCTGTAAAATATGTTAATATTGATGGGGATAAAGTACAAGTCAAGAATGAGGAAACATTTAAACTATATCTTGGAAGTTTACTAGAAGTTGAAATTTTAACTAAACAAAATTATCTAGTTAAAAAGATTATGTTTAATAATACTGATATTACCGATACTCTTTCAGGCGATAAAATTTATTTGACACTATCTGCTAATAATTTAATTAATAACAGATGTGAATTAAAAATATATTATGAAAGAGATTTATGGATTAATCATGTTGATGAAAACAGTTCCTTAAAAGGATCCGGAACTGAGGAAAATCCATATTTAATCTCTTCAGTAAATGATCTTTCCTATCTTGCCTATATGATTAATGTTAAAAATAGTTTAAGTTTCGCAAGCGCTTATTATCGATTGCAGTCCAACATCGATTTGGCTGGTAAATATTGGACTCCTATCGGAACGGAAGATAATCCTTTCAATGGAACTTTTGAATACAACAATTTTGAAATAACAGGTGTAAGTGTTCTTTATGGATATAAAGGCTCGACTAATAATGGTGGCGTGTTCGGATATTTAGGGCCTAATGTAAATATAATTTCCAAGACTAACGACTTAATGGTTGCTTTAATTATTGTAGGTGTTGTTCTGTTTATTATTGCTACTGTCTTTATAACATTATTAATAATAAGAAAGAGAAGAAAGAAAAAATTGGAAGAACTTGCAAATGGCTAAAAAAAAGATGCTTATGCATCTTTTTTTGTTTATCAACATAAATGTTCGGGCTTGTTTTTAAATAAATTTCAGGGTTAAATAAATTTATAAAAAGTTAATCATAATAATTTTAAAAAAATAATAGTTTTTTAAAAATATATTTATAAATCTTATCTAAAATTAAATTTTTTTATTAAAAATCTTGACAAAACATATCTTTATATGTTAGAATTACCATGCTGACTTCGAATGTTAAGTTAGCGAGAACAATGGAAATTGAATAGTAAGAAGAATTAAATAGACCAAAGTCAATTTAAGTCAAAGTTATT
>CALVNQ010000006.1 GCA_944349895.1 uncultured Clostridia bacterium | reverse complement strand
CCACCATAATTTGCATTAATTAATGTGGAATAACTGTAAGTTTCAATTTCGATATTGGCCCAACTGTAAGAATCGTCAATCGAAACAATTGAATCTTGATCAATAACACCGATAATCCCACCGATTGATGGAGAAGCATTTTGTCCATCAATTTTCAGTATAGCATCTTTGACAGCACTTTGGGAAATCGTCAGCCCTGTTGAACGATCTACATAACCAACAACACCACCTAGCGCCCCTTTTGCCGATATATCTGCGTCCACAACGACATTAGAAATGCTATTATTAGGGCCTTGAACAACTCCGACAATTCCACCAATATAATTAATGGTGTTAATTTCAACCGATGCCGTTGGCGCATTGGCAACAAAGAAGCTCTGGCTCATATACAGCCCATTAAGTTCAGCTCCATTTCTTACGATACCTGCTATACCTCCAACAGCCTCTGCAACAAAAGGATTCAATGTAAAAATTTCTCCACTTGATTCATAACCATAAACATAAGCATTATATAGTTTGCCTTTGACATCTCCGGCAATAATACCACCATAACGGTAAGGCTTTAAAACCATGGAAGGATTTAATGAGAGATAAATATTTTGTGCAGTGGTACCGTTAGCAATACCTCCGAAAATAAATCCTACTTTTGCGCCTAAAACATTAACAGCGCCCAAAGACATTGTAATATTTTCAATTTTACCTCTACCGGCTAAATAGCCAACAACACCTCCCGCATATGACAAATCATTAAGATTGTCAGATTCATAATCAATCTCGACCTCACCTGACGAAACTTTTGTAGCAAAAGCGCCAATAAAAGAGTTTATATTTTTTATAGAATAATCTCCATCAGCCAAACCAATCAAGCCTCCGACAATATTATTACCCGTAACAGTAACAATAGAATCGGTTTCACTTGTATCAACACCTGAAGTAGAACCATATAATTTGATATTATATATATTAGCATTTTGTATAGTTCCGGCTAAAGTACCAACGATTTTAGCATTGGAGAAATTAACTTCTTTTGGGATAATTTTTAAATTCATAACCGAGGAATAATTATTAGAAGCTCCATTGATTTTACCAAAAAGTCCTGCCGATTCAACAATTTCATTAGAAACAAGTTGTATACCTTTGATAGTCATGTTATTGCCTTCAAAATTACCCTTAAACTCCACCCTATACGTTTTAGAAAAATCCGATGCAACTGTTGAGTAATCAATATCATTGATTAAACGGAAATAACCGCTAACAATATTATTTGGTGAAGAACAATAATTTTCCAAAGTCTCTGGTGAATAAATAACATAAGGATTAAAAACGCTACCGTCTTCTGGAGTCCCTTCAACAGTTGCATATTGATAAGTAACAACTCCGTAGGAATCAACAGTTGTTCCAACATTTTCCTTTTGGCTTATAGCATTTATATTTGGTGCAACTAGTTCAAGCCTTCCACCAGCAAACTGCGCATAGTTAAAGCTATCGCTCGTGCTTCCATCACTATAGAACCAAACCGAATTATAAGATGGTGTAGCCGAATAAGCATAATTAGAAAAATATTGTGCTAAATTCTCAAAATCATTTTTGACATTATTTAATTCATTATAAATCAAAGCGTTCACTCCTTCATGAACTAAAGGTGTGAGAGTTACATTGATCTTATCCCCTTTTATATAATAACAATCTGAAAAAGTTCCATCACCTTCACCTGCGAAATAGAAGTTGGTCGCACTATTATCCCCGTAAATCTTACTTGTCGAAAAACATCTGACAATATTACCATTATTAGTAAATACAAATCCAGCACTTCTAGATGTCGTTGTTATAGGAATATTTGAATAACAATCATAGATAGTTCCATTATTGGAATGAACGAAACCACCAACCTGCACACTTGAATTTATCTTGCTATTTTCACTATCTGAATAAGGCTTGCTAGAAGAAACAATTCCGGAAGAATAACTTGTTGAAATAATTCCATTTTCCGAATTTTCTGCAACAATCCCCCCCACCTTATAGACATCGTTATAAATTGAAGTACAAATTAAATTTCCTTGAGCAAAAACACTCGAAGAAATAATATTTTGGTTAACACCTGCTATACCACCCATGCTTACCAAACTTTGCAAATTAGCTGAAACTTTTGAATTAGTTATATAACCTGAATTCTGTCCAACAATTCCACCAAAATAATATCCTTGTGAAGCAGGGGTATTAACAAAAGTCAAATGTACACTCGAACCCTCATATGTGGAAACTTTTGCATTTGTTATTGAACCATTATTAGTCCCCGCCACTGAACCAAAAACAACAGCGGTTTTTGAAGATGAATTGAATGAAACAGCTTTAACATTTTCTGATCCAAATTGAATAGAAAGGTTTTTAATAATTGTATTACTGTCAACAGTTCCAAAAAGACCTACCGAAGATAATTCTCCCACATTATAAACTTCATCAGTAAAGATAAATTTATAATTATTGCCGTCAAAATAGTTTATTTTTGTATTAAGAGGAACAAATTCATCTGAAGGAACTATAATATCATTCATCAAAATATAAAAACCATTTTCGTCCATATCAAGAAATTCTTGATAAGTAAAAACAGGATTAGGGCTTGCTTCAGAGCCTCTTAAATAAGCGTAAACTGTTAATTCAGTATAAATTTGTTTAGCGCCTTCAGGATTGTTGCTTACTTCATATCTACCATTCGAAATTATAAAAGAGTTTTCATAAGTGATAAAATAATGTTTACTTTCAGGTTGGTGAGCAATGTAAGCGACAAATGATAAACCAGACAAGCTTAAATAAGGAGTCGAAATATTTGATAGAGCATTTATTTCTGAAGATGTAGCCTTATCTTCTTTCAAAGGCACAGGATGAATAGGAACCCCTTCTGGAGTATTAGAATTTAAGTCTGTATATAAAATCCATTTACCATCAGACGTTAAAGAAGATATGAATCCATTTATTAATGCAACCACTGAAGTATTTTCTTTGTTATATTCTAAAAACTCTTCCAAATTAATGGAAAGATTAATTCTGTCTCCAATAGCAGCATTTATAACTCCATCATTCATTCCCCCGATTATATCCAAATTATTTCCCACAGAATATTCGTAATTAATAACATATTCTAAAATTTCTAATTCTTTTGAAACTGATATAGATATAAGCTCGCCAAACTCATTAACTTTTGAAGCTTCGAGAATAATGCTAAATTTAGAATTACCTGAATTATAATCAATAACCTCGTTTGTAACATTTAGATAATACTTACCATCGCGTTCAATAATTTGTGCTAATTGAGGATTTGAAGAAGTCACACTAATTAAATCTTGTTCATAACCAACAGCTTTTATGTTAAGTTCATATTCTAAACCACGAGCAACTTGATCTTTCGTATCAGAATATCCTGCTAAACCAATATAAACCGAATCATCTTTATAGATATTGTAATTAAGAATTTTTTCAAATTGCCCACCATCTTGAGTGACAATCACTTCAATTCCAACAGGTGTTTTGTCAACAACGTCAATGTTAGAAAATAGATACTTAACATAAAATTGACCTTGATAATTTAGTAAGTTTTGTTCTAAAATGCTCTTAGAAATTTTTATGCCATTTTCTGTTAATTCTGCTCCAGTTATAGGCACAAACTCTCTTCTAAAATTCTCCTCATCATTTATAGCAAGATACCCTATAACGAAAGAAGCTTGACTCGAGCCATCTAGATAGTTTATATCAGCATTTTTAATTTCAACATAATCAAAATCTGCATCAATAGGAGAAAGGGTTATAGAAAGCAAACCATCTTTACCAGGAATCACCATCTGCGATTCTCCACTTTCCAGGTCTTCTTTATTTGGATAATTTGTAACAGAAATAACATCAACATTTTCTTTAATCAAACTAATCTCAATAATTTTTAAAATATTACTCTGATTAGATTTTGCGCTCAAATTTAAGTAGTAAGTTTTATAAATATTTTCATTAAATCTATTTTGAAATTCAGCCGAGCTTTTATCTACTGAAATTGAAATAAGTCCCTTGTTGATATCAATATCGATATCGAATAAATCGACTGGATCTCCACCTTCGTCAACGATTTCACATAACAATCCGTCTGTTTCATCATCTGTAATAATTTTATAACTGTCAACAACAGGAATTGAAGAGGAAATAACATAATTATCCCAACCTGTAATTATGTTTGAAGCCCCTTCTCTATATTCAATAACAACATCTTCTAACCTAGTAATTTCTAAAGTATAATTAATATCAGAAATCTCACAATTCATAACTGCTATCAAATCAATTGTATCAGTGCTTTCAGTAATGATGCCGTATTTTTTAACAAAAGTTATTCCATCACGAGAAGGAACATAATCTCCACTTAAAAGTTCTCCCGAAACATTTGCAGAAACAGAATAATTATTTTTTAACTTAATAGATTTGCCATCTAAATAAACAAAACCGTCTCTTTGAACATAAACTTGATCGATTTCTGGGTCGCCATAAGCATAAGATGGCGAAATCAAAATATCAACTCCCGAATTAGAATAGACTTTAAATTTTGTACCTTCTCCTAAAGTCATACCACCAAGAGTAAAAATTCCGGTTTCAGTGCCATCAATATAAGAACCAATGTCGAAATAATTTACAATATATAAATAAACTTTTTCAGTTTGTTTTTGATTTAAAATACTCTTAATTTGCAATTCGGCATTGCCGACACCTTTAATATAAATTTCTCCTGATGCAGAAATTTCCAAAATTGGGTCGTCCGAAGTAATGGTGATGTCAGCTCCATCAATTTTCAACGGATAAAGATTGCTGTACATTCCTACTCTATTAAGTTTATCCAAAAGTTCTTGTGCTTGCCCTAAATTACTTGTAACAAATTCTCCATTTTGATAATAACCCGAAGGTTCAAAATAATAAGCAAAAATAACTTTAGGGTTGTTTTCAGAATCTGAATTAAGCTGTCTAAAGCCGTATTCTTCATTTGCAGAAATCGCAAATGTTGTATTTCTTTTATCGAAATTATAACTATCAATGACTTTACGAGTTGTTAAATTAACGACAATATAATCACCATAATATTCATCTTTAGTAAAAACATTATCAATAATGTTATTAGAATCAATATAAGTTCTGTCAACATAAGAAGAAAAATCTACATAATTAATAGCATTGACATTGTTTTGACCAAAAGCTATATAATTTAAATAATTTGCAGTTGTAATAGGAGAAGTAGCTGAGCTCCCCGAAATAAACAGGATACCAATTGAAGCATAAACGCCGGTTTTTAAACCATCATCAGTAGCTTGAACAATAAAAGATTTGCTTGACGAAATATTATCAGGGTTTTGCAATAAAACATTACCGACAATATTTAAAGTCAAAAGCGCTATATTATTTCCTCTTACCGAAGTTCTTGAAGTGCAATCATATAATCCGGCGCCCTGATCAGAATTAGCAATAATAGTACAAACTAAACCAGCAGCATTTTCAGCAAAAATTTCCCCACCAGCTAAAATATTATAAACTAATGAATCTTCAACTTGTCCGGCTACTGCGCCAGCATTAACATCGTAAAAACCATTGTCATTAGCACAATTCAATAATGCGTAAACAGAATAAGCCGAATAACCAAAACGGTCAGATATGTCACTTCTGCCAATAATATCCCCTGAAGATATTCCTGTCAATCCTCCAAGATAACTCTCTTTTACAACAATTAAGTTGAGATAATCTTCGAAAATAACTGACATTTCATAAATCAACCCGGAGTTATTACCAACTAAACCACCAATATTTCCACTTCCAATATCTACAGAACTAGACGAAATATAAACATCAATATTTTCTAATCTCCCCGTTAATAAACCAGCAAGAAGCCCAACATTTAAATCGCTTTGATTATCATCTACATCAAAATAACCACTAAAAGAAACATTTTCAATATAACCTGAAATGGTAGAAAACAGTCCATAGTTTTTACTATAACCTTTGGAAACAATAACACCAGTAATTTCAGCGTCGTTCTCTCCAACAATTGATCCTGAAAAATCTAATCCTGCTCCTAATGGCAATTTTGAAACAAAAGCCGAGATGTCGACGGAAGTAGCGATCTTATAATGAGAACTCATCGCCTGAGAACTATTACCAATAGCGATAAGATCTTCTGCCGTTTGAATTATAAATCTATTTTGTTCAGTTCCATCAGCATAACTGCAATTAACTTTCAAAATTGCATTTTCATATCCGGAAGCGATTCTACCATCAACATACCAAGCATTAGGTATTATTTGCAAAACACCTTGCAAAGTTCCATTTTTTATTACATTAGCAACTTGACTATTTAAATTAACTGTAACAATATATATACCTTTATTAACATAAGTTTTAGATATCTCTTTTTTATTTATCAAAATTGGATCGGAATCATTTGTGTTTTGAGAAACAAAATCAAAAACAATATCAGTATCGGTAGCAGTAGAAGGGTTCAAATAAACACCAATCTTAAAACTTGTTTTTGAAGGAGTAAAAACAATTTGATTACTTTGATCTAAATTTGTATAGATTTGCTCAACATTACTATAAAGTTTACCCTCGATATTGACAGGAAAATACTTTGAAACCCCATATTGTCTAACCGAGGCAAGCATGGTGAAACTAAAAGCTTCATTTCTATTTCTATTTACCGTAAAAGTCATAGTTGTTGTGTCAAAAGTTCCAAAGAAATCAACAGAAGAATTTCCTATTTTATAAACTTTACCATAAATCATTCTGTCAGCGATATTATCTTGCAAATAAATATTAGTTCCTGAAATTGTCCAATAAATATACTGATCATCAAAAAGTGCATTCTCCATTTTATCATCCAAAGGATCATAAAATCCAAAAGAAGAAGAAGGATTTATGGAAGCATAGAATGTTGAAACTTGAAGAGAAGAATCACTTACAAGATCTCCAACATATAAAGAAACGTTGTTGGCAGATACCTGTTTGCCATCTATATTTTGATATACATTTAACTTGGAAACAGGATTAAAACTTACAATATATGCTCTTGCAATTCTTTCGATTTGAGTTATTTTAAAATCTTCAACAAAGATTCCGGTAACAACAAAATCTACATTAACATCGCCATAATTATTAGTAGAAAAAACAAATTTCCCAACGCCGTTTTCCGTTATTTGAACAATACCTTGTTGGCTGAAAGAATAGCTAATATCGGAGAAAATGGATACACCCGCGAAAGAGCTTAATTCCACTGATGCCTTTTTGCCATACATTACTACGTCTTCGGTAGAATTATTTTGGATTACAATATTAATTTGCTCCTCGATTGTTCCGATATTTGGGTCTTCAACATTTTCAATTTTCTCTGAACTTTGAACTCCATCATTGCCTGTTCCCGAGATATCAATACTTAAATTATCAAAAGTTTCCACTACCCTAAAAGTTAACAGTTTACTAACCCCGTTATCGAGCACCAACTTATAAGTAACTAAACCGACCTTTTGAGGAATTATTGATAACGAAACTAAATTTTCATCTTCATCAATAATGCCAGAGAAAGACACTCGCGCAACAGACGAATCCCCATCTTGAAAAACTAGAGAAGCATTTTCAAAAGCATAATCAACAATTAAATGGTCAAATTGGACAGCCCCGCTTGACAATGAAATATAAATGCCGGTGTTCTCCTGCAAAGGATTATATTCATAGCTTACGTCATCAAAGCTAAGCAAAGTCGCACCAGTCAAGATAGAATAATTACAAACATAACTCACTGTTTCATCAGGTCTTAAGTAATCGCTTACAACATCAAAAGTGAACTGTTTTTCTAATGATGTTACAACAGCAGTAGATGCTCCTCTAATATACACAGGAGCTGTCAAGTCATAAATCTTAAAAGGAGAAGAAACAATTTCTTTTTTATATCTAACAACCAAATCATTATCGAATGTCATTAAAATATAGTCAAAACTGCTGTCGTTAGCATAAACGTCAATTTTGAATTCTTTCCAACCATAATCTCCATCATAATTGTTATAAAATTTATAATGATTATCAACTGAAGATTCTTCCACACTGTTAATAGTTATCGAATTAGGCGAAACCTTAATTTGAACAGGTATCTGCACTTTTTGAGATATCGAAAAATCTTGAGAATTTTTATAACTTATATCCCCTATTTGATAATACAAATAGAAAGCTAGTTCTGTTGAAGAAGAGACCATTGTAGTGCTTGCGACAGAAAAATTATATGTAGCTGTCCCATTAACTTGATCAATATTAACCAACTCTTTTTCAATGGAAAGCAAATTTAATTCACTTTCGACATGTTCAAATTTTATAAAATCACTGTAAGGCACAATAACTTCAAAATTTGATATTCTCCAATCTCCAGTATCATTTGCCACCAAAACTATTTCATTTAAAGGCTCTCCATTTTCTAATATTTTAATCTGTTTATCATTTTCAAATCCTACCAAAACATTAAAATGGTTTAGAACTGAAATAATTTTATCAGTTTGAAAATTGTTATAAATTGTAACAAAATTAATCTCCTGACCGTCTTGTACAAAGTTTTCTTCAAAAGTTGATCCATCTGATCTTGTATAAATTAAAGTATTTCCTTCCAAGTCATCTTCTTGCAATCTAACGCTTACGAATTCGTTGTTAATGCTTGCTTCATCAGGAATTTCGGTTCTATAAAAACTTAATTTGCGCTCGGTAGCTGTTCCATCAAAATTAAAAAAACTTTCATTTGGGATAAAATTAGTATTATTGGAAACATAAAGCAAAACATCATCTTTAAAATTAACACTAGATGAATATTGGCGCACATTGATTTCAACAACAAATTGTTTATCACCTTCAACAGTCCTGGCAATTAAAGAGGTTTCCCCTCCACTTATGCCGGTTACCTGAACAACGGTTTTGTTATTTTGGACACTTAAAACTTCTAAACTAACATGCTCACTTTGAGTAGAAGAAACAGTACTGTCAACAAGTGAAAAACTTAAGCTTGAATCAACTCCATCAGAAACATTCCCAACGGTAAAGGTTATGTTTTCACTTTCGTTTGCAAAAATGGTTATAGAGGATTTGTCTGCATTAAGAGTAAGTTTAGAAGCAACGTTTTCTCCACAACCGACAAAAAAGAGGCCTGAGAGCAAGAAAATCACTCCTAGGCTTAACACTGCGACAAGTTTTTTTAAGTTAAACTTAACCTTTTGCATTATCTCCCTTTTATTTATTCGTTTGCATTCGAGAAAATAGATTGAATATACTCTTGAGCAACAATCTGTATCATAGTTCTGTTTGTCGGTCCGGTTATCAGAAATGCTTGTCCGAGCCCAGCTGTAACAATAGCATTTTGTTCTTCTTCATTAATTCCCCCAGATTTTTTATAGAGCTCGACCAAGTCATTAATATCATTAGGAGCCAACGAAAAAATAAGCGAATACTGACAAGCATTGATAACTGCTGTTGATTGTCTTTGAATTTCTTCACTTCCTACAAAGTCGGCAATATTCTGAGTAATAACTATTTGCATCCCCCAATATTTACGTATACGTTTTGCCATTTGTGCCATAAAATCGAGAGCAATAGGATATTTAGGGTTAATAAAGACATGGGCTTCATCAACGGCAATAATAATTTTACGATTATTCTTCTTATCTCCTTTATGATACTTAGCATTAAAATCTTTATTATTAATAATTTCATTATTAAGATATCTAAAAACCAAAAGCATTTGTGCGTTTGTCAACAAAGAGTTATTGTTTGCAATCAAAGATTGAAAGTTGAAACACACAAAATTTTCGTTAGTCTCAATAGAAGTAGGGCCATTCCAAAGCTTACTATTTCTACCACCTGAAGCGAACTTTTTAATATAAGTTTCTATAGTCATCAAATTACGCATTGTAAATTCATCTTTACAAGTTTTAATTCTTTGTAAAATTAAATCATACAAATCATCAAAAATTGGATAATCTTCTGGTTTTAAACCATTTACATAAGTATTTTCATCAATACCTTTCTTTTTATAAACATCAACGATAAGTGAATTTAACAACTCGAAAGCATCTGAATTTATTCCTTCTAATATGCTCCTAAAGAATTGCTCTAAAAATTGCAAATGTTGAGAATAAGAATCATTAACTTTTGGGATTTCCCTGGTTTTCTTTGGTTTCTTAAATGAATCAAAATTTTCATCATTTTCGTCATCATCATCTGACGTTTCATCATCGCTTTCATCAAGAGATGAAATAATATGGAAGGGATTAATAATACCATGAAGCGATGAACCAACATCAATGTACTTTCCTCCCAACGATTCTGACAGTTTGGCATATTCTTTTTCAGGGTCTAAAATAAAAATCTTACAGTTATCGGCTGCGAGGTTAGCAAGCAAAGTTTTTGTAGCATAACTTTTTCCCGATCCTGATTTACCTATAACCATCATATTAGAATTGACACGAGTGGTATCTCTTGTAAAAAAATCAACAAAGACAGGATATTCATTGTCTCCTATATAAATACCCGTTTCGTCTTGCAAAGCACTTGAAATAAATGGAAAAACTGCTGCCAAAGTTGATGTTGGTATACCACGACGAGAATTTTTAATGCTATCCCTTCTTGAAATACTTGAACTGATAAAAGCATCTTGCTGACGTGCAAACATTTCACTAAATTTAAAACCACTTTGTTTAAGCATAGCTTTAACATCTCTTTTAGCTGCATCTTCACAAGTTATAAAAGTATTAACATCATAAAGTTGTTGGTTATTATTTTTTAAATTAATGAGCAAATCTCTTAAAGTCTCAACATGGGTTTGAAGTTCAATTTGACTCGAAGAACGGCCTGTACGATAAAGTTTGCTTTCCATATCCATTATGGCTTTATCTATTGAACGTTCTGCATTATATTTTGGGACTTGATTAAATTTCATAATAACTTTAGTCCTGTCTAAAAGGAATATATCCGAGCCCCATGCATTCCCCACATTTAAAGGATAGTCTGTAATTGTAAAAGTTCTGAAAGCATTGTTGTCAATGAAATATCTTGCAGCTTTAAACCTTATCTTTTTAGGTTTCGCCCATTCCACATGTTGAGCAAGAGGTATACTTTCTAACTCTCTTTGATCGAATTCTCTTCCATAATTAGCTTTAAGAAAAATCGTTAACTCAGAACCATAAAGCCTTTTTGCACTCATAGGAGCCAATGAGGAAGCCAAAGAATTAATCATACCGTTTACTGTATTTTCGAGCAAATCCAAATCTTTATCATAAACGATAACATAAAAATGGTCCTTATAAACCTTATTTTTTCTGTTTAAGTTTTCCATAAAAGAGACACGTTCTTCAAAGATCGGGCTTCTTGTATCAACCTCTTGTTCTGATACCTGCCCCTCATATTGCATTTCAAGTAGCAATTCATATTTTTTATTTTCGTTATAAATATAATTGTCCAAAATCATAGCTAAATTTAACTTAATAATTGAACAAGTTTGTTCAGGAGTTAATCTTCGCAAAGCATTAGCAAAACTTTCGATAACATTGTCTTGAGTATATTCAGTTAGCAGTCCAAATAAAACAGGTTTTATTTCAATAACTTGCCCGTAATATGTACCAAAATTAATAAATCTATCTTGATAAACATTTTCAAAAGGAATCATTTCACTAATGTCCGATTTCTTCCCCTTGCTTACATCTGATGAAAATTTTTTCTTCTGGGCCATAAACCTAAAAATATAGGCACAAGTAACGTAAAGTCTTTCTTCATCTGCAATTTTAATAAACATAGCAGCGTATAAAATTGTAAAAACTGCAGCAATCCAAAAATGCCCTTCAAAATTTGAAGCAAATAAAACAACAGCTATAGCCACCCCAATAACAGCTAAAATTAAATCTAGACTTGTAACCCCTCTCATGAACTCAAGTTTTACTTTGGTTCTCCTAGGAATAATACGTTGCATACCTAAAAATCTCCTTGTAAATATTTTACTACAAACAAGGCGAAAAATACAAACGTTTTAAGCTATTTACAATTATAATATAGTATAGATAATTTACCGTGTTTTTTTACATCATTTAATTTTTTTTGAGTTATAACTTCAAATTTTTTAACAAGTAATTCATTATTAAATCCAAATATGTCCTTAGTTGCGATTTTGCCAATCAAAGATTTAAAATCACTTGAAGCGCGATAAGGAACAGCTTGTCCAACTTTTTCTCCAACCGAAGAAATTGAAACCAGTTGGTCAGGGGCAGAAGGAATATTTGATTTTTTTTCATCGAAAAAATTTTGCTTATTTTTTATCTTTTTTCTTTTCCCAATAATAATACAATCTCTACCAATTAAACTAATTTGTTTATATGAAAAAGAGCACTTGTTGGTTACAAAAGAAATTATATAAAAATTATCTAAATAAATATCATTTAGTAAACCACAGCTTGAAGCCTCTTGAGTAAAAACATACTTGCCCAATAATCTATCCATAAGAAGCCCGTGTTCGTAAGAAATAAATTTAGAGGATTTAATAAAGACATCATCGCCTTTAAAAATTACATTTTTGGTTAACGCTTCACACTCATATTCACTTTCATCATCAACAATTAACAATTTTTCAACAATCGAAAAATTTTTGTCAAGCATAACATTTATAACATAGCCTACGCATTCACCAGTATCAAGTGCAAAAACTTTTTTTGAAATCAGTTCAGACAATTTTTCCATACCACAATTTATTTAAAATAAAAATAATTATGAGAAATTCAAAAAAAAAGACAAAAAAAGTCAAAAAAAATAAACTTTTTTATATTTTTTATTGACAAAATTTGTAAATGAAACTATTATTTAAATATGAAAAAGAACAAACAAACGCAAGAAATAACTAAATCTATGACGATAAAAACAGTTTTAGAAATAGATGAATCCTTAGCAGATGTATTAATGGGTTTTGGTATGCATTGCATCTATTGTCCTATGAGCCAAATGGAAACACTTGAAGAGGCTGCGAAAGTGCATGAAATCGACATAGATTTTTTAATTAGAAAACTAAATGAAAATAAAAGTGGCAATTAACTTGCCACTTTTTTATACATTAATCATAAAAAGTAATTACAACTTATTTTTTAATTTAGTAACTTTTTTATTTCCTCTTTCAATTTATCAATACCTTCTTTTGTCTTTGCAGAAACACCAATCTGATTTTCGCCAATTATAAAGTTGTGATCTAATAAATCAACTTTATTAAACACAACCAATCTATTTTTTGTTGCCCCAATTTTATCCAAAACCTCGTTAGTTATTCGCATCGATTCAAGATAATAAAGTTCTTTATCATCTGTCAAAGAAGTCGCTGTCGGATCAACAATATGCAAAATTAAATCTGCATCTTTTGCCTCCTCCAAAGTAGATGCAAAAGCATCAACTAATTCATGTGGCAAGTCAGAAATAAAACCTACTGTATCGGTAATCAACGCTATTTGATCACCAAGAAAAATTTTTCTGCTTGTTGTGTCAAGAGTGGCAAAATACTTATCTTCGGTATAAACATTTTCCTTAGTTAGAGTATTGAGCAAACTGCTTTTCCCTGCATTAGTATAACCAACCAAAGCTATTTTCTTAATTTGATTTTTGTTTCTTTCTCTCCTGTTAATTTCCCTTCTTTCTTTAATTTTTTGTATATCTTTTTTTAAATTATCAATCTCTTTTTCCAACTTTCTTCGGTCTAATTCTAATTTGCTTTCACCAGGTCCTCTCATACCCACACCTGCTCCACCAAATCTCCCATTAGAACCTTTCAAATCGGCAAGTTTAGGCAAATTATAAATGTTTTGAGCAAGCCTTACTTGAAGTTTAGCTTCATTAGTTTTTGCATTTTTTGCAAAAATGTCTAATATTAAACCTACTCTATCTATAACTCTGACTCCAAACAGAGTAGAAAGATTTCTAATTTGAGAGCCAGTCAATTTATAATCTATTACAATTAAGTCAACAGGATTATTGCGTAAATAATCTTTAATTTCTTCAACTTTTCCACTTCCAATTACTGTGGCTTTATTAAATTCTTTTATAGTTTGTGAAAAAATTTTATCCACTTCCAAATCGGTAGAAAGAGCTAAACGAGTTATTTCATCGCATTTTCTATTTTTACTTTCGCCTTTTTTGGTTAAAACCACAACCAATAAAGCTCGTTCCTTTTCTTCAGCTGTTGAAAATGTTTTCTGCATAAGCTCATTATATCATATTATTTTGATTATCTGCAAACACATATGGTTCATTGGTTGAAATAATCACATTGTTGATGTTTCCGTCTTTATCCAAAACTGAAAATAACCAGAAAATATCATTAAAATCACCTGAAAGTTTGTCTAATATTTTTAAATAGCACTCTCCATTAAAAATATCACCATCACACAGTGGTTCAATTATAGCGTTAAGGGCATTAAAACCTAATTTTATAGCCTCCTTAGAAGAAATTTGAAAATCATTTGATTTGCAAACCATAGAAATTTCTTTATCTAAATAAAAAATTTTTATATATTCTTCTCCAGACAGTTTTCTCTCCAAATCTGCCATATGCTTACCAGTTAAATAATTATATTCTAACAATACCTCTTCATTTTGGTCATCAATCTCTATCATGATAATCTCTGGTTCGGTGCTGTTAATTTCAGCAGTTATTAAAGCAAAATCCAGCTTTTGATTGCTTACGCCATCATACGCATAAGGCTCCTCCCTTTGGCCAGAACAAATAGATATTTGCATATCATCACCATCTGAATAAAAATAAACATCACTTCTTTCAGACATATTTTTTTCTATTAAAGAAATGCAATCAACTTGTCCACAACCAAAAAAAGTTAACATTGGAATAATACATATGACTATTAAAAATAAAATTTTTTTCATTATTATCTCCTTTTGTTTAATTTATGTTTTGATAAATGCGAAAATGTGATATAATTTGTCACATGAAAGATTTAATGTATTTTTATAAAAAAGCGATTAAAAAAGGATTTGCTCTCGGTGCTTTTAATTTTTCAAACTTAGAAACATTAAAAGCAATATGTTCAGCAGCTGAAGAAGAAAAAAGCCCTGTAATAGTTGCAATTAGTGAAGGCGCTTTAAAATTTTTGGGTGAAGGATATATCTTTCCCATAGTAAATCAAGCAAAAAAAGAATATAAAGCGCCAATTTTTTTACATTTAGACCATGGCAAAAGCTTTGAAATTTGCAAAAAAGCAGTAGACTTAGGTTTCGATTCTGTAATGATTGATGCAAGCGACTTATCTTTTGATAAAAACATAGAAGTGACAAAAAAAGTGGTTAATTATGCTCACAAAAAAGAAGTTTATGTTGAAGCTGAATTGGGTCAAATAAAAGGAATAGAAGATGAAATTTCTGTTGAAAACAATCATTTCACTGATCCAATACAAGCCAAAATTTTTGTAGAAAAAACCAATGTTGACTCTTTAGCAATAGCAATCGGCACAAGCCACGGAGCCTACAAATACAAAGGTAAAAGTGAATTAAAATTCGACATACTTTCAAACATTCAGAAACAATTAAAAGATTTCCCTTTAGTTTTACATGGCGCCTCTTCGGTTAATCAAGAACTGGTCAAAAATATAAATAAATTAGGTGGAAAAATTAACAATGCCGTTGGCGTCGATGAAAATTTAATAAAAATAGCTGTAACAAAATATAATATAGTAAAAATAAATATGGACACAGATTTAAGGATAGCATACACAGAAGCCATAATGAGATCATTAAAAAACAACCCTTCTAATTTTGACCCTAGAGTTTATATAAAAGAAGCTCAAACTGCTGTAAAAAATGTAGTAAAAAATAAAATGAAGAATCTATTAAATTCCTCAAATAAAGCATGAAAAAAAGCCTTTCGGCTTTTTTATTATTTTTCTCTATTTTTTTACTATTCCTTCTACTATTTTTTTCGCATTTTTTTTAGTTAACCCAACTTCTTTCCTAAAATCTTTCATTTCCTTCTCATCAACGTTTCCACCATTCTTTTCGAGATATTTTTTTGTTGCATCAGCAACTTCAAACAATTTTGTATAGGCAGCTTTAGCAATTTCATTATCTTGTATCTCTTTTGTCGATATGTCTTTTGATTTATCTTTACCATAAATATAATTATTATCAGGGAAACTAAGATTCAAATGGCCCACCACAAGCCCTAAAGCCTTTCTAGTTTCGTCCTCTTCGCTTACGCTTTCTTTATTTAGCAAACCTTTAGATTGAAGATATATATCGCATTTTTCGATAAAAAATTTAATAAATCTTTTCATCTCGTCTTCAAGCAAAACTTCTTTCTTACCATAATTACATGTTAGCTTATCTACATCTTCTTCATTTATTAAACTTTTGCGTAATTCTGCGATCTCTTTCAAACCTTCAATTGCATTTTTATTGGCTGTTTTAATTTCATCTTTTCCCATGTTTTGATAACATTTAAGCAAAGGAACTGCAAAAATCTCCTGGAGTTTTTTCTTTATCGATTCGTCAATCTTACTTTTGGTATTATCAATAATCAGCAGGTTTAAAAGTAAAATTTCAGCTGTCTCACCAAAGGTATCAATGTTTTTGCCCTTTAATTTTGCATAAGATTTATCAAATAAGTAAAGCGACCGAACAACTTCATGTAATTTTTTTTCTTGACTGACAAATATTTTAGAGGCATCATCAATATAGCACACTTTCCCTTCATTATCAACATAAGAAAATTTATAATTAGACCCTTTGTCATTAAAAGAAACATGCAAATCATTGAATTTAACGATTTGAGCGTCAAGTTCATTTGAAATGGATAAGTCATGGAAATAATTTTTAATCTGACAAGCATATTTGTTATCATCTGGCAATTTCTCATTTAGTGACTTAATTCTTTGCTCTGCTAATTCAACTGCCTTATCCGTTATCTCAGAAATCTTTCTAACTTCCTTATTAGGTATGGTTAAAAGTGAACCATATAAATGTGGAACCACCTCTTTAATTGCCTCTTCCATTTCAGAACCATTTTTTTCAATGTCAATTTCTTTTAAAGACAAAAGTGTCGCAAGTAAAACAACAGAATTTTTCAAAGATGGATCTGCTTTTGATTTATCATAACTTTTATCGAAATAGTCAACAAGTGAGCTTATAACTGCGTTGCTTTTTTCAATGCTATCGAAAGAATATCTCTTTTTTATTTTAGATTTGAAATCATAAATATCTTTTCCCGAGTCCTTTGAAACATCAAACTCATTTAAGGTTTTTAATACTTCAAAATATTTTTTCCCTGAAGCTGCAAAAGGTCTTTCCTTCAATCCTTTTTTCTCCGATCCTTCAAGGAGAGAAAAAGGGCCTCCGTATTCTTTTTCGCCTTTTTTATAGTATTCTTTTGATTTTTCAAAATTTTTTGATGCAACACCTCCCAACACACCTTTTGTCAGAAATTGGTATAAGTCTTTTGAAACTTTGTCAATAGTCCTTTCTTCTATAACGGGGCTATAACTTTCGTCTTTATCCTTTTTCATTTTAAACGAAAAAGCAATAAATGGAGACATTATATATTTTTCAATTGGACTAAAATTATATTGAGTATTGGAAAAAGTGGTTGCGCATGCTTTTTTTAAATAATTTGCATTCAAAGGTGTGTTACGTGTGAAATGATTTAATATTAACTTTGATAAATAATTGTTATCGGACATTTTATTTTCTCCTTATATAACTTATTATATCATATTAAGAAAGAAAATACAAGATGTTAAATATTATTCTAAAGTTATTAATTTTTCATATTTTTGACCATTTCTTATATAACTAATCAGCACACTGTCACCAGAATTATAAGACAAAATGGCTTTTCTCAAAGATAAAAGAGTGTCAACTTGAAAATCCCCTAATTTAAAAACAAGATCTCCTTTACTCAGGCCTGCATCTTTTGCTGGCCCATCACATGAAATAACGTAAACCCCTTTTTGAGATATAACTTCACCGTATGCTAAAGCAATGTCACTATCAAAACCAAAGACTCCTAAATATGGCGATACAAAATCTGGGTTATCTTTTAACTTTTCGATTACAATTTTAGCTATTTCAATTGGGATTGCGAATCCAATACCTTCTCCTTCTGATGCTTTTACCGTATTAATGCCAATAACTTGGCCTTTACTATTGATAAGCGGGCCACCAGAATTTCCCGGATTTATAGCCGCATCGTGCTGAATCAAACTCTGCAAAAAACTAGGCCCGGAAAAACGCTCCGTTTCTAAAGTTCTATTAACGGCACTCACAATGCCATGAGTTACCGTATGTTTAAACTCTAAAGTCAAGGGCGTACCCAAAGCATATACTTCTTCGCCTATTTCAATATCCCCGATATCAGTACCTAAATATGGGATTTCTCTTGAAGAAAGAATCACAGCTAAATCCAGGCCCGAGTCAGTCCATAAAACTCTGGCTGACCCAGTTGTTTTATCAGCATAATACAAAGTTATATTATTGCCTCCTTCAATCACATGATTATTTGTAATAATTAAACCACCGTCTGAAATGGCAACTCCACTGCCTATAGCATAACCATCTTGCATATCTACAGCTATACCAACCACAGCACTTCTGGCTTCAGTTAACATTTCGCTTAAAGTGGAAGAATTTTCAGTGGCAATACGCCTTACACTCATATTAACAGATTCATCTGGATTTTCGTTATAAACAGAGCAACCTGTCAAAATAAACATAACCGAAACAAGCAATACCGTAATGCTATAAAAAAATTTCTTCATAAAACCTCCTTGTAACGGGAGTTTACAAAGAAACCTTAAAGTTTAAATAACGTCCCTGGTCGATTTGTTGCTACATCAATTTTAACATGGACACCTTCAACAATGCCAAACTCTAAAAGTTTATTTGAAATGTAAGAATAAGCTAAATCAGGTGAGTTGTTTTCTCTGCTTAAATGAGACAAAACAATTTGTCTGCTTCCGTTTTGGACCAAGTAACGAATTAACGACACAGATTCATCATTAGAAAGATGACCTGAACCTCCAGAAATTCTTCTTTTTAATGCCAAAGGATATTTTGTGCCTTCTTTCAACAACGTTTTATCGTAATTAGCTTCAAGGTAAACTAATTGACTCCCACGAATACTATCAAGTATCCTTTCATTAGTATGTCCAACATCTGTTAAAATACTAATTTTTCTGCCGTCATTTTCAAAGCTATAACCAAAACAAGGCACATCATGGGGAACTGCCACAGCATTTACCGAAATATCTCTTAACTGAAAAGAACCTGTTTCAAAAAACCTTCTATTTTTGCTAGGAGTTTTTATTAATTTAAATTTTAAGTTTTCCCAAACAGTTCTATGCGCAAAAACTGGTTTATCAAATTTGAACGAAAAAGCGTCAACACCTTTTATATGATCATTATGCTCATGAGTAACAAGTATGACATCGATATCATTTGGCTTAACATTAATTAAAGCCAATCTTTTAACAGCCTCGGCACAAGATATGCCAATATCGATTAAAATTTTGACTTTTTCACTTTCAAGATATGTCATATTTCCGTCGCTACCAGAAGCTAAATTTATAATTTTCATGAAAATATTTTAACACTATTTATACAATTTTGCAAGTATCAAAAAGCTAAAAAAAAATGATAAAAGTTAAAACTTTAATCATTTTTTTTCTTATATTTCAAAATTTTTTTTAAAAACTGGCCGGTATAAGATGCAGAAATTTCTGCGACTTCTTCAGGTGTTCCTGTGGCGACAACTTCGCCTCCGCCAGAACCTCCCTCTGGTCCTAAATCAATTATCTGGTCGGCACACTTAATCACGTCTAAGTTATGCTCAATAACAACAACCGTGTTTCCGTTGCCAACAAGCCTGTTTAAAATGTTAACAAGTTTTTTAACATCATACATATGAAGTCCGGTTGTTGGCTCATCTAAAATATAAAAAGTTTTGCCAGTTTCTCGTTTAGCAAGTTCAGTCGCAAGTTTGACTCTTTGCGCCTCACCACCTGAGAGAGTTGTGGCAGGCTGACCAAGTTTAATGTAAGAAAGCCCAACATCATAAAGCGCCTGCAATTTATTTTTAATACTTGGAATAGAAGCAAAAAACGCAAGAGCCTCTTCAACTGTCATGTCTAAAACATCGGTAATAGTTTTTCCCTTATACTTAACTTCCAAAGTTTCACGGTTGTATCTTTTACCCTTACATACTTCACATGGAACAGATATGTCTGGCAAGAAATACATTTCAATTTCTTTTACTCCTGCGCCATCACACGCTTCACATCTTCCGCCATGCACATTAAATGAAAACCTGCTTGCAGTAAATCCCCTCATTTTTGCATCAGGTGTTGAAGCAAAAAGTTCTCTTATTGGAGTAAACACACCCGTATATGTTGCAGGATTACTTCGTGGAGTTCTGCCAATAGGTGCTTGGTCTATACAAATTACTTTGTCAAGTTGCTCAACTCCCTCAATTTTATCAAATTTGCCAAGTTCCAACTTGCTTGCGTTTAAAGAATTTGATAAATATGGATAAATAACTTCATTGATTAAACTAGACTTCCCACTTCCCGAAACACCTGTAACAACTGTAAGAACACCAAGCGGAATATCTACATTCATCTTTTTTAAGTTATTTTCAGCCGCACCACGCACTTTCAAAAATCCAGAAGGTTGTTTGCGTGAAGATGGAATTTCAATTTTCTCCTCACCCCGCAAAAATTTTGCAGTTACAGAATTTGGACTTTTAAGAACTTCTTGTAGTGGACCGTTTGCCACAATTTCTCCACCATGCACACCTGCATAAGGCCCTACATCAACAATCCAATCTGCCTCACGCATAGTGTCTTCGTCATGTTCAACCACAATCAAAGTATTTCCTAAATCACGCAGATTTTTTAAAGTGGCAAGCAATTTTTCATTATCTCGCTGGTGTAAACCTATGCTTGGCTCATCTAAAATATACAAAACACCAACAAGTCCTGAACCTATTTGTGTGGCAAGTCTGATTCTCTGCGCTTCCCCACCAGACAAGGTTTCGGCCGAACGTGAAAGAGTAAGATAACCAAGCCCAACATCAGAAAGAAATTTAAGCCTTGCAATTATTTCTTTTAAAATGCTTTCAGCCACCACCATTTTATACTTTGCAAGTTTAAGGTTTTGCATATACGGCAAAAGTTCGCTTACAGGCATATCACAAATATCAATAATATCTTTTCCACTTATTTTTATTGAAAGTGCCGATTCATTTAGTCTTTTCCCGTGGCAAACCTTACAAGTTTGATTTCTTAAAAACTTACCGATTTCAAAGCGCATGAATTCACTTTTAGTTTCAGCAAGCCTGCGTTTAAGGTTGTTTATAAGCCCTTCAAAACTTAGCGCATGCGAACCCCTAAAACGCTCCTCCATTTTATTTCTATGCTCGCTTTTAAAAATATCTAGTTTTTCCCCATTGTTTCCATATAAAAGAATTTGAATATCCTTTTTTGACAAATCTTTTACAGGCTTGTCAAGAGCAATTCCGTATTTTTCACTGAGCGCATCAAAATAAAGTTTTGCCATGCTTCCCTGTTCGTATTTCCAACCAGTTATGTTAAATGCCCCTTGTACAATTGTTAAATGTGAATTTTTGAGCACAAGCGATTCATCTATATCCGCAATTTCTCCTAAACCCGAACAATTTGGACAAGCGCCGAATGGCGCATTAAAAGAAAATAATCTTGGCGAGATCTCTTCCAAAGTCCAACCACACGTTGGGCATGAATAGTTTGTAGAGTAAAGTTCTTCTTGACCATCAAAATCAACAACTGCAAGCCCTTCGGCAAGTTTAATTGCAGTTTCCAAACTTTCGGTTAATCTTGCTTGAATTCCTTCTTTTAAAATAAGTCTGTCAATTACAACTTTTATTTCGTGCTTAATGTTTTTGTCAAGATTTATTTCTTCATCTAGCGTATACATAATGCCGTCAACCAGCACACGAACATATCCGCTTTTTCTAAGCGAATCAAAAAGTTTTGCAAAGGCACCTTTTTCGGTTCTAACAACAGGGCTTAAAATTGTAAGTTTTTCGCCCTCTGGGTGCGACATAACATCATCAACAATTTGGTCAATTGTTTGCCTTGAAATAGCCTTGTGGCAATTTGGGCAATACGCTTCTCCCACTCTTGCAAACAATAACCTTAAATAATCGTAAATTTCAGTTACCGTTCCCACAGTGGAACGAGGGTTATGGTTTGTGGTTTTTTGGTCAATAGAAATGGCTGGCGACAATCCTTCAATTGCTTCCACATCAGGTTTTTGTGCTTGCCCCAAAAACATTCTCGCATATGAAGAAAGGCTTTCAATATATCTTCTTTGCCCTTCTGCAAAAATAGTTCCAAAAGCAAGAGAAGTTTTACCTGAGCCACTCACACCAGTAAAAACAATTAACTTTTCTCTTGGAATAGTTAAACTGATGTTTTTTAAATTATTTTCTTTTGCTCCAATAATTTTAATATTTTCTTCCATTTTTAACCCTTTTTACCCAATTTTTTCTTTAAATTTAGTATTTTATTCCTTATTTCAATTGCTCTTTCAAAATCAAGAGAGTTCGACGCCAACTTCATCATCGAAGTAAGTCTTTCAATTTCGGCAGGAATATCCTTTTTAGGAATGTCTTCACCATCAAGTTTCTTGGTAATTTCCAAAGTGTTTTTAACAAGTTTTTTAATAGTTTTTGGCGAGATGTTGTGCTCTTTGTTATATTGCATTTGAATTTCACGCCTACGCTGTGTTTCATCAATTGCACGCCTCATAGAGTCGGTTATTTCATCTGCATACATAATCGCTCTGCCGTTTTCATTTCTGGCAACTCTGCCAATAGTTTGAATTAAAGCACCTTCGCTTCGCAAAAAACCCTCTTTATCCGCATCTAAAATTGCAACAAGTTCCACTTCTGGCATATCCAAACCTTCACGCAAAAGATTTATGCCCACAAGAACATCAAACTCTCCACTTCTTAAACCATTTATAATCTCCACTCTTTCCATAGTGTCAATTTCGGAATGAAGATATTTCACCTTGAACTTTCTATCGCCCAGGTAAGTTGTCAAACTTTCAGCCATTTTTTTGGTTAATGTTGTAACAAGCACCCTGGCATTGCGTGAAATTGTTTTGTTGATTTCACTTATCAAATCGTCAATCTGCCCTTTTGAAGGTCTTACTTCTATGGTTGGGTCTAAAAGACCAGTTGGCCTAAGCAACTGTTCTACCACTTGCCCTGCACGGGACAATTCATATTTTGCAGGTGTTGCAGAAACATAAAGGGTTTGTCCCAATCTTTCATTAAATTCATCAAATTTTAAAGGTCTGTTATCCCTCGCTGCCTCTAATCTAAAACCATACTCAACCAGATTATCTTTTCTAGCCTTATCACCATTATACATTGCCCGAATTTGAGGTAAAGTCATATGACTTTCATCAATAATTGTTAAAAATCCTTTTGGGAAATAATCTAGCAAGGTAAATGGTGGTTCACCCGGTTGTCTTCCGTCAAAATATCTTGAATAATTTTCAATACCGTTGCAATATCCAAGTTCACTCATCATTTCAAGGTCATACGCTACTCGCTGTCCTATTCTCTCCGCTTCCAAAGGTTTGCCTTCGTCATTAAATTTTTTAATGGCTTTTTCTCTATCTTCGCTAATCTGCGCTATTGCTCTTTTTAACCTTTCGTTGCCAACAGCATAATGAGTTGCAGGATAAATGGCCGCATAACTCACCTCGTTAAGCATATTGCCTGTTATTGGGTCAAACTCATAAATTTTTTCAATTTCATCACCAAAGAAACGAACTCTGATTGCCATTTCAGATTGGTTAGCTGGAAAGATATCCAAAGTATCGCCTTTCGCTCTAAAAGTTGAGCGTTTAAAATCCATTTCATTCCTTGTGTACTGAATGTCAATAAGCCGTTTTATAATATCGTCCCTATCAACAATATCACCTTTTCTTAATGAAATGTGAAGGTTATAATATTCCTCAGGGCTACCCAAACCATAAATACACGAAACTGATGCAACAACGATAGTATCCTTTCTTTCCAACAAAGAAGACGTGGCAGAAGAGCGAAGTTTATCGATTTCATCGTTTATAGACATATCTTTTTCAATATAAGTGTCGGTTGAAACAATATAAGCTTCTGGCTGATAGTAATCATAATAAGAAACAAAATATTCAACACGATTTTCAGGGAAAAACTCTCTAAACTCATTACAAAGTTGCGCTGCCAAAGTTTTGTTATGAGCAATAACAAGAGTTGGTTTATTTAGTTCTGCGATAATATTAGCCATAGTAAAGGTTTTGCCACTGCCAGTAACACCAAGCAAAACTTGCTCTTTCAACCCAATGTTAAAACCTTCCACAAGTTTTTGGATAGCTTGAGGTTGATCGCCAGATGCAGAAAAAGGAGCTTTTAACTTAAATTTATCCATAGTTAACCCTTAAAAATCATTTTCAAAACAATACCGAAAATAAAGCTGACCGTGGCAAGAAATAAACTTCTCAAAATAAGCAAACCAAATGATTTTTTTTGCCTTTTTGAATCTGTTTCAAAGGATTGCCCTCTTTTTTTTAAAGTTACACAATAATAATACCCCATTTTGCTTTCAGAAACAACAAAATCAATATAGTTTTCATTTGAAAGTTCACACATAATTTCATCAAGTTCGGCAACAGATAAAACAAATTTTTTAGACAAAGCGGCAGCAATTTCACCCGGCGAAACAAGGCATGTCCTTTTTTTAGGACAAACCTTAGCCAGATATAACATAACAAGCTTTTCTTTACGCGTCAAAAATCCACCTCAAAAAGGTATAAAAATTTATTAACAAAAAATAAAAGTTTTACACAAAAAAAGCCAGTTATAAACTGGCTTCACTAGGGCTTTTCTTCAACCGAGATTTTTTCGCTTGCTTTAATGAATTTTCGTACTCATATTTTAATTCATCTACAGTTCTTCTGCTATTTTCCTGTTCATCGTAAAGTTTATCCCTTTCTTCTTCAAGTTTAATGCAACGGCTAATCGCATCATTTCGATTATCAAAATTATAAGGGCTGTCAATTTCATCTTCTGCAGCGCGTATATCCCAACAAATTGATCGAATTTTTTTGTTATAATCTGAGTCCTTTTCTGCAACCTTCTTCAAATAGCATCCTAAAAATTCTTTACCAATATCAAAACTTTTACTAAGATATTCCAAGAAAGAATCATCTTGTAAAGAAGGCGAAAAATTCTGAATAAAACTGGTATCAACCTTTTGTAAACCGTCAGCCAATCTCTTTCTACAATAAATAAAATCTCCGGCGAAATAATATTTAAAAAAACTTTCCAACTGTTGTTCAATAACAGAAAATTGTTCATTAGGACAATCTTCAAGCCCTCCAATCAGATCCTCAATATTACCAAAACTACCAGGCATCCCTTTTCCCATATAACAACCCCTCCCAAATACGCTTTTATTTTACTATAAAGTTGCACATAAGTCAATATATAAGAATTATTTTGTCTAAAAATGTCTAAAATATAAAGAATGATAATGAAATGACTGCGAATAATAAATTATGTTGGATATAAAATCAAACCTGGTGTTAAAGATACTAAAAAAAGAATGTCACGGTCAGGAATATAAAATAATAGAGAAAACTGACATAATATATGCTTTACCTGTAAAATACAGGGTGAGCGAAGAAGGGCTAGATCACATAATAACTTATCTAGAAAGAAGCGAATGCATACATGTAAAATACGATGATGAAAATGTATACTGTTTATGTATACTCCCATATGGAGAACAAATAAATGAAAATGACAAAGCTGACAAAAAAAAGAAAAATAAAAATTTTACAATTATAATACTAACATTTATCTCAGCATTGCTTGGTGGCATAATAGGAAGCATAATTTCGCATTTAATAAAATTTTAAAAAAATAAGATGATTGCCATCTTATTTTTTGAATTCTCGATAAAAGCTATTTTCTTTCATACTAAAAATACCATCAATACCGACAATAACATGATCCACCAAAGGCACACCCAAACTATTCAACAAATTCTCAATTAATCTGGTCCCTTCGATATCGCCTTTGGATGGGATCGCTTTGCCCTGAGGATGATTATGAGCCAAAAAGACATAAGCAGGTTTAACACTTGTGATAAATTTTGCCACATCATGAGTGCTAACTCCCACACTTAAAACACCACCGACAGAGAGTTTATGTTTAGATTTAACCCTGTTTGACGCATCAACACCAATAATGTAACTTGTTTCAATGTTTTTAAACCTAAGCAATTCTTCAAAGAAATCAGAAATATCTGATCTATATTCAAAAACGTACTTTTTATCGAGCAATTGATCGGTATAATAATCAAAAATATCAATAAGACAATGAAGTTTTTTGGCAGAAGTTTCGCCCATACCTTCAACTTCTTTAATCAAATTCCAATCTGTGTTCAAAACATTTGCGGTGCTACCAAATCTATCCAAAAGTCTATGAGCAAGATCATTAGTATCACAACGTGGAATAACATAAGTCAAAATAAACTCGAGGGCAACGACATCACTAACTTTATCGAGTCCAGCCTCCATAACAGTTGAAAGCAGTCTTTGTCGATGTCCACCATGATTATGCTTTTTCTTTGGTAAATCTGCCATAAAAAATCCTTTTAAAAATAAATATAATAAATTATAACACTATTTGATCAAAACCACAAACGAATAAAGTTTTTAAAACAAAAAAAACGGCAAAAGCCGTTTTTTTTATGCTGCCTCATTGACAGTTTGGTCTTCAGTGACCACTGGTGCCTGACTAATTGAGTTATAATTATTTATTACAGCAGATGTTATTCCTCCAACAACATATGCATAACATTGACAAAAGGATAAATGTAACTTTACTCTGACATTAAGATCCCAATACAAATTGCCTGAATACGCGTAAAAATCTAGATATAAATAATAAACTAAATTGTCTTCAGAATTATATAGATCCTGATAAACTCCGTCAGGTGGAGATACCATTGTGTCTATACCACTTTCAATCCAGAACAAAGACTCATGAGAATTTTTTCTAAATTTCTGTGGCTTAACTGCACTCCCTTTCGTTAGAAGCAAACCAACATCAATTTTACTAACTTCACCATCACGATTGCCGTTTCTATAAGTTGCTGTAGCCATTTGCAATCTGTCCGTATCCGAATATTTATCTTCGCCAGTCTCGATTTGAATTAAATTCAAATTCAATCCACCCCAGCCGTCGTTACCTTGTGGACCTTTGGCCCCAGAAGAAGATGGCAAATAAGTCTTCTTGTCAGCATTTTTTCCATTGCTTAAATAAACAGTACCGCACTCCCCTACGGAACCACCAGCTCCCCCTGTTATCCCATTTGTTGGAGCTATTTTACTACTTGTGCTGTCGGCCCCACCTTTACCATCTTTACCTCTAGCACCATTTCCACCATCTCCAGCCTTAACTAAGCCTTCATTAGATAAGGTTGGGGTCTCATCCTTTAAAACTAAGCCCGCTGTAATAACATAAACGTCTTGTCCTTTTTCTCCTTTATTGCCTTCTCCGGTTTCCTCATTATAACCACTTCCATCAGAGCCCCTAATCCCAATTATGGTTCCATAATTAGTTAAAGAGCCTTTTAACGTTACTTTCCCATTCCAAACCATTCCAGCCATATTATTAGAGTATTCGGCATTTGAGAATGAAACAAAATTCTTCGAATCTTTTAATGTAACCATTCCACTCGCAGATCCAATCATTCCTCCAGCTTTTAAACCTTCCGTTCCACTTGTGGTATATATAGTTCCATAGGTCTGAACACCATTTAATTTATTCTTTTCTGTTGCTTGTGCAAAAATCAAACCTGAATAATAATGATCATTTACATAAACAGTTACAGAACCAGCAAAAGAAGTGTTCTTAATTGAACCTGATCCACTAGTAAATAACCCCCCGTTCGAAGTTAAATAATTGATCACATTTTGATTTTTGCTTGTTAACAAAATTGATAAAGCATAGCCATAGTCTTCATTTAGGCCACCTAAGTTTATATCATTAGTTAATACCAAACCGCTATACATTGTTTTTCCATCGTCTTCTGACAGTGTTATTTCTGCACTTGTCACTTCTGAGGACTTAGAATACTCATGCACAAATTCAACTATCTTATCATCTTCAAAAGGTCCAATACTCTCTGTATCGTTGATGTCTATCTCTGTTAAAGCACCATTAACATAGACACTGGTTTTGTCTGCATCGGCTTCCTGGTAAACTGTTAAGTCCAATGTATTATGGCTTAATGAAAACTTATAATCGTCGCTCTCAAGTGCTGTGGCTAATTCAAACCTAACAAATTGGTTCCATCCCAAACTACCCGTATAGGAAACTTTTCCATTTTCTGAATAGTCAAGCAAGTTATCCAAAATTTTCCCATTTTCATCGGTAACACCGTCGATTTTTACAATTTTTTCTTGATAAAAAGGCAAATAATCTTTCCCGTCAATTGTTATCTTAAAATTTCCGTCGCTATCTTGCGTGCTAGAATACGGTTGTAAATTTTCATCATAGTAAACCAGCTCTCCATTCTCAGAAACTAAATAGAAAACAGTTTTGCCTTCATCCAGCACAAGTTTACCATCTGTTCCAGTAAAAGTTTTAGAGAGTACTAAATTGTATTCAGCTGAAGCAGAGTCATATGTAATACTCAAAAGATAATTTATTCCATCAATCATTATATATCCGTTTTCAGATGTTATGGTTTCATTATCATGGCTTAATAATTTTAACGTTGGGTTGCCATTATCATCAACCTCAATAGAACTAACTGTATAATTAGTACCATTGAAATTTATTGTTCTATCTTCACTATCCGATGAAACGGTATACGGCCCCACGTTTAACCACCATTCTGGATTTAGCTCAATTATGGAAGCACTGCTGTTCTCTTGATCAATGCTCTGCGACACGCTTGCAGTAAATTTGGTTTCTCTTCTCTTAGAATAAAGTTTTACTTGAGTTTCTTTAATTTCATCTAAATTTTCAAATATTACCTTTCCAGCCCCTTCATCTACAGTGCCTTTCACTTCTTCTGAACCATAAGAAATAAACAAATCTTTTTTATCAGTGTCATCAGAGTTATCGACAACAATTTTCGATAATTTGTATGTTGCGACAGGGAATCCCAAAGTCCCACAGGTTTCCCCTTCTGCATTTGTAAAATCTGTATATTGTGTGTTTGAAGATATTTTATCAAATTTATAGGTCATCTCAATACTATTATCTTCACTGGAAATAATTTTGTTGCCCGTATTAGTGTAAAATTCTTCTGCAAAATTATAATATATATACCAAGACTTTAGCAAAGAACTCAGAAGAAAATATTCGTAATTATCCTGTGCATTAGTACCGGTAAATTCTATTTTATAGCAAATTTTTGTTGTCCCATTATCCTCATTATACTGACTTCCAACGTATAACATCCAATAATCGTCTGTGTCGGTCGTCTGTATCCATGGCCTTTTAGAAATAAATATCTCTGTAGGGTTCTCAATATTATCATATGTTAACTCAAATTCTTTATCATTTAACCCAACCTCATCACAAACATCACCCGAAAAAGAAATCGACTTAATTTTTCCTTTAATTTCTTGCGTTATCTCTCTATAAACCAACTTTTGATCTTCTGTGCTTTGATAATTAGTATCGTATGATGAACTTAAGATATATTCACCGTCGTATGTTGTCTGCAAAAAATTTCTTCTAATGGTCTTAGGATTTTCTAATTGAGAGGATATTTCAACTTGAATATCTCTATTATCAAATAAGTTATAAATATATTTTGGTTCTATAGCAACATCAATGATTTCAGAAATATACTTTCCCTCATTTAGATTAATTGATGCTTTTTGGCCGTCCAAATTATTAACAATTAACTTTTCGTCGTCTGTATAAACAAGTCCACCTTTGTCAGTTTTATAAGTAAAATTATATCCTTTTCCATTAATGCTAACTGTGAAGGTCTTGCCATCAACCAAATCTTTTCCAGGTTTAATAATAATTTCTCCGTTTTCTTCGAAAAGATTGCTTGAATCAAGGGTAACAGTTTGTGTTTCGTCATCTTTAGAAGCTTGGATCTTATAGCCTACAGTTGTTATATTCTTATTTAAGTAACCCGAATAATAGAAAGTTATGTCAAGGCCACCATTATTATATCTTGCCTCTCCTGTAAAATCAGAACAAGGCGCATCTGATGAAATTACAACGCTAAAACTATAACCAGCATTATACAGTGCTTCAATAGACTTCCCTCCTATTTCGCCAGCAAATGTGCCCCCTGAAACCTCATGTCTTAATGCAGACACCACATCTTTAAATTGCTCTTCATCTTGAACAAATGCATACACATTTCCTGCTATTTTGATCTCAGTAGCACCATTATTCGCTGTTTCCTTGGTATCATCATTATTCGATACTAAATTAGCTAAAATTTCGCTAGTTATGTCTGATGAAGAGGTCCCCGTTGAAAATGCCTTTTGAAAATACGGCTCGTCCAATGTTTGTGTTTCTAAAAATCTTGTTTGGGTTCTCTCTGTTTTAATTTCTTCATTTGAGTTTGTTAAATTAGGATATTTTCGTGAAGAATAAGTCAAGGTTCTTGTTTCTGCAATCCCTATTTGTAGTGGAGCACCCATATAATCTAAACTAGCCCAATACAACTCATATGTGCTACTTATCGAAACTTTCATTTTATAGAATTTTGCCCGATTACTTGTTCCTGGAATTTCACCATCGCTATTATCATTAAATGAGCTTTCGATATCCCACTCAAATTCTCCTGTAATGATTCCATTTTTGAAAATTGTCCCCGAATTGTAGTTTCCTTCGAAGTTTTTTCCTATGGCATATGCCTCAATATTCCCTTTTTCACATTTATAAGAAATGGTAGCCTTAAAATTCTCTGAATTATCATTATATGAGTTTGGTTTTGTAAAATAATTCAAAATATTTGCAGTACTTCCGAGCGCTTCAATATAACCTGTGTTATAACAATTTGTCACCGTTCCGGTCCCTGATGCCAATATCCCAGCAGCGTAAGCCACCCCTTCACCATTTGCATTAATTCCGCTGTTCCCGGCTTTAATCATTGAGGTGTTATAACAATTACTAACTACAACACTTGATTCATCAACACTTGATTCACCAGCAATACCACCAGCATAATAATTACCACCTGTTTTATTACTTTCATAACCATTGAAAACTGTGTTTTCGTTACCACATTTAGAAATTTCAGCTGAAGTTGACCCAACAATCCCACCAACTTTTGAACCGACAACATTGACGTTTATTGGAGCATAATTAAAACAAGAACTTACCTTGCAGGTTGTTTTCCCGACAATCCCACCAACAAAATCTGTGTTTGCTGAATCTACATCAATTTTTACATAGTTTTTACAATTTTCTATGCCACTACCCGAAGCTGTTGCAAACAATCCACCAACGCTTGTCGATTTGGAATCATCTGTCAATGTTCCTGTGGCAATGCTTGTCGATGTATTCGATGTATTATATTGCAATGTTCCTGTGGCAATTACATTTTCTGCTGAACCTGTTAATTCACCTGCCACAACAGCATTGCTTGTAACAACACAATCGGTTATCCTTAAATTTTTTATTGTGGCAACTGAATCCAGCAACCTTACTCCCAAACCATTAATGGTTTTTCCATTGCCATCAAACTCATTAGCCGTTCTATTACCTGTGCTTGCATCTGTGCTTTCATTTGTGCTTGCATCTGTGCTTTCATTTGTGCTTGCATTTAACAATCCCGTCAAACTTAAATCTATGTCCTGAACCAGCCTATAATTTCTGTTTCCATTATCAATTTGGTTGAGCTTTGTTGCATTTGGGATTAAATAATACGTCTGCTTTGTTGTTGGATCCTCTATTGTAGTTTTATAAACAAAAGCGCCAAAGTTCCTATATGGGTAGCCATAATTATGATCACAATTCCAAGTCCAAGCGGAATAACCAGTTGTGTTCTCAGGCTTTTCATTATATTCAAGAGGAATCAGAGTAGCTCTTTTCCCTAATTCAGTTGCATTGTCATCATAATAAACTCCTTGCTTAGTCGCATCATCACCATAGTCGCCTCTGATTCCCGATGCGTCATCAGCTATGGTATAATCGTTTAAAACAACTCTGGAAATTGTGTAAGAATCTCTTACCACCGAGCTAACACCGTTTGTAAATGCGTAAAGATCTGCACTTATGTATGACTCAACAGCACCAATAGAGTATGTCCTGTCAAAATAATTTTTTACTTGTTGTTCATTGTTTCCCGTTGTCGTAGCTATGCTTCCCGTTGTCGTAGCTATACCTGATGCTATACCTAATTCTGAATCACCTTTTCCTGCACGATAAACGATATTGACTGCCGAATAGCTTTCTGCAACCAATCCACCTTGCATTAGTCCAACAATTCCACCTATGTTTTTACTTCCATTTCCACCAACAGAAAGAGTTCCTTTTGATGTGCAAGCAAAAACAATACCACCTGTTAATTCATTAACAACACCACCGACATTATTAGCTTCATTATAGGTATCTGTTGTGTCTGAGAAATTATTATTAACAACCACGCCAGATATAAAACCATTCTTGCTTATTTTTGTTATGCTCTTTTCCTGCACTTCAAAATCCCCAATGAAAGCAAAAGGGTTATCATATAACTCTGGATACTTCTCAGTATCTGGATACTCCCCAGTATAATAAACTATACCGTTAGTTCCATCTTCATTGTCACTAATAGTTCCAGTACCTTCTCCTCCATTGTCACTAATAGTTCCAGTACCTTCTCCTCCATTGTCACTAATTCCAATTGGCTTTAGTTTAGAACCAGGATTAAATTTCCCCTTGCCCTCGAACAATCCTCTAATATTTGTCTCGCCAGACCTGTTATTATTATAGCCTTTGGCTGAATTTTTGGCGTAGCCGACATCAAAAACGTTTTCACAGTTAGCATTATCCACAGCCAAAACAACCTGAGATGAATAATAATTTTTGCCATCACCATCAGTTAATATTTTTGCGCCATTCCCAACAATTGCATCAGACATTGAATCCACTGCTGCATCAGACATTGAATCCCCTGCCTCTGCCTTGCCTGCCAAACGAGGGTTATTATTAGTGAAAGCTATAACATTGCCTGTGGCTTCAATTTTATCACAAGTTGCATCTTCACTTTCGAACGAAACATAACCTATTAGGCCCCCAAATTTATACGAGCTAAGAGTGTCGTTATCCACATATGTGTAAATAGCATCACCGTAGTTGTAAGTGTTGCTAATTTTTAAGCTATTTGATACATAGCCCACGTAACCAATGATCCCACCAACTTTATGTGTTCCATCATTAGAATTGACGGTGAATTTAAATGCTCCTCCAAACAGCGTATTGCTAATGGTATTACTATCTTCTGTCCCAGTATTGCTAATGGTATTGCTAATGGTATCGTCATTTTTCACCTCAAGCTTTCCGACAATTCCACCAGCACTAACCTTTGTCGCGTTAATAAAATAATTTGACAAATTTGATATCTCCAAATCGTCCCCAGAATTATCACCTACATTGTCCCCAGAGTCACCACCTACTGTTATTGCAGATTCAACAACATCAGCGTCACCGACAAGTCCTCCAATGTATAGAGTATCAATTCCACTAATTTGAGTAATCGAATTTGCATGAAATTTATCAACTTTCAAAGTTCCTGTTTGTAGTCCTATGATATCTCCATAACGAACAGTTTCCTTTGAGTTACTTCCGCAAATTATAATCTCTCCATCTTCATTGTCTCGATTAACAAATATTTCTTTGTTTTCTTCTTTTTTTAAATAAACCGAGCCAGCATTTTGGCCAAAAATTCCACCAAAGTTTAAACCTGTGCCTGTTTTTATAAAGTTGTCACGGTTGTCATTAGAAGTATCCCATGTGAAAGCATTTTTACTCAAGGTTTTTTTAGTTGCAGAACACACAGATAATTTTAAATCAGAAATTGAAACTGTTGCTTTATTTAACCCTGCAACTCCTCCAACATTTCCAGAAATAGCAGCTGTTTCTGCTGTTACAATTTGAGTTGAGATTTTACCATAAGATTCATAAATGTTAAAACTTCCACTTACAGAACCAAACAAGCCACCAAGATTCACATTCCCTAGGCTTTTTGTAACATTAAACTTAGTGTTTATATATCCTTTGTCTGTAGAATCTATATCTGAAACAAGAGTCAACTCTTGAAGTGAGCTTATTTCTCCGACTATGCCACCAATATCGGCACTAACACTTTCATCAACATCTACAGCGACATTGATTAAAAGTGTTTGTTTAATATCCTTTGTCTTAACAATTGATAGAGATGTGTTTGATGCCGTGATAGCTCCAAAATAACCACCTAATGAAAGTCCTTTTACTCCACTTCCTGCCATATTACTAACCGATATGCCAGAATTGTGTTCTGTTTCACCCTCTGAATTTGGCAAGGATTCAGAAGCTCTAACGCTCACATTAATCCCTGCGACAGACAACGAAGAAGTTCCGTCACTTCCAAGATTTCCTATAAGCCCGACGTATAAGCCCGCATTTATGTAAGTTTCCTTTTTGTGATTTTCAACATTTAAAGCCAATTCATTGGAACCAAAATTTTTATGAGAAATAAAATTATTTTGAACTTTTATTGTTTCATATTTCGAAGCTTGCACAATTTTCCCAGCAAATAAACCTGCGTTTAATTCACTCGCAGTTGAATTTGGGTTATCAGCAGTTGAATTTGGGGTCTCAATTGTGACGAAAGCGCCTCCAGAGCCACTGACAACGCCATCTTTGAGATAAATTGCACTGTTTGTTATAGATGAATTAACTGCGCTTGGGGCAAACAAGCCGGCGCTACCGTTTTCTGCGATGATTGTGATTTTGTTATGCAAGTAAAGATTTACCACATCAAACTTGGCATCAGTTACCTCGGAGCCAACAAGGAGCCCTGAATTAACAGAAAGCTTATCACTATCCCCTTCAGATTTAACGATTACATTTAAATTAATAAATCTAGCACTTGCTCTTGTGGAAGTGAACAAAGTCCCATTAATAATAATTCCTGGGAATTGACTTTGTCCAAAGAAATCGTTTGACTCAATAGGTCCAAAGTTATCTCCCCATTCCACACCAAAAGAACCACCAACGATTCTTCCTGAAAAGCCAATTATTTGCTTGCCACTAAGGTCAACATTATCATAGATGTTAGACCCCACAGCTGTTTCACCTCTCACTCTAACTTCTATCGAAGAATTTGTCATTCGGGCAACAACAGAGTCAACGTTATACTGATCTAAGTAAACGTAATAATTCATATTTATGAAATTGATAGAAGGGTAAAGAGAAGTGCTCAAATGGATCCAATTGTCACTGCTCCACCCTTTTGAATTGATAAATGCCCCATTGGTTTCGGTATATCCATTAGAAGGGGAAGTAAAATTAGAAACAGAAGAAATTTTGAAATAATAATCTTTTGGTTTTGTAAAGTCTTCGTCTTCGTCGTAGTATGGTTTAACTGTGACAGTAATATCCCCAGAGGTATATGTCTGCATATAACCGAACGATTTGACAGCTCCAAGCTGGGTCTGGTCACTCTCATCGATACCAGCCTTAGCAATTGAAGCTGGGAAAACAACAACATTATCCTCAGAAGCCCCATCTCCAATAGTATAGATTACCTTGTTATTAGTGTAGAATTCATTCAAAATACCATAATGGTTTACTGCGTTAACCGAAGCTAGAGTAAGCTTAACATTTCCTTTTAAGCGACCAAATATTCCACCGAAATATTTTTCAGCGTAAACATCAGAAGTTGTATAAACTTCATTTAAATAAAGAGTTGTTGGCTGAGTTGCTCCAGCGCTAGATATGGTTTTTAAGTATTCATCTCCGGCAATCACAGTTCCTGCAATTCCACCAGCAACAGGCGATAAATCATCTTGAGTGCTTGAAGTATTGTCAAGGGTATAATTAATTGCGTTAAGTTTGCTATAAGCGACTTCGATGGAAGCTGAACTAACAACGCCCATCAATCCCCCAACAGAAATAGGATCATAGCTGTAAGTTGCACTCGTTGAACCACTATATTTGAAAAGGTCCAAAATGCCACGTTCGGCAGTTGAATCTCCAGATTTATAATATTTTGATGTTGAGGATTCAATAAGGTCTTGAGTTTTTTGATCGTGTTCTGCATAAATTTGATAAAATTGGCCATTAGCAAAACCAGCGATTCCCCCGGCATAGAAGTTATAAGACAAAATTTTATTGTAAGAAGATTCAGTTTTCGTCAAAACAATTCCAATATCTTGTGCTTTGGTTTGGTAACCAGTGTATCCAAACACACCACCAACAACCTCACCTCTGATATCAATTGAACCAGAAACAAGCACTTTTTTGGTTAAATAATCATTTGAAGAAGATAAAGCTTCATTGTAAATAAAACCAGTATGGTTAATTTCCAGCGAATTATAAGTATCAAGATAACCAACTATTCCCCCAGCAAAAGATAACGTTCCAACTCCTCCTCCTTCGTCGTCTGAAGAGAAGAAAATCGATCTGTTTTGTCTTTCATTTTTTCTAACATCAACTGGGTTAAATTTCCTATAGTAACCATAAACACTATCAGAAACACTATCAGAATAATAAGAAGATTGAACAATAATATCATTAGCAGTTAAACCAGTTAAATAAGTTTCACCAAAAACCGCTCCGAATATTCCACCTGTTAAATTCTTTCCTAAAACGCCTTTCCCCGAACTTGATCCAGTGACAACTTTTTGTGACACTTCAACATTAATTATATAAGAATCTGAAACTATTCCGGCTAAAGAACCAACAACATAAGAGTTTGATGCTGTAATATTATCTATTTCTAATTTAATATTTTGAACAAAACCATTATCAATTTCGCTAAATAAACCTACCGATTCATTAGAACTTTTCAAAGAAATGTTGCTGATAGAAAATCCGTTACCATCAATGAATCCACTAAAAATTTTATCAACAGATTTAATATCTGCATTACCTAATTCATTATTTAAAATAGAAAGATCAATATCTGCCACAAATCTATAAGCACCAAAAATTTCAGTGTCGTTAAAGAATCTACTGATATATGTTGACTTTGATTCTCCCATTGCTTCCTTAAAATCACTTGCACTGGTAATTAAGATAGGATTTACTTCATTCCCGTAAGCAGTGTTATATTTTGGCATAGAAGAATCATTTGGATTCTCTAAAATTGCGTAAGGCAAAGCATATTCATCAGCAGAAATTGGAACATAATAACGATGACTTAAGGTTACTAAATTTGAACAAATGAGTTCGACACCTTTATTCTCAACCATTCTCCAAATTCCGTTTGAAGTGTCTTCACTGCTATTGAAAATAAAACCATAGTAAGAATCAACATTTTCAACCTCTTCTCTATAAACCAAAGTCGCTTGGTTACTTACAGAATTTTGAACATCGCTGACATAGTCTCCATCGTAATCTTTAATATAATAATAACATAGTTCAATTTTACCAACATTTAAACTGTTACCGTTAGAATCAACACCAGAAAAGTTAATCTGAGTTAAATTTGATTTTTCAACCAAAGAGGCAGAATAAGATTTTGAAATTTTGCCCTCATTGCTATAAACAAAGCCTGCGCTTGTTTTACTCTTTTGTTCATTTTCACTTGATATAAAAATATTTGAATAACAATCAGAAATGACACCATTAGTACGATTTTCAGCAACAAAACCCGAAACAACACCTTTAGAAGAGATATTTGAACCTTTCAAATGATAGTTATCAACCATACCACTTCCGTCATCTTCATTTTCGACGCCTTCAACATATGAAACTCTTATATTCCCGTTATTTGCTCCTGCAAAACCCGAAGTTTTAAAAGCAGTGGAAGTGGAATCATTTGTGATTTGAATTCTGCTCACCCCACTAGAAGCAATATCCCCTGAATTTTCAAGAACAAAACCAGCTATATTTCCTTGGCCAAAAAGAACAAAAGTTGAAAGTTGAGAAACTGTATAAGAAGTATAATTATCTGCGATTTGTTCCCCAATAACAATTATTTCATCTCCTCCAACTTTTGAGTTTGTGATACTCCCGGAATTTGAAATAACAAAACCAGCAATCCTGCTTTGAACACTAGAATTTTCATCAATATAGTAATTTGTTGATCCTCGTACAAGCTTGACTTTAATACCTAAATCGCCATTGTTGACTTTATCTGCATCTTTATTAGCAAATGCCACTATGTTAACGTTTGTGATTGTTCCACTATTATTAATAGCCAAACCTGCAACGTTTATATTAGAATACCCAGCAGAAGTTGTGTCTACAACAATGTCACCACCATTATAATAATTAACATTAAGATTTTTAATTAAAGATGAAGAAGGAATATCTGTAAATAAAGCTAAATTTAAAGTTCCCGAACCAGCCAAATTAAAACTTTCGATATTAATATTATATCCATTTCCATCTAAACTCTTAAACATAGCAGCAGAAATTGGCTTATAGTTTCTAAGAGTAATATCGTTCATTAAAATATAGTTTTGTGCTGTCCCTTCATTTGCAACTTGAAGAAAATCTTCTTCATTTTCTATCATTAAAGGTAAATCCTGATCTGAATAAACAATAACGTTAATGCCAAAATCAGATTCAATGGTATATGTTATATTTTTCCCAGCACTCTTAAGTTTAATTTCATCTTTTAATGTAATAACCACTGGTTCAGAGGTTGAAACTAATCCTAAAACAGAAAGTCCTGTTCCTTCATTGTATGAAAGTCTAAATTTTGAATTTGAATATACCCAAGTGTTATCATTCTCAGTAAATTTTAATTTTTGATCCCCAATATAGAGTCTTTCATAAATAGGAATAATTTTCCCTTCTTCAGCATCATAATTAATTGAAAAACCACTGTTGTTTACATCTTGATAATAGTTATTTTTATTGAAATCGCTTCTTGCTTTAAGTAAATTTTTTACCATTTCAATTTGGTTTTGATTTGACATATCATAAGCATAAGATTCAGGAAGAAAAGAATAATCAATATCAATTAAGTTAGAAATCCCGATATAAGAATCAAAAACCTCAATGCCTCTAATTTCGTCATAAACCGAACCATAAATATTCGCCTGGGTCGGCCAAAAATCAACGATGGTTACATAAGCCTTTGAAGTTTTAGCCTCTCTAACACCGTTAAAAATTCTAGAAACTGTAGAAACAATTTCAAATTCTCCATTAACATATTGGCCATCAACCAAAACGCCAGCATCAAGACTTGCGTAAAGATTTATGCTGATGGTTTTTGTGCCATTACCATTGTCGGTTTCAATCCAATTTCTTTCTGCGTCAAAAGATATTCCCTTGGCCCCTGTTGGAACAAGAGTTTCAATTTTTTGATCTGATTTTAATAAAACTTGAAGCTTAAGGCTTCCACCTTTTGCGACAACAGCAGTCTTATCTCCATTAATTGTAATCTCTGCTTCTGGCAAATAAGAAACATATAATTCATAATTAGCCGGAGTGATAACATTCATGCCGTTGGCATCTTTAAATGAAGCTATAATATTAAATTTAGTGTCAGAACTAATATTGCCGGCAACATAAATTTTAAAAGAAAAGACCCCGGATTCATTTCTAGTTATTTTTAAACCATTTGTTATTTGAGTAACTTCAGAAGAATAATCGACTGAATACTTATAATCGGAATTTTGATCCAATTTAGTGATACCTAAAACAGCGCCGTCAATATTCTCATAAGTTAACGTCATATATTCATAATAAGCATAAGTTGGATCAATGATAACATTCATAATGGAAGATCTACCTGGCGACAAAACAGATATGGCAGTATCGGTTCTAGAATAAACAACCTTTCCATTAACATAATTGGTTTCTTTTAATTCATAATTAGCAACATCAATATAATTAATTTCTTGTTTAACTAAAGTTAAATCAACAACAACGGGTTCATTTTCAGCGGTTCCCGAAGAAGAAGATATGTAAACTTTATAATTTTCATTCTCATTAATTTTAGACTTATATGTTTCATTGATCAAAATAGTGATGGAATATTCAATTTGGGAATTAGAGTAATCTTTAGAAGAAAGATAAACTTTAAATATATCTTCTTCCCCGAAACTAAAGACTGAATATAAATCATTATCTTGGCTTTGAGATAAAGCAATGCCATTTCTTTCAATTGAAATAAGGATATGATCGGCATCAGAATCAGTATTTAAAACCACCTGTAAGTTTCCATAAGTAGAAGGATCAATTTTCAAAGAATCATTGTTAACATAAATTTTGTTTGCTCCTTCAAATGGTCTTATATCAAGACTTTTTACATAATTGGTTTTAATAACATTATTATAAAAATCTTCTAAATTATTTACTGAAACATTTGCGCTAACAATGAAAGAATCTTCATTATTATTATCTAGCAAATCTTTTACACCTTTACCAACAGTTAAACTACCAACCAAACCATTTGCGACGAAATTAACATAACCGTCTAAGTTTGAATCGGCGACAGAAGTTTCTATGGAAATAGGATTTTGGTTTAGTTTAAATGCTTCTGGATTATTGCCTAAATAAACAGAGTTCTTCAAGTTAAAAATAACCGAATCAGTCTTGCCTTCTTGAATATCAAATCCTGAAGTTATAATACCATTATGTGTAATATTAAAATCGCTTATAACATAAAGTGTTTTAAAAGTAAAAGTCCTAGACAAAGTGTGGTTTTGTTTTGAAGAAATAACCAAATCAAAAGTGCCAATTCCTTTGACAATGATTGAGTTGCCGATTATTTGAGCTATTTTTGAATCTGATGAAACAGCAATTAAAGTATCTGCGCCCTCTCCCAATAACTCTGACAATAACACTGTGTTTAAATTTTGAAGATCTGTCTGCTCTCTTTCGCTCAAATTTAAAGAGCTTTGAAGACTATAATAATAAATAATACCGTTAGAATCATTGACTTTTATCGCTTTATCACTATTAATAATAGAAATATTCGTTAAATCTGCGACAGATTGTGGCTGATAAATTTTTAAGTGAGGATTTCCATTCCTAACGTATTCTTTAAAGTCAGGATCGCCTGGCATAACCCAATTACTATCTTGGTAAATTTCGTTTTCCAACCTATCAATTGTGTAATAAATATCTTCACGATCAACTAATCCACTTCCAGAAATACGGTCAACCCCTACCAAAGCAAATGATGTTTTAATTTGTGTATAGCTGGAAAATCCAACAAAAGCTCCCGCAAAATTTGCATCGATAGGTTGAGCTGATGAATAATTATAAGCATAAGAATTCTCAATATATCCATCTTCGCTTCTTCCAACAATAGCCCCCACATAATTACCAACAAACCTGTTGGATTGTTGAGCGACACCATCATCTGCGACAACATAGAATTCTACCTTAGCATATTCTATATTGCCAGTATTTTTACCTGCGACACCACCAACGAAACTATTAGTGTCTTTATCTAATAAAATGTTAACGCCTTCAACCGAAACATTAGAAATAAGGTTATTATTGATGGCAACAACTGCACCCGCATAAAGTAAAACGCCATCATTGTAAGCAGAATTTATCTCGCTAACTTTTATAATTGTGCCATCATTATAAACTTGAACATTAACATTATTAATCAAACCATTATTAATAACAGCGACAAATCCTCCACCATTTTGATCGGATCCATTAACACTGCCGACGAAATTAAGGTTTTCAACTTTTCCCGATGAAGAAATAGCACTAAAAATTGGTTGGCCGAACAAAGTGATGGTGATATTTTGATCATATCCCTTCAATGATCCACTCAAATCATCACCAAAACTAATCCAATCATTCAAAGTAATTGAAGACATCAAAATATAATGTTTCTGAGGATCGATATCTGCAAATTGTTCTGCATTATAAATTCTTGTTGCAGTTGCTTCACTTAAACCATCTGCAACAGTTACTTTAATTTTTAAGATCAAATCTGAATAATAAACTTTGACGGTATTTTCGCCATCACGTTTATAATAATATGCCGTACTGACAAGTTCGTCATAATTCTTGCTTATAGAACTAAGTGAACAAGTCTTTTGTTGACGAACACCATTAACATCAACATAATAATATATGGCTTCCGTTCCTTGATCATTACGTATAGCATCTCGAGGCAAAATGTAAATATACCCCGTTCCACCTTTAATAGCTTTGTCATCGAAACTTACGATTCCTAAATCATTTATCGAAACCAAATCAGAACTTGTTCCAACATCAGCGACAAAAGTATAATAAAGCGACTGATTGTATGCTTGACTTGGTTGGATTGTTGAAATCAAACTAAAAGTTTTTTCATTAATTGAATCCCCGTAAAGATCCAAATAAATTGTTCCGTCAGAAGTTGTATTATCCCAAATTATATTTTCAACTCTTTGAGCATTTTTTATTAAAATATCTATTTCTTTTGGATAGGTGGTGTTAAATACAGTATATTCAACAACAATTTGATCTACCAAGTTGCTATACCCGTCTGTTGTGTCAGCGATAACATCAAAAGTAATAGAATCACCATCGATATTCAAATTTTCAATATGATAATAATAGTTGTCCCTGTTTAACAATGAAGTTTTATTTTTTGTAGTTAGATAATCATTTAAAGAATATATCTTTACCATACTTTGGTCATAATAAGTAATACTGTTGCCATCAAGTCTAAATTCTATTCTCAATGAATCCTTACCTAACTCGCTTTCAAACATAGAAACAGAATCTTGAGCTATTAAGCTAAGATTAGTTGGATTGGAAGTAAGTCTGCTTGGAGCAATATAACTTTCTAAATAAAATATTCTATAAATGTTAACTAATTCATGGGATTGATCGTAACCAGTAAATGTAACGAAGGCTAAACCTTTAAAAGCTCTGGAAGGCAAGGTTAACCTACCCGTGTAATAATCAAAAATAATATCCTTAGAAAAATATGAGTCATCTAAATTTAAAAGAATCTCTGTTAAATTTTCAGGCCATAAAGCGCTATTAGATGATAAATCATCATAACCTGGTATATTTTCTACAAATTTAAAAGAACTTGAAAGCGCAAAATTTGAGCTCACATTCAATGTTATAGAACTTCCAAATTTCATAATTAAACTTTCTAAACTAGAATTAGTTATACCAATTTCAGACGGATAATTTTGATAACAATAACTTGAATAAGAAACGGAATCGGTGGATTGACCCTGGAAAGATACTGATGCTTGAGTAATAGGAATAAAGGCTTCAACAGTAATGCTTTCGTAAGATTTAAATCCATTTTCATGAATAATCATTATTTCAATTTTCGAATTATAAACGTTGGTATTAACATTTGAAACCTTGAAACTAATGTCTCCTGTTAATGAATCAAAAACGAAATCAGATACTTGCATATCTGGATTGTTTGAAACATCTGGTTTTATACCTTCTGTTATACCAATTAAACTAGATGCATTAAGAGAAATGTCAATTGAATTCAAAGTTAAGGTTGACAAAAAATATTCATATCCATCGCCAATACTAAAATCACTTTTTGGAGATTTAAAACACTTCAAAACCATATCTATAAAAACATTTTTAGGAGATTGCTGAGAAATAAAACTACATTCGATCTCCTCTCCATTGGTGAAGTTAGAAGAAGCAATTATATAGATTGTTGATTTATTATTGATTAAATCACTAACATAATTGTAGTATCCATTATTAATTTGCTGATCAACTTTATTGAAAGAAATTTCTTGGCCTCTTTCATCGTAAAACCTAAGATAATTTGTTACAGGAATGTCCTGAGTTAAATTTAAACTTATGTAGAATTTTGAATTATCGTTAGAAACACTATCAGGTCCCAAAGCAATGAAAAAAGGTTTTCCAAACTGAGTAGATGAATCGTTATCGTAGCTATCGTAAATATTTACAATCTCATTTTGAGTTATTATTTCTCCATCAGATGAAACCTCAATTTTATTAATAACATCAACAATATTGACAACAAAATGAGCTGATTCTTTTTTATAATCAAATTGTGAATAAGCAACATCAAAATAAACCGAAACTTTCTCTGCTGAAACATTATGGTTCTTGGTTTTAATTTGATAAATTATTACAGTATTACCATCGTTTTGACTTTCATTAAATTTTGTAATGTCAAGGAGTTCGGAATTAGCTATACCATTATTCATCACTATCGGTGTAACTGTAAGGGCATTGTCAACAGGGACAGAAAGCTTTATAAAAAGCTTTGAATCTACATTCGAATCGTCATTTTTTACTAAGTTAAAAGATATATCATTATTTTCGAAAATGTTATAATCACTGTCGGAATTTCTTGAATATGAACTTGAAATATCAGGCAACGGAGAAATAACCTGTAAAACAACATTGGTATAAAGATCGGTATAAACCGAATCTGCCCTTAATTCTATTTGTGCCTCTCCATCATAATTATCACTTACAGTTAAAATATTATTTTCTAGGGTAATATCATCATCTTGAGTAATCAAAGACCAGCGCACATCTTTACGGTTGCTTTCTCCACCTTCTCTGGAAGTCATATTCAAAAATCTGTCTGTCTCTAAAATGGTTGGTTCACCCTTAACAATGTATTGAGTAATAGCCCCATCATCTTGTTTTTGTTCTAAAGACAATATATCGCTATAAACAAAAACATCTATCATTTTTTGTCCCTCACCTTCTTCTGATAAAAGCATGATGGAAGCCTTTCCCTCGCTTACAGCGGAAATATTAATCGTTGTGCTGTTGGAAGAAGCGTTATAAATAGGTGAAGTTGACACAATACTTTGATAATCATTGTTTACAGTAACTCTACCCGAATCAACGCCTTGCACTGTTGCAATAATTTGAGCAGATGTCTTGGCAGAGCCTATATCAATCTCGATATAATCCTGAGCGACAAAATCTTGAGAAGAAACAGAAATTGTTGCTTTTTTCACTTCATTTCCACAAGCAGAAAAAATCACGCCTCCAAAAATCAGGAAAACGCTTAGAAAAGCTAACAAAATCTTATTTAGTTTATTTTTCAAAACTTCCTCCTCATTTATTATTATAAAATAAAGAAATTTTAATCATTTTGTCACAAGAAAAAAATATTTAAATATATATAGAAAATTATAAAACAATTAGTGGATTTATGTCAAATAAAAATCTACTGAAAAAATGTATTGAAAAAAATAATTTTTTGATATAATTAGTTGTAAATAAATAAAGAAAAGGGACAAAAATGAGACGCATTTTATCAAAAATGAGAAAATTAATAGAAGAACAGGAATTAATAAAAAACGGCGATAAAATAGCTGTTGGGGTTTCAGGGGGTAAAGACAGTTTATTGCTTTTAAAAGCTCTTCACGAATACAAAAAATATTTCAATTCAAATTTTGAATTAATAGCTATCGCAATTGATTTAAGTAATAAGGAAATGGATTATAATCCCATAAAAAAATACTG
>CALVNQ010000005.1 GCA_944349895.1 uncultured Clostridia bacterium | reverse complement strand
TTCCCGGCGGGAATCGAACCCACATCTAGAGCTTAGGAGGCTCTTGTTCTATCCGTTGAACTACGAGAACATATAAATTTTGAGATTTCACACAAGATTTAGGACAAAACTATTGATAAAATTATTGATGCTTTCAAAAATTTAATCAAAAACTCACGAAAACCCAGTAAATAAAGGACTTATATTCCTTATTACATACTCTTAGGAGGGGCTTGTTCTATCCGTTGAACTAGGGGAACAAATAACTTCAATTTGAACATTAATATTATAATCATTAATTATAAATTTTGCAAACATTTTTTGTTAACACTTTTAAAGTTGAAATTTGAAAAATAAAAATTATTATTTTATATTTTAATTTAATCGTTTTGCAAATTATAAACAAAATGATATCATTTAACCATGGAGGGAAACATGGAAAAAAAATATCAACCTTTATTCACTCCTTGGAAAATTGGAAATGTTGAAATTAAAAACAGATTTGTAATTTGTCCAATGGGTGGAACATCACTTTTTGGTTGGATGGAAAAACATCATTTCGACCAAGATGCCGCTGACTTTTTTTTGAAACTAGCAAAAAATAATGTAGGGTTAATCATACCAGGCATCGCCCCAATTAGAAATTTAATGGGAGGAAGTTGGTTATACAAAGCCAAAGGCGCATTTAGAAAATTGAAGCCATATATGAATGAAATCCACGCCAACGGGGCAAAACTCTTTATTCAACTTACAGCTGGATTTGGGCGTGCTTTTTCAATTCCAACTATGCTTGTTCCAATGCTTAAAAATAAGTTTTTGGGCGCAATGTTGAAGCCTTTTATTGATGTGTCAAGAATTTGTGCATCGCCAAGCCGTTTGCCATCTAGATGGGCGGAAGGCGTTTATTGCAGACCATTAAAAAAGAAAGAAATTGAAAAAATGATTGAAGGTTTCGCTAAAACTGCAAAGATGTGCAAAGAAGCAGGTGTTGACGGAGTAGAAATTCACGCTGTGCATGAAGGTTATCTTCTCGACCAATTTACCACTGAATACACAAACCAAAGAACAGACGAATATGGTGGAAGTTTCGAAAATAGATATCGCTTCCCAGTTGCAATCGTTAAAGCAATTAAGAAAGCCTGTGGAGAAGATTATCCTGTATCTCTACGCTATTCAGTTGTAAGTAAAACCAAAGGCTTTTGTGAAGGTGCTATGCCAGGCGAGAAATTCACGGAAGTTGGAAGAGATATGGCTGAAAGTGAAAAGGCCGCAAAATATCTTCAAGATGCAGGATATGACATGCTCAACTGCGACAATGGAACATACGATGCATGGTATTGGGCTCACCCACCTGCATACATGCCAAACAACTGCAATTTAGAAGAAGTTGAACATATTAGAAAATTCGTTGATATCCCGGTTGTTTGCGCAGGAAAAATGATTCCTGAAACAGGGGCAAAAGCAGTTAAAGAGGGAAAAATCGATGGCGTAGGTTTTGCAAGACAATTCCTTACCGACCCTGAATGGATTACAAAACTTATGGAAGGCAGAGAAAAAGATATTATGCCTTGCATACATTGTCACAACGGATGTTTTCCATTATCTCATTATAAAGGGATCGCATGTGGAGCGGCTATGGATGATTCCAAACATATGTCAAGATGCGCACTCAATCCACTTACAATGCAAAATCATAAATATGATATCCACCCTGCTAAACGCAAAAAACGCGTGGCTGTAATCGGTGGCGGTGTTGGCGGAATTGAAGTGGCAAGAATTGCAACTTTGCGTGGCCATGAAGTTACAATTTATGAAAAAACAGATAAATTGGGTGGTGTTTTCATACCAGCCGCAGCACCAAGTTTTAAAGAAAATGACAAAGCGCTTATTGAATGGTATAGGCGCCAAATCGCTTCACTACCAATAAAAGTTGTTTACAACACTGAAATAACCGATATTTCTAAACTTGATGCTGACGAAATTGTTATTGCAACAGGTTCAAAAGCAAGGGTTCTTAAAGTTCCGGGTGGAGACAAATGCATTGATGCGATTGACTATTTAAATGGCAAAGAAGTTGGAAACAAAGTTGTAATTATTGGCGGAGGATTAAGCGGTTGCGAAATTGCCTATGATTTATACTTAAAAGGCAAAGAACCAGTGATTATAGAAAGTTTACAAGATTTAATGGTTTCAAATGGGTTATGCCTTGCAAATTCTTCATACCTTAGAGATTTCTTTAAACTCAACAAAGTTCCTGTTTATCTTGAAAGCAAAGTTAAAGAAATTAAAAACGGTGAAGTTATTTTTATGACAAAAGGTGGACAAGAAAACAAAATTAAGGCCGACAGCATAATATCTGCAATTGGATATAATCCTGCCCCACTTGCAAAAAAATCAAAACATGTACACATTGTTGGAGATGCATTAAAAGTTGGCAATCTTCGCACAGTTGTATGGCGTGCTTGGGAAGTTGCAGAAAAAATTTAAAAAACAAAAAAGTCAGCGTTTGCTGACTTTTTTTTTTATAAACCTAAATAATTTGGTGCTGGTGGTGGGACTTGCTCCGCCTTTGAAGCATGCGCAAGAGGCAAAGCAGGCTATCACGCCGGGGCGGGCAAACGCAGTCACCGCTGCCTTTGCTTTTCCGCCCGTTCAAGTCCCATCAAATTATAAAAAACAAGCCTGACGGCTTATATATTAAACTTATATAATCATCCGCTCGCTTGCAAAACCTGCTTCGGATGGCAGTTGCGGCCAAGTCGCTTGTCGACTTGCGTTTGGCTGCATAAACAAAAATTGCGCCTGTCCGCGCGAACTTTCGAAAAGAAAGTGAGCTTACAAGGCGACAATTTTTGTGGTGCTGGTGGTGGGACTTGCTCCGCCTTTGAAGCATGCGCAAGAGGCAAAGCAGGCTATCACGCCGGGGCGGGCAAACGCAGTCACCGCTGCCTTTGCTTTTCCGCCCGTTCAAGTCCCATCAAATTATAAAAAACAAGCCTGACGGCTTGTCTCCTGGTGCTGGTGGTGGGACTTGAACCCACACGAAGTTGCCCTCTCAGGATTTTAAGTCCTGTGCGTCTGCCATTCCGCCACACCAGCATGTGATTACTTTTCATTTTCAATTGTTAAATTGTTTTTTTTCGCACAGGACTTTTAAGCCCCATGCGTCTGCCACTGTGCCCTAAAAATGCGAGCATTTTCAGGGAACCCGACTTCATCCTAAAAATGCGAGCATTTTCAGGGAAACCCGACTGCCCACACCAGCATGTGATTTTTCATTTCCAACGCATTTCAGATGTGTTTAACGCCTGTCCCAGCGCTGAAAATAAATATGGAGGTACCACCCGGATTCGAACCGGGGAATGAAGGTTTTGCAGACCTTTGCCTTACCGCTTGGCTATGGTACCACTGTTGTGAACATAAATAAAATAACATAATTATTAAATTTAGTCAATTATTTTTATGCAAAATTTGTGTAAGATATGAATATTTAATTGATTTAATTATCAGTCTTTTTATTAAATTCTGCTAATTAAAAACACAAAAGAAAAAACTGAACATTACTATTCAGTTTTATCCCATCAAAAATCCTTGAATAATCATCTCTTCTGCCTGCTGTTTGGTTAACCCCAGCGTCATTAGTTTAGTTAACTCCTCGCCTGCGATTTTACCTATTGCAGCCTCATGAATAAGTGAAGCGTTGTTATCTACCGCATCAATTTTCGGTGTTGAAATTATCCTTGCCTCATCAAGCACAATCCCATCACATTCAACATGCCCAAAACATTGATTTTTACCTACAATATTCGACTTAAATTCTTGCATGGAATAATTTTTTGCAACACTTCTGCTTTTAACTTCAACGCTACTATTTTCTCCCAACAAGTTTACATCAAATTGAGTTTTTGCAGTTTGAAAATCTGTCGTCAGAAGTTTTTCACTAATTGAAAGTTTAGCATTGTCTTTCAAACTGGCAAAAGTTTTTCTGATAGACGAAGAAACTCCTTCGATTTGAATAGTTTCCATTAGCATCTGACTGCCACTTTCCAAATAAATTTTAGTGATTGGATTTAAAATTTTATCACCACTACCTTCGCCTTCACCAACATGGCTTTCAAAATATTTAACTTTACTGTTTTTTGAAACATGAAAACAGTGGATACCATTATGCGTGCTGGTGTTGCAAGTAGAATTATGAATTCCGCAACCTGCAACAATGGTAACATCACAATTTTCTGCAATGTAAAAATCGTTGTAAACGACATCGTCAAAACCACCAACTGTTATAAGAACTGGAATATGCACACTTTTGCCCACAACATTTGGTTTAACAAAAACATCAATTCCACTTTTGTCATTTTTAGGAACAATTTCAATTTCGCTTGTAGAGGTTCTTTTAACAACTTCCCCGTTACTTCTTATGTTAACTGCGCCCGCAGGAATTTTGTGAAGGTTTGAAATTTTTTCAAGTAATGCTTGTTCAATTTTATTCATGGTCACCTCGAAGTTTTTCACATTGAGTATTTTGAATATAAGGAAGCATTTGATAATAGCTACCAACTTTTTCTATCTTCCCATTCTTCAACAATATAATTTCATCGGCGATTTCCAAAATTTTCTTTTGATGACTCACGATTATATTAGTACTATTTGAAAGCGATTTAAAAATTTTTGTAAGATTATCGAAACTCCAAAGATCTATACCTGCCTCTGGCTCATCAAAAATATTCAATTTGCTCTCCCTGCAAAGAACCATGGCAAGTTCTATCCGTTTTAACTCCCCGCCTGAAAGTTTATCATCAACTGGCCTATCAACATAATCCCTAGCACATAAACCAACCACTGAAAGATAATGACATAAAGATGCAAAATCGTTCTTTTTGCCGGTTGCACAATCCAATAAATCTCTTACTTTTAATCCTTTAAATTTAACAGGTTGCTGAAAAGCATAACTAATTCCTAAGTTTGCCCTTTCATTTATTTCTAAGCCATCAAGGCTAATTCCATTAAAAACAATGTTGCCAGTTGTAGGAGTTTCGATGCCTATAATTATTTTGACAAGAGTAGACTTGCCACTACCATTGGGACCAGTAATGACATATAATTTTTTATCATCAAAGTCTAAATTAATATTATCAAGAATGGTTTTGTTTTTACCATTTTCTTCAACAACATAACTAACATTTTCTAATTTTAGCATATGATTATATTAGCATTATAAATAATTTCTGTCAACAAGATTGCTTTTGACTAAGGCAAAGTTTTGATATTTTTAAAAAATAAAGAAAATTTTACCTAGTTCTAAACTTGTATGTCTCCTAGCGAAATTACTAAACCTTTAATTATGTAATACACCTCTGGCCAACAAGATGCATGAGTACTTAAAATATTTTTATAATTTTTGTTATATGGGGCAGTGAAAACAATCGTTCTTATCCCTTGCGAATTAACTTGTCTAGCATATTTTTGATTATCGTCAACTAAAATATGAACCCCTAATTCAGCACATTTTGCACCTTTATCTAAGCAATTCACAAATAATTTTGTAAATTTTATTCCATGTTTTTTTAACCATTTTTCAGTTTCTCTTTTTGCATTACCATTCCAATATTCATCTTCTCGGCTAGTAACAATATAAATTTCATGGCCATCATGCAACAACTGGTTTATAACTTCTTTTGCAAAAGGTTTAGGGTCAATCAATTTATTTTTTATTATATATTTGCGTTGTTTTATGTAAAAAGAATACTTTTCTTCATTTGTAAATTTAAAAATTTTTGTTGCGTCATGATTTATTCCATAATGAAACTTTTCATCATTAGGATGATTTTGTTTATTATAGTTCCATGCACAAGCAAAATCCAATTCCTGAGTATTTGTAATGCAGTCATCCATATCAATTGCAATTTTCATAAATTCCCCTTTTGTGCTTCACTTTTATTATACTGTTATTTTAAATAAAAACAAACAAAAAATCACGGTTAGGCAAAATGCCGTGTCCGCGATTATTTTTTGGTCGCCCCTTTGAAAATTTGGAGCGGAAGACGGGGTTCGAACCCGCGACCTTTGCCTTGGCAAGGCAACGCTCTACCAACTGAGCCACTCCCGCAAAGTTAAACACGCAAAGAGACAATGTTAATATAATTTATGCTCATGCGTATTAACTATAACAAAAACTTAATAAAAAATCAACTATTTTTAATAAATTTTCACAACTTTATTTTATATGACTGGAATAAAGGATAATTAATTTTTTAATTAAGATCTTGAAGAATGACATACGAAATAAATTATCTGGTTATCTTTTGAAAAAGTTTTTAATAAGTCAATCATATTTTTTACAGATTTATCATCTAAATTTATAAATGGATCATCAAGAATTATAAAAGGAACTTCTTTTTTAAAAATTGATTCTATTAATGCAAATCTCCTACAAATTAAAACAATGTCCTGCTTCCCACGACTTAAATATTCTTTTTCTTTAACTCCAATTTGAGTGTCTGTAGATAATTTAAAATCAGAATCAAGTCTGATACTTAAATCTTCAGCAACCTTCTTAATAATTTTACTAAATTTTTCTTGCATGGGTTTAACAAATCTTTGAGAAATATTAATTTGAGCTTGCTCAAGGAATTCTATAGTTTTGTTTGCAATAAGAATTTTATTTTCTACATCTTGTTTTTTTATTTTCAGCAAATTAAGTTTATCTTCATAATTACTGATAAGTTCCAAAGTTTTCTCTAAATCATTTTCTATATGAGCGAGTTTAGTTTCCAAAACAGCATTTTCTTTTTCAAATTCAACTTTTTCATTTAAAGACGATAAACTGTTTTGAGATTTTTCCACAATAGAAAATAAAGTATCATCATAACTGTTTTTTTCTGCAAATAAATTTTCTTTCTCTTTTTTTAACTTAACCAACCTTTCATTCTTAAATTTTAAAAATTTTAATAAAAAGACAAGTATAAAAACAAATGTTATACTTCCTAAGACGCTCAAAATCGTCCCAAGCGCTACTAAATTATTAAAAATAATAACTAACAAACCAGAAATGATCAGAGCAAAACTTAAAATTAATGAAAATGAGAATAAAAATAGAAACAAGATATACCTTTTTTTTGTAACTTTTAATATGTCCTCTATTGTATTAATTTTGAAATTAATATCATTTAAGTTTGTTTTAACATCTTCAAAATTACAATCATTTTTGTCATTATTATTTTTAATATTCTGAATGTAATTTGAAGTTTCAGAAATTTTTTGTTTTAAATCATTTCGATTATCAGACAAGTTTTGGGCTTCTTCTTCTTTAACCTTAATTTCCCCCTCAATTTCAAGTATATCGAAATTTTTAGGAGAAGAAACAGATAATGCTTTAATAGTTTCTTTTATTTTTTTAATAGCTTTAGAATGGTTTTCCACATCTCCTTCCATTTCATATGCGCCAGTAAGATAGGACCTTATTTCGTCATTTATCTCCCCTTCTATTTCTCCTTGTGGGAAAAAAGTTGTAACCGAAAATGTATTCTTCCCGACGCCAAACAATTCTTCGCCTAAATTATAAGAATAATCCTTTGACAGTTTATTTGAACCTAGATCCAATAATTCGAATCTGTCTCCCTCTGGGGTTAATCCAAATGTTCTGAGAACTCTATAAGTTTTATCATTAACTTGGAAAATTAAACTCCCTCCATAAACTCCACCTTGCCAAGGCAAATATTTACTTCTTTCAGCACAAAAAGACTTTAAATTACCCTTTTTATCCATGCCGTAAAACATAGCTTTAATAAAAACTGCAAGTGTTGTTTTTCCCCAACCATTTTCTTGCATTATAGCATTTAACCCATCTTTGAAAACATAATTAAAATCATGAAATCTGCCAAAATTTTCTATATGTAAACTCAATAATTTCATAATTCTACCTCCTCATTTAGAAGAGCACTAATCCCAACTTTCACAATTTTTTGTTTGTCCATTTCAGGCAAATCAGAATCATAAACCAACTTAATAAATTCAGCCTTTAAAGATAAAGTTTCTTTTTTGAGTTTTTCAACATCTATTTTTATTTTGCTTTCATCAACAATGTCAAAATAAAAAAATTTGTCATTGAATTCACTAAAAATATAATCAACTTTTTTTTCAAAACCTTCTTCATATTCACCAGTTAGATATAACCTGACAAAATCATCACACGAAGCCGATAGAACTTGATTTTTAATTTTATTTTTCAAATCTAAGAAACTTTGGCAATCAGATAAATCAACATAAAATTCAAAAAACTTTCTTTTGCAAATTAAATCTATTCTACGCCATATTATTTTTTTGTTTACAATTTCGATAAGGACAAACCCCTTTGGGAAGTCGCCGAATAAATAATCTCCAAAATTTCCAGAGTATACCCATTCGCCCCTATCATCAATTCTGCCATTTTGTCTTTTATGGATATGTCCTAAAGCAAGATAATCAATATTTTTGTTTTTAAGATCTTTAACATCAAAACTTAAACAGTCGTTATCATGAGCACCAGACAAAAAAGCATGAAGCATAAAGATATTTATTTTATCTTTATCAAAATTTATAGAGTCAACAAAATTTTGTTCTTCATATTTTATAACACTATTACCACCTATAGTTACATCTCCTAAATCTATTTTAGAGAAACCCACAGGAAATATATAAAGATTTTGTGGTAAATCATCTTCAAAAAGTTTTTTATTGTCATGGTTACCAAGACAATAAAAAAACCTAATATTTGGGACAGATTTAATTTGATCCACAACAAATTTTAATGTAGATTTTCTTACAGAAAGTTTATCAAATAAATCTCCACAAATTAAAATCACATCAACTTTTTCTTTGTTTGCAAAAGAAATTAAATCAGCAAAAAGTTGTAATCCTTCGTCTCGAAGAAGTTTGTTTTTATCACCACTAACTTTTTTATAACCACCCTCTAAATGAAGATCTGCAACATGAATAATTTTCATATTAGAATTATAGCACGAAAATAATATCAAAACAAACAAAAAAGCATCATCGCTGATGCCCTATTGCCAATAAAAATTAACCTGTTTATTGCACTTCACATATAAAGAAGATCCACCCGAGTTAACTAAGAGAGGGTTTACTTTTTCTATATCTAAATTTAAATTTATATTATTAAATTTAAACCCTTCTAAATCTTCAGTATTAAAATAGGAAAAGTAAAAAGTATAACCATAATCCTTTGGCAAATATAGATAAGTTTGCCCCACATCATTAGCAACAGTAACAGAAGAAAATTGTTCAGGCAAATGCAAATTAATATTGCCCTTATTGCTTTGCACTTCTACTGAAGACGCATGAGAAGCAACTTTAATATCAATTTCTCCAGAAACGGTTTTTATTTTAGAACCTGAAACAATGCCATCATCAATTTTAATATAACCCGTTGAAGTTTCAATTTGAGCAGAATTGCCTATATGAGATATTTCAAAATCTGTGTCTCTAGCTTCTGTGGCATAAAAATTTCCCGATACATTACCAATTTTAATAACACTTGATGCAAATGACTTTGAAGAAGGCGAAAAATCTACGCTACCATTAATATCACTAATTTGCATATATGCATTTGAACATTTACTTACAACATTGCCATTTATTTTATTAATGGTTATAGACCCTTTTTCAGAATTCAAGTTGATATTATTAGATGAAGAAATTTCATTAACATTAATATTTCCTGAAGCCGAATCTAACAACATATTATCAGCAGAAATTGAAGCATCATTTATTATAATATCCCCTGACTGTGTTTTAACATTTAATGTGTTATAACTGTTCGGAGCGTGTTTGCTGAGAAAAACCGATCCTCCTGAAGTTTGTATATCCAAACTAGATAAATCAAGGTCATGTGAATACCCTGTTATTACACTACCACCAACGTAGACATTCCCGTCTGTGGTTTTTATTTTAACAGATTTATTTTTTAAAGGGTTGGAATTTTCATTAGCAATCTGAAAAATAATTTTTATATCTTTAGAAAAATACAAAAAAGCATTTTGCTCGGAAACCGAAACTTTCAGAACTCCACCTTCAATTTTAACATCATAGTGAAAGTCTTTTGCATTACTTGAAGTAACAAATCCCTTGGAATTATTTAAAATATAAACAGCATTTCTTTTCAATTCATTATTTTTTTGAACATAAACATTTGCATAAGAGCAATTAATTTCCACACTCGAAAAATTTGGTGAATCAAAATTGATTTCAGTTTTGCTTGCATCTGTTGTTTGCGTAACTAATATTTTATTTGAATTAGAAAAATATTCTAACCCTAATATAGAGGTTCCTGGCATAAAAAGCATAACAACAAAAATTATTAAAACAACTGCCAAAATAATTAAAAGGAAAAGACCAAAATATAAAAAGAAACCATTTTTAACTTTATCTTTAGCCATAGTTTTACTCCTCAGTATTATTATAACAATATTTTAATTATAAATCAAGATGTTAATTATGTTTTATTCGCTAAGAATCGCTTTTATTCTTCTTACACCCGAAGAAGAACTTTCTTCTTTTATTATAGTAAATTTACCGAGCTCCCCTGTTTTTTTAACATGAGGCCCTCCACATATTTCTTTGGATATATTACCTATGGTATAAACTTTGACCATATTCCCATATTTGTTTTCAAAAACTCCGACAGCCCCGCTTTTTTGTGCATCTTCAAGAGACATTTCTTGACATTCCACAGGGATATCTTTTGAAATAACATCATTGACAAATTTTTCCAAATACTTTATTTCATCGTCGGTCATTTTATGGTCAAAATTAAAATCTAGCCTCATCCTTTCACAAGTAATATTTGATCCTTTTTGCATTGCGCTTGGATTAAGTTGTCTAATACCAGCAAGTAAAATATGTGTTGCAGTATGATATTTTGTTGTCTGTTCTCCACTATCTGCAAGCCCACCTTTAAAAACTCCCGCATTTAACGAGCGTGATTTTTCTTGATGTTCTTTGAATTTTTCTTTAAAACCTTCTTCATCAACAATATATCCTTTTTCGTTCGCAAGTTCTTTTGTCAATTCAATTGGGAAACCGAAAGTATCATACAACCTAAAAGCAGCTTTCCCACTAATGATATTTTCAACAACTTCGCCTTGTTTTGCAAAGAGCTTATGCTTTTCAATTCCAGCTATCACCTTTTCAAATTCTTTAAATCCTTCATCTAAAGCTTTAGCAAACTTATCAATTTCTTTGTTAAGTTCTTGTTCGATTTTTGATCTGTTTAATTTTATATCTGCATAATCTTCACCATATTCTTCAACGAACATATTTGATAATAAAATTAAGTTGACAGTATCAAAACCAATCTTTCTAGAATGATTAATTGCTCTCCTGATAAGCCTTCTTAAAACATATCCTTGACCAAGATTACTTGGGACAACACCCTTTTCATCACCTAAAATAAAAGTAGCTGCTCTGGTATGATCCACAATGATTCTTGCACTTCTTTCATCAAAGTTAAGACTATTTGCTCTAACAAATTCCAAAGCTCTTTTTAAACAACCAATTTCGTAGGGAGATTTAACATTATTAATAACAGCCAAAGTTCTTTCTAGCCCCATACCTGTATCGATATTTGGTTTTTTTAAAGCAACAGGTTTGTCCCCTTCTTTTTCTACTTTGTACTGCATAAAAACATCATTCCAAATCTCTAAATATTTACCACAATCACAGGCAGGACTACAATTTTCAGAGCAAGCTGGTTTACCAGTGTCAATAAACATTTCAGTATCTGGTCCACAAGGGCCTATACCTCCGCCTAAAGCCCACCAATTATTTTCTTTAGGTAAAAAGAAAATTTTGTTGATCCCACAATCTCTCCAAGCCTGAGCAGCTTCTTCATCCCTAGGGGCATTATCATCTCCAGCAAAGACACTCACAGCCAGAGATTCTTTTGGAATATTGAGATACTCTTTACCTGTCAAAAATTCGAAACTAAGTTTAATCATCTCTTTCTTATTACATTCTCCCAAAGTCCAGCAACCAAGCATTTCAAAACAAGTAAGATGGCTATCATCACCAACTTCGTCAATATCATTTGTTCTCAAACATCTTTGAACATCAAAAATTTTGTCTCCCTCTGGATGTTTTTCACCCAATAAATAAGGGACGAGAGGATGCATGCCAGCAGTGGTAAAAAGCACTGTGGGATCGTTTTCAGGTATTATAGAATAACCGTTAATTTTTTTATAATTATGAGCCGAAAAAAATTTAAACCATAAATCTTTTAATTGTCTGTCTGTAATCATAAAACTTCTCCTAATAAAAAATTTTTTTTAAATAAAGCCCATTTGGGGGCATGGTTTTACCTGATAATGATCTATCATAAGATCTCAAGCATTCTTTAACTTGTTCGAGGGTAAGTTTACCTCGACCGACATCAACAACTGTACCAACCAGGATCCTAATCATATGTTGTAAAAATCCATTACCTGTGAATTCAAAAACAAAACATTTAAATTTCTTAGTTAGTTTTGCTTCAAAAATTTCTCTTTCAAAATTTTTCACTTGTGCAGAACTAGAACAAAATCCTTTAAAATTATGTTTGCCAAGAAATAATTGCATACAATCTTTCATTTTAGATTCATTTAAAGGATAATCAATAGTGGTATAATATTTTCTAAAAATTGGATTAAAATTTTGATTGGACAAAACATATATGTATGTTTTTTTAATAACATCAAATCTCGCATTAAAACTTACTTTAACTTTATATGCTTTAATAACCCTTATATCATCTGGTAAAAAAGCATTAATAGCTTTACATAAATTTTTTACAGGAAATTTTTCGTCACAATCAAAATGGCAAACTTGGCCCAAAGCATGCACACCAGCATCTGTTCTGCTACTGCCTGTCACCAAAGTTTCTTTCCCAAAAAGTTTGAATAGAGCCTTCTCAATTTCTTCTTGGATGCTTCTCGATTTTTTTTGTTTTTGCCAGCCTGAAAAAGAGCTTCCATCATATTGTAAGACAATCTTAATTCTTTGCATATGAGAATTATACACTTTTATTAGAAGAAATCAAAGCAATTCTTTTGAAAAAAATTATATATTAGTATATAATATCAACAGGAGAAATAAAATGAAAATCACAACTGATTCAAACACTGCTGTTGCATCTATCGCATATAACTTAAGTGAAATTATACCAATATACCCAATCACTCCGTCATCTCCGATGGCTGAATATAGTGCAAAAAAATCTTCAAACGGCAAAACTAACATTTTTGGAGAAAAAGTTACAACAGTTGAAATGCAATCAGAGGCAGGTGTTGCTGGTGCAATGCATGGTGCGTTAATAGGTGGAGCTATGTGCTCTACTTTCACATCGAGCCAAGGTCTTTTATTAATGATACCCGATATGTATAAAATGGCAGGCGAATGTTTGCCTGGAGTAATACATGTTGCTGCAAGGAGTGTAGCATCTCATGCGTTATCAATATTCGGAGACCACTCAGACGTAATGAGCGTCAGAATGACGGGTTTTACGATGCTCTCCTCTTCAAATGTACAGGAAGCACAAGACATGGCATTAATTGCTCACACATTAGCCTACACATCAAATATGCCTGTTTTACATTTTTTTGACGGGTTTAGAACAAGTCATGAATTTCAAAAAATAGAAGCAATAGAGGAAAATCAAATAAAAAAAATATTCCCTTTAAAAGAAAAACCAACAAATATGTGTTTATCATCATCTTCTCCAAGGCAATATGGAACAGCACAAAATCCAGATGTTTTTTTTCAAAACAGAGAAGCTAGAGAAATCAATTATGAAAAAATAAAAAAAGACATCGATGGGATATTTAAAAATTTTGAAGATATAACAGGAAGAAAATATAACAAGTTTGATTATTTTGGTGATAAAAATGCTGAAAATATAATTGTAATAATGGGTTCTGGAGGCGAAACATTTATTGATTGTTTAAATAATACAAACCAAAAAGCAGGCTTAATAAAAGTGCGTTTATACCGACCTTTTGATGAAGAGGCATTTGTAAAAACATTGCCAAAAAATACAAGAAAAATCATAGTTTTAGACAGAACAATTGAAAGTGGAGCAAGGGGTCCTTTGTTTTTAGATGTAAAAAATGCCCTTTCTAATAAATCCATACAAGTCGTTGGAGGAAAATACGGCATAGGTGGAAAAGAATTTTCACCTACCGAAGCTATGGCTGTTTTAGAAAATTTTAACAAAATGCAAGACGATTTTACTGTTGGGATAACAGATGACGTAAGGTTAAAAAGTTTACCAATTAAACAAATAAAATTAAATTTAAATCAAACCGAAATAAAAATTTTTGGTTTGGGATCTGACGGATCAGTTTCTGCAAGCAAGTCTATAACAAAAATACTTGGAGAAAAAGAAGGCAACTATGTTCAAGGATACTTTGAATATGATAGCAAAAAATCAGGAAGCATGACAATTTCTCATTTGCGTATATCCTCAAATGAGATCCATAGCACTTATTTATGTAAAGAACCCAATATAATAATGATAAATAATTTTTCATTTGTGCATAAGTATAATTGTTTAGAAGGTTTGAAAGAAAATGGAGTGGTAATATTCAATACTGTTTTTGAACCTGAAGAGTTAGATAAAATACTTCCCTTAAATTATAAGAAACAGCTATTAGATTGTAAGGCAAAAATATATGTTATTAATGCACATAAAATAGCAAATGAACTTGGTCTAAAAGAAAAGATAAATATGATCATGACAAGTGCATTTTTTACTATAACTAAATTAAAAAAGAATTTTGAAAAAGAACTTTATTTTGAAATTGAACAAAACTTTTTAAAAAAAGGTGAAGATATAGTCAATAAAAATAAACAAGCAGTTTCTATGGCAAAAAAATTGACAAAGTCAGTTAATCTAAAAAATATTAATATGACTGAAACTGCAATTCCAATTAAATTGGTTCCTGATTTTAATTGTAAGCCTGTATCCTTTTTCTCAAAGGATGGTAGTATAGAAACAGATACTTCAAAATTTGAAAAAAGATGCATAGCTGAAAAAATTTCCGAATGGCAACCTAAAAAATGCTTGCAATGTGGACAATGCGTTTTAGCCTGTCCACACGGAGCAATCAAAGCGATTTTAGTTAAAAATCCTCCAGAAGATGTTCCTTTTGTTAAAGCATATGGAATAGAAGGCTATTACAGAATACAAGTTTCTCCTGAAGATTGCACAGGTTGTGGATTATGCCAAGAAATATGCCCTGCTCTAGGGAAAGCTATAATAATGAAAAACGCTTCAGAAGTTTTAGAAAAGGAAAAAACAAATTTTAAGAAGGTAGAGACTTTAAAAAAGATCAAAAAAACACCTTTTTCAAAATCCACTGTCAAAGGTTTACAGTTTGAACAGAACTACTTTATTTTCCCTGGCGCATGTGCTGGTTGTGGAGAAACACCATATATAAAATTAGCTTCAATGTTGTTTGGGCATAAAATGGTAATAGCAAATGCAACAGGATGCTCGAGCATATATGGTGGCAGTTATCCTTCTTGCCCTTATTCTAAAAATGAAAATGGAAAAGGTCCAGCATGGGCAAATAGTCTTTTTGAAGATAACGCTGAATTTGGTCTTGGAATTAAACTTGCAAAAGAAAAAAGAAATTCATCAGAAAGTGTGTGGATAATAGGTGGAGATGGCTGGGCCTATGATATAGGTTTTGGAGGATTGGATCATGTCCTAGCAAGTGGCAAAAATGTGAATATTTTAGTTTTAGATAATGAATGTTATGCCAATACCGGTGGTCAATCTTCAAAATCTACGCCTGCAGGAGCATCAGTTAAATTAGCAGATGGAGGCAAAGAAACCAACAAAAAGAATTTAGGGCTAATGGCATTAAGCTATGGGAATGTCTATGTTGCTTCTGTCGCTATAGGTGCAGATATGAATCAATGCATTAAAGCTTTTAGAGAAGCCGAGGCTTATAATGGTCCAAGTTTGATCATCGCATATTCAACATGTGTGAATCATGGATTTGAAATGTCAAAATCATTAACCGAAATGAAGAAAGCTGTTGATGCAGGTTATGTAACTCTTTATCGATATCACCCAGTAGAAGGATTTAAATTAGATAGTGAACAAATAAGCAATAAATTTATTCCATTTTTGATAGGCGAAAGAAGGTATGCATACTTAATGGAAAAATATCCAGAAAAGGCAAAAAAACTATTTAAAAGATCAAAAGAAAAAGTAAAAGAAAACATAGCTAAATATAAACAAATGGAAAGAACCTCAGGTAATAATTAAAAAAGACAATCAAAATTGTCTTTTTTTTATTTGAAAATTTTATTAAGAAAAGCTTTTAATTGTCTTTCATATTCAACAGGATCAACAGGATAGCTCATTGCATGATCGGCGCCCTTGGCGATATAAACAGATTTGCGATCATCAGGAACAGCTCCACTGAGTTTATAAACCATTTCTGTTGGCACAAAGGTGTCACTATCTCCATGAATAAATAAAAACCTAAGCTTAGACTTCTTAATTTGCTTGATAGCATCTGCTTGTTTTATATCAAATTTATAAACGGTTTTTAAATAAAAATAAAATATATCTAAAATTGGCCAAGTTGGAAGATGAGATTTATTACGAAAAACATATTTAAACTGATTATAAACTGTATCATATGCGCAATCTGAAATAACGCCTTTCACATTATCAGGCAATTGTTCCCCACTTGTCATACAAACGGTAGCCGCTCCCATTGAAAGGCCAAAAAGAACAATTTGAAATTTAGGGTTTTTGTCAATCATAAAGTTAATCCATTGAACTATATCATTTTTATCAAACCACCCCATACCCATCATTTTGCCTTCACTGTTTCCATGTGCTCGATTTTCTACAACAAGTATATTGTAATTTTTTTCAACAAAAAATTTTGCATATTGTTGCATTTCTCTGTAATCTGCACCATATCCATGAACAATAATTGCCAACTTGTCCGATGAATTTGGTAAAAAATGCCCGACTAGTTTTAAACCATCTTTAGAAATCAAACTTAACGATTCAAAATTAAACTTTTCCCACCAACAAAAATCAATCTTATAATTTTCAAAAGTTTTTTGCATGGTTTTATTTACTAATCTTTTGGCAGTGCTTTTCCTTGAAAGAGCAATTTTAAAACATATAGCTCCAATAATCAAATATAGTGCCATACCTAAAATCAAAAGACCTATTAAACATAGCATTACAATGGAAAAAATTTTCATTTGTTCTCCTTTTATTCAACAATAGCTTTAATGCTTTCTCCACTCTCGGCATCCTGATAAGTTAACCAATAACCAAAGCTTTCTTTTTTATCAACATCTAATGGGAACCAAACAGGGAAACCTGACAATTGTTTAGGTGGAGTTTTTTGATAAATTCCCGGGACTCCGTAACAAATATACTTAATGTTATCATTCTCGTCATAAACCAATCCCAATATATAATAATCCCCATCATCGTCAAATTCAACCCTAACCCACTTTGAAGATGGAATCATTTCTTCCAAAAAATTTTCTTTTGGATTATTTTCAAAAATTTTATCAATTTGCCCTTTTATATCGTCTATAAATCTTACATTATTTTCTTGTTTATTATCTTCATCGCCAAAAAAACATTTTCTGTACTTACAAGTTGCGCAATTAGGATGTTCGTTATGTTTGTCTAAATTAACATCAATTTTATCTATTTCAGCACTTATTGTTTTGTCAATTTCTTCTTTCAAGTCATCATCAAACTCTATACCGTTATCATCTAATACTTTTTGAACAGAGCCTGCCGAGCTTAAATCCATAACTTCATCTGCAATTTTGCTAAGCACGTCTTCTTGATTTTGTCCTTCAGTCGAGCCAAACAAAATTGGCTTAACATTAGCTCCAATAAAATTAACCACTGCACAAGAGAAATTTTCATTCAAATTTTTATCAGTCTTAAAAGTATAAAGCATATTCCCTGATTTAACCAAACCTGCCTTTTTAACACTTTTGTTATCATAAAAACCAAGGCTCAAAATTCCATCTGGTTCTTGATTAAAATTATAAAGTCTCAGCCGACCTTCAATAAGATCATTATTGCTTTCCAAAGTTAAAACTGCTTTTTCCCTCTGTAAATTTACTCCTAAGAGCACCAAACTTTTTTTTGTAAACATACATCACCTCATATATACTATATTTTACTTTTAATGATAAATATGCTTACATAAGAAAAATATTGAAAAATGACAAAATTTATCAGATTTTTAATTTTTTATTAATTTGCTTTAAAATCTGTTTTACAGAAAAACCTGCTTTTTGATAAACCTGCTCTCCCTCTCCACCTGGCATATAATTCTCCACTTTAATAAAAATATCATTAGCAGACATAAACTTATACCAAACACTATCATTTGAAGCCTCTATTGCCACTCTTAATTTAGCATTTGGTTGAAGAATTTTTGATTTATAAGAATCACTTTGTTGTTCAAAAATTTCAAAACAAGGCATGCTAACAACACTTACATCAAAACTCTTTTCTAATTCTTTTGCAACCGACAAAGCTAAAGGAATTTCGCTCCCACTCGCCATTAAAACAATATCTGCAGATTTCTTTGCTGGTTTGAGAATATATCCACCTAAACTAGCATTCTTGATAGAAGATAAACCACTGGAAATAACCTTTTGTTTTGGTAGAATTAATGAGGTAGGTTTTCTTTCAGTAAAATACATTTTATAACAAGCAATCAATTCATTGACATCACAAGGTCTAAACACATTTAATCCCAAAATACTTCTCAACATTGCTATTTGCTCAATAGGCTGATGACTTGGGCCATCTTCCCCTATCAAAATTGAATCATGTGTAAAAATATCAAGAACTGGGAGTTTCATCATTGCTCTCATTCTTAATGCAGGAATCATATAGTTAGAAAAGGCAAGAAAAGTTGAATCAAAAGGTAAGAAATCTTCATACAAACTAATCCCGTTACATATAGCCGCCATAGCATGCTCTCTAACACCAAAATGGAAATTCCTTCCTCTTTTATTTCCTGCAACAAAATCTCCTCCTTCATCGATATATGCTTTAGTTGAAGGAGCGACATCTGCTGTGCCTCCAAAAATTTGACAGAACTTATCAGCAAAATCATTTAACAGTGAATGATTGAGGTCTCGGATAGAATCGTAATCACTATTATTATAAGTTTGAGCTAATTTTTCATAATCAATTTTTTTACTATCAAAAAAAGATAAAAGTTTTTTATATAAATCGGGATGGGTGGTTGCATAAACTGCCAAATCTTGATTCCATTTTTCATGTAACAGCTTGCCATTTATTGTTGATTCCATGCAAAACTCTCTAACATCACTTGGAATAAAAAATGATTCTTTGACGCCCAATTTTTCTTTGAAAGCGACTAATTCTTCTTTTTTCAAAGGATAGGCATGGACAGCACTTGTTCCCTCTTTTTCAGTTCCAATTCCAATAGTTGTATGGAAAATAATAATTGTTGGTAGGTCGGATTTTTTAGCCTTAGCTATGGCTCTTGTGCAAGCAGAAAATGAATTACCTTTTTTAACTTCAATTACCCTAAAACCCATGGCTTTAAACTTTTTTCTAACATTTTCACGATTAGACAAATTTAAGCTTCCATCAATTGTTACTTCGTTACAATCATAAAGCAAAATAAATCTGTTTAACTTATAAGCTCCTGCGACAGAGCAAGCCTCCTGAGCTACACCTTCCATTAAATCTCCATCGCCTGCGAAACAATAAGTATAATTATTAATAATAGGAAATCCGATATTATTAAATTTCTCTTCCATAATGCTTTCTGCAATAGCCATACCGACAGCATTTGCTACTCCCTCACCAAGAGGCCCTGTTGAAGTTTCAACAGCATTAATAAGCCCAAATTCTGGATGGCCAGAAGTTATTGATCCAATTTTTCTAAAATTTTTTAAATCCTGCAAAGAAACATCAAATCCAAACATAGCAAGTAAAGAATAATATAATGCACTTGCGTGCCCTGCCGATAAAACAAATCTATCCCTATTCAAAAAGTCAGTATCAGAAACATCAAATTTGTAGTGGTCTTTAAACAAAGCAAAAAGGATAGAACTTCCTCCAAGCGCAGTCCCTGTATGGCCTGAATTTGCATTAGAGACAGTCTCTGCTGTTAAAGCTTTTAAATAATTTAAAGATTTTTGAACAATTTTTTTCATACTTTTTTATCTATCTCCTTTAATATTTTGGATAAATTAGATTTACTGGAAGAAGAAACCTCAACTGACAAATCGCAAAATTTACTTAAAAAAGAGTTTCTTTCTTCATAGGCAATCAAATTTATAGTGTCGTTTTTTGATAGTTTGCGTTTTGGAAATTTTAAAAATATTTTAGGATAAATTTTTTCAAAAATTCGCAAATTATTTTGTAACAAATCGTAAGAGATGAAAATCAAAGAATTTTCATACATAGAAATATCTTTCATAATAGATTTTTCACGTTTGTTAAGATAAGCAATTCCACATTTTTCTAGAATAGCTCCGCTATCAAATAAATCATATTCTAAAATTTCTTTACATGAAGCATAATGCAGATTTAAAGTATTAGCTAAATCTTGTGCTAATGACTTTCCCTCTATTTCATTTAAACTTACAATTAAAATGCTATCACTTAACTTTTTCATAGAATTATTTTAACATAATTTAATATTTAACCAAATTAAATATTGATATTTTTAATATCTTTTTTTCTTTGATTTTTATTCCAAAAATCTGGAATTCCCCAAACTAAAAGAATAATTAAAGATAAAACAACAACAATAGTGGCATAGTCAATCATTTTGCCTGTGTTTGAATCAAAATTTAAAAGTGCCTGACTCACAGAAGCGACAATGTTTCCTGATTCATAAGTAATAAAATATTTGACATTTTCAAGATCTAAAAGTTCCAAAACCTTTCCAGATGGATGACCATAGTCATTTTCCCCAACACTTATCACAGCATAATTTGGTTTTACAACTTCCAAAAATTCCTCGCTCGTTGAAGTTTCGGCTCCATGATGCCCCACTTTCAAAACATCTGCCTGCAATTCATATCCATATTTTTCTATTAATTTTGATTCTATCTTTGTATCTGCATCTGCCATAAATAAAAATTTAAAATCATAAATTTTAATAAAACAAATTGCCGAAGAATCATTAGTGTCCTCGTAAACTCCATCAGGATAAATGATATTTACCGAATAATTATCTCCAATTATTGATACTGCATCACTATTATAAAACAAATTACAATTTTCTTCATTTAAATAAGCTTGTATAATTTCATCGTAAGTTCCTGTATCATGAACAGGGTATGGACTGGTATCTTCTTCAGAAACCGAACTTATCATAGGTCTATAAAAGTTATTTATTTGAAAATTTTCAAAAATTTTAATACCTCCACCAACGTGATCAGCATCAGGGTGAGTAATTAAAAAATAATCAATAGTTGAAATCCCAAGATTATTTATATAATTTACTAAATCATCTGACGAACTTTTAGGACCTGCATCAATAAGCATAGTAGAACCATCATCAAATTCAATCAAAGTAGCATCGCCTTGGCCGACATCAATAAAATGTACAAAAATATTGCCTTCGGCGACATAATCGCCCCAATGATAAATTTTTTTAGAAATTTCAACTCTAAAAACAACTACCAAAATAATTAAAGCAACAAATACTAGTGATAAAATAATACGAATTAACACCGATAACTTGCTGTAATGGTTAAATTTAAAATTTAGTTTTTTCATATAAATTCTATATCACCTGCATTTGAAAATCTTTTTTTTCTAAACGGTTTTCTTTTTTTAAAAACAGCCATAATTTTAGGCATAATGTCTATGGTAGCTTTATACCCTTCTTCCACTAAATCTTCAAAACCTTCAGTTCGAGTGGATTTAAATCTTTTTGTTTCAGGAGCAATAATTACATCTGAATTGACATACCCCTTCACAGCATTAGATTTCATTAAAATTCTAATCGCACATGACAAAACATCTAATAATTTAGAAGAATCAGTTCCATATGTGCGAGATTTATTACAATCAACGCATATAACATAATCGCAATCAAAATATCTTGGGATATCAGCAGGAATAGTATTTTGTAAACCACCATCACAAAGTAACATATCTCCAAATTCAACAGGAATAAAAACGCCAGGCACACAACAAGAGCCTGCAACAGCTTTAGCTAAATTCCCATGAGAAATACATACCTCTTTTGTTGATTTAATATCTACTGCGACGGCGGAAAATTTTATAGGTAAATCTTCAATATTTATATCCCCAAGAAAATTTTTAATGACAGCCTCAATTCCATCGGTTTTAGATGGCATAAGAGGGATTTTGCTTGTTCTGATATCCTTAATTTTAATTTTTTTAGCAATCTCGTAAATTTCTTCCCAATTTTTCCCAGCGGCATAGGCAGCGCCAACCATACTCCCAGCGCTTGTGCCAGCCACATAATCAAACTTTAAACCAAATTCATTGAAAGCTTTAATGACGCCGATATGAGTAAACCCTCTCGCTCCACCTCCACCAAAAGCAATTCCAATTTTAGGCTTTTTCCTTCCAAACATGATTCAAATTCCTTTTAAACATAGATTATATTAAATGCCAACAAATATAAAGCATTAGAAATTAGCATTGCACCAGATTTAACAGCATAATCAAAATCTTCCAAAAAGGTAGATATTTTCTTTAATTGTGCCTTAGAAAAACCTTTAGCTAACTGTCTTGATTTAATAATTGCATATTCTTTCACACCTAATAAATTTGCCAACTCTGTATTAGTCAAATCAGAAAGCGAAACATAAAACAATCTTCTAAATTGATTGGCAATTAAAGTAAAAATTCCTGAATCCTTCTCGACAATTTTTAGAATTTTAACAGCTTTGTCACCATCTTTTTTAGACAAAGCTTCAGTAAGTTCAAAAACTGAAAATTCAACATCTTTAATAACCATTGCATCTATCATTTGTTTAGAAATGACATTATCTTCAATATTATAAAAAATTAGTTTATTAAGTTCATTCATAATTTTGGTTAAATAGCAATTACAACTATCAATAAGTGTTGACAATGCTTCTTGATCAATAACTTTACCCTGCTTTATTAAAAAAGAAGTTATAATTTTTTTTATAGTATCTTTATCCATACGATTAGCATCTACAAAAACAAAATCTTTTTTTAAAGATTCAAAATTATTATTATAATCTAAAATAACAACAACGGTATGTTTTGGAATTTTTAGCAAAATTTCGTTGAACTTTTTTTTATCATTTTCAGATAATTTTAAATTTTTAACAATAATCAATCTTTTTTCATCAATAATGGGCATTAATTCTGTGGTTTCATAAAATTTATCTAAACTAAAATTTTCATCGTCAAAAACCGAAACATTAAAATCTTCTAGAGAAATTTTACACGCATTTTTGATCATCAAAAAAGCTTTATCAAAAAGATAAAAATCATCTCCCTGGACGAGATAAACTCTTGCGATGCCATCAGCCAATCTTTTTTTTAAAGTTTTCAATCAATCCTCCATACACAATTAGTGTCGAAAATATATTTAAAGCTTCCCTGTTTTTTATAAGAATAATCAAAATTTTCACAATAATCATAAGAAACTAAAAAGCAATTATCTAGGTCATAGAGAAATTCACTATCTTCAAAATAAGCAAAATCAAAATGATTATTCATAATAGTGTTGTAAATTACACTATAATTATAACTCGAATAAGAAAGATTTGTAAAGAAAATTTTAACATCATCAAATTCAAATATATAAATTCCATTTTGCAATAAAAATTTAAAATCTCCGGCAAAGCCTTCACTGTCATAAATAATTTCTGCCCCAAAATCATTTTTTACTTTATAATCCACAAAAATGAAATCTAATTTGTCTAAACCCTCCATAGCCAAATAACTATTGATATAATTTTCGTCATACCCTACACAAGCTATTTGTCCATTTTCGCTTTCCAAGATATAACAGTTAGAATATTTTGTTCCTATAATAGCCACAGAGGTCCCTCTATAAGTTAATTCAGGTTTAATCATAACATACAACCCTAACAACAAAGTTAAAGTAGCAATTAAAAACCATTTAATAATCGACGAAGTTATTACAAAATAACTGCATGAAAAAACAATCATAAAGAAAAGTGCAATAAATAAAGGATCAAAAGGTTTTAAAGTTAATTTTAAAGAAGTTGAAGTAAAAAATTCGGCCACCATTTCAATGTAGAAAAATCCATATTGACAAATTTTTAATATTAAACCTGCTCCTGGAAAAATTAAAACAAATAAAACAGATATAACCAATAAAGGAAAAAGTATAGCGAAAAACGGAATAACAAGAAGATTAACAAAGAAACTCAATAAATTTAGTTCGGAGAAAAATGAAGCCAAAAAAGGCAATATCCCAATTTGAGTAGCAAAGGAAATAGCAATCAAATCTGCAATTTTATTAGGCAAAAATTTTTTAAAGACATTCGCAAAAGGCTTTTGTAAAATAAAAATAGCTCCAACACAAGAATAGCTCATAAGGAAACCAACATCTAATGCAGAAAGAGGTGAAATAAAAAGTGTTATCAATCCTGCAATAGACAAAGAAGTTGGTCCATCATACCATTTTCCAAACAAATTAGCACTAATAAGAACAAGGCCCATTATCATTGCTCTGACAATAGAAGGAGCAAACCCACAAATATAAGCATAAACGAGCAGAATAAAGAAAGTTAATAAAAAATTAATAAAACGATTAATTTTGCATTTTTTAAAAATCCAAGCAATCAAACCACAAAGAAAAGTTACATGTAACCCAGAAACTGTAAGTAAATGTATAATGCCTGAATCTCTATAAGAATCTAATACAGATTCAAAAACCCCATCTTTATCTCCGGTTAAAACAGCAAAAGCAACTCCCGCATATCTTTCATCCATATTTTCATACAGCAAAGTTTTAATTGAATCTCTGACATTTTCATCAAATTCTAAATTCCCACTAACAATATTAATATTATCTGTATCTGTGTAAGCATCGTAAGCAATACCTGCTCTATAATAAGAGGAGTAGAATCCATTAAGGCTAAACAAATTTTTATGTTCTAAATCCCCTTTAAAAGTAATAAAATCTCCAACTTCAAAAGAATCATAACTCACGTTATAAACAAATAAAGAAGCACCACTAACAGATTCCCCATTTGCGACAACTTTTTCGAGATAAAGGTTTGCATAACCATATTCATCGTTATAAGATACCTCGCTGATTCTTGCACAAACATCAGCATCTTTATATTCCTTCCCTAAAAAAGAGTTATATGAAAGATAAAACATACCATTGCCCAGAAAAAAGAAGACAGTAAAAAGTAAAATTAAAATAAATTTGCCTCTGAAACAAGTATAAATAACAAGGCCAATAAAAACAATCGAAACAAGAGAAATATAAATACTGTCGCCTGCATATAACTTTCTGGCTGAAATTAAACCAAACAACAGACTTAAAAATACCACAACAATTGGACGAAAATTAATTTTAAATGAAAATTTATCTTTAGTTAACAATTTTGTCTCCAATTATAACATATTTAAATTCGTCCAATCAAATAATCAACACTAACATCAAAAAAATCAGCTAATTTTATAAGCCAAAAAATATTCGGTTCAATCTGTCCACTTTCCCAAAAACTAACTTGCCTTTGAGTTGACCCGATTTTCGTAGCGAATTGAGTTTGGGTTAAACCAAGCTCTTTTCTTAATTCTTTAACCCTATCATTAAAGTTTTCTTTTTCCATATTAGATATTTTAGATTATTTTTTTCTATTATTTTATTGTTAGAAAAATTTTGTCTAAACATTTTTAACAAATTTCGACAAAAATAGTAAGAACTTAAAGAATATAAAATGCCAATTTTCTCAATCTAAGAATGAATATAAGTAGGCAAAGAGGTGCATAAATGAGATATAAAGAAGAATATAGAAAGAAACTTGAAGAAAATTTAAAACATTTTGAAGAAAAATATGGAGACATATCGAAAATTGCGATAAAGGAAACTTCTTCATTAAAAAAGCATAAACTGCTAAAGAAAGAGGAATTTTTCTTAGGCGAAGAAGTTTATAAAGAACTTTTAGAATTAGAAATAGCCGATTTAAATGATTTGGAAAGGAGCAATGGAAGAACTTAGCGTAAAACGAGGAGAAATATATATGGCAGATTTAAGCCCTGTTGTAGGAAGCGAACAGGGAGGGATAAGGCCGGTTTTAATCATACAGAATAACATAGGTAATAAATATTCTCCCACTGTAATAGTTTCTGCGATAACAAGCAAGCTTGATAAAGCCAAATTACCGACTCATATCGAACTTTCATCTGAAAAATATCATTTACCAAAAGATAGTGTTGCTTTATTAGAACAGATACGAACATTAGACAAAAGAAGATTAAAAGAAAAAATAACATCGCTTGAAGACAATAAAATGAAAGAAATTAACCGAGCAATACTCATATCCCTCGGTTTTGCTGAAAGATAAGAAAAAAAATCTTGTTTAAACAAGATTTTTTTAATATAACTTAAAGTATCATATTTTTCTCGTTGGAATTTTCTAATTTACGTTGCATTTTAACTTTTTCTACAAAGTCGATAGGACTTATTATATTGTTATTGTTGACAGCCGTTTCTATTAAAATCCTTTTAAGTTCTTCTGCTGGCAGATCAGGATTTAACTGCTGACCTAAACATAAAAGTCACATATAATTTTTTAATATTAAGGGGATTTATTCTATTAATAAAAATTAAATGAACAAATTCCCATCATACATTTTTTTGGTAGTCCCTAGGGGAACCCCACCCCAAAAATGAAAATTCATTTTCGGGGGCCCCACGAACCCAGGGGTTCGATTCCCCTACTAAATCAAGATAAAAAAGAGTTATACTTTATCACTCCTTTTTTTATGGTAGTCCCTAGGGGAACCTTACCCCAAAAATGAAAATTCATTTTCGGGGGCCCCACGAACCCAGGGGTTCGATTCCCCTACTAAATCAAGATAAAAAAGAGTTATACTTTATCAACTTCTTTTTTTTGGTAGTCCCTAGGGGAATCGAACCCCTGATTCCACCGTGAGAGGGTGGCGTCTTAACCGCTTGACCAAGGGACCAAACTCAAAGACTTTGTAATTTTATCAAAATTTTTAAAAAAAAGCAAGAGTTTTGATTTAATTTTACTCTAGTTTAGCAATTAAATCAAAATATTCTTGCCATTTATGTTCTCTTATGGGCATTGGCTGATGATTAACAAAATACAAAACTAATGCTGGAGAAATACCGTGATAATTCTCCACAATTTCATAAAATAATAACTTCCCTTCTTTAATTAATTTTTTAACTCTCGCATGATAATTATAATACATAAAATTAGAATGTATTTATTATTTAAATAAATTCAAATTAATATAAAAAATTAATCTCTCCAAATAAAATTTTTATTTATTAAAATTTCTGGCAAATCGCCTGCGCCCATGATTAACAATACATCTTTTTCAGACAAAACTTTTAATTTATCTATTAACGCATCAACATCATAATACAATATCACTTTCTTTTTTATAGATAACTTTTTTAAAAGCTCTATTTCCACGTCTGTGTTAATCTTCTCTCTAGCTGGGAATGTTTTAAAAAGGTAAATTTCATCAAACATTGCTAAACTGTCAACAAAATCGTTCATAAAATTTAACGTTCTGGAAAATGTATGGGGTTGAAAAACAGCCACCTTTTTACCTGACAACATTTTTACCGAATCATATAAAGACGCAATTTCTTTGGGATGATGAGCATAATCCAAATAAACTTTTGCGCTAGAAATACTCCCAACATTTTCAAAGCGCTTCTGAATCCCTTTAAAACTTTCCAATCCTAATTTAATAAAACATTTACTTATTTTAAGCTTTTTTGCCACCTCAATAGCGAAAAGAATATTTTTTACATTATATACTCCCCCAATGTTCATATGAAGTGACAAAAATTTTTCTTTATTTTCGTAGACATCAAAAATTAAAAATCCATTATTATCATATTTTAATCTTTTGATTTTTAAATCGGATTTTGAAATACAAAATTGACTTTGCTTAGCAAATTTTTCAAAGGATTTTAAAAGATTGTTAAAATTTTTAAAATAATCCAAATGTTCACTTTCAACGTTAGTTATAACCGAAATTTTTGGATGCAAATAGAGAAAATTATCATGATACTCACATGCTTCAGAGACAAAATATTTTTTATCTGCTATTTCAAAATTTTTGTTGTTTTCTTTTAAAAAAGCGCCTACATGTAAAGAAGGTTTTTCACCGGCTACCTTCAAAATATTGTATATTAAAGAAGTTACCGTTGATTTCCCATGCGCCCCAGCAACAGCTATAACGTTTTCATATGCAGAAGCTATTTCACCAAGCAACTGACCCCTTACTTTTACAGTTTTTTTTAATTTTTTAGCAAAATCAATAAGTATAAAATCTTCATTGAATGCCGACGAATATATAACTTCATCAGCCCATTTAATATTTTCTAAATTAATCAAATTATCAACTTCAATATTATACTCTTTTAAAAAAGCTGAATTATTTAAATCATAACCTTTAACATAATTCCCATCTTGTTTCAAAAATAGTGCAAGGGCGCTCATGCTAACACCACAAATTCCTATGAAATAAAATCTTTTCATAAGAAATAAATATGTTTATTTTTTTAAATTAGTCACTATTTGTCGTCATGATTAATTGGCATAAGTCCATTTTTTTCAGCTTTAAAACGAACATACTCGGCAAGTAAAGCTATCAATTCACTGTTAGTAGGTTTATAAGTCCAATTATTTTCTGACATATCAAACAATTTACAAAGTGGTTTGAAACGAGTTTTATAAAAACCAATATCGGTAGAATGTCTCATGCTTCTTTCAACAACAGAACCATCGATCGAAAATTCTTGCCCAACAACCGGATATAAATTTTTTGTAACTTTTCTTAACAGCTCGGGATTTTCAATTACCTTTAATGTGCATAATTGTAAACACCTAAAACCTTGGAGATTGGCAGGAATACCAAGTTCTAATAAAATCTTTGTTACTTCCTCCCTAGAAAAAATCTCAAAATCCGTCATATTTCCTCCTTTAATAACCTAATTATACAAAATTAAAAAAATAAAGCAAAGCATTTTTAAACATTTTGTAAAAAAATTGCTATTTTTTTACAAAAATAGACAAAATGCTTAAAATTAAAAGCAGGTTCGACAATAAAGAAGAAAAAACAAACAAATTAGCAAAAAAAGAACCTTTAAAAGGTCTTTTTTATGGATTATAAGCACTTGGTCGTTCTTTTTCAATTTTAGCTCTTACAGTTTCAGTTGTAGTTGTTGTAATCTTTTGAGGTGGGATAAATTTGACATCATTTTCAGGCAACGTCATGCCTTCCCCTAACTCTTCCACACCTTCTACAATAATTCCTTCTTGTGGCCAATAATAATCATGTCTTATTTCTTTCTCTTCCACAACTTCACCATTCACAATGTATTGAATATAACCTTTGCTTTCATAACCTTCTCTTGGATACTTAACTCGGTAGTATTCACCTTTATATATAACTTTATCAGCGTATTCGCCTTTTGTGTCTTGAATTATTTTATCTCCCTGATGTGGTAAAACTTTAATAAATTCAGCCCTTGTTTTTATTGTTTCGCCATTTTCGAAAGGTTGCCCATAAATTTCGGCATAAACATTATCATTATCATAATAAGTTTTAATATAAATAGGAGCAGTAAGGTTATTAATAAAAACTAAATCTGAATATCCTTCCGACACCATAGCATCAAAAGATAACGGCACATAACTTGCTGGCAAAGAATGATGGTTCGCTTCCAAAATTTCTATATCAGCTAGAATAAGCGCATTATAAAGTGTTGTAGAAGCTTGACAAACTCCACCTCCACTACCTTTTACATAGGCACCATTTAAAATAATATTTGCTTGTTTATACCCATTTTCTGCTGTCCTGGCTCCTGTCACATTGTTAAAACTAACTTGTTCTCCTGGCATAATAACCTTTCCGTTAAAAGAATTTAAAGCTCTGGATACATTGTTTTTTCTCGCATCAGATGAAGAAGAATAATTTGTAGAGAAAGAAGACCTTAAAGTGATTGCATTTAAAATTTCATCTTCATCGATTTCGAACGGGATTTCTAAAATTGGGATTTCAATAACAGCTTCTTTCTCATTTTGTAAAGCTTCATCTATTAGCGAGTATAATTTACCTCTATCCACGCATATAGCATTTTTGCCTTCACTTAATGTAAACATTTTTTCTGCATTAGGATCAAAAATAACTTGAGGTTTTTCGCCATGTTTGTCTATAGCAAGTGCAATCATCTCAATTTTATCTTCAAGCCCTCCTAGAACGGTTTTGTAAGAAACCTGCACGGCAAGACCATTTTTCTTTATTTCATTAGCATCTTTATATCTTTTAATAAAATTCCCCTCATGTCCTATTTTTAAAACGTTTGTTAACACAGGTTCAACTTCATTTATGACTTCGAAATCATTCCCAGTAAAAGTCCATTTTAAATCTTGATATGTAAGAGTTAATTTAACATCAGATCTTGAAGAAAGTAAAGAATAGGAAACAACATTTTCAGCTTGTTGTTTAGTCATCCCTGAAACATCAATACCATTTATAGTTGTTCCCTTTAAAAAAGTATCATTAGGTGAAAGATTATCCACAAAAAAGAATTGACAAAATAAAAGTAAAGCGACTGCAAAAATTGCGATACCGATACCCCAATAAAAGCCACTGTGTTTTGCTTTGGTTTTTGTTTTTAAACCTTTACTCATACATTTATTATGTTTAGTGAAAAGTTTATTATACAAAAAAAAGCGCTTTTGCGCTTAAAACTTATGGAAATGTTTTTTTGCAATATTTTTTAAAATATCTTGTAAAGAGTTTTTACACTTCCCATCAAAGACATCGCTAAAAACATCCATAAGGACGTTATCATAAAGTTTATCAGGCATTGAAGGAAAATGTTTTTTTAAATCTTTTTCGGTGATTTTTAAATCACTTTTTTTAATAACTAATTTATGAGAAATAATATATCTATAAAAAAATTTATATTTTTGAGCTAAAAATTTAGATTTCTTATTTAATATTTGATAAATTTGAGGAAAATTATCAAAATACTTGAAAAAATATTGTTTATTTTTTAAATGATTTAAAGCATCATAATATCCTGACAAAATATTTATAATTTGAGACATTCTTTTTTTAGTAAATCCACAATCATCTAAAAGATGGTTAAGAAAATATGAAATGCTTGCAGGTTTTATATTATCAATTATATCAATAATAAAACCCATGAATTTATCTTCACATTTAGCAAGCATGGAAGCTTTTAAGCGTTCTATGTCGAGTCCGATATATTTCCAAACTCCAAGCTTATTATATAATCTAATGGCTCTTACAGCGCCTTTATTTGAAGTTCTTTCAAATAATTTTTGTATCTCTTCAGCAACTTTAGATTTGGATAAATCCTTAAGGTTTTCGATATTTTTTAGAGCAGAACAAAAAGTATATTTTTCGATAGAAAATTTATATTCACCTGCTAATCTTATCATTCTTAAAATTCGCAACCCGTCATTTTTCAACGTGTCTTGGCCTATTGCACGAATTTTCTTTTTTTTAATATCTCCTATGCCATTAAATGGATCAATAATTTCTCCATTTAGCACATCAAAATAAATTGAATTTATTGTAAAGTCACGCCTTTTTGAATCATCTTCTAATGATGTGATGAATTCAACGGTTTCGGGACAATGCCCTTTTTTATAAATTTCAGTTCTAAATGTAGCATAATCAAAAGACTTTGAGTCACAAACAATCTTGCATGTACCAAAAAACTTATTTTTATTTTTAATAATAAACTCACTATCTTTAAGTTTCGCTTCTAACTGATCAACAGTAAATGGGCTACAAACATCTTCATCTTCACATTCCCGTCCCAATAAAGAATTTCTAACAAATCCTCCAACGACATAAAAATCGGAGCCTACAATCGAAGCTAACTTTTTCAGCTTTGCACTTGGTAAAATATTAAACATTTCCATATGTTTATGTTAAACAAATTAATTAATTTTGTCAAGCAAATGCTATTTCATTTGACTTTTTACACATTTTTTTTTATCATTTAAAAGATGAAAAGAAAAAAAGAAGATTTTGAAATAATTCGTTATCAAACTGAAAAATGTTATGGATTAAATGCCGAACAAATAGCCGAACGAAAAGAGCATGACTTGGTAAATGACTCTAAAGTTAAATCAACTCGGTCTTATTTTTCTATTTTTATAAAAAACACTTGCACATATTTCAACCTTATATGGTTAATAATTGCAATAGCTTTAATTTGTGTTGGTGCATACGGCGACTTATTATTTTTATTAGTTATTTTTTGTAACACAGCTGTGGCAATAATACAAGAATGTCGAGCCAAATATACAGTTGAAAAGTTGTCACTTGTCACATTACCAAAAATCAAAACAATACGTGAAGGAGAAGAAGTCGAAATTAAAACAGAAGACCTGCTACTAGACGACATAATAATTCTTTCGAATGGCGACCAGGTGCCTTCGGATTGCATAATAATAGATGGAGACATAGAAGTTAACGAAAGCCTTTTAACAGGGGAATCAAATTCCATCAAGAAAAAAATTGGAGATAGCTTATTATCTGGAAGTTTCCTAGTTGCAGGAAAATGTTGGGCTAGAGTAGAAAAAATTGGAAAAGATAATTATATACAAACTATTGCAGCAAGAGCAAAAGAGTTTAAAGCGCCAGCTTCAAACTTGTTCAAGGACATAAACAGTTTGATAAAATATATAGGAATTATTTTAATACCATTAGGCATATTAACTTTTATCAAAGAGTTTGTCTTCTTGCCAAATCCAATTAATGAAGCTATAACCAATACTTCTGGTGCGTTAACAGGCATGATACCTGCAGGAATGTTTCTCTTAATAACAATTTCATTATCAGTTGGAGTAATAAAATTAGCAAGAAAGAAGACTCTCGTTAAAGATATATATTCAATTGAAATGTTAGCAAGAAGCAATGTCTTATGTTTGGATAAAACTGGCACAATCACAGATGGTACAATGAATGTGATTGAAACCATTTATACAAGCAATAAAAAAAAGGCAACCATTCACAAAATAATATCAAATATTCTTGGAGCTCAGCAGACAAACAATGCAACCGGGAATGCTTTAATAAAAAAATTTGGAATAAAGCATGATTTAAAAGTGAAAGATAAAATTGAATTTTCTTCTGAACGAAAATGTTCGATAACAAGTTTTATAAATGGTAAAACATACTATCTAGGTGCGCCGACTTACGTCAAAGCGAAATTAAATAATGAACAATCTTCCCTGCTAAAAGAAAAACTTTCAAAAGGTTACAGAGTTATAGCTCTAACCGAAACCGACAAAACTTTTGACGAGAAAAAAGGCATAACAGTTGGAGAAACTTTAGCACTGTTTGTATTGGAAGATCATATAAGAGAAGATGCAATAGAAACAATAAAATGGTTTAAAGAAAACGAAGTAGAAATAAAAATAATTTCAGGCGATGATCCATTAACGGTTTCTAAAATAGCTAACCGAGTCGGTGTAGAAGGCTTTGATAAATATGTCTCATTAGAGAATGTTTCAATAGATGAAGTTGAAAAAATCGCCGATCAATTTACGGTTTTTGGCAGGGTATCTCCAGAACAAAAGTACGCGATAGTTAAAACATTAAAGAAAAAAGGCAAAGTTGTGGCAATGACAGGAGATGGGGTAAATGACACTTTGGCATTAAAAGAAGCAGACTGTTCGATAGCTATGGCTGATGGTAGCGAAGTGGCCAGAAACATATCCCATTTAGTCCTTATGAATTCCAATTTCACTTCATTGCCAAGCATTGTAAAAGAAGGAAGACAAGTTGTAAATAACGTTCAAAATTCATCGGTATTATATTTAATGAAAACATTATTTACATTGTTTATGTGTTTATCAACAATAATTATGGTCGTCCCTTACCCTTGTATACCAAGACAACTATTTTTACTAGAGATGTTTGTAATAGGTTTGCCATCATTCATATTAACCTTCCAACCTAATACAGAATTAATAAAAGGAAACTTTATCCCTCAAGTTTTAAAGAAATCCATACCAAGAGCAGCGCTCATGATTTTAAATGTTTTTGTAATTATTTTCCTAGGTTCAGAATATTTCAGTACACTAAGTCAAACAGAATATAACACTCTGATAACTTTAACATTGACATTCACAGGATTTTTAAATTTATGTTGGCTGTGTCTACCATTAACAAAATTAAAATCAATAACTATAATAATATCATTTGCATTGCTTGTAGGAACAAGTTTATTGATGCCCGAATTCTTCACAATGACAGATTTTAGTTTTATTGTTTTAATAACTTTCTTTACTGTAATGACATGCACACTATTAATTTTACTTTTAACATATATAATTGATAAAAAAATTAAAGCAATCAAAGAAATCAAAAAATTAAAAAATAAATAAAAAACACCTAAATTTAGGTGTTTTTTTATTAATTGAAAGTCTTAAAATCTTGAATATTTTCATATAAAATATAACTATTAGCTTTTTGTGAAACCTTTATTATAGTATCTTTTGCATCTGAAGAATTTGAATACTTTATAGAAATATATATGTCCATAGTAGTCAACTCATTATTTTCAGAGATAGCAAAATAAACAGAAGTGAACGAAAGTGTTTTATTTTTATCAAATATACTGTAATATAATTTCCCATCACTATAGGTCAAAATCTGAGGTTCATCATACTTAAACTCTACATAATATCCTTGTTGTAAAATCTCACTTTTAACTTCACTTAAATATACATTTTCTTGAGGTTCCTCAATAACATAATCTCCCAATCTGCCACTAAATAAAGACACTAAATAAGAGGATTCAAACATGCTATCAAAATGAGCCATAAACTCTCTATATTCTTCTTGATCTGACGCAAATTCACCAAAATTAGAAGTTTTGTTGTAAACAGCAATCCTGTTAGGATTTTCAATGACATTAGGCTTCAAATTCACAGGGACACAAGCACCGACAATAATTAAAACAGCTAAAATCAAAGTAATTGCGAGAATAGAAAAAGCGATAATTTTATTTTTTTTCTTCTTTTTTATTATCAAATCATGATCTAAAGTTAGCTTTTCTTTCGGCATACTTATTCTCCTTTGTCTTTATCACTGTCTTGTTTTTGTTTATTTACTTTGTTCATCTGTTTTTGTTTAGCTGTTTCTCCCTCTTCCGAAGCAGAACTAGCTCTAACACGTTTAGGCTTTTTCTCTTCACTTTCCTGTTTCGAAGCATTTGCACTTTCTTTTTTAACTTTGGTAGAAGTTGCCTTTTTCACTTTATTTTGTTCGCCAGCAGATTGTTCCTTGTTTTTTTCAAATTCTTGAACTGCAAGCTCATATTCTTTAATAATCAGAGCATATTCATCTTTATTTATAATACCATTATCTAATAACTTTTTGCCCTCTTGAACCTTTTTAGCATATTCTTCAAGTTTTTGAGTTTGCAACCTGCTCTCTTTTATTTTTTCCTCTTTGGCCTTTTGTTCTTTTTCTCTTTTTTCCATGTATTTTACAATTTCTTCAGTTTTCTTGCCAGCCATAATCATGTCAACTTCTTCTTTGTAAATAGTCTCACGTTCTAACAAGAGTTTAGCCATTTCTTCAAGCAGATCTTTATTGTCTTTTAGTATTTTTTTAGCTCTACTATAATTTTCTTGTAAAATTTCTCTAACTTCATCATCGGCTTCTGATGCAAGCTTTTCAGAAAAATCATTTTTTGTTTGATAATCTCTTCCAACAAAGATTGTCTCTTGGGAAGACAAAGTTAAAAAGCCAAGTCTTTTACTCATACCCCAATCGAAAATCATTTTATGAGCAATTTTAGTCGCTTGTTGTATATCACTTGAGGCACCTGTGGTTATCTCATTAAAAATAATTTCTTCAGCTATTCTACCACCCATAGACATAGCAATTTCGTCCATTAATTTACCATAACTAACAAATGATTCATCATTTTCTGGACGGCTCATAGTGTATCCACCTGCCATTCCACGTGGTATAATAGAAACTTCTTGAACATCATCAGTATATTTTAGTTTTTTAGCCAATAAAGCATGACCTGATTCATGATAAGCAGTGATAAGTTTATCTTTTTCGGTCACAAGCCTGCTCTTTTTCTGAGGGCCCATAATAACTTTATTTATCCCTTCAGTTATATCAGTCATAATGATTTTAGGTCTATTAGCCCTTGCAGCTAAAATTGCGGCTTCATTCAGCATATTTTCTATATCAGCGCCAGTAAACCCTGCTGTAATTCTTGCTAATGTTTTAAAATCTACTGACTCATCAATAGGCTTATTCTTCGCGTGAATCTTCAAAATTCCTTCTCTTCCTTTAACATCTGGAACATGAACATAAATTTGTCTATCGAAACGGCCTGGTCTCAATAAAGCAGGGTCTAAAACATCACTTCTATTGGTGGCAGCGAGGACTATAATTCCTTCATTGGGCTCAAAACCGTCCATTTCGACCAGCAATTGGTTAAGGGTTTGTTCTCTTTCATCATTGCCACCACCTAACCCAGCGCCACGCTGTCTACCAACAGCGTCAATTTCATCTATGAAAACAATACAAGGCTTATTCTTTTTTGCCTGATCAAATAAATCACGAACTCTTGACGCACCAACACCTACAAACATTTCAACAAAATCAGATCCTGAGATTGAAATAAATGGCACATTACTTTCTCCTGCTACAGCCCTAGCAAGCAATGTTTTCCCTGTGCCAGGATTCCCGACGAGTAAAATACCCTTTGGAATTCTAGCCCCTAAATCTGTAAATTTTTTAGGATTTTTAAGGAATTCCACAATTTCTTCAAGCTCTGCTTTTTCTTCATCGGCACCTGCGATATCTGAAAACTTAACTTTTGTTGTAGCATATGCTTTTGCCCGAGTCTTACCAAAATTCAATGCACTTCGATTTGACCCAGCCATCATTCTGTAAAGCACCCATACCATAACTCCACCAAACACAATAATCAAAAGCGTTGGCAAAAATGAAAGGAACCAATTTTCACTTGGGCGATTTGTGTAATAAGATATATAGACTAAGTCAGGTATCGTAGTATCTCCATTATGCGTCTTAATTTCTTCAATAATGCCTGCAATTTCGGCAGAAGAAGAATATTCAAAATAATAGTCGGCATTATTAGGAAAACCATCTTTAATTTCGCTGTCCTTAATAAGGATATATCCAATGCCATCGTAATAGTAAAGTTGTTCTAATTGTATATTTTGCTTTCCTGAATCTTTGTCTTCATATTCTCCGGCTATCATCTGACTGACGTCACTAATTTTCACGAGCTTCCCTGGATTTGATGTATCAATGAATAAAAAACATACAAGCAAAACCAGCACTAATATTAAAATCAAATAAGAAAATTTGAATCCACCTTTTTTTTCTTCCAAAGTTTTTACCTCCAATAAACAATAAATATTTTAACATAATAAAGTTTTTTTTACAAACAATTTAAAGTCATCATAACATAAGTATATATCATTTATTATAAAAATTTGACATATTTTAAATTACTTATGCAATTAGTTCGGGAATATAGAAACTGAAACTTTAAATACGACATTAGAAATAAAATCTTCAGGGCGCCCAATTTTATCTAGAAATAATTTTGTTTCTTTACGTCTGTTTCTATAAAATTTATCATAAATACCCAAAACATCAGCTTTCTGCTCTATCAAAATGTCAAGTGCATCTCTTATTTGACTTTTAACTAATTCTTCTACTTTTTCTTGCACTTTATCACTTATATAACTAGGCTCATGCTTTTTCATAAGGTCTTCTTTGTCTCCATTGACTTCAGTCAACGTAACAAACAACTTTAAACTCATATTATAAACAGGGCTTCCATTTTCATATTCAACGAAATCTTTAATTTGTTTCTTATTTACCCTGTATACCAATCTTGCATTCTCGAAATTTTCATCATTTATATCTTCTAAAGTTAAAACAGCTCCGGTAGTTTTTGTATTAAACCAATTAATTCCCCTTAAAACTTCTCGACTTATTTCCCTACCTTGTTTACCATTTTTAATAATCAAAACATTTCCATCATTAACCAATTCGATTTTATTTTGCTCTTTAGAATTTGAACCTCCTCCTCCAGATTGTTGATCGTTCTCTGTTCCTGATGAAGATTGACTAGCTGAGCCATTCTCGGCTGTCTGTTCAATCTCTGGAATTTCCATACTCTCTTCGATAGGTATCCCATCTATGTCGCTAGCTCTTAATGGAAAATAACTCATTAAAGAACATTTTACAGGAGAATAATATCCGTCTAAAAAAGCATTGATTGTAGTGTTATTCCAATTAATGTAGTTTGCGTTATAAAAACTTAATTCTTCCAAGTTAATATCTGATTCAGTATTTAAATTTTTAATGTATTCCATAAAATCTTTAACATTTGTGTTTGTGGCTAGTAAAATACAACTTTGTGGGAGTGAAGCAACTCTAACAAGATAATCTAATGAAGATACAACATCTTCTTGTAACATGTTTTGTGTTAAAACCGCAGTATGTGTATGAAAAAGCGAAATATTTTTACCTAATTGTAATCCTGCTTTTGTTAAAGCTTCACTTAATGAACTGCCTGTACTTGTAAGTACCTGATATTTTTCTGAATAAGTTTGATTAGGATAAGAAACGAAAGTTAGCAGTGTAACTTCGTAATCATTTTCATTTTTATCTATGCCAACAGCTGTAACAATAGAATTGTTAACACTTTCTGAAGGAGCGATAATCGCAGTTGGAAAAAAGAACAGCAAAATAAAAATAAGCGCTAAAATCATGGGTGTCTTTTTGACTAATTTAAAAAAACCTGTCATCGTTCCCCCCCCTTTTAACAAAGATACAAAATAAAGGAAGTAAGAAATATAAAAATATAGAAAGATAAGGTATAATTGAAACGCCTATTTTTATAGCAACAAGGTAATCAATAAGAGAAGTAAAAACAATAAAAATAAAAAGTAAATCAAAAACCACCATTGAATATACAACACTCAATTTTGAAAAGATTTTTATAAAACATTCTATAAAAGCATAAGCATAAAGACATAATTGAAAGAAAGCAAGAAACATTATAATAATAACAGCGATGATATCAAGTCTTCCTAAATCAATAAACCTATATGAAAAAGTTATGATATCCGATATAGCATTTTTATGTAAAAAAGCAGTATAATCAAAAATTGAATAAAACATGAAATAAACAGATAAAATGATAACTGCACTAGTAAAAAAATAAAGAATTGATTTAGATTTTAATAAATTATTAGAGTCAACTTTGTCTATCAAAACTAACAAAATTAACATATCTCCAAAGCAAAATAAATGTCGAAATGATCCGTCAAAAAAATTTACTAATTTACTGTCAAAAAAAATTGGGAATTTATCAAAATTGGCAATAGACAATGCTATACAAAAAATTAAACAAAAAAGAATAAAGCCATAAAAGAATTCAATACTCCTAGCAATAGGTCTTATTCCCCTTAAAACCGAAGAATTAATAATAACCAAAAAAGCAAAAATAAAGATATAATAACTCGCATCAATATAAACTTGAACATGAAAATACATATAACAAATATTAAATAAAAGCATTATTTTATAAAAAAAATATATCGCCAATAAAATATAAAAAAATTTAGCTAAAAAAGTACCGAATTTTAATTTTAAAATATCATAAAATGAAGTTGAAGGATATAAACTTTTAAGCCTCAAAAACATTAACAAAATTAAAAACTCTAATGAAAGAAGAAATAAAATAATAAAAAAACCATCTGCCTTAGAAACTTCATAAAGTAAGGAAGGCAAAACTAAGATTTTATTTGCAAATAATAAAATACTTATTATTATTGCAGTTTGTCTTACAGAAATAGTCTTTATCATTTTTGCCTCTTTAAGTTGTGGTTTTTAAATGACTTAGGTCTTGTTTTCATTTGCTTAGTTGTTCCCATTATTACACCATCTTTTAAATCTGACTTTACTCTAGGCGCAAAAGGAGCAAGATAAGGGCAACCATAGGAATCTATGGATGATAAATATACAACAAGATAAATCATTAATCCAACAATCCCTATCATACCTATAGAACCACCCACAATCAAAAACAAATATTGTAAAACTGTCAACTGATAAGCTTGTTCGGGAACAGTATACAAAGCAATTTTTGCAAGAGCGATAACAATAACTCCTGGAGGAGAAATTAATCCAGCTTTAACCCCTGTATCTCCTAAAATTAAAGCTCCAACAATACTTGTTGCAAGGCCTAGATAACTAGGCAATCTTAACGAGACTTCATATAAAATTTGGAATAACAAGCTTATAAACAACATTTCTAAAAAAGGGGTAAAAGGCAACCCTCTGGTAGTGTTAGTTATAGTTACCAAAAACTTTATAGGAATAATATTTTGATGAAAAACCCTCATAGCAATATAAGCTCCTGGAACAATAACAGAAATTAAAATGCTTAATAATCTGACAACTCTAATAAAAGAAGAATAAATATGGCTATTATAATAATCATTGCTGGCTTGGATTTCTTCAAAAAAGAGAAAAGGCAATGTTAAAACAATGGGAGAGCCATCAACAAGAATGGCGACCCTTCCTTCTAATATTTTAGCTGCAATAATATCAGGTTTTTCCACGCTACCGACTTGTTTAAAAAGAGAATCGGGATTTTTTTCTAAAAATTTAATTATGTAGTGAGAATCAATAATGCCATCAATATCAATTTTTTGTAATTTAGATTCAATTTCTTTTACCAACTTTTTATCAGCAACCCCTTTAAGAAAGGCTAAGACAACTCTAGTATTTGAATATTTACCCACAAAAACATCTTTTAAAATTAAATTTTTATTATAAAAACGTCGTCTGATTAAAGTTATATTGGTCTTTATATCTTCAGTAAAACCCTCCCTTGGCCCTTGTAAAACAGCAGAAGTTGGGGGTTCTGATGGAATTCGAGCAGGGTATTTTTGAATATCGATAGCCAAACATTGTTCGTCCTTTTCAAAAATTATAACCACATTACCCATTAATATTTTTTCAACTGATTCTTTTAAGCTAATCTTATTCACATCAGCAGATTTTATTATCTCAGTCAAAACATCAACATTTAATTTATTTTCACAAAGTAATAAAGGTTCATATACCCCTTCAATAAATAAAAGGTTGTCAATCATACTTTTAATAAACACAAGGCCAAGTTTATCTCCACCTTTTTCAATCATTCTGCTTGCGATATCACTTGAATCATTGAGTTCTTTTTCAAGCCAATCTATTTTATCTTCTAAATTAGAAAAAAGCATACTCCTTCCTTTTGATGTAGTATGCTTAAAAGAAAGTTTAATTATACTAAGTTAAAGTTACAAGAGTTGGTTCGCCATTAAAAACATTATAGAGATCTCCAACTGGGGACACTTTAAAAGTAGCATTTGAATTATAAATTAAACTGATTGAAAAAGTGATTTCAAATTCACCATCATTTTGAATAATATCAAAATCGTATATTTTATACTGCTTTCCATCTACCGTAAGCAAAATTTCGTCTATAAATTCGTTAGCATAAATAGTTATAGTTTTATTTTCTGAATTTAAAAAAGCACTGTCAAATTCAAGCAATTCGTGAATGACTTGAACAGATAAAGTGTTGGACTTTTCGCTTTCTAAAAAATATTCATGTTCTGAGGCACTTGTAACGTAAATATTCCTATCTCCACCTTTTATTGTCGACAACTCAAAACTTGTTTCATAAGATTTAATCTTTACAAATTGATTGCCATCATAATAATTTATAAAGTAAAAATCTGCACCTTGTATATTTTCCCAATTTAAAAATAAATTCTGTTCATCAATACTAACTTCTGGGCTCGCCAATTTTATTTGCGCGACAAAATTAACACTTTCACTATAATCTCCTGCTAAAATACCCGATGAGTCAACATAACAAACCGAAACGCTGTAATTATCTCCGAAATTTAAATCACCATTCCAAAGTAAGTTAGTAATATCAAATAAATGTGAAGAAGAGTCAAACTCCTTTATTTCATCGCCCGAAACGAATTTGAATCTATAAGTTTTCTCCCCCTCTGCAACACTAGATTTAACATAAATGTTCTGTCCTGTATTTATAACAGAAACTGTGTTAGCTTTTTGTGGTTTTAACAAAAAAACAAGTAAAAGACATACAGTTAAAACTAACACTAAACTAACAGAAATAGAAACTATGGTAATAATTTTCTTCTTTTTTGTCATGCTTATATTATACAACATAAGATAAAACTTAACAAACAAATTTTATTTAAATTTAAATATTGACAAACAACACAATTTATGTTAAAATAAAGCATATATGGAGGTAAATAATGATAAATCTTAACTTATTAACACCATTTCAACTTACAACCTTTGTTTTAGCAATCGTATTTTCAATTTTATCACTAGCAACAATATTTTACACATTAAAAAAACCCAATGCCTACAAAAGTGACATAACAAAAACAATTTTTGTTTTGGTTATACCAATGATGACATATATATTTTGGTTCGCAAGTGTGTTCGCAGCATGTGGAGTATTTAATTCTTCAGAATTATATATAATTTTATTGTCAATAGCTTGTGGATTTGCATTAACATTAATTTCAATCATAATTGCTTATCTTATAAAGAAAAACAAAGTAAATGAAAATATAATCGAAGAAGAAACAATAAGTCAATCTGATGAAATTCAAAATGATGAAAATGTAGGCAACAATGAAAATGAAGAAATAATTAACGAAGAAATTCAAGAAGAAGATGATGAAGATGAAAATGAAGATGAAAATGAAAAGATTCAAGAACAAGATGAGATAACAAACGAAATTGAAGAAATAACATTTGATGAAGTGTCAAACTTAGAATCAGAAAAATTAAATGAAGAATCTTCTGACGAAATAATTGAAGAAAATGTTGAAATACAGGATCCAATAGAAAATACAGAAAATGCTGAAGAAATAAAAGAAGAATCAAACGAAAACGAAGAAGAAAATGAAATTAAATAAATATTAAAAAAACACATTGAAATCAATGTGTTTTTTTATGTTATTATTCTGGTTTGTCATCGATAACAATCTTATCTGTGTCCCCATCCATTTGTTGTTCAGCATTATTCTTATCAGCAACCTCAGGTGCTTCAGACACATTTGAATCTTTAGGCTCCTCAATAAAATCGAGATAAGGTTTCTTCACTTCAATTTCTTTATCCATAACATTAAAATCTTGCTGAAAAGTGGCCTTAGAATCTATCTTAACCGTCCCCCACAAGCCATAAGTTATAAAATTTTCTTCTCTTATAAGTCTTTTCAACCGTCCATTAGATTTATTTATAACAAATGTAAAATTGTATTTCGAATAGGTTGCTGCTTGCAATGATGAATTTGCTAAATAATAATCATTCAAAAAACTCGGTAATTTTTCAAGCTTATATGACACCGAAATTATATAGTAATATTTGCTAGTTCTTGTGTCATTACTTGTCACGTTTACAGTATTCTTATTAATCTCTAAAGGAAACTCCATAGAATAAATTACTTTATAAGTTGAAACTGCTTTTTCAACAGTGTATGTTTTTTTATAAGCAGAAGACGAATTTAAGTTATATGTCCTTGAATTTAAATCAAAATCCTTTGTACCAACTGCAATAACTTCATCTTTATCTGTATCAACATTAATAGCTCTATATTCTTTTTTAACAAGTTGATTATCAACTATAATTTGAGGCACATTATCATAATAAAAATATGCTTCTTCCAATGACTCGCTACCACTTCGATAAATATTCCCAGTTATATTTTGAACAGCAGTTAAAGCCATTCCTTGAAAAGAACCTTTATTTTCAACAATATAAGTAAATGTCGATGAACTGCCTGCACCTTTATTATAAATATTTAACGCATAGTTTATAAGATCAATTGGATCGTCAGGTAAAACAACTGCTTCGCTACTACCACTGTCCCCATCTTCTCCTTCCTGGATATCATCATCTGGTTCCAAGCCAGCTATAGGGTTATCTACAGAAGGTAATTGCGTATCTGCATAAGAAGAGGTCGAAAAAAAGCTTATTCCGAGATATACGCCGGAAAGAATAATCATAAACCAAAGTACTAAATAATATTTAATTGTTCTTCCTTTCATATTATCCTTTTACTGATGCTTGTCCTATTATCCTATTATAATGAATCTGACAAGATTACTTCTGTGTTCATATCTTTAAAAGTTTGATAAGTTACAACAGATGAATTAACAGAAACGTTTCCTAAAACAGGTATACCCGTTGCTGTGGCAGAAAACAGTTCTTCTCTTTTTAGCATATTTAAATAACCAGTATTTTTGTTTATTTTAAATATAATTTTTATTTCGCTATATTTTACATTACTTATTTGCCCAGTTGTTGTATAAAAATCTATGAAATTTTTTGATAATGAATCCAACTTAGAAATTTTAAAAGTTAAATACCTATAATTCTTATCGGAAGTATCTTCAACCAACTTAGCACTTGACTTAGAAATTTTAAATGGCAATCCATCTGTTAATAAAATTTTTCTTTCTTCTCTAACCGTTTCAGTATCTAAAATTTCATTCCTGGTTGCAGAAGCCACATCATATGTTTTCTCTGAATAATTATAATCATTTGTTGTAACAACTTGAGTAAGATTAGAATCTAAATTTGTGTAGAAACCTAAAAAATAATTTGCAACCATTCCACTTGCCATACCCGTTTCGTTAGAATAGTAATAGTTTTGTTCAACGGCAACTTTTTCACCTTTAGAATTTATACCCTTACTAACACTACCTACCAAATTTTGTTTAGCAGAAACTCCAGCGGCTGTATTTGAAATAACCGACTCAAAAGTACTCGTATAGCCTGTTCCATTATTTAAAATATCCAAAGCATATTCGACCAATTTGAAGGCATCAGTTGGTATGTCTGCATCAACAATGCTTTCATCATCTTCAAAATTCTCTTCTTCATTATCATCTGGTTTAAAAATTGGATCTTGTTCAAGAGTATTACCCTGATTAACGTTAATATTCTGATTTTGATTTAAAAAGAAACTCGTGCCAATGTAACAACATACAAGAGCAATGAGTCCTATCACGATTAAATTGTATCTTATTCTTTTGAAATTCATAATCTTTATTTACATATATATACTAACATAATAAATATTATAAGTCAACATTAATTGATATTAAACGACAATATATATTATATATATTTATTATTTAACAATAATTTTAATTAATCTACCTGGCACAACAATTTCTTTAATGATATTTTTACCATCAATCAAAGATTTAATTTTTTCATTAGACTTAGCAAAATCTATAGCTTCCTGATTAGAGCTTGAAGAAGGGATTTCCATTCTAGCGACAATCTTGCTGTTAACTTGTAAAACAACCTCTACCGAATCTCTAATTAGTTTTGATTTTTCATAAACTGGATATTTTTGGTTATGAACAGAATACTTTTCGCCCACATTTTGCCATAATTCCTCTGCGAAATGCGGAGCAGCTGGAGCTATCAATTTTATTACATCTAGTGCAACATTTTTTGCTAAAACATTATTTTTTAATTCGAATTTATCATATTTATACATTGCATTAACAAGTTCCATGAGCCTTGCAATAGCTGTGTTGAATGAAAAAACTTCAAAGCTTTCTGTCATCTCTTTAACACAATAAGCTCTTGCATATTCTAAATCTTGTTCTTCTTTTCTGTTTAACTGTGAATTGTTTTCTCCATCCAAACTCGCCCATTTTGAAACTATTCTGTCAATTCTATCCATGAAAGCAGTCATATGTTTAAGCCCCTCATCATTCCATGGCCCCCCATCAACATAATTCATTGAAAACATCATTGTCAACCTTAAAGCATCACTTCCAAATTCATTCACGTACTCATCTGCTGTTTTCCCACCATTACGCTTTGACATTTTTTTACCATCACTTCCTAAAACCATACCTTGATGAACAAGCCTTTTAAAAGGCTCGTCAAAATTTATTAAATTTAAGTCATAAAGGAACTTGGTTACAAACCTCGAATATAACAGGTGAGCAGTCGCATGTTCTACTCCCCCTACATAGGTGTCCACTGGACAAATTTTATTTATCTTTTCACTTGAAAAAATTTGTTTATCATTGTGAACATCTGGATATCTAAGTTGATAAAAACTCGAACAAACAAAAGCATCTAAAGTATCAGGGTCTCTTCTTGCATTTTGACCACAAACAGGGCATTTGACAGACATATATTCTTCAACTTTCCCTAAAGGCCCTTCACCTTCTGGCTTATAATCATGAATTCTAGGCAATAAAACAGGTAATTGTTCTTCTGGGACAGGAACGGCTCCACATTTAGGACAATGAATAATAGGAATTGGACACCCCCAATATCTCTGTCTTGAAACAGACCAATCTCTTAATTTATAATTTACTTTTTTTCTTCCTGCCCCAATTTTTTCAAGTTTCTCAACTATTTTAATTTTTGCTTCTTCACTCGTCAAACCGTCAAATTCTCCTGAATTAATTAATTTACCATATTCAACATAAGGCAAATCAACTTTTCCTTCATTCAGTGGTTGAATAACTTGAACAACTGGGACATTATAAACTTTTGCAAAATCATAATCTCTTTCATCATGAGCAGCCACTCCCATAACAATACCCGTTGCATAAGAAGCAATAACATAATCTGCGACAAAAAGAGGGACTTTGTTTCCATTTAACGGATTGATGACATAAGTGCCTGTAAACACCCCTGTTTTTTCATTATTTGTGCTAGATCTTGCAATCTCATCTTTCTTTGCAGCTTTTTCAACATATTCCTTTACATTTGCCTTATTTTCTGGTGTAACTAACTTTGAAAGCAAAGGGTGTTCAGGTGCAATCACAAGCCAGCTCACCCCAAAAATTGTATCCACCCTTGAAGTAAACACGGTTAAAGTATTTTGACCATCTTCAGTTTTAAAATCAACTTCACAGCCAATAGATTTACCAATCCAATTTTTTTGTAAAAGTTTGGTCTTTTGTGGCCAATCAAGATTATCTAACCCCAATAAAAGTCTTTCAGCATAATTTGTGATTTTGAAAAACCATTGTTTCATATTTTTTCTTATCACTTCGGTTCCACATCTTTCACAAACACCTTCAACCACTTGTTCATTTGCTATAACTGTATTACAAGAAGGGCACCAATTAACTGGAGCTTCTTTTTGATAAGCCAACCCATTTTTATATAACTGAACAAACAACCACTGTGTCCATTTATAATATTCTGGTTTACAAGTTATCAACTCATATTCCCAATTAAAAGTTCCCCCTATATTTTTAAGTTGATTTTCCATTACAGAGATATTTCGCAATGTGGAATCTTCAGGGTGTATGCCTGTTTTTAAAGCATAATTTTCAGCAGGCAAACCAAAACTATCAAACCCCATAGGCTGAAAAACATTATATCCTTGCATTCTCTTAAAACGACCAAAGCTATCAGAAAGCCCAAAATTCCACCAATGACCCAAATGTAAATTTAAACCACTTGGATAAGAAAACATCTCAAGTAAATAATATTTTTTATCTAAATTCTTTTCATCGAAACGATAAAGACCATCTCTTTCCCATTTTTCATTCCATTTTTTTTCTATATTAGCGTAATCCATAGTTAAAAACTCCTTAAAATTCAACTTAAATTTTAGCATTAAAGATTAAAAAAGTCAAACATATAATTTAAAAGTAAATCATAAAAAGTGATAAAAAGTGTTGACATTATCAAAAAAAAAGATTATAATATAACAGTCTAAAATAAATCTTTCCATAGACAGCAAGTGCTTTGTCGTAAATGTCTTCAGACATGCTTGCCGAGGAAAAAGGAAAAAAGTGATAATTCTCTCTTGCCCTTTTTCTTTGGCGCAAGAGATTTTTTTTAGGAACACAAAACAAAAAAATCTATAAGGAGGAAACATGAGTGCTAATTTTGAAGCAAAAAAACAAATAGTCCAAGAAATAAAAGAAAAACTTCAAAAAGCTAAATCTGTAACTTTTGTAGACTATAAAGGTCTTACTGTTGAAGAAGACACTCAAATGCGTAAAGCTTTCAGACAAAATGGCGCTGAATATAAAGTTTATAAAAACAGATTGATGCTCCTTGCACTTAACGAACTCGGAATTAAAGGTGCCGAAAAACATCTTGAAGGCACAAGTGCCGTAGCTTTTGGTTATGAAGATGAAGTTGCACAAGCAAAAATTGTATGCGACTATGTTGACAAAACTAAAAAGTTAAGTATTAAATTTGGTTTACTTAATGGTCAGTACGTTGAAAGCAAGGAAATTGAAGCTCTTGCAAAACTTCCAAGCAAAGAAGTGCTTGTTGCGAAACTTCTTGGGAGTCTTATGGGCCCTATCGGTGGGCTTGCTAGAGTTCTCAATGCTCCCGTTCAGGGACTTGCAATTGCTCTTAAAGCAGTTGCTGAAAAATAATAGATAGGAGGAAATTAAAATGGCAGATATTAAAAATCTTGTTGAAGAAATTAAAAAACTTACAATAGTTGAAGTAAGTGATCTTGTAAAAGCTCTTGAAGAAGAGTTTGGAGTTAGCGCAGCAGCTCCAGTTGCTGTCGCAGCCGCACCTGTTTCGGGTGCTGCTACTGCTGCAGCTGAAGAAAAAAGTGAATTCACAGTTGCTCTTAAAGAAGCTGGCGCAAACAAAATTGCAGTTATAAAAGTTGTTAGAGAAATCACAGGTCTTGGACTTAGCGAAGCAAAAGCTCTTGTAGATAATGCACCAAGCACAATTAAAGAAAACGTTCCAACAGCAGAAGCTAAAGAAATAGAAGCTAAACTTAAAGAAGCTGGCGCAACAGTAGAACTTAAGTAATTAACCAAATAAAAATTTTTTGTTTTGTGTAAAAAAAACATCTGATTTAATCAGATGTTTTTTATTTGCCATTCTTTAATTTTTTTAATGCTTCCTCAATTTCTTCTATGTCTGCCTTAAGTTGTTCGTTTTGGTTTTTCAAAATCTTATACATTTTCTCTAAAATAGGGAAACGATCTTTGTTTGCGTCCATAACGTCATGGCAATGCTGAACAGAAAGTTTAAGGCCATCAAGCAGATCAAGTTCTTCAGCTAGTTTCTTAGCTTTATCTTCATCAAGGTCTTCATAATTGTTAACCCCATAAAGCATAACTTTTTGCTTTGCTACAATAGCTTCTTTCCTGTTGAGTTTCTTTTCATCTCTTGCAAGAGTTTTGTTAATTTTAGCAAGAGGAATATATTCTTTTTTACACTCTTTTAGCTCTTTTTCATTTTCCCTTAATCTTGTTTGTAATTCAGCAAGTTGTTTTAAATATTCTTCTTCAGACATAAGATTAACTGGTACTGCTTTATCTTCAGTAATCACTTGAGATTCTTCTTCGGAAGTATTGTTGTTATCATCTTGATCTTGAGAATCTTCTTCATCGTTAAGAACAACATTTTCCTCTATTACATTTTCAATGCTGTCTTCTAAAACAACTCCCCCTTCGGTTTTCTGTTCTTCTTCAACTTCATCTTCTACATCATCGTCATCATCAGAATCTTCTGTCTCAACATCATCATTTTCAATAGATTCTCTCATGCGCCTTAAAATTTCTTCTTTCCTTTTTTCAAGGGCTTTCCTTGCTTCAGCAAGTTTATCTAATTGAGAAGTCTCTTCTGATTGTTCAACTAAATCTTGAGGCACATAATCCTCAACCACAGGGACAATTTCTTCCTTCTTTTCAACATTTTCTTCTTGAGAGACCTCTTCTAAAACTTCGCTAACAAATTGGTTATCGTCTTTGATCTCTTCAACATCTTCCTCAGGAAGTTTTGCCAATTTTTCTACAAATTTTTTTGAAGATGCCTTTCTCTTCATTTTAACTCTTTCTTCTTCCCCTTTTGGATCTATGATAGAAATTAAAAGATCTCCAAGGAAAAATATTAAAAATCCTCCAGCAATAATTATACCAAGAACAATAACGACATTAAGAATAATTGTACCCATACTTTTTTACCCCTTATAAAAATTATTTATGTTTTCAGAATTTATCTGTAAAACTAAAATTGGTGGAGACGGTGGGGATTGAACCCACGTCCGAAATAGACCCAAAAAGCTTTTCTCCGTGTGCAGTTTGTGTTTAAAGTCACATAATCAATTCCACAAACAAACTTGAAAATGTTAGCTTTTATAAATTTCATAATTAAAGTCAAAAGCAAACAATAATTACTACTTTCCACTCAATTTTGACACCTTGTTAACCCGAGTGGCAAAGAAAACAATAGGTGGACGTTAAGCCGCAGCTAAAACAGTCTTATAGTTATTATTTGCGTTTATTTTTTTGATTTGTTTTTAGGTTTCACATCATCAACCACACGCTTTGCACTTTTCTCATCTACTCCGTCGAAGCCTTATCGCCCCCTAAATTTGACAGCTCTATCTATTTCTCGTTTAACCACTTTCTCTTTCAGAGCTTCTCTTTTATCGAAAAGATGTTTACCCTTAGCCAAAGCAATTTCAACCTTTACTTTACCTTTTGAAAAGTAAGTTTTTGTAGGAACAATTGAAAAACCTTTTTCTTGAGTTTTTTTCTTCAACTTTCCTATTTCCACTTTGTGCAAAAGGAGTTTTCTATCTTTTCTTTCATCTGGTTTGAAAGAGGAGGACTTTTCATACGACTTAATATAAGCATTTTTAAGAAAAATTTCATTACCTTTAAAATAAACAAAACTTTCATTTAAGCTCATACCATTTTGTCTTAACGATTTGACCTCGCTACCTTCAAGGACGATGCCTGCTTCTAACAGGTCAGAAAGGAAATAATCATGATAGGCTTTCTTGTTTGAGGCTATCAATTTTATTTCTTTGTTTATTATATCACTTTTAGTCAATTATTTCAATACCCTTTTTAATATTTTTTAATAATTTGTGCCGAAAGTATTAAAAACCTCTATTTCTCGAGCACAAAATCGACTTTTCTCGTAAAAATATTGGAAGAAATCAGTTTAACTTTAAGCTTATCACCAATTTTAAAAGTATGTTTTTGCCCTTTTAATTCCAAAGATCTTTCAAAAAATAAATATCCATCTGTAGGCAAATCTTCAAGTTTAACCAGTCCCTCCACCGAATTTTCTAATCCAACAAAGAGACCATAATTAGTTACGCTTGTCACAATGGCATCAAACACCTGACCAATTTTATCTTTCATTAAATATGCTTTCCACAGGTCATCGACCTCTCTTTCAGCTTTTTCACTATTTCTTTCGGTTTCCGAACTTTGTTGAGAACTTTCGAAAGTGAATTGCTCAAGGTCATCTAATTTTTCTGAATTGATATCATTGTGTAAATAGTCTTTAATTATTCTATGAATAGTCAAGTCTGAATATCTACGAATTGGAGAAGTAAAATGGCAATAAAATTCTAATGCTAATCCAAAATGCCCTAAATTTTGATTTTTATAAACTGCCTTTTGCAAACTTCTTAGAATAATTTTATTAGCGACTTCTTCATAAGGTTTGTTTTTTATTAAATCTAACAATTTTTTAACGTAAGAAGAAGTAATATTTTTTTGCAAAGCGGGGCAAGCAACACCAAGACCTTTTAAAAATTCTAAAACATTTTTCATTTTTTCCATTGTTGGTCTCTCATGGATTCTATAAACAAAAGGAACTTTTAACTTACAAAAATGTTTTGCTACTGTTTCGTTAGCTATAACCATAAACTCTTCAATTAACTTATGCGCATCGTTTCTTTCTCTCTTTTGAACGCCAATAACATAACCTTTTTCATCAAAAATAAATTGTGATTCAGGAATATCAAGATCCAATGCTCCCCTTAATAATCTATTTTTTTCTAAAATTTTAGATAATTCATTCATTAATAAAATTTGAGATTTAAATTTATAAGCCTTGGTGTCTTTCCCTTTACCTAAAATCACTTGATAAACATCGGTATAAGTTAACCTAGCTTTGCTGTTGATAACGCTCTCTTTAATTTGATAATCCTTAACAACCCCTTCATTATTAATTCTCATAATGCATGAAAGTGTAAGTCTATCTTCATTTTCGTTTAAAGAACAAATCCCATTCGAAATTGGCACTGGCAACATTGGCAACACAGATGTAGGGAAATAAGTGCTATTCCCCCTTTCAAAAGCCACTTCATCGAGTTTAGAGCCGAACTTGACAAACTCACCAACATCTGCGATATGAACGCCGAGCTCATATCCATCAGAGATTTTTTTTATAGAAACAGCATCATCAAAATCTTTTGCATCTTCGCCATCAATAGTAAAAGTAATTTCATCAGTTAAATTAAGCCTGCCACGTTTTTGAATTTCAGTAACAGGGATATTTAACTCTTCAGCAAATTTTTCTACTTCCTCAGGGAACTCCTCGTATAGATTATGTTCTCTAATTAATGAAAGTTCCAAAGATTTAACATCATCACAACTTCCAAGGCTTTCAATTACTTCACCACTGATTTTACCACTTGGTTTCCGCATAAGTCTTACAACAACTTTTTGATTAATCTGTGGCAATAATTTAGATTTTATAAGTGGTATTTTAAATGGTATTTTATTATTATCAGGCTCAACGAAAAAGTTTTTACTAATTTTTATAACTCTGCCAACAACGGTTTTAGTTGGCTTAACAATTTTTACAACCTCTCCGTCATGCCCATTATCTTTAGAAAAAAGTTTGACTATAACAATGTCCCCATCAATAGCCCCATTGATTCTATTCCCTGGTATAAATATATCCTCTTCTAATCCCACATCACAAAAACCAAATCCTTTAGTAGAACCCATGAATTTTCCTTTAACATAACCATGAGAAGGGATAACAATAAACTTGCCTTTCCTTATTTCATAAATATCGCCAAAATTTAATAATTTCTTAAACTCTGTTTGAATTGTCTGATATTTTTTACCTAAAGCAGTTGACAAAAATAAAAAAAGACTGTCTGGCTTAGAATAAACCAAACTCTCTTTTGATAAAATTTCCTTAATCCTTTCACTTAACATCATCTTAAGATTTATTCACTAATTCGGTAATAAAATATACAATAACACTAATGATAATGATACTTGCACAAACAATAGTAACAATTTTAAGTTTCCCATCACGCGTGCTACCTTTGTTCTTACTATAATAACTTTCTTGAATGCCGGTTATAGGGTCTCCCCCAGAAGATGAGTTAGATTGCAATAATATTGTGATTATTATTATCACAGAACAAGCGATAATTAAAAAGAATAAAATATATCTCAAAATAGGAAGAAAACCCGTCTGCCAATCTGGTCTTATTTCATCAGCAAGCAATAAAGCAAAATTCATTCTAAACTCCTTTTAACGTATCAAACATATATAAATCATAGCCCCGAGAACTACTGCTAAAAACAGGAAAGAAAAAAATTTAAATTTAATAGTGCCGCCAATCAATGCTTTTATGATATTTATAGAAAACATTGTTCCAATAAAAACCAAAATGATAATAACAATGGCGAACACAGTGCTGTCCCAACTTCTCACCCAATTATTTAAATCAACAATGATATCCCCAATTAAAGACAACCTTATCCCTCCTGTGTTTACTTAGAGATTATAACATAAGAATAAATATTTTTCAAGCATATTAAAAGCAATTTTTATTAAACAGTCCTTCAAAAATTAAATTAGACAAAATTTTGCAAAAAAAATAATAAAAAAACAATTCACTGGTTAGTGAATTGTTTCAATTATCTTTGATCACTGACATTGGCATCACTATTATTTTGTTGAAGTTCACTAACCGAGTCATAAGGGACACCACTTGTAGTCCCACTTAATAACGCTATATCAACAGCATTTTCTGGGCTACCCCATGAATTGCCTGAAAATTCAAACAATGCCTGGTCAACAACCCACCCTCTCGTGTTAAAAACCACGTTATGTGTAATATAACCGGTAGAATTAGGATTTAAATATCCTGCTTGCCGTAATGAATAGAAAATATTGTCATCAATCCAATTGTTGGTGCTTGAATTTTGAGTAACAATTCCTCTATTAGTAACCCATGTGTCTGAACTACCGGATTGGACTGACCCATAAATTATATTTTGTCTAATAACATTATTATTACCCCCGACCTGTATAAACTCAACAGGATAAGGGTTATCACTTGTAAAAGTTAGCCCTTCTACAGTATTCCCACTACCAGTTATTAAAAAAGGCACCACATTAGCAGTTAATAAAATTGTAGCATTAGGTTTACCTTTAATGGTTAAATTATTTTTTGAAATTATGTTAGTTGTGTCTATTGGATATGTTCCATCATACAATTCAATAGTTCCATTATTTGCAACCACATCTAATGCATCTTCTAATGAAGGAAGAGGATTACTTTGTGTTCCAATTCCACCGACGGCATTGCTTCTCACATAAACATTATAAGGGTTAAAAACCGTGTTCCCAGAAGGTCCAGTAGCACCTGTTGCTCCTTGAGCACCTGTCGCCCCAGTGGCACCAGTAGCACCAACATCGCCAGTCGGACCTTGCTCCCCTTGAGGCCCAGTGGCACCTGTCGCTCCGGTAGGACCGGTAGGACCTATATCCCCTTTTAATCCCTGTGCTCCTTGTTCACCTGCTGGGCCAGTAGGACCAGTTGCCCCTGTAGGACCTGTAGCGCCTGTTGCTCCGGTAACACCTGTTGCTCCAGTAGGACCATAGGAAGGACCGGTAGGACCTGTTGCACCAGTAGGACCGGTGGGACCTGTTGCTCCCGTTGGCCCTCTGGTTCCAACACAAACATTTTTGCAACAATCTTTTTTTGTATAACTTACAAACAAATCACGTGGGAAAGAACAATTCCCGCAATTAAAATTATCAAAATTTTTACTCATATTTTACTCCAAAAACATAATATGAAAAAAATTAAAAAAAGTTTTTATTTTTTATTTTGATATCTTTAATTTTTTTTTATAATATCATTGGAGTTTAAATTAATGTTAATAAAAGAAATTAAAGTAAAAAATATAATAACAAAATCCAACTTACCAAAAAGCGATTATTGTGCAAACCCATATGTAGGATGTTCGCATGCTTGCAAATATTGTTACGCAAGTTTTATGAAAATGTTTACCAACCATACTGAAAATTGGGGAGAATTTATTGATATAAAAAATTGGGAAAAAATCGATTCTCCAAAAAAATATAACGGGAAAACAATATTTATCGGGTCGGTAACAGACCCCTATAATCCTTTTGAAGAAAAATATAATAAAACCCGAGAATTACTTAAACAACTACAAGGCACGACTGCTAAAATAACTTTACAAACCAAATCAGATCTCATATTAAGAGATTTAGATTTAATTAAATCTTTCCCAAATATAAGAGTGGGTTTCAGCATAAACACACTTGATGAAAATTTTAAAAATGATATGGATAAAGCTGTAAGCATAGAGAAACGACTAAGAGCAATGAAGAAATTTTATGATTCTAATATAGAAACGGTATGTTTTATATCACCAATTTTTCCCGAAATAACTGATGTCAAAGCAATAATAAATAAAGTAAAAGACCAATGCGATTTAATTTGGATAGAAAATTTAAATCTTCGTGGTGATTATAAAATAAAAATCTTAAATTTTATAAAATATAAATATCCCGAACTTTTTCCTCTGTACAATGATATTTACAATTTATCAAACACAATTTATTGGGAAAATTTAGAAGCTGATATAAAAAACTTTGCTCGAGAACAAAATTTAAAATACGTAATAAATGAAGATAACATAAAAAAATCTTTGCATTCTTCCCCTACAATAGTCAATTTCTTTTACCATGAACAAATAAAAAAAACTGCCTGTAAAAAATCAAATAGTAAAAATACATATAAAGAGTAAAAAATTTTTAAAATTTTCTTATTTTATTTGATCAATAATTACAAAAGGAGCACTTAAAAAATGATTAAAAAATTTAAAATATATGATTATATAACAACTTTAAAAATTTTAGAAAAAGCCTATAAAAAAGAAACTATAAATAATACCGAACCAACCATGATTGTTGTTGCTGGGCCAAATGCCAGTGGGAAAAGCACATACATAGCTAACTTGTATATAAAAAACATTTGTGACTATGAGTATATCAATGCAGATATAATAAACAAATTCGAACTGAATAACATCAAAAATGATGAAGAAAGGAATATAAAAGGCATGCAATTAGCAATGGATAGAGTTATGCAAGCAATTAATAGCAAAACCTCATTCGTTTATGAAACCGTCTTATCACATCCTAGTAAATTAGATTTAATAAAAAAAGCAAAAGAAAATGGTTTTAAAATTACGTCGGTTTTTATATACACAATCGACCCAAATATTAATTTAAAAAGGCTAGAAAAAAGAGTCCTCGCAGGCGGACATGATGTGCCAAAAGAAAAATTAATAAACAGGTTTTATAGAAGTATAAAAAATAAAGAAAAATTAATAGAATTATCCAATGAGATTATTGAAATAGATAATTCAAAAGACAGACAATTAACAAACATAAAAGAAATTTAATGTTAGAGACACTTATTTCCACAAAACACTAAATTTAAGAATTTTTATATAATTGATCAAATATAACAATTTATTTCATATTATAATTTAATTAAAAAAATTTGTCGATTTCCCTTCAATATATTAATTAAGTTTATAACTTTATTCACTTGATTTTTTTCATTTTATTATGTATACTAAATGTAGTTATATAGTAATGGTAGTCTTATAATTTGACTAATATATAACAAAAGGAGGTAAAATGAAGAAAAAAATATTGATTTTAGCATTAGCTTTGGTTTTAATTATCCCAGTAATGTTGTTTGCAACAGCATGTGGTGAATCCAAAACTAAGGCAAAGATCACAATAGCTACCACAGACGAAAGTAAAATATCTTGTCATTATGCAGGTTGGTCATTCCCTGTTAACAGCTCGATCACTTCGGCACCTGTTTACGGATATAACATTTATGATTATTCTGAGCTAAAAGTTCTAGTAAATGGCGAAGTTGTTAATGATAATTCAATTTTTCAACCTAATGATTTTAGCATAAATTCATATGATGGATCCAGCGTTCAAATAGGAACTTTATACTTTGGTACCTTTAAAGAAAACACAACGATTTCTTTTGATGAATCATCAATTAAGGATGTTGAAATAAAAATTGGCTTTATACACAATAGCGATAGCAGACTTGATTGGATTTTTGACACAGCAGGTCCTTATACAGAAAAAGGTAGCGATACAAATCTAAGCACATTTAAAAGTAATTATAAAGTAAAAATAAACAATAGTGATCTTGAAAAATTAGAAGAACAACAAGATATAAAAATTACCCCAGATAAATATGGCCTTGTAAGTGCAAAATACCTGTTTTCAAATGATACTGATTACCAAATCACAGATTCTTCAAAGGAAAATAAATATAGCCCTTATATGTTCACATATAATGTCAGTGATTTCTTTGAATTTCATTCTTCGGCATATTATGCAAAACCAATGTTTCTTTATTCAGAAAATGGGTTTGGTTACTATAACTTTAAAGATGAAAATAATTTCCAATCAAACGCGCCATGTGGAAAAAACTACGAATTTGAAGTAGGGAGCTTAATAGAAAGCGCACAAGAACAATACTATGATTATACAATTGGGGATTATAGCCGTTCAACAATACAAATCGACAATGATGAAATAGTGTACTTTAAAGATATGGCAGACAAAGGCGTAGATGTTAAAAACATGTCAAATATGAAATTAAATTTTTATGACAACAATTTAATAATTTTATCAACCGATAATATGAAAACAAGCAATTTTGAAGCAACTGTAGAAAATTACGCTAGTTCAATAACGACCGAACTCGATGGAAGTAGTACGAATATCTGCCCTATCGGAAATGTAAACACAAATAGAACTTTTTATGCTACGACATTAAATGATGAAGCTGTTTCAGGTTTTGATTTTAGTGAAACTGTTGTATCAATAAATGATACAATAATACCAGAAATAACCAGCAAAACAAACGACGATGTGGCATGGTATAAACTTAAAAACATAAATGGTAAAGAATGCTTTGAAATTACCATTGTTAAGGATATCCTCCCTGTAGATTTCTATACAAACGAAGATTTTGAAACCTTTGAATCATACCCTCTCTACACAACTAGGTATCAAATTAAAGTAGATAATATTAAAGTTGGCGATGAGCTAACCGGCGTCGCAAAGCTTACAGTAACAACCAATAAAGAAAAGGGTGATATGGAAGGTTTGGTTATAGATAGAATTGGGTCTAGCGATGTCCAAAACATTTATATGGATTTAGACTCAAACACACAAAAGAATTTGTATTATAAAATTTCGGGTGATTTTATTCCTACAGCTTCTCCTGTGCTATATTTTGAGACCTCGCAAATGTTTGTTAAATATAACACAATGAAATTTAAAATCACAAGTGGGTCAGAAGAATATAATATTAATTTGCAAGAGATCCAAGAAGGCGAGCGTGTATATTACGAACATGTTTTTAATTATGTTAACAAATACACAATAAATGAAGCAAACATAGACTTAATGTTTCTACAAGATCAAGGTATATATATCAGATTTAATAATATTTCAAAAGATTATAAAGTTGATTTAATTTTTAATTAAAATTCCACAAATATATTGAAAAAAATAAATAATAAGAGTGAAATTAATAAGTAAAAATATTAGGTGCAAAAAATTTTAAAACTTATGCACATATTCTGGTTGTAGAATGGTGTTTGATAGATTTAAGAGAAGAGATAATCTTAATAAATATAATATTTATTTTCACGGGCTTCGCCATACATTTTCTAATATGCTTTTTGAGATGAATGAATATCCAAAAGTAATTCAACAACTATTGGGGCATAAAGAAAAAGATTTTGAAATGTAAATAGTAAAATATGGCACAGTTTAGTGAATATATAAAAATTTAATGATATAATGCAAATAAAAAGGTTGAAGAAAAATTATTTCTTCAACCTTTTGTATTCTATAAGGAAGTATGATATAATATGGGTGTTTTTGATGATTTAATTCACATAGGAGAAAATGGAGAATTGCTTTTTAACCAGTGGATT
>CALVNQ010000004.1 GCA_944349895.1 uncultured Clostridia bacterium | reverse complement strand
GTCATTGGTGAATCAACGACAACTTTATTTTCAAGTTTAAGAGAATAATCTGAGCTTAAAGTCTTTGTCTCGCTTGCCCCTTGTTGCTGAATGTAGATGTCATAAACGCCTGCAGGAATTTTTTCTGCGCTAAATTTTCCATAAACGCCATTTTCATTTTGACCTATCTCATCGAAAAGCAAATAAGAAGAGGCAACACCATTAAATAAGTTCTCATCTTGTAAAACATCGACTACCGTAGAAATCCTATTGATTAAAGTTCTGTCTGTTATTTGACCACCACTAGCTAATTCAGATAATTGATTAATGGTTTGCTGGTCAAGTCTTGACAAAATATCAACAGCATTTACTGTGGTTAAATATGTTGATCCTTCATTTTGCGAATCTTTTCTAACAAACTTAAGATTAAATTTTAAATCTGATATGTCTTCGAGCACATAACTAAAAGGCTGATTTAATTGTTTGCTTAAAAGAATTGATGCAAAATTACTCAAACTGCTCCACAAGCTACCATCAGCTTTGTTTTCTAACATGTCTTCAACACTGTCTAAATTTCTATCTTCAGGAGCTCTTTCGTCATCAAAATTAAGAGTGATAACTCCATTTTCCATAGCCATAGCATTATCAATAGTTTTTAGTTTGGTTACTTCTTCAGGCATATAATTTTTTTCCGAAGGAATAACTTGAAGTTTATTTGATATCGCCTGTATTGCTATTTTAAAGGTTCCGAATTTGTTAACTTTTTCTCCTAAAAGATAAGTAATGTCAGCCGAAGTTATTATTTGCGTGTCAATTCCCTCTTCATTTTCGAAATAAAGTATAAAACCGGTATTAGAAGTGTTACTATTATCCCACTTTAAATTACCAAGATCTATTTTGAGATTCGAAACAGAAGACAATTTAGTATAATTAAACACCTCGCTAAAATAATTTACTATAAAAGGAGAAGTTATATACCCTATTTGCAAACTTATATTACCACTAAATCTCGCAAATTCTTCCAAGAATAATTGAGTCATATTAATTGCATAACATTCTTCACTAATATACTCACTCTCTGACCCAACAGTAGTCATGTCAGTATCAGAGAAGAATTCTTCTGTTTTCAGTTGACCATTTTCATAGTAATTATGTTTTGTCCACCAACCTTTTTCAATAAAACCAGACACATCTAAATATTTGTTAGTATATGGTTCTAGAATTAATAAATGTATTTTCGATACATCACTTGCTTGATCTGTCGACAAAACTATATAGTCCAAAAATTCATTCGACTTTTTTGATTGGACAGAATCGTTGCTAAATTTAAACTCAAAACTATAATCAAATTCTTCGCTTCTTAAAGTCCCAGGCGCCACAGAGTAAATTGAAAAGTTAAATATCCCTTCTTGACTAATAGGAAAAAGTTTTGCGATTTCAATAGCTAAAACTTCGTAATTTGTATCGCTTATTTTGTTATAAGGCAAAGAAGCTACATAAGTTTCCCCATTTATAACAGTTTTAACATAGAATGTCCTGAAAAGTCCCTCGCTCTCATTTTCTACAGTTATGAATAATTTCCCGCTTTCAGCTTGATTTTCTATGGAAAGTATGTCTTTAAGTTTGTATAAAACAATTTTTTGAGGTTCTGCATCGAAAGACAAACCATCATTAGAAACCTGAACAGCTTCATTGCCGGCAAGTTGAACAACTGTAATTTCTAATTTCCCAGAAATATTTTCAATTAACCAAGATTTTTGAGTAGCATTTAAAATTGTAGTGATCTTTTCGTTAGTGGAAGCATTCTCTGCCATTGCAAAAAATCCTGGACCGTTGTTTTGTGCATCGAACTTCAAAATTCCAACATCGTTAGTTGTTAAATTTTCCACGGTGTTTTCTAAAATTGAAACATTGAAACTATAAGGCAATGAATTAGTCAGCCCGGTTGAATTATAATCTGTTAAAGTTCTAAAAACAAATAGATATTCTCCATGTGTAATTGTTTCAACAAGTTTCTTTAAATTTGATAACAATATATTATTTCCAGATTTTATATCTAAAGAACCAATATTTTTATTTTCTTGATAAATTTCTATTCTATAAGCCACAGCATTATCTATGCTATCCCAACTCAAATTAAAATCAGTATAATCTTCATTTCTGGTAGAAGTAATATAAGGCACATTTGTAATTCTCTGAATATTGATTGTAAACTGTGCTTCTGCTCCTGTCCAAGAATTGATACAACCTGCTTTGACAGCATAAACCAGCATGTCATATTGTCCTGAAAGCCAAGTATCTGGGAAATCAAAACGGTTTCCTTCTAACAAACAATCATCAACACCTAAATCTTCTGATCGCAAATAGTATTTTACTCCGAAATCTGAAGTGGAAAAAGTTAATCCTGTTTCATCTTGAACAACTTTCGGTTTCTTGAGCACAATACCGTTTATTGAAGCTATTCTTTGATTTGGCAACGTAATTTGTGAAGTAGCTTTTTGAATAACTCTTACTACATAAGTACCACTCATAGCATTAATAAACTTATTTAAATCAATTTGTTGTGCAAGAGTATGTATAGTTTGAACCTTATTTTCAATTTCCAGCTCTATTACAAAACCCTCGCTCACCGAATAAGTATCTTGAACAGAGATACTTAAAACAGCCTCATCACTAATCGAAATCTTAGGTGCATTAAATTTAAAGACTGTGGTGGTGACAAAATCAGAATATACATCAGTTGAAGATATCGCTCTGACCGATACAATATTTTCGTTTTTATCAAACATAGATTGAACAATAAAAGTATTATTATTTTTTGTAGTAGCGATTAACGAATCATTTAAATAAATTTCGAAATTCACATCAGAAGTTGCGACATCATTAAACTCCCAAGATAGGTTGACATATTTTGACATCTCTTCATCAATTGAGACCTTGCTGTTGTCTATTGATGCCTTAAGATTTGTGACTTGATTCAACTTTTTAAGACTTATGTCTTTTTCTAATAATATTTCTCCATAATAACCTTTACCACTATCAAGAATTGTATATTCACTGATATAAGCAAGTAAAGATAAATTATATACCCCATCACTTAAATTTTGGAAAATTTCAATAGTAAGGCTAATTTGTGTTGAAGAAATGTTGGAAATACTTTGTATGAATTGATTTTCCTGATCATATATGTTAATTTTATATTTTAAATTTTGACTAGTGCCTGATAAAATCCAATTATTTACATATAAAGTAGCATAATCTGCCCAAGAAAGTTTATGTCCTGTTATTTCGACATTCGCTAAATAATTTTCATTTGCTACTAATTTAATTATATTGAAATTACTTTTATCACTGGAAATGAAGAAAACTTTATTACCATTTTCTATATAATTTTTTCCCTTAACATAAACCGAGATTACCTCATCATCTAAAGTAAATTCGGGCACACTTCCTATACTTTCATCATTAACAATTATTTCAGAAATATAATCTAATTCATCATTAGATAGGACGAAAGAAGCTTTATAAACACCGTTCACTTCAAAAACATTCAAACTTCCGACGTTAGAAAGCTTATAGAAAGTAATATTTTTAGACTTATCAGAAGGTAATGAATTATCGCTCTTTGCGATTATGTAAAAATCATAATCTCCTGGCATTGCAAAATTATAAGATGAAACATCGTATTCATAACTCGAAAGAGAAGGATTATTTATTGTGGTTTGTAAAAGTCCGTTATAATAAACTTCATATCTTACATTATCGCCTTCAACTTTTTGCCAAACTATTTTTTGACTTTCTTCATCAAAATCTAAAACCACCTCATCAAGCTTTTTAATTACCAAATCTGTGCTTGTTGTATCGTACTTCAATGTAGCATTTTTGGAAGGTAGGTAATAAATATTTTCTTCTAGTTGATTAATGTCTGCATAAACCTGTATTATAACTTCTGTTTTTTGAGTAAAGTAGCTGTCAAAAATTTCATCTGTTTCTCTCAACTGTGCAAGCTCATTTTCTAAATTAAAAGATTTTTTGTCAGTATAAATTTCTCTGGTGATATTTCCATTAGCTGATGTCACATTAATTTTAACAACATAATTTTCCACTCTATCATTATGCACAAAACTTATAACTTCGTTCGAATAATTTAAGTCATAAGGAGTGGTACTTCTATGAAAGTTAAAAGTATAATATTCGCTTGACAAATATGTAACACCATTACTCGAATAATTATTAAATTCATCAAAACCCAATAACTGCGCTTTTAATACAAAATCTCCATCAAAGTTGGAAATAGAAACAGATACGTTTGCACCAGGCTGTTTACTTCTGTCAAGTTCCGTTCCATCTTTATAAACCACCAGCACACTTTCGTCAATACCATTTATAAAAGTCGCAATACTTTTAGTTTCATCATCAACCGAACAGTTGCTAGGAGGTGCTAACCTATTAACCTCTAAATTGGCAGTAGCATTAAGGTGTATTAACTGAGATTCGGTATCTTTTGCTGAAACTATTACCTTGATATCATACGGTTGATTAACATCACTAAAAATGATCTGTTTGTCAAAATTAAAAGATAGAATATCCTTATCAAAGTTTTCATTAAAAACGCTGCCTTGTAATTGATCGTTTAAGTAAACATCATACTTATAACCGTTCTCGACCGTCTTGATTTTTAAAACATATCCCGAAAAGTTTAAATTTTGTGAAACATCTTCATCGAAATCAAGTCTTAACTGAGGGGAATTTAAATTTTTCGCTATGAAGAAATAATCATAACTATATTCATCACTAGGCAAATAATTATTCTCATCAACAGGATAAGATCTTACTTGTAAAACATAATAATTCGCATCATTAAACTGAAGATAAGGCTCGCTAACAGATATCACCGATGCTTCCACATTTTGAATATCAAAACTACTGTCAGTTATATATAATTTGCATTCATATTCAGCATTTTCTACAGCTTGCCAAATATAGAGGTTACCAACTGATTGCCCTCCATTTAATGAGTTCAGTGTTGGAGAAGAAAGCATATATAGAGATTTTATGGTTTCGCTATCTATTACTGCCTGATCAGGGATCTCTTCCTTTGTCGCTATAATCTTAATTTCAAAGATATCAACATCACCATATTTTTCTTTACTTATTATCCCTATGTTTGCTTTTACGACATTATTTTCCTTAACAAACTCAGCATTTTCAACAATAATGTCATTAACTAAAATATTATACTTATCAGCAAATTGGACTTCATCAAATTGTAAAATTGAGCTCCCGTTTTCATCAAGACTATGAATTAAATTTTTAACTTGATCTAAATTATAAACACTAATAAAGAGTTTTTCATCACTCATAAGCACATTAGAAGTTACAATACCATCATAATTAAAAACTCCATCGACAAGTGTGGGCAATGCTTGAACTGAAAAAAGATTTTCTCCTTCTTCAAGCTCAAAACTTTGAGTTAACACATATTCTTCACCCTCTTTTTCAGAAGCAAATTCAAATTGGTATTTGTTAGAATTGTGACAAACAATAAATTTTTTATTATATTCAGATGTTGTAGAAAATTTAACCACTAATTCATTACCAACAATCTCACATTGAGTATTGACATTAGAAATTTTCCCTACCAAATTTGAAGTAGTCTTTTTATTGCCATTAGCAAAATTACTTTTCCCCATAGCTTGATAAGAAAGAGTATAAATCCCCTCTGCCAGTCCATTCAAAATGGTAGAATTAGAATTAACTGTGATCTCGCCGCTAACAGACGCAGACTTTAATGAATCATAATGAATCATTAAAGATTCCATTCCTTCGGCCATATCCCACGAAATTAAGTTGTCATGAATTAATAAATTCGGGGTGTATAACTTTTTGATAATTGTGCTAACTGTTTTACTTTCTCCCAATGTAGAATTTCTTAATATAATGTCCACATCTATTTGGCTCAATTCAGGATAACTTTCGAAATTAATAGAGCCAATGTTTCCCCAAACATCTTTAGAAATTCCGTCAATTATAATTTCACCATAAGAAGATCCCTTCCAAGTAAAATTACCGTTTTGGGAGCCAAAAATTTTTTCACTATTAAAAACAAAATCAACAGCTTGATCGACCATTGAAAATTTAAAAGTCTCTGTTTTAGAATAATCTGAGCCTTCTACCGTATCATTGCCTTCAGCCCTTATTGAAATTTCATATTGGCCACTATCTACAAGTTGAAATGAATTTGATTTGACTTTATATAAAACTTCTCCATCTTGATTTTTTAATTTAACCGTATATTCAGGTTTATAAGTTTGACCATTTAATATTATCGAACAATCATCCCATGTTATAAGTCCATCATTTGAAATATGTAAATTTGTCGGCGTGTTAAACATTTCTTTAACGTAAACTTTCAAAACATCAATTAAAAGTCCGTTGTTTAAAGCTTTGATAACTGTTTCCCCATTTTTGTTTGCCACAAAAGTATTGCTCTCGGTTTTAGAAATTATACTATCGTTTTCACTTTCGAAATAAACAAACTTTTCGCTCTCAAAAAATTTTTCAGGTTCAAAACTTTCTCCTACCTTCAAAGTAACACTTTCCTGTGAAAAATTTCCAAAAAAAGAAAATTGAGAAGCACATCCTACAAAACAAAATAAAGGAAGCGACAAAATGATCGCAAAAATAAACATAATTATTGTTCTAAAATTTTTCGTTCGTGTTCTCACGTGTTTATTTTAACACTTTTTTAATTAATTTATCAAATAAAATAAATAATAAAATAATATATAATAAAATATTTTTTAAAAACAAAAATATTTATTTGCTAAATTATTTGTTAAGTTTTTTTAAAAAATATACAAAAATAGTAAAATTTAAATATATTTTTTCGCCCAATCTGGCTTTGAAATAAATTCTTTTTTTAATAAATATTTAAAATTTTCATCAATTTTATTAATTTTTAAAGAAAAACAATATAATTTTTGATATTTTTCTTTAAATTTTTTATTTATCGAATTTTTCCCATATTTTCCATCTCCTATAATCGGGTGTCCCAGAAAAGCCAAATGAGCTCTTATTTGATGGGTTTTTCCTGTCAAAAGTTCTGCTATGACTAGACTAGTTTCAGAACTATTTTTGACAGTTAAAAACTTTGTTTGAATTTCTACTGCATTTTTTACATATTTTGAATAAATTTTAACTTCGCTTCTTAGTTGATCTTTAACTAAAAAAGCCTTAAAAACTTCTCCTTTAAAATTTGTTTGGCCATAAACCTCGCAAATATATTTTTTTTCAATGTTTTTTTCTAAAAAAGCTTTTTTTAAAGCTATTTCAGAGCTTTGATTTTTAGCCATTATTAACAACCCACATGTATTTCTGTCTAATCTGTGAACAGCTATTGAATTTGTAATTAATCCTTCCAATCCGTTTTCACCTTGGACCTCCACACCGCTGTTTTTATTTAAGACTATGACATTTTCATCTTCATAAACTGTTTTAAATTTTTCTTTTGGATCCTCGTTTGCGTAAACAACAATTTCCTGTCCAGCAAAAACATAGTCATTTTGATTAATTCTAATATCATTTATTTTTACGTCTTTATTTTTCAATATTTTATTTGTTTCTTTTTTTGAAAAACCATAATTTAATAAAAAATCACGAATTTTTTGATTTTTTTCGATTTTTATTATGAATTTTTGCATATTTTTATTTCTCCATAAATATTATAACATATTTTTATTTTTGTTGCATATTATTTCTGAGAATAAAATATATATTTTTTATGGAGGAATAATGAGTAATTTTATATCTATAGAAAATCAAAACAATATTAATATAAACGGAGCAACAAAGGTGGTTTCCTCAACACAAAACCAAGCTGTCGTTGAAAGTGAAGAAACTTCCATAATTATATCTGGCTCTGATTTAGAAGTAAAAAAATTAGATTTAGACAATAAAGAGGTTTCTTTTTCTGGTAAGATAACAAACATAAAATTTAGTGATAATTCGCAAAAACTACCACTATTAAAAAGGATTTTTAAATAGTGCTATACAGCACTTTTTCACAACCTTTAATTTTTATTATACTGTTCATATCAGGTTTTTTGAGCGGTCTGTTTTTTGATTTCTCAAGATATGTTGCAAGTTACTTTAAAAAAAATAAGGTTCTTAAGCAATTCCTTTACTTTTTCTCAACAGTTATGTGTTTTTTAATTTTTTATATCTTAAATCTTATTTTAAATTACGGTTCTTTCAGATTTTTCACAATTTTAACTTTTCTTATAGCTTTGATTTTGGAACAACTTTCATTAACTAAATTTTTTGATTTTATTTTAAAAAAATGCTATAATGTCAAATATGGAAAAAGGAAAAAGAAATAAACTTTTAAAAATATTATTATATTGTTTTATTGCATTGGTTTTTATCGGTATCATAGCTATGAGTATATTGGCTTCAACTTATCGTGATAAAACCGAAGAGCTTCAAAATGATAATCAAGAAATAGAAGAAATTATAAATGCTTAAGAAATCAATGAATAAAATAAATCTAAAATTCTTTGTTGGTATTTATTGTATATAATCGAAGATAGATATCCTTCGTTTATCTTTGTTAAAATATAGTCTGAAAACATTAAATGACTTAATAAAATTAGCAAAATGATAATAACAACATAAATTATCATGGCAAAAATTATACCAAACAAAAAGCCCAAAGTTCTATCTGTCATTTTAAAATATTTTAGACTAACTAATCTCAGAAAATAATATTCGATAATTTTTATTAAAACATATAAAACTACGAATAAAACCAACCAACATAAGAGAGTGATTATCAAACTGTAAACGGGAAATATCAATGCTTGAGACATTGTCATGGATTTATTAAAATTAACTTTTTCAAGAATAGCTCTTAATAAAAACTTTTTGTATTCCGAAATATTACAATCTTCAATTTCTTTTATCATTTCTTCTTTTGAATCAAACTGATTTGCCGACAACTCTTCATCTATGTTTATAATTTTGTCACATATAAAATTATAAATCTCTCCATAAAAGACTTGATTTTCCACAAGAACGTTCTTTATATAATTAGCCACAAAAAAAGAAAGAACAAGGGCTAACAAAAAAGCAAACAGAGAAAAAAAACTTTTTACAAAACCCTTAAATAACCCTCTCACAGAAAATATGCCAAGCAAACTTATTAATAAAGCATTCATATAACTTTTTTTGCCTTTATTATTATTTTTTTTCATAAAATAATTGACTTTTATTTTTAGGAGTGATATTATTACTTACGCAAAACAGTTTTTCTCCCTCCCTAACTGTGTTGCAAAGCATAAATTGCGATTAGCCTGATGGCTTTTCGCAAACTTGAAAGCTTTCATGCCTCCTTAGCTCAGCGGTGGAGCACTCGGCTGTTAACCGATAGGTCGTAGGTTCGAATCCTACAGGGGGCGCCAAAAAAGTGTATTCCTTTAATACACTTTTTTTGTTTTTATGAGAACGTGCGACCTTCTAAAAAGCACGCTTTCTTCCAAGTTGGCTTTTTATAGGTTCGCACTTGGTTCGAATCCTACAGGGGGCGCCAAAAAAACGTGTTTAATTTGGCACGTTTTTTTTGTTTGTCTTTAATTTTCAATATTGACAGATTTATAAAAGTATGTTAAACTCCTCTCTAAGAGAGGACTGATATGAAATATAAATATAAATCCGGAATTGACGATCAAACAGAAAACAGGAGCGACGAACAAGGGAAAAACAAGAAAAAAACTTGGAGCGCCGATGTTTATGTGCGTCCTTTTGGCTATTTTAAAATAATTACACATAGACCACGAGCAAAATATATTTTTAACAATGAGCGACGTGATGTCTCTTTTAGTAAGTTATACGAAGAAGAATTTAAAAAACTTGCAGTTACTGTATACAATATTATGGAAGAAATTGAAAAAAACTATAAAGATAGTACAATAAAAATTAAAACTTTTTTAAGAAAACTACCTGCCGGATTTTTTCGAGTTAAACAAATAAAAGAAAAGCAACAAAATTTAATTAATATTTTAGTAGATAAAAAAAATATGAAATTACTGGAAAAAAATAAATATAATAGTGATGAAATAAAGGCAAAAATAAAACGATATAAGGAAAAACTGAACTCAAAATATACGAACAAAAAACAGGAAATGGTGGATAACTTTAACAAAAATATAAGTGATGTTTATGATAAAACGCATCCGAAATACGAATATCAGCAAGAAATTAACAAATTTGTCCCATCGCCTACAAATTCAACAGCTTTAGTCACAGATGCATACGAACCAACCGTAAATCCTGAAGTTACAACCGATGAAACAAACTTAACTACTGACATTACAGAAACGCCTGTTCCAAAAGACGCAACTTCATCAACCAATACTGCAGGTGATACATCTGGAAAAACAGAAAAGACACCTAAAAACAAGAAAAAACCTACCCTGACAAGATAATAACAACAATAAAAATCAGGCTTATGCCTGATCTTTTATTACTTTTTTAAAGAAAAACCAAAATCCTTTTGTGTTTTCTATATATCTTTCTTCCAAAATTTATCCTTCTAAAGAACCAACCGTTCTAGGCATAATCTCAACATCGCGTATGTTAGATATCCCGGTTAGATACATAACCATTCTTTCAAAACCCAAACCAAAACCAGAATGTTTGTTAGTACCATATCTTCTTGTATCGATATACCATTGATAATCTTCTTCTTTCAGATTTTTTTCTTTCATTCTTTGTTTTAAAACATCAAGTCTTTCTTCTCTTTGACTTCCACCAATTAATTCTCCTATTCCAGGCACCAAAAGATCAACAGCTGCAACGGTTTTATTATCATCGTTTAACCTCATGTAGAACGCTTTGATTTCTTTAGGATAATTTATTAAAAACACCGGCTTTTTATACACTTCCTCGGTTAAATATCTTTCATGCTCAGACTGTAAATCAAGCCCCCATTTAACTGGAAATACAAATTTCTTGTTTGAATTCAACAATATTTCGATAGCTTTACTGTAATCCAATCGCTCAAAATTGTTTTCAACTATATTATTTAATCTATCAATTAGTCCTGTATCAACAAATTTATTCAAAAATTCTATTTCATCTTTACAATTTTCTAAAACATAAGAAATAATATATTTTACCATTTCTTCTTCAACATCCATCAATTCATTAAGATCACAAAAACACATTTCAGGTTCCATCATCCAAAATTCAGCTGCATGTCTTGTCGTGTTAGAATTTTCCGCCCTAAAAGTTGGCCCAAATGTGTATGTTTTACCAAAAGCATGAGTTAAACATTCCTCATGCAGTTGTCCAGAAACAGTTAATGAAACCTTTTTACCAAAAAAATCCTTTTTATAGTCTATCTCTCCATTCTTTTTTGGCAAATTTTCTAAATCAAGTGTTGTAACTTGGAACATTTCTCCGGCTCCTTCACAATCATTGCCTGTGATTATTGGAGTGTGAACATATACAAAATTCCTTTCATTAAAATATTTATGAATCGCGAAAGCAGCAACTGAACGTATTCTAAAAACAGCGTTAAATAAATTTCCCCTTGGTCTTATAAAAGGGATTGATCTCAAAAACTCAATAGTATGTCCTTTTTTCTGTAGAGGATAGTCTGTCGCGCTTTCTCCTAGAACATCAACCTTTTCGGCATTTATTTCAAAAGGTTGTTTTGATTGTGGTGTTATAATTACTTTGCCCAAAATTTCAAAAGCAGCTCCCACATTTTGTTTTACAATATAGTCGTAATTTTCAAGTTTTGCTCTTTCTACAACCACTTGAACACTTTTAAACGCTCCATCATTAAGCTCTATAAAGCCTATGTTTTTTGAGTCTCTAATTGTTCTTGTCCAACCACATACTTTAATTATTTTACCATCATATTTAATAAAATCTTTTTGTAAATCTTTTAATTCTACTCTTTTCATTTTCTTTCCTCTAAATCTAATTTTATATGAACATCTTTAAGTTGTTGATCAAAAGGTCGTGAAGGAGAACCCATCAACAAATCTCTTCCGTTTTTATTTAAAGGGAACGCAATTACCTCTCGCATGCTCTCCTGGTTCATTATCGGCATGAGCATTCTGTCAAACCCAAACGCACATCCGGCATGAGGAGGCGCTCCATATTGGAATGCATTATATAAAGCGGGAAATTTATTCTCTACAACTTCTTTATCATATCCAGCTATCTCAAATGCTTTGATCATTATTTCTGGATCATGATTTCTTATTGCACCCGAAAGCATTTCGTATCCATTGCAAACTAAATCATATTGATAAGCCACTATTTCATAAGGGTTTTGTTCTTTAAGAGCTTTCATTTCTCCCTGAGGCATTGAAAATGGATTATGTGCAAAATCAGGTTTCCCTGTCTCTTCGTTTTTTTCGTAGAAAGGAAAATCAACTATCCAACAGAACTCTACTTTATTTTTATCAATAATTTCTAATTTTTGTCCTAACTCATTTCTTAAAGCTCCTGCCAAATAAATTGCCTTTTCTTCTTCATCTCCAATGAATACTACAGCTTCTCCTTCTTTTAAGTTAAATGAATTCATCAAATAATCTTTTTCTCTTTCTGATAAAATTTTTGATATAGAACCTGTTAATTGACCTTCATTTATTTTTATCCATGCAACACCTTTTCCTTCTATAGAAACTATAAATTGACTTAACTCATCAAAAAACTTTCTAGACTTTTGTGAAGCATCAATTTTTATAGCTTTTACCGTCTTTTCTTTCAAAAAGGAAATCTCACTGTTTTTAAATATTTCTGTAACATCTTTTACTATTAATGGATTTCTTAAATCTGGCTTATCAGAACAATAAAGGTCAATGGCCTCTCGCCATTTAATTCTTTTAAATGGTTTTTCGCAAACATCTAATTTTGTAAAGTTTTTAAATATTTCCGTTGCCAAAATTTCACAAACTTCAAAAACATCTTCTTGGGTTGCAAAAGCCATCTCCATGTCTATTTGATAAAATTCCCCCGGAGTTCTATCAGCACGTGCTGCTTCATTTCTGAAGCATGGAGCTATTTGAAAATATTTGTCAAAACCACTTACCATTAAAAGTTGTTTAAATTGTTGTGGTGATTGTGGCAACGCATAAAACTCGCCCGGAGCTAAAATCGTTGGCACTATAAAATCTCTAGCTCCTTCAGGGGAAGTGTTTGCTAAAATAGGGGTTTGAAATTCTGTAAAACCTAATTCAGTTAATTTATCTCTAACAAATTTTAAAATTTTAGCTCTTTTTAAAATTCTTTCATGTAATTCCGGATTTCTCAAATCTAAGAATCTATATTTTAATCTTAATTCTTCTTTAGTAGAAGGTGCATCTGATATTTCAAATGGTAAAATATTTTTACATCTTCCCAAAATATCTAATATTTCAACTTCGACTTCAATATCTCCAGTCGCCATTCTTGGATTTTTACTTTCTCTTTCAACAACTTTACCTTCAATCCTTATTACTGTTTCTTTAGTTACTTCTTTTAATAAAGAGTCTTGCCTTATTAAAAGTTGTGTTATTCCAAAATTATCTCTTAATGTCAAAAAATTTATTCCTCCGAGGTTTCTAATAGAGTTAACCCAACCCGAAAGTCTAACTTTTTTTCCAACGTCTTCTATTCTTAACTCTCCACAATTATTAGTTCTATATATGTTTTCTTTCATCTTTTCTCCTTATAAAAAAAACTAACGCTCTGAAAAATAAAGCGTTAGGACGAAAATTCTCCGCGGTGCCACCTAACTTGCTCAAAAAAAAGAGCCACTTAGTTGTTATGCTTTAACGGGCTATCCCGATTAAACTTGGAAAACTGTCTTCTGTTTTTTGCTAGTCACTAACGGTTTTCACTGTCCCGTCTCACTTTAAGCCGCTTAAAAAACATACTCTTTTTTCCTTATAGCGTTTAACACACAAATTATATAAGTCTGTTTTTCATTTGTCAAGCAGTTAAACAACTTTGCCATTATCTATTCTTATTATTTTTCCACAACAAAATTTTTCATCGGTTGTAGATATAAATGTTTGACATCTTTTTGTAAATTTTAAAAGTCTTTCTCTTCTGATCTCATCCAATTCTGAAAAAACATCATCTAAAATTAATATCGGATACTCACCCACCCTTTCTTTAATTATTTCTAATTCTGCAAGTTTTAATGAAAGTGCTGCTGTTCTTTGTTGACCTTGGGATCCAAAAGATTTGACTTCCACCCCATTTAAATAAATATTAATATCGTCTCTGTGAGGACCAAATGTTGTATAACCTAATTTAAAATCTTTCTCAAAATTTTTTTCCAATCTTTTAATGTATTCTTCTTCATTATTAACATCTATTCCTTTATATTCAACTGTAAGTTTTTCACCACAAGAAATAAACTCGTTTGCTTTTTCAACATATGGCGAAATCTTTTTTATAAAATTTTCTCTTTCTTTAAAAATTTTCAACCCTATGTTTGATAAAGCTTTATTCCAAATATCTATTGTATCTAAAATAACATCTTTGTTATTCGTTGATTTTAACAATTTGTTTCTATTATCTAAAATTTTTTCATAACGCGACAAAAGATAAAAATATTTTTTGTTTGTTTGAGACAGATCAATATTCATAAATCTTCTTCTTTCTTCAGGACTGTCTTTAACTAACTTTAACTCATCCGGCGAAAAAAATACAATTGGAATTTCTCCTAAGACTTCACCTATTCTTTTTATAGGTATTCCGTCCATTTTAACACTCTTTTTTTGTCTATTTTGCAAAACTATTTCAATCTTTTTTTCTCGAAAATCATTACTTGCCTTTAATATTATTTTAGATTTTTCTTCATTCCAATTTATTAATTCTTTTTCCTTATTACATCTAAAACTTTTACCCAGACATGCAAAAAAAATTGCTTCAATTAGATTGGTTTTACCTTGAGCATTTTTCCCCACTAAACAATTACAATCTTCTGAAAAAGAAATTTTTAAATCTTTATAGTTTCTAAAATTTTTAAGTATGAGTTCATTAATTTTCACAATTTGATTATATCATATTTGATTAAATATTTAACACAATTTGTATTTTTTTATAAAAGTTTTTGTAAAATCTTTTCCCCACTTGACTTATTTTTTTCTTATGTGTAAAATTGTTATATATTTTAATTTAGGATTGTGGAAGTACAAATGCAAGAAATAAATAATTTATGGAATATTGTTTTAGAAAAGCTTGAACTTTCGGTTTCAAACGTTTCTTTTGTTATGTGGTTTAATCCTTTAAAAGTTGTTGATTTTTCAAGTAATAACGTTCTTTATCTTTGTGCAAAGTCAACATTTGCTAAAAATCAAATTTTAAAAAATTACTTTGATAAATTAAAATCAGCAGTGGATGAAGTGTTCGGTGAAAATATTGAAATTGAAATTTTTGATCCTTCTGAGGAAAAAGAATATATATCTAAAAACAAACCTAAATCTGTTTCAAAAGAAATAGATTCTTCTAAAAATCCATTTAATACAAAATATACTTTTAATAATTTTGTTGTTGGTAAATGCAATCAAACTGCCTATGCAGCAGCAAAGGCTGTCGCAGAAAATCCTGGAAAAAGTTTTAACCCTCTCTTTATTTATGGTGGTGTTGGCTTAGGAAAAACACATCTTCTTCATGCAATTGGCAATTTTATAAGAGAATCAAAACCTAATTTAAAAATTAAATATGTCACTTGTGAACAATTTACTAATGATTATATAGAATCTCTTGGTTCTGCAGGTAAAACAAAAACTTACTCTGAATTTAGAGATAAGTATAGAAAATGTGATGTTTTAATGGTGGATGACATACAATTTATTTCTAAAAAAACAAGCACTCAGGAAGAATTTTTTAATACTTTTAATGATTTACACCAATTTGGAAAACAAATTATTATTTCTTCTGATAGACCTCCTAAAGAAATAGAAACTTTGGAAGAAAGATTACGATCGAGATTTACTATGGGTTTAATACAAGATCTTCAATCTCCGGATTTTGAAACCAGAGTTGCTATATTAAGAAAAAAATGTCAAATAGAAAAATACTCTATTTCCGAAGATGCTATTTCTTATATAGCTGAAAAAATAGACTCTAATGTTCGTGAACTTGAAGGAATGCTTTCAAAAGTTTGCTTTTTATCAAACCTCATAGGAAAAACATTGGCTGATATCAACGATGTAAAAGAAGCTTTTAGCGATAAATATGAAGAAAAAAATGAAGGTGGTAAAACTGCTGATCAAATAATAAATGCTGTTTGTGAATATTTTGATATTACCAAAAATGATATTGTTGGAAAAAAGAAGAGCAAAGATATCGTGGAACCAAGAATGATAGCTATATATATGATAAGTGATATGCTTGAATTACCATTAGTTTCTATAGGAAAAATTTTTGGCGGAAGAGACCATACAACAATAATGCATGCTAGAGACAAAATTTCTACAGAGCTTAAAACTAATAGAAAAACTCAAACCTTTGTTAGCGAAATTAAAAAAATGTTGACAAGTGGATAAATTGGTTTTTAATGTACGATTTTATAAACATACTTATCCACAAAAATTAAAACTATATATTGTATAAAACTTTTTAAATTTACAATCAAAAAAACAAATTATAGTAAAAGAAAATTTTTATCCACATTTACACATTCACTAATAATAAAACTAATAATTAAAAAAATAAAATAAATAAAACAATGGCGGCAGTCAAAAAAAGGAGAATAAAAATGTTATTAAACTGTATGGGATTAGAATTGTCAGATGCTTTTTTAAGAGTAAGTAAAGCAATTTCAAATAAGGTTACAAATCCAATTTTAGAAGGAATTAAATTGTCAGCTGAAGATAACGAACTAACTTTAAGCGCTACTGACACAGATTTATCTATAGAAAAGAAAATTAAAGCTGACATTAAAATTGAAGGAGAAACAGTTGTTCCAGGAAAATTTATAACTGAGTTTGTTAAAAAATTATCTAATTCGGACATAGAGCTTGAAGTAAATGAAAAAAATCAGTTGCTTATTAGGTATGATGGAAACGAAAGTGTTATTCAATGCTATAATCCTGTAGAATATCCAGGATTCAGAAAAATAAGCACTGAAGAATGGTTTGGAATAAGTAAAAAAGATTTAAAAACAATAATAAATAAAACAATTTTTTCAGTTGCACTAGATGATTCAAGACCAATATTGAAAGGAGTTCTTTTTGATATTGATCAAAAAGAAATAAACGCTGTTGCATTAGATGGTTATAGATTATCCAGAGTTAAGAAAAAAGTTACTTCTAATTTTAAAAAACAAATAGTTGTACCTGCAAGATCTTTAAACGAAATTTCAAAATTAATAGAAGACGAAGATGAAATAATAAATATTTATGTGGATTCAAATGCAATCATGATAGATACAACAGACACAAAAATAATTTCTAGGTTACTTGAAGGAGACTTTGTTAATTATAAACAAATAATACCAATGAATTATGAAACCTTTGTTATTGTTAATAAAGTCCAAATTGAAGATGCTCTTGAAAGGGTTTCTCTTTTGAGTAAAGTAGGGCAAAATAATTTTGTTAAGTTTGATATTAAAGAATCAAGTGTTTTGCTTACTTCAAATTCTGAAATAGGAAATATAAAAGAAAAAATATCAGCAGTTTTAAATGGAAAGGATGTTACTATAGCTTTTAATCCACGGTTTATACTAGAAAGTTTAAAAGCAAACTCAGATGAATTTGTTAAACTTTGTCTGAACACACCATCTAACCCTTGTGTTATTGTTCCAACAGAAGGAGATGAATTTTTATATTTAATTTTACCGGTTAGAATGTTTGGTTAAAATGACTGTTTTTAAAATAGTCATTTTTTTACAAATTATTTAAATATGTAAAAATATTATATATTTAAACAGGATTATTAAAAAGAAAAATAAATTTTGAGTTGACAAAGAAATGAATTTCTTTTATACTTATTGAGTTACAAATTAACCTAAGGAGGTAAACCATGAAAAGAACTTATCAACCTAAAAAAGCTAAAAGAAAAAAAGTTCATGGCTTTAGAGAAAGAATGCGCACTAACGGTGGCAGAAATGTTATAAAAAGAAGACGTGCTCGTGGAAGAAAAAATCTTGCAGCTTAAGGATTAAAAATGGATCACAGACTGAAAAAAGCAAAACAATTTGCTTATATTTATAGAAAGGGTAAAAAAGTTTCATCTCAAAATTTTACACTTTTTTCAGTTCCAAGTAAATTTAAAAATTATAAAATAGGTTATTCAATTTCAAAAAAAATTGGGAAGGCAAACAAAAGAAATAAGTTAAAAAGAAGACTTAAGGAAATAGTAAGATTAAATAATTTACCAAAAAATTATTTTAATTATATTTTATTAGCTTATCCAGGATCAGCAGATTTAAGTTTTGATGAGCTGAAACAACAAATTTATAAGTTGTTTGAATCATGAAATTTTTAACTTTTCCAATAAAATTCATCTTTTGTTTGCCTATTTACTTTTATAAATTTTTAATTTCTCCAATTCTCCCACATGTTTGTAGATTTAATCCGAGCTGTTCTAACTATTTTATTAAAGCTATACAAGAATTTGGAATTTTTAAAGGTTCATTTTTAGGTATTAAAAGATTAAGTAAGTGTACTCCAAGAAGTAAATTTTCAGGATTTGATCCTGTCCCAATTAATATAAAAGGAGAAACTAAATGGCTGTTTTAAACATGCTGTTATCAGTGTCAGAACCAAATGGAGTTTGGGAAACAATAATAAAAGCTTTTGAATCAGGAGTAGGAAGTTATATTTTAGCTGTTGTTTTATTAACACTCGTTATTAGAATAATTTGGGCACCACTTGATACTATAAATAAAAAAATTAATAAAAAAAATACAAGAATTCAAATGAAAATGCAACCAGAACTTGAAAAAATCAAGGCAAGATATGGAGCAGATAGAAATTTATTAAATCAAAAAACACAGGAACTATATAAAAGATATAATTTTTCTATGACTGGAAGTTGTGTTTTCATGTTAGTTTTTTTAGCTTTAAACATGGTAATATTTTTTACTTTGTTTGCTGGATTAAACAATATGGCTGACTATAAAATAAGTCAACAATATGATTATTTGAAATACAATTATGCAAATGTATTAAACGTTGTCAATGAAAAATATGAAAGTAATGAATTTGAAATTTTCAAAAATTATGAAAATATAAGTTTTAAAATTATTGAAGAAAGTGAAATTGTTGATGGCAAAAATCAAATTGTTAAAAAGATTGTTGTTAACAATGGGGAGACTGAAATTGCAAGGGAAAAATTCAAAACAGATTTTTCTTATAAAACAACAATTGAAAAAGAGAATGAATCGGGAGAAATAATACAAGAAGAAGTGGTTATTTCATCAGATGAAGCAATATCTCAACTAATTTATAAATTTGTAACTTTGAGGCAAGTAACAAATGAGGATGAGACTAAGATTGATGATCCAAATTATGTTGGAGGAGAATTAATTGAAGAAAACAGAGAAGTAACTTTAAAAGAAGCAATAGAATTTTTTAGCTTAAATTACATTCAAGATTGTTATGAAAACAGTCCAGAAAAATCAAATTTTTTGTGGATTGAAAATTATTGGGTAGCAGACAGTCCATTTACAAAATCTATACTGACATTTGAGGAATTTAAAAACGAAATAGGATCCAATAATGTTTCAAAATATGAAAACACAATTTACAATGCTTTCATGCCTTCTTTAAGTAATAGAGTTGGAAGAGTTAATGGTTATTTGATTTTGGCTATTCTCAGTATAGGAATAAGTTTTCTTGCAATTTTTTTAACAAATCTTGGAAACAAACAGAAAGGGCAGAAAACACAAGCTCCTGCAGGTGGAAAAATATTAATGCTTATTATGCCTTTGATAATGGGAATATTTGCTATCTTCTATAACTCTGTGTTTGCTATTTATATGGTTGTTAGTCAAGCTATAAGTGCTGCTTTAGCACCTTTGGAAAACTTGATAATAAAAAAATGGGAAGCTCATCAAGAAAAGAAAGAAGAAGAAAAGAATAAATTAGTTGTTGATTATCGAAGAAAATGATATAATCTCATTAGGAGGAAAAAAATGAAAACTAGCGTTGAAGCGACCGGTAAGAATATTGAACAAGCAATTGAAAATGCACTGTTTGAACTTAAAGCTCCACGAGAAGATGTGGATATTGAAATTCTAAGCGAAGGTGGATTATTTAAAAAAGCAAAAGTTATTGTTTCAATTTCTGAAGATGCGGTAGAAAAATATGATAAAAGAAAAAAAATAAAAGAAGAAGAAAGCTTTAAAAACAATACCGAAAAAGTAGATTTGATTGAAAATGATAAAAAAATTTTTAATGAAGAAGAAAATTTTGAGAAAAATCAGATTATTGAAGATGAAAAGTCTGATGAAATTATAATTCAAGAAAAGAATCAAATCAAAAATGAAGCAAGACCCTCAGCCGTTGATTTTATTGAAGGATTAATTAAAGCTTATGGTAAGGAAGCTGTTGTTAGTCAAATAGAAGAAGATGAAGTAATAAAAATAGCAATAAATGGAGAAGGCCTTAATGATTTAATAGGTTATAGAGGAGAATGTTTGTTTGCTTTATCTTACATTATGAATACGGTTTGCAAAAGAGAAAATAAAAAACAAGTTTTAGACATTTGTGATTATAGAGAAAAAAGAGCTGAATCGTTAAAAGCATTAGCAAACAGAATGGCAAATAAAGTTGCTAAAACCGGAAGATATGCAAAATTAGAACCTATGGATGCAAGTGAAAGACGACAAATTCATATGGCTTTACAAGATAATGATAAAGTTACAACAATGTCTAAAGGAACAGAACCAAAAAGATATGTTATTATATTTCCTAGAGAATATAAAGAATAGGTGCAAAAAGCACCTTTTTTTATAAAAAAGTTATTGAAAATATCTGCTTGTGTGATATACTACTTAAATATGAATAATACTATAGTTGCAATTTCAACTCCAATGGGTAAAGGAGCTATTTCAATTGTTAGATTAAGTGGTGATAAAAGTTTATTTATTGCCAAAAAAGTTTTTTTATGCAAAGAAAATATTGAACCAAGAAAAATGATTCTTGGTAAGTTTATTATTGAACAAGGAATTACAGAAAAATGTTTAATGGTATATTTCAAAAGCCCTAATTCCTTCACAGGAGAAGATATTGTTGAGTTTCATATTCATGGTGGAATTATATTGGCGAGAAAGATTCAGCAAAAATTGATAGAGGAAGGAGCAGTTTTAGCAGAACCAGGAGAATTTTCTAAAAGAGCATTTGAAAACGGTAAAATTTCTTTAGACGAAGCTGAATCCATTATTGGTGAAATAAACAGTGAAAGTGAAGCTGAGCTTAAAAGTGTTTTATCTTCAGCTTCTGGCAAATTATTAGATAAAATAAAAAATATTCAAAGTGATCTGACAATGCTGTTAGCTGAAATTGAAGTTACAATGGATTATCCAGAAGAAGACGAAAATGAAGTTGTAAGAGATAAAATTTTTGAAAAATTAGATGCTATTCAACTTTCATTAAGAGAAACTTTAAAAAATGCAGACGCAGCAAGATATATAAGAAATGGAGTCAATGTTGCTTTGGTAGGAAAAGCTAACGTTGGAAAAAGCAGTTTGCTTAATGCATTAATTGGTGAAAATAAAGCCATAGTAACATCGACAGAGGGCACTACAAGAGATGTAATAGAAGCAAAGGTAGATTTCCAAGGAATTAGATTTAACTTTTTTGATACAGCAGGAATAAGAGATAGTAATGACGATATTGAAAAAATTGGCATAGAAAAGAGCAAAGAAAAGCTAGAAGAATGTGATTTAGTTTTATTAATTTATGATGGAAGTGAAGAATTTACAAAAAATGATAATGATATATTAAAGATTATTAAAAAACCATTTATATCAGTAATAAACAAAAAAGATTTGAAAAGAAAAATGAAAAAACAAGAAAATGAAATTTCAGTGTCGGCAAAATTGGAAAGTAATATCGAACAATTAAAACAAAAAATTTATGATACAATTATAAAAAATGAGATAAATTTTAATGGATTGGTTGTTACAAATGAAAGACAACTTAATCATTTAAAAGAAGCTGAAAAACAAATAGATGAAATTTTTAGTGTTAAAAATGAAAGTTTAGAAATAATATCTATGTTGATTAAAAAAGTTTGGAAAGAGCTTGGTAAGATAACCGGCGAGACTGAAAATGAGGACATAATTTCGTTAATATTTTCAAAATTTTGTGTAGGTAAATAATATGAAAGATAGTTATGAAGCAATTGTTATAGGAGCTGGCCATGCAGGTTGCGAGGCGGGATTGGCGCTAGCAAAAAAAGGGCATAAAACCCTTTTATTAACTATAAGTTTAGATGCCGTTGCATTTTTAGCGTGTAATCCATCAATCGGAGGGACTGCTAAAGGTCAACTGGTAAGCGAAATAGACGCTTTAGGTGGCGAAATGGGAATCATAGCAGACAAAACTATGATACAAATTAGAATGCTTAATCGAGGTAGAGGCCCAGCAGTTCAAAGTTTAAGAGCACAATCAGATAAAGTTCAGTATCATGTAGAGATGAAAAAAGTTATCGAAAATACAGATAATTTATACTTAAAACAGGCTGAAGTTATAGATATACATATTGAAAAAAATAAAAAAATTATAAGGACAGCTGTTGGAGATGAGTTTATCTGTGACGTTGTAGTTTTTGCAACAGGGGTTTATTTGGATAGCAGAATTATAATTGGTGAATATACAGAAAATGTAGGTCCAAATGGTTTTAAAAATGCAAAAAAGCTTTCTTCATCCCTAACAAATTTAGGCTATAAACTTTTAAGATTTAAAACAGGAACGCCAGCAAGAATAAATAGTAGGAGCATCGATTTTTCTGAATTAGAAGAACAACATGGTGATTTAAACATACAAACTTTTTCTTTTTTAACAAAAGAAAAACCGAAAGATCTCGCTTCTTGTTATTTGACTTATACAAATTTAGAAACACATAAAATAATTTTGGAGAATTTAGACAAGGCTCCAGCAATTTCGGGAGAAATTAAAGGAATAGGGCCAAGATATTGCCCTTCAATAGAAACCAAAATTGTCAGGTTCGCAGATAAAGACAGGCATCAATTATTTTTAGAACCTGAAGCGCTTTCAACATCGGAAATATATATACAAGGTTTTTCTACTTCTATGCCAGCAGAAATACAACATAAAATGATTCATTCCATTAAGGGACTTGAAAAAGCTGAAATAATGAGAGACGCTTATGCAATAGAATATGACTGTATAGATCCGATTCAACTTAAACCTTCACTAGAAAGTAAAATACATGAAGGTTTGTTTTTTGCCGGACAGATAAATGGAACAAGTGGTTACGAGGAAGCAGCTGCTCAAGGACTGATGGCCGGAATAAATGCTGCATTAAAATTGGAAAATAAGAATCCTTTAATTTTATCAAGAAGTGATGCATATATAGGAGTTTTGATTGATGATATTGTAACTAAAGGAACAGAAGAACCTTATAGAATGATGACTAGCAGAGCTGAATATAGGCTTTCTTTAAGACAGGACAATGCTGATTTGAGGCTAACCGAAAAAGGAAGAGAAGTTGGTTTAGTAGATGACATCAGATACAAGAAATTTTTAGAAAAAAAAGAAAATTTAAATAAAGCTATTCAATTATTAAACCAAAAATTAAAACTTGATGAAAAGTTGATTTTATTCTTTGAAAACAATAATGAAAATCCACCTAAAAATTCAATTACTGTCAGAGAGGCCGTCAAAAGACCAAATATAGATGCGTTTAAAATTAATCAGGAATACCAAATTTTTAATGATTTTGATGAAGAAATTATAAATGAGTTAAACATAATTACAAAATACGATGGATATCTAAATCAACAAGAAGAAGATATACAAAAAATGAAAAAAATGGAAGATGTAAAAATCCCAGAGAATTTTACATATGAGAACCAGAAAGGACTAAAAATTGAAACAATTCAAAAACTATCAAAAATTAAGCCTATTAATTTAGGACAAGCTTCAAGAATTTCTGGAGTTTCCCCTGCTGACATAGCTGTATTAAGTGTTCTTATTAAAAAATTTAAGGAGAAAAAGTAAATGAGCGAAGAAGAGCTTATTAAGAAAGTTTTTCATGAAAACGGAATGGATATCACAGACAAATCGGCAAGCCAACTGTTTACTTATTATAAATATTTGGTAGAAGAGAACAACAAGTTCAATTTAACTGCAATAACAGATTTTAAGGATGTTGTTTACAAACATTTTTTAGATTCTGCTTTAGCAATTAAAAATTTCAAAGGTAAAGTTTTAGATGTTGGATCAGGCGCTGGTTTCCCTGGTATTGTAATAGCGGTTTTAAACCCTAACCTAAAAATCACGTTATTAGATAGTTTAAATAAAAGAATAAATTTTTTATCAGAATTAATAAAAATTTTGAATTTAAAAAACGTAGAAGCCGTGCATTGTAGAATCGAGGATTATAATAAAAAAGAAGAATACGATGTTGTAACAGCTCGAGCAGTTGCCAACTTATCCACTTTGGCAGAGTATTTAATTCCTTTTTTAAAAATAGGTGGAAATGCTGTTATATATAAAGGCGCAGATATATTTGAAGAATTGGAATCAGCTCAAGAAGCTATAAGTGTTTTAGGCGCTCAAATATCAGAAATACAAAGATATAATTATGAAAACAATTCCAGAGCCTTAATAATTTTAAGAAAAATTAGAAAAACGCCTGGAAATTATCCAAGAAAAGGCAATTTGCCAAGAAAAAAACCGTTATGATATGCTTTTCATAAAAATAAATGTATGTTATAATAATTGACGAAAGAGGTAATTATGGGAAAAATAATTTCATTTGCTAATCAAAAAGGTGGAGTTGGAAAAACTACTACTTGTGTTAATCTTTCAGCTTATCTTGCTGTTATGGGACAAAAGGTTTTAATTATAGATTTAGATCCTCAAGGAAACGCAACAAGTGGTGTTGGAGTTGAAAAAAGAAAAAATTTAAAAACCATTTATGATTTAATTGATGGAGAAAGTCCTATCGACGAGGTAATTGTAGAGACTAGAATTGATGGTTTAGACATTATACCATCTACCGTTGATTTGGCAGCTGCAGAAATATCACTTGTTTCTATGAGTAACAGAGAAAAAATATTAAAAAACATTTTAGAAAATATTAAAAATTCATACGACTTTATAATGATAGATTGTCAACCATCTTTAGGTCTGCTCACTGTTAATGCTTTGACGTCGTCTGACAGCGTTTTAATACCTATGCAATGTGAATTCTATCCTTTAGATGGATTGACTCAACTTATGAACACGATTAGACTTGTTAAATTACATTTGAATCCGAATTTAGATGTAGAAGGTGTTGTTAGAACTATGAAAGACAATAGGTCAAATTTAATTAATCAAGTTAGTCAAGAAATCATTAAAGTTTTTAAAAGCAAAGTTTTCGAAACTTATATACCTAGAAATATAAGGCTTGCTGAAGCCCCTAGCCATGGCTTGCCAATAGTTTTATATGATCCTTCTTCAAAAGGCGCTGAGGCTTATTTATCTCTTGCTGAAGAATTTTTAAACAGAAACAAAATTAAGTATAAAAACATAACCAAACATACCAAAATAAAGTTAAGAGAGGTGAAACAATGATAAAAAAAGGATTAGGCAGAGGCATAGAAAGTTTGTTTGCCATGTATGATGAACAGGAAAATGAAAACAAAGAAATCTCAATAGGCAACAGCAAAGCTAAAAAAGAAGTCGATTCAATTTCTATTGATTTAATTAAGACCAATCCAAATCAACCTAGAAAAAATTTTGATCAAGATGCTTTAAATGATTTGGCTGCCTCAATTAAGATCCACGGAGTCATTCAACCAATAGTTATAAACGATAACGGAGACGGGACGTATATGATTATCGCTGGAGAGAGAAGATATAGAGCTTCTATAATTGCAGGTTTGAAGGAAGTTCCAGCGATAATTAAAAACTATACAGATAAACAAATAAAAGAAATTTCCATAATTGAGAATCTTCAAAGAGAGGATTTAAATCCAATCGAAGCTGCGAGAGCGATTAAACAGCTTATGGAAGAATATAAGCTGACTCAAGAAGCAGTCTCTGAAAGAATTGGTAAGAGCAGATCGAATATTGCAAATACTCTAAGATTGTTGACATTATATCCAGAAGTTATTAATTTAATCGAAAAAGGGGAATTGTCAGCAGGACATGCCAGAGCATTAGTTGTTGTTGATAATCAAATGACTCAAATTAAGCTTGCCAATCAAGCAGTTAAGGATAGATGGAATGTAAGAGATTTGGAGAAAGCCGTTAGAAGATATTTACATCCAGAATCAAAAACAAGGCCTAAATCTGAACAATCGTTAGAGTTAAAAGAATTAATAACCGATATGCAAAAAATATTCGCCACAAAAGTTTCTGCCATAGGAAATGATAGTAAAGGAAGAATATACATTGATTATTATTCAAGAGATGATTTAGATAGGTTAGCAGATTTAATGGAGTTGTTAAAGAAAAAGGAGCTAACATTAGGAGATTTAAGAAATTATAACAAGAGACATCAAAATCAATAAATTAAACAAAGGAAGGGATACAACACCGTATCGCTTCCTTTTTTATTGCTTGTTTAATATTAATGTTTCACGTGAAACAATCTTATAACTTTTTTTAAAAATGTTTCACATGAAACATTTTTAATTTTGCACATAAACATCAAATCAAATTGCTTTGATTTTTCTTTCAGTTGTGATACAATCTTTTCCGGAGGTAATTATGAATAATATAAAAGGAACAAAAACAGAGAAAAACCTTATGGAAGCTTTTGCGGGAGAAAGCCAAGCTCGCAATAAATACTCTTATTATGCTTCCAAAGCTAAAAAAGATGGTTTCGAACAAATAGCTAGTATTTTCGAAGAAACAGCGAACAATGAGAAAGAACATGCAAAATTATGGTTCAAAGCTTTGCATGAAGGAAGTGTGCCAGAGACGATAGAAAACCTTTTAGATGCAGCTGCTGGGGAGCACGGTGAGTGGACTGATATGTATGAAAGAATGGCACAAGAGGCTAAGGAAGAGGGATTTGATGATTTAGCAGACAAGTTTTCTGGTGTGGCTGCTATTGAAAAAAGGCATGAGGAAAGATACCTTAAATTAGCTGAGCTGGTTAAAGAAAACAAAGTGTTTAAAAAGACAGATAAAAAAGTTTGGATTTGCAGAAACTGTGGACATATTTATGTGGGAGATCAAGCTCCTGAAGAATGCCCTGTATGTGAGCATCCAAAAGCTTATTTCCAACTTTTCAACGAAGAATTTTAATAAAAGACCTTTTCTAAATGAAAAGGCTTTTTAAGTTTTGGAGAAATTATGTATTTTTATATTATAATAGGAAGTTTGTTCTTATTAGCTTTATTGTTATATTTTATTTTAAATAAAAAAATAAAGAATACTTCTATAGTCTTTGATATTTTGATAGATCAGTATAATTCAAAACTAAATAAAGTTATGAATAGAGTTTTAAAAGAAAACATTCATTTCGACATTGTCAGTTATAAATCAAGTTTAATAAATAAAAAGATTAGTTGGGCAATGGTTAGCGAAAATATCGAAACCATTAAATCTATAGAATATAATTATGATTGTTTTAAAAAGATTTTAGACGCAGAAAAAAATAAGGCGCATATATTTTTAAAAAAATTAAAAAAATTGCGCCCTTTAAATATTTTTTCACATGAACTTGACCATGACAGTGATCTCCATAACATATTAATTATGGCTGACTTTGAATCAACGAGGCTGAGAGAGGCAGAACAAAAAATTTTTGGTTCACAATTTTTCTTTCGTTTTGGGAATCATTATATTTTTCCACATTCACGAGAATGTTTAATAATAGACGGATTCAACATTTTTAACTGTTCTATCGAAAAGTTTGATCTGCAAGTCAAGTTAATAAAAAAAAATAAAAAAGAAGGGAATATTTATGCTCTGAAGATTCACTTTGGACAGGAGCAAATCGAAAAACAAGTTCAAGTTATTCAAAAGGAAGGTCAAGACTTATTAGAAAGATACATAAAATAAAAAAATCTCTTAAAGAGATTTTTTTAATCTATCCACAAAACTTTGTCTTGCATAGCTAATGTGATTATGTCTACAAGCCATAAAAATGGTATTCCAATTATTATTAATAAAATCGCAAGTACTATGCCTAATGTGTTATTTTTTGCGATGCTTTTGAATAATCTGTACACCACCCAAACGATATCCAAAAATGGAAGTGCTAAAACAATTTTTAACCATTTTGGAAGTGAATCAAAAGTGTTGACCATTTTACCCTCCTTTCTTTTTTAGATTATATGTCTTATATTATGATTTAGCAATCAATTATATGAATAATGAGAGTTTTATTTTGTCTAATTTTTAAGATTTAAAAATAACTTTAATTTTAGCCTCAACTTCCATCGTGCCTTTTAGTATGGATGGCGAGGAATAAAGAAGTTCGTTGGTAATTCTGTATGGCAAACAAGTGTACATGCTTTCTTCGGTTACTTTGTATATACTTAGTGTTTTATCTGTCAAACAACCAGCTTTGTTTTTTGCATCTTCAATTGCAAGTTTAAGAGCTTCTTGATAATATTGTGAAATATTTTCACAGTTGAATGTTATTCCTTCTAATTTGTTAGCCCCAAGATTTGTTAATTCAGAAATATAAGATTCTAAGTTATCAATATCTTTACACTTAAATTCTAAAGTGCTGCTTACCTGATATCCTAAAAATCTTTGGCTGGCAGTATAATCATGCTTTTGGTATATAGAATAGTATTTCGTTTTAATATCCTTTTCATCTATACCTTGTTCCTTTAAATAATTAATTAAGGAAGAAACAATTTCGTCATTTTCTTTGACAGCTGTTTGTAATTCAGAGTTTAAGCTTTCTACACCTACCATGACATATGCTACATCAGGAGTTACAGATATCTTTCCTCCACCATACACAATTATTTTTTGAATGTCACTTGTATCTGTATTTTCTAAATTCTGATTTTGTCCTTGGTCCTCTTCATATATTAATTCTTCTGAAGTGTTTTCTAATTCAGGACTGTAAGCATGTAAATTCACGCTTTTTGAATTTACCACGTTATAACCTATCATAAATGTGGTTGCAAGCAAAAAACAAAAAAAACTTAAATACAATTTCCTCATAAAAACCTCCATTGGTTAAAATGAGTAAAAGGAAGTTTATTATTCTACTATGTAAAAATAAGACATAAAAATAAAAAGTTAGACATTTTCTAACTTTTTTTGTATTCAAATTTTAACTATCTCATCCTTTCTTGTTTAAAAACAGTAGATCGTTCATTGGGTTTTAAGAATTTTTCAAAGAATTTTAATTGGTTAATTTTATCTTCTGATAATTTGTTTAAATTTTCTATCTGGGAAATATTGCGTACATAATAATCTCCACATCCTGCCTCTTTCCCCATTGTTAGTAATAAATTGTTTTGACCATTTCCTTCGCAAAGAGTTGACCTTATTTCGTTTAAGACATCTTGATTAAAAATTGTTTCAAGAGAGATAAAATACGAGGTATTTTTTATTGAAGCCAAAATAACATTTTTTCTTAATATTTCATTGTTCTTTTTGTTACACACATTTCCTATATAATAACCATCTATTTTCATTTTTTCTCCTATATACCTGATTATAATAAAGACTTATTGCTTAATTGTCAATACTTTTTTATATTTTTTTTTAAAAATTAAGTTTATGATTATTATTAAAATAGAACTGTTATACTTTAAAAACAAGCTCTATAAAAAATAGTTAAAAAATGACTAAACACAATATATGTAAATTGTTAAAAATGCTTGACACAACATATAGTATTATGGTAACATTCTCATAACGTCGAAAAAAATCAAAAAAAGGAGTTACTGTTATGGATAAGATTATTAAAAGAGATGGAAGGATAGTAGATTATGATGTGTCTAAAATCGAAAACGCTATTGTAAAGGCAATGTTATCTTTAGGAGAAGGCGATGTTAGAGATGCTAAAAAACTTGCCAAAATTACAGAGCTTGAACTTATTTCTAATTTTGAAAACAAGCTTCCTAGTGTAGAAGATATTCAGGACACTGTTGAAAAAGTTTTGATGAAAAACGGTTTTGAAAACGTAGCGAAATGTTATATTTTATACAGAAAGAATCATGAAAAAATGAGAAACATTTCTGAAACCCTTATGGATTATAAAAACACCATTGATAAGTATTTGAAGTTGTCAGATTGGAGAGTTAAAGAAAATTCAACTGTTACTTATTCAGTGGGAGGGCTTATTTTATCAAACTCTGGAGCTATGACTGCAAACTATTGGTTAAGCGAAGTTTATGATAAGGATATTGCAGACGCTCATAAAAATTGTGATATCCATATACATGATCTTTCCATGTTAACTGGATATTGTGCAGGCTGGTCTTTGAAACAACTCATTAAAGAAGGCTTAGGTGGTGTGCCAGGTAAAATAACTTCTTCTCCGGCAGCCCATCTTTCTACTCTTTGCAACCAAATGGTTAACTTTTTAGGTATTATGCAAAATGAGTGGGCAGGAGCACAAGCTTTCTCCTCTTTCGATACTTATCTTGCTCCTTTTGTTAAAATTGATAATTTGACTTATAAAGAAGTAAAACAGTGTATTCAGTCTTTTGTCTACGGTGTTAACACTCCATCAAGATGGGGGACTCAGGCGCCTTTTACAAATATAACTTTGGATTGGGTTGTTCCAGCAGATTTAGCCGAATTGCCTGCAATTGTTGGAGGTAAAGAACAAAACTTTAAATATAAAGACTGTAAAAAAGAAATGGACATGGTTAATAAAGCATTCATTGAAATCATGATTGAAGGTGATGCAAATGGCAGAGGATTCCAGTATCCTATTCCTACTTATTCGATAACTAAAAATTTTGACTGGTCTGAAACCGAAAACAACAAGCTTCTTTTTGAAATGACCACTAAATACGGTACTCCTTATTTCTCTAACTATATTAACAGTGATATGGAGCCAAGCGATGTCAGAAGTATGTGTTGTAGATTAAGACTTGATTTGAGAGAATTAAGAAAAAAATCAGGTGGATATTTTGGAAGTGGAGAAAGTACTGGATCGGTTGGTGTTGTTACAATTAACATGCCTAAAATTGCTTACCTTTCAGAAACAGAAGAAGAATTTTTTGATAAATTAGACAAAATAATGGATTTGTCAGCAAGATCATTAAAGATGAAGAGGGAAACTATTACAAGACTTCTCGAAGCTGGACTATATCCTTACACAAAAAGGTATTTAGGTACTTTTGCTAATCACTTCTCAACTATAGGGTTAGTTGGTATGAATGAAGCTTGTTTAAACGCAAAATGGGTTAGAGCTGATATGACTAAAACCGAAGCTCAAAGATTTACCAAGAAAGTTTTGAATCATATGCGAGAAAAACTTTCTGATTATCAAGAAAAATATGGAGATCTTTATAATTTGGAAGCTACTCCTGCCGAAAGCACTTCTTATAGGCTTGCAAAACATGATAAAGAACGCTATCCAGATATCATTACAGCTAATGAAGGTAAAACTCCTTATTATACCAACAGCTCACACCTTCCTGTTGGCTACACTGCTGATATATTTGAGGCATTAGATATTCAAGATGATTTACAAACTCTTTATACTTCAGGAACTGTTTTCCATGCTTTCTTAGGGCAAAAACTTGATAACTGGAAAACAACTGCAGATTTAGTAAGAAAAATTGCAGAAAACTATAGACTTCCTTATTATACTATTTCGCCGACCTATTCGGTTTGTAGAAATCATGGTTATATAACAGGTGAAGTTTATACCTGCCCAGATTGTGGAGAAAAAACCGAAGTTTATAGTAGAATTACTGGATATTATAGGCCTGTTCAAAATTGGAATGATGGTAAAGCTCAGGAATTTAAAGACCGAGTAACTTATGATATCTCTCACTCTGTGATAAAGAAAAAATCTTGTTGCGCATGTGAAGAAAAAGTTAGCGATGCCACTTTGGAACCCCTTGGGTCTGATTTGCTTTTGTTTGCTACGAAAACTTGTCCAAACTGCAAAATGGCTAAAAGAATATTAGATGGTGCAGGAGTTAAATATACAGTTATTGACGCAGAAGAACAGAAAGAATTAACACTAAAATATAATGTTAAAAAGGCCCCTACATTGCTTGTCCCTGATGGAGATCATTATCTTAGATTCGAAAATGCAAGTGATATTAATAGGTTTGTTGAGGGGTTAAAGAAAAGAGCATGACGGATATTATTATAATAGGGGCAGGCGCTGCTGGTATGACGGCAGCGCTATATGCTTTAAGAAATGGAAAAAAAGTTACTATTATTGAAAAAAATAATATAGGAGGGCAAATCTCTGAGTCTCCAAGAGTTGAGAATTTCCCCACTATTATGCAGATTTCAGGTCAAGATTTTGCTGACAAGCTTTTTGATCAGATAACATCTCATGGAGCTGAATTTAAATTTGGAGAAGTTAAAAAAATTACTAAGAACAATAATGCTTTCGAAGTTGAAACCGAATTTGAAACGATAAGTTCTAAAACTGTTATCGTCGCCAGTGGGGTGGAACATAGAAAATTAAATCTTGAAAATGAAGAAAAATTAATAGGACATGGAATAAGTTACTGTGCGTTATGTGATGGAGCGTTTTATTCGGGAGAAAATGTAACTTTAGTGGGCGACGGTAATACAGCTCTTCAATATGCATTACTTCTTTCTTCATATTGTAAAAGTGTGAATGTTGTTACTTTGTTTGACAAGTTTTTTGGAGACGGAAATTTGATTGAAGCAGTTTCAAAAAGAGAAAATATCATTGTGACGCACAATGCAAAATTAACAAAACTTATAGGTGATGAACAACTTGAGAAATTAATTTTTGTTAAAAGTGATGGGACAACTTTTGAATTGGATACAAAGGCTTTGTTTGTCGCTATTGGTCAAATTCCAAATAATAATATCTATGCAAGTCTAGTTAATCTTTCAGAAGATGGTTATATAGTTACTGATGAGAATTTAAGCACAAAAACGCCAGGACTTTTTGTTGCTGGTGATTGCAGGGTTAAAAAAGTTAGACAGCTTACCACGGCTTGTTCTGATGGTGCTATTGCTGCGACAAGTGCAAGTAACTATATAGAAAAACTATAAAAAACTTCTTTAATAAAGAAGTTTTTTTAGTATCCTCGCAAGTAAACTTGTTTAGCGTATTTAGATAAAATATCCTTAAAAATATTTGCTTGATTTTGTTCTATCTTTTTAAGATTAGGCTGTAAACATGTACCATTATCAAAAAAACACTGCAAATAAATTTTTTCACAACCAGCGAGCCATTCCCCCATTTTTTGTATGTTATCTTCAGTATGATGCCCAAATATTAGAGTGGTGCGAAATTCGTATGGGATCAAATTTCTTTTCAATAATTCCACGCTTTCTTTTATCGATTCTAAATCTACAATGGCTCCCGAGGTTTTATGATAGGCGTCTAAAGAATTTTTTATATCCATTGCTACGTAATCAATAAGTTTTTCTTTGATTAATTCTTTTAATATTTTAGGTTTGGTCCCATTGGTATCCAGTTTAATCAAAAAACCCATTGCTTTTATTTTAGAAATAAAATTTTTTAAATCAGGTTGTAAGGTTGGCTCGCCACCAGATATACAAACACTGTCTAAAACATTTTTTCTTTTTTCTAAATGCTCAAATATTTCATCTTCATTATAAAGTTGAAGATTAATAACATTAACAAGATCGGAATTTTGACAAAATGGACATCTAAAATTGCACCCACCTGTGAAAATGGTTGCACATAGGTGTCCCTCAAAATCTACCATTGAAAGTTTTTCAAAACCGTAAATTTTCAACTTTACTCTCCTTTGTAAACAAAAATATAAGAAACATTTTCAATTGTTTGATAAATATATAATGTTTTATCAGAGTAATTTCCTGTGTAGGCCAAGGTGCCTTCTTCATCATTATTGTAAACACCAACCTCTTTTCCAATTAAAATCACAAAATAATTTGCTGGATTTTCTATGATCCCTTTATCTTTTGAATGGCTTATTAATTCTCCGTTTTCGACAGAAACATAGTATGTTTTATCTGAAAATTCTTCAACCACTTTTATCTCTCCTTCTTCTATTTTTGATATATTAGTCAATACATATTCTCCTGAAGGGATTGTGGTTGGAGAAAAATCTTTAAGTGTTGAATATAAGACTAACATCAAAACAACACTGATGCAGACAAATATTCCAAATATAATTAATAGTTTTTTCCATAAAGCCATATGCAAATTTTATCATTAATTATAGAGTTTGTAAAGTAAACGATTGACAAAAAATGTTAAACAGTGTTAAATTAATTTAAACTAAATTTTTAAAAGGATATCATAAGTGGAAAAGGAAAAATTTTATATAACAACACCTATTTATTACCCTAGCACTAAACTTACTATTGGCAACTGTTATACAACAGTAGTTTGTGATGCAATCGCTAGATTTCAAAAAATGCTCGGCAAGGATGTTTTTTATATGACTGGGACCGATGAGCATGGCCAGAAAGTTTTTGAGGCAGCAAAAAAACAAGGGAAAGAGGTTATGCAACATTTAGATGATATAGTAGATGACACTAAAAGTCTTTGGAAACTTTTAAATGTTGATTATGATAAATTTATAAGGACAACCGATGATTATCATGTCGAAGCGGTAAAAAAAATTTTTAATAAACTTTATGAAAAAGGGTATATCTATAAATCTACTTACAAAGGTCTTTATTGTCTGCCATGTGAGGCATTTTGGACCGAAAGTCAGCTTGTTGATGGAAAATGTCCTGATTGTGGAAGACCTGTTAAAGAACAACAAGAAGAAGCTTACTTTTTTAAGCTTTCAGAATTCTCAGATAAGTTATTAAAATTATATAAGGATAATCCGAAATTTTTATATCCTTCTAGCAGGGTAAACGAAATGGTTAATAATTTTATAAAACCTGGGCTGGAAGATCTTTGCGTTACAAGAACGAGTGTAAAATGGGGGATACCTGTCGAGTTTGATCCAAAACATACAATTTATGTTTGGATTGATGCTCTTTCAAATTACATTACAGGCTTAGGATATTTAAGCGACGATGAAAGTATGTTTAAAAAATATTGGCCTGCAGATGTCCATGTCATTGGAAAGGATATTGTTCGTTTCCATTCTATTATTTGGCCGGCTATTTTAATGGCATTAGATTTACCTTTGCCAAAACGCATATTTGGTCACGGTTGGCTTTTGTTGGGTGGAGAGAAATTATCAAAAAGCAAAAAGACTTTAACTGTTGAATGCACTGATCCAAGGATATTAGTTCCAAGATATTCAGCAGACGCAATTCGTTATTATTTGCTTAAAGAAATATCTTTTGGTTCAGATGGGAATTATTCTACCGAAGATTTGCTTTTAAAATATAACAGTGATTTATGTAATAACTTCGGTAATTTGGTTTCAAGAACATTTTCCATGCTTAAAAAATATTTAGACTCTGCCGTTCCACAAGCAAATGATGAGAGTGAGGAAGATAAAGAATTAATTAATTTTGTTTTAGATCAAGCAAACAAAAGTGTCAGCCTAATGGAAGATTTTGATGTAACAAAAGCTTTGACTCGTGTGTTTAACATTTTTTCAAAAGCTAATGCTTATATAGAAAAAACTGAGCCATTTAAACTTGCTAAAGATGAAAATAAAAAAGAAAGATTAAATTCTGTTATGAGAAATCTTCTTGAATGTATTAGGATCGGAACCACATTGTTGTTCCCATATTTACCAGATTCTGCCTCTAAAGTTTTAGAAGCCCTTAATATTGAAAAGCCATATAGTTTAAACGATGTTTCAAGCTTCTATCAAATAAAAGCAGATAAAATTCTGCCTTTACCAATTTTATTTCCTAGATTAGATATTAATAAAGAACTTGAAGAACTAGATGAAATCAACTAAATTTTATTTTTATCGGTTGAACCGAATCCCTTCGCACCTCGAACTGAAGGGATTTTTTTCAAAACTTTATAACTGAGCTCACAGGATTTGAATTTCGGAATTTTATGTAATATTCCCTGAGCTATAGCCTTTTTAGTGGTAAAATATATAAACGGTTTTTTTTCTATTTTTTCGATTTCTTCATAAGGAATATTTGAAATATATATAGAATTTGCATTTGCATTATAAAGAGCTATCATAATTTCTCCTCTGTATCCACTATCTATAACGCCAGCACTTTTTTTTAAGCCTTTTATTCCAGTGGAGGATCTTTCTTCAATTTGCATATAAAAATTTTTGTTAAAAGAGCATGCAATCCCTGTCGGGATCAGTTTTGTTTCAAACGGATTTATTTTTATGTAATCTTCTTTTATACAGGCATAAAAATCGAAACCAGCATCTTCGGGTCTCTTTGAAGGAATTATTGCTTCTTCTTTTACTTTGGCAAAATATATTTTATTCATATCATTCTCCTTATGTTTAGATTATAATATATTTTAATTAATTTTTCAAACAACCAAAGAAAGTTTTATAATTGTCTCAATCGTTTGGTAAAAATAAAAAAATAATTGACAAAATAAAATTGTCTGTGTTAAAATTAAAATCGACGGTGGAGAAGTACTCAAGAGGTCGAAGAGGCTCCCCTGCTAAGGGAGTAGGACGGGAAACTGTCGCGAGGGTCCGAATCCCTCCTTCTCCGCCAGAATATTAATAAATAATCTAAAGGGAGAGAAACACTATGTCTGAAACTGAATTCAACAGAATGCCATTAATTGGTGATCAAGCACCTTCTTTTAAGGCAGTAACAACTCAAGGTGAAATAAATTTTCCAGAAGATTTTTCGGGGAAATGGGTTATCTTATTTTCACATCCTGCTGATTTTACCCCGGTATGCACAACAGAATTTATGACTTTTGGATCAATGATAAATGAATTTAAAAATTTGAACACAGAACTCGTTGGATTGTCTGTGGATTCACTTTACTCGCACATCGCTTGGCTCAGAAAAATTCAAGAACTTGAATGGAATGGTAAAAAAAATATAAATGTAACTTTCCCTCTTATTGAAGATATAAAAATGGAAGTTGCAAAAGCATATGGCATGATACAACCAGGGCAATCAACCACACAAGCAGTAAGAGCTGTTTTCATCATTGATCCTAATGCAAAAATAAGAACAATTTTATATTATCCACTTTCAACGGGCAGAAACTTCGATGAAATAAAGAGAATCATATTGGCTCTCCAAAAAGCAGATAAAGATAACGTTGCAACACCAGCAGATTGGAGACCAGGTGATGATGTTATAATACCAACGGCAGGAAGCTGTGGCGTGGCTAAAGAACGTATGGATGCAAAAAATGAAGATCAATATTGCTTAGATTGGTTTATGTGTTTTAAAAAAGAAAAAAAATAAGGTAATAAAAATTACGCATCATTAAAGTTTTGATGCGTTTTTTATTAAAAATTTTAAATATTTTAAGTTAAAAATCAAAAATTTTTTTTAATATAAGTGATCAATGTTATAATGTTTTAAATTAATTTTTTAAACCAAGAGGTGAAAATGAATTTAATAGTTGCAGTTTCAAAAAATTTTGGTATTGGCAAAAACAACCACATGCTTTTCCATTTACCTACAGATCTAAAATATTTTAAAGAAAAAACTTTGAACAAAGTTGTTGTAATGGGCAAGAAAACTTATTTTGCATTACCAAAACGTCCTCTCCCAGATAGAGTAAATATTGTGCTAAGTTCAGACTTAAATTTCAATCCAAAGGGAGTTACTGTTGTTAGAAATTTAAAAGAATTGTTATCTGAAATTAAAAAATTTGATGATGATAAAGTTTTTATTTGTGGAGGAGCGCAAATATATAATTTATTAATGGATTACTGTGAAACAGCATATATCACTTTTATTGATGAAATTGTACCAGCCGACACTTTTATTAATAATATTGAAGAGCATGGTTTCATTTTGAAAAATGTTAGTCCTAAAATTATGGAAAATCAACATAGCTTTGATTTTCGAGTCTATAAAAATCCTAAACATAAAAAGATAGATCTAATTGGGAAAGAAATATGAAATCTTGATAAAGCATATTTTCTCTATTATTTTTCAAAATTCGACATTGACAGGATAACTTTTTTGTGTTATATTTAGTTCGGAGAGTGAAAAAATGGAAAACAATTGGGACGGATATGTTTTAACAACTGTTGTTAAGAAGCTCATTGAAATCGGCAAAATAGCAAAAACAAAAGATGAATCGATTTCTTTTTTTGAGATTTTAAATAATTTAAGCTTTACCTCACAAGACGTTTACGATTCAACTGTTGAAATGTCTAATGATTACACGTGTTTTGAAAGTGATTTTGACAATCACATGAATGATAAACTTAAAGCGACTGAGTATCCTTTTTGTGTGGTCTTTGAAGAAACAAGGGATAAAAAAAATCAAAGACATTATGGGTTTAAGTTCAGTGCGATAAAAGATATAGAAACAATAACCGACTTCTTAAAATTTATTGCCCATGAACCAACTCTATATGGAGATGATGATTTGCCTAGAGGTTATAATGGTTTACTAAAAGAACAGCAAGAGGAAATTTTTAATAAACTTTCAAAAGTTTTCGGCTCTAGCACAGTTAAAAAGAGTAATCAAATTTGGGGAGGCAATTGAAAGATTTCAACATTAAAAAACAATGTTGAAATTTTTTTATATATATATCTGCTTGTTAAAAAACAGAAAATGTTTTAAAATAAAACGAGGAGGAAATTATGTCTGTAACTGCAGTGATAGCCATAGTAGATGTTGTTTTTATTCTATTGTTAATTTTAGGTTTTTTTATTGGCTTTATGAGAGGGGTTAAGAGATCTCTTCTTGAGTTTATCCTGAGTTTCATGGGGATATTGGTGGTTGGATTTATCACTCCAATTGTTACAAATGCGATACTGGGCATTCAAATTACAGTTAATGGAGAGACGTCTTCATTGCAATCTTTTTTTGTTAGTTATATAGTAGATAATACAAACTATTCTTCACTTGTTGAAAATTCACCAACGTTGGCAAGTTTTCTGGAATTTTTACCAAGTGTTTTAATGTGTGCTGTAATCTTTTTGATATTAAATTTGTTAATGAGAATTTTAGTTTATGTTTTCTATAAAATTATTGAAGTGATAGTATTTAAGTCAAAAAAGAAAGAAAAAGAGCAGGGATTAAAAAGAAACAAATGGTTTGGTGGAGTAATCGGAGCATTAAAAATGTTTGTGCTTTTATTAGCTTTCAGCATGCCTCTTATGAGTATGGTTAAACTCGTTGATCAAAATCTTTTACAAAATAGTGTGTCTGCTTCGACAAGCGCCGAGAACACAAATTCCGATTTCATTTCAGAAGCTTCAGAGTTTATGCCACCAATTGTGAAGAATATAATAAGTGGACTAAATAAAAGTGCATTTGGGGTTTTAGATGGAGCTGTTGGGTTAGATGATTTTATTTTTGACAACATATCTCAATTTGAATTAAATGGGGAAAAGGTTCAAGTTAGAAAAGAGATAGTAAATTATATAGACGCATATAAGGAACTATCAAAATATGATTTCAATTCTGTCAAATTTGCACAGATTGATTGGGATAAACTTGATAAAATATATTCAAACATGACTGACAGCGGTTTATTCAAAGGCGTGGTTTTGGAAATTGCGGGAGAATTAATTGATGAATATAACACTTTGATAACCCTATTTCCTGAACTTGAACGTTATGAACAAATATTTTCTGATGTAAAAACAGGTTTAAGCAAAGCAGAAAATACTTCAGCCTATCTAAAAAGTGATGTGGATAATTTATATTTTTCATTTAGGAATTTAGCAAAGTCAGGTTATTTAGACGAAGTTATAGCACAATCTACCGAAAATTTTGATTTTAGTGAAGCTTTAACTACATTATCGGTAAAGTATCCTGCGATATTAACAGATGTTGTAAATAGAATTGGAAACATTAACATAATTAAAGATTCTTTTTCTTCAACGCTTGATATGGTGATTGAAACATTTTCTGGATCTACAATAGGAGAAATTATTAAAGACGCTAACACCGAAATAACAAAGTGGGCTAATTTTAAAGAGGATCTTAAAAATGCAATTAATAATTTTGCTTCGGCTAACATGCTGATTAAAGAACAAGAAGTTAGTTTAGCAAGTATAGTTTCAGAACCTATCAATATTTTGTTAATTAAAGATAATGTGCCGACAATTCTATCTTATTTGGGCGATTTTTTAGATGTGTTAGACAATATGGAAATTTTTGTCGATAAACAGGATGTTAAAATTTTCCCACAAATTTTGGAAACTTTTGGAATTGAAAACTTATTAGAAGTTAACGGGGAAGAAATAAACAACTATAAAGAATTATTTGAATATATTTCTGGACCTTTTGACAGGTTATTAAAACTTGATTTATATGAAACTTTTAAAAATGATGGAAGTTTTAATGAGATATTGTTGAAAGTGGCAGAAAAATTAGCAAATGAAAAGATGGAAAAGGCTGAAGGAGAAATCGAATATTCTAGTTTATTATCAGATATAATTTTACCTCTTTATAAAATGACAATTGTTAGGGATAAATTTATAAACGATATTATAACCGAAAGTGCCAAAACAAACATAGTCGACTTTTCTCTTTTGGAAGTTGAAAATAATTTTGAGTTATCATATTTAAATTGGCAAAAAGATTTGCCATTATTATCACAGATTATAACAGAATTATATAATCACGATTATTCCGATAATCAAAGCTTGCTCCAATATTTGATTAATGGAGGAGATATCAACGAAGCTATTAAAAAACTTGATGACCAGACTGTGGATTTGATAGTTCCTGCAATTTTGCAAGCTAAAAGCACCGAACCTTTGAAAGAAAAATTGGAAATTGAAATATTAGATTCCATGAAAGCTTTAACAGGCGATCAAACTTTGACGATGTCATTTTCATCTGCGACCTTTGAAAGTGGTTCAGAAGAAGATCAAACTCAAGAAATTGTAAATATAGTAAAAAATTTTATAGCGATTTATTCTGAAGGCGAAGATTTTGTAAATCTTTCAGAAGTTGATTCTGTTAAACTTGGACAATTCTTAGAGGCAATGAAAATAAACGCTTACAGAACCGAAAACGAAAAAATCGAACAAGGTGTGATGAGGGCGATCTTTGATGCTTTAATCGAAAAAGCAGAAAACGAATATAATGTTGAGTTTTTATCAGTCTTCAATGTTTCTTCTGTAAATAAAATAGATTTTACCAGAATGTTTGAATTACTTTCTTTAGCAGATGGGGCTGATGATTTTGCAAAAGAATTTACCAATGTGGTTTTTGAAAAGGCAACACAACAGGAAAATTTAATGGCTCTTTTAGATGCTGTTGAGAACAATTTGGAAACTGCTGAAATTATGTTAGAAATTGTTGTTCAATATCCTGTACAACTGAATTTAACACAAGAAGTTAAGACAGCTGTGCAAGAAAAATTGGAACAGCTATCGGTGAGCCAAGATATTTTAAATAATTTAAAACAACTTTTGGGAGTTTAATTTTGGCAGAGTTTAAACATATGCCGGTGCTCTTGAATGAGTCAATTGAGGCATTAAATATTAAACAAGATGGAATTTATGTTGATATGACTTGTGGAGGTGGAGGCCATAGCTCTGAAATTGCAAAAAGGCTTAAAGGAACAGGCAAGTTGATTTGTTTTGACCAAGATCTTGACGCAATTTCGGCATGCAGGGAAAGGCTTGCACCTTTTCCCAATGTCAAATTTTTTAATGAAAACTTCAAAAATGCAAAAGATGTTTTGTTCAAAAATGGGATAACAAAAGTGGACGGGATTTTGGCAGACCTAGGAGTTAGCTCCTACCAAATTGACACTGCTGAAAGAGGATTTTCATTTTTGCATGACGGAAAACTCGACATGAGAATGGACCAACAAAATCCTTTTTCTGCTTATGATGTGGTCAATAATTATTCAAAGGAACAACTCAAAAACATAATTTTTAAATATGGCGAAGAACCATTTGCCCCTAAAATTGCCGACGCAATTGTCACTGCAAGAAAAAACAAACCCATTGACTCGACTTTTGAATTGAAAGAAATCATCGAAAGCGCTTTTCCCAAGAAAATTATTTTTGGCAAGGGTGGTGTCAGTAAAAAAACTTTTCAAGCAATAAGAATTGAGGTCAATGGCGAACTTGAAATTTTGGAAAAATCTGTCAGGGATTTTGCAGAACTGCTGAACAGCAAAGGGAGATTGGCAATAATCTCTTTTCACAGCCTGGAAGATAGAATTGTTAAAAATGTTTTTAAAGAGCTTTCCACTGACTGCATTTGTCCACCCAAAACTCCAATCTGCATATGTGGTCATCATGCGCAAGGAAGATTATTCAACAAAAAACCAATAACACCGTCAGAGAAAGAGCTTGAAATCAATCAACGTTCACATTCGGCAAAATTGCGTGTGTTTGAAAAATTTTAAGAACACTTAAAAAACTTGGGAAAAAAACTCAAGTTTTTTTGTTTTTTATATTCTTTTTTGTCTAATTTTAAAAAATTTTAAAAAAATATTGAAAATTTATATAAAAGATGCTATAATTTTCCTAGTAGAACACCATGAGGAGATTATTATGGGAAAAGATGAAAAAAATAAAGGATTGCTTAAAGGATTGCTTAAAGGTGTAGTTGCTATTGTAACTTGGGCAAGTGGTGCAACATTGTTGGGAGCATGCAATGGAGAAGTTACAACGAACAAAGGGGCTTCGTCAGAAGAAACTTTAACAGTTTCGGAAATTTATGACAAAAACAATCTTTCATTAGACACAAATGAGTTGCTCGTAAACGAAGCTGAAGAAATCGCATCAACAACCTTTGGCGAAAGCGCACAGGTTAAGTTTGCCGACTTGGACGAAAATGGAAATTTGGTTGTCATCGCTTATGCCGATGACCAGCTTTCATCGGTTGTTGTTGACATTCCAAAAGAAACAGCAGGCTTTTTGGTAGATGATGTCAAAGAAACAGCAATTGGTCAGGCAGGTTACACATCAGACCAAAAATTTAAAGAGAACGAAGAAGCAAAAGTTCGTGACAAGATTAACAGCGCTTTGGATTACATAGAATCACAAATTGGAAAAATTTCCGAATTGCCAACAGGCACAGTAAATTATTATGTAATCGGAGAAAGTAAAGAAAATTTAGACAAAACTTTTTCTGTCATTTCGCCAGTTCGTGAAGATGGAACAAATGTGCTCTTTACTGTTTATGAAAATGGAGACCTCACAGAATCGGTTATTAAGATCAATGATGTGGAAAACATGACAACAAATGAAATTTGGGAAGCAATATCTCAAGGAGATTATGAAATCATTTCTCAAAATGAACTTGATCCAAGTTCTAATTACGAGGAACCACCAGTGGAAGAGACTGTTTCATTTGACGACATCTATAACCAAGTTTTCGGCGAGGGATTTGTGGTGCCGACATTACAAACAGAATTAGAAAATTTAAACAACAAATTAAATTATGGAGCGACAGGGATAAAACTTGTTGCTGTGGAAATTAGCGGTAATGAATTCGTAATTTATTCAGAAGCGGTTGATGGGCTAGGTAGAACAAGATTTATGGAATATAAGTATAATGATAGTGACTTATCTAATATTTGTTCTTACACAGATGTACTTAAATCAATAGACAGTGTGGGAGGTATCAGAAATTATTCACAAGAAATTTATAACAGTTATGAAACGGTTTTGCCTAATTCTGAAAACTATTACGAAGTTATAGAAAAATTTGAAGCACTTAAAAATACTTTACAAAAAGGGAGTAATTCACCTGTTGGCGAACTTAATAATTCTAATTTTGATTCGCGGACTGTAATCATAAACACAAACGCATCTTTGCCAGCATCATCTAACGCGTTTGGTGAAGCACTGTTGGAAGATATGGGAGTGGAAGGAAACATAATTTCAACGTATGTTGGTGATATGGGCGCGCCCATTATAGATCAAGGACATGTTTTTGATGCTGGATATATAAGTATCATAAATATTTCTGTTGTTTACGGGACTAACGACGGGATAAATATTGATGAGATAAGAGTAACAGTCCCAGTTTATAGCAATGAGAGAGGAGATACTCAGGCGATTTATCAGCATGTTCTAAATGAAGGAGAGAGTGGATGTTCATTGCAAAATAGAACTACAATTGAAAAAAATATGAGTAACCAATTGGTTAAAGCAGTTGAAATGAAAAATGAAGGTTTATCGATGTAAAGAACTTGGGGTTTACCCAAGTTTTTTTACTTTTTTGCAGTTTCAGTTTAATTTCTTGTTTTTTTTTGATTGTTTTGTTATACTAAGGCTATGAAAACAAATGTTAAATCAAATTTAAAAACAAAAATTTTAAGATTTTTTCAAATTGTTTTTGTGGCAATTGTTTGTGTCACACTTACGGGTTGCATGGGTTCAGACCCTGACAATCCCGACACCGATACTGGGGGCATAAATATTGCTGGCGTAAAGGTGCTGCGCAAGCCACTTGAAGGCTATGACTTTGACGGAAGTGTGCCAGAAAACGAGGGTAAAACTGATTTTTATTATGTTCTATCCAATGATATCATAACACAGTTATTTGCAATTTATGGTAATTTTAACAGCGCATCCTTCATTGCGACTGACGAAGAAAATAATCCGTTGTTCGATAATATTCTGCAACAAATTAATAGCGAAACTCAAAACGAACAAGTTGGCGAACTAGCCCAGCAATTTGAAGAAAACCCAGATGGTTTCTTGTATTACTATGATGCAATAAGATATCAAATTACTGATGTGCAAGAAAAAACTGACACTGTTACTGTTACAGCCGACACTTCTAAGGCTTGGAATTGGAGTTTGCCAATAAGCAATACTAATTACAGACCTTGGATATTGGCTTATAAGGGTTCTCAAAACGGAAATATGGTTTCCACAACATTTGAAAAAAGCGGAAATTATTCTTTTTCTTACGCTGGCTTTAAGTTTTATTATGTTGAAGGCGGAGATATTCAGCACACTTTTATTCCTACCGATTTTCAAACTGCCTATGTTAATGAAGATTATAAAAATGGTTTAACTTATGCAATTTATTCGTTGGTGTTGGGGCTTCAACCTAACCAAATGAGCGTTAGTTATGATTCGGGCTTGCCTGTTTTAACAGTGGAAGGTTATCCTGCCACCGCAGACCAAACCAGTGCCGAGAGGGCTTTGGAAGATGTTAAAATTCTGTTCAATCAACTGGGAAGTTATGTTGGGCTTACCGAAAGAAACAAAGTTGCAATCACAAATTTTGTGTTAGATGAAATTATTGGTGAAAGTGCACAGGTTATGCCGTCGCTTCCAAGCCCTTACAGTTACGACCTTTACTATGAAGATGTCGTTTCAGCAATCGTAGATTACAGCGGAACACTTACAACAATTGGCCAAGCAAGTGAAAGCACTGGCGAAGGCGAAACAACGGTGGGAGAATCTTTCATTGCGTCCGAAGTTGTGACCTATCCATACACATCTTTCTTTTCAAGCTTTGAGGGAGATCCATTCCAATATACTGGTGGACCTTATGAATATCAAAGTTTTGTGATTATGCCGAGCAAAGAAGCTGAAATCACTGATATTTGGTTGGATTTTAAATATGACGCCGGCAAGGACGGAGACCTGATTTATGATGAAAGCAAGTTTCTTGATATTAACGTGTCGGTGCGTTGGAAGAAAGGGGACGGTTCGCCTGTCAAAGTTTTGACAAAATTCATCAGGATTTATGATGGAATGTATAGCTTTGGAGCAGAAGGCAGTTTCTTGGAATTTGAACTCGATTTAAGTGAGACGGAAGGAGGATTTGGAGAGGTTGTCAAGGTGGGACAATTTAACTGTCCGGAAGCGCTCATTCCAAATCCTTTGACGCAAGGGAGGGTTATTCCAATCAATGGTTTCACTGATGCGAGAAGATATTACAAGGTTATTGAAAGTGAATCTTATGGTGGATATGGTGTTTTAGATGAAAGCAGAATTGAAGGAAGCTATCTTGAAGTTGCTTTTGATGTTGTGAAACAGCCGGGGGACACAACAACAAATTATGCTTTTTACACTGCCATTGCAGGTTTATTTGAAACTGTGGAGTGGCCGGGCGAACCGGAGTGGCACTGAAACATCGCGGGGACAACCAAGAAAATTTCTGCGCTGTTTGCTTGTTTTCGGACTTTGTCCGAAAAACTGCGCCCTGACGCTTGAAATTTTCTTCTCGCGGCCAAACGAAAATGCCAAAGGCATTTTGCCGCGACTGACGTTCGAAGTAGGTTTTGCAAGTAAATGAAGAGATTGTATAATTGCGGGCACGGCTTTCGCCTAGCCACTCATTATTATAGTGAGTTATGTTTATGGTTTTTCTTATTTAAATTGCTAATATGTGGTTATATATTTTATATTTTAGGAGTATATATGGAAGAGAAGCAAGTCCTTTTACTTGAAAAAGAAGTTAAGGTGGAACAAAAGCTTGAAAAGGCTAAACGTAAAATTAACCTTGACTCTTTGCAATCCCAAGTTAATGTTGATTCGCTTCAAAATGAGCAAGTGATCATTGATACCCCGAACTATGATCTTCTTCCCGAAACTCCACCTGAAAAAAAGAAAATCATTTTGAAACTTGAAAAAGAGGTGGAACAACAAAAACCTATTAAAAAATTTTCGTTGCTTAAAAAAATCGCTATTGCGTTTGCTGTTGCATTAACTATCGGGCTTGGTGTTTTTACTGCTGTTGATTTGTCCAATTCAATCGCTGGTTATAATGCTGTTCAGACAGAGTATTCTGCCAACCTTGCCAATCTTTTAAAAAATATTTCTTCGGTTGATTCGGGAAATAAAACAGCTGAACTTGTTGAAACTTTTCCAGATGAAATTTTGCGACCTGAGGCTTTAAAAAAAGAATCAAATTGGTTCGATCGATTTTGCAACTTCTTATCGGGGTTATTTGGAGGATAGCCTTTGATTAAATTTTTCTCTCTTCATTCTTTTAAAAAAAGGTTACTCGCTTTAACTTTGCTTGTAACCTTTCTTTTTTGCGCTCTTTTTATTCGACTTTTTGTCATTCAAATTATTAATGGTAAAGATTTGCAATTAAGGGCGACTTCGCAATGGACAAGAGATTTGGCTATCGTTGCTCCAAGGGGAGATATCTATGATTCCACAGGTTCAAGGCTTGCTGTCAGTTACACCACCTATAATGTTTATGTCAGGGGCAGAGAGATTGACCAACCTGAAGAGGTTAGTAAATCTCTGGCTAACATATTGGGTTTAAACTATCTTGATGTCTATGAGAAGGTTTTAAAGAAAAATATTTCCGAAGTTTTAATTAAAATGCAGGTTTCGGCTGATGTCGCTGAGCTCATTTATAATAAAAATTTTAATGGTGTTTACTTGGCTGAAAGTGTTGGCCGTTATTATACCTATGGTAATTTGCTTTCTCAAGTTTTAGGTTTCGTTAGTATTGATAACATTGGTCAAAGTGGTATTGAAGCTTATTTTGATTCTTATTTGAAAGGCATCGATGGTTATAGTTTCACTCAAAGCGATTTGCAGGGAAAGGAAATTGGTGGATCGCTTCGTTATTACTTTCCTGCCACCAAAGGTGATGACATTACACTTAGCATAGATTCTAAAATTCAACTTATTTTAGAACAAACACTTGAAAAAATTATGCTCGAACAAAAAGCAAAAAATGTTACCGGTATTGTCATGAATGCCAAGACTGCACAAGTTATTGCTATGTCTTCTAAGCCTAGTTTCGATCTCAATGATATCCCTAGAGACAATCTTGAAATCTTATTTGATCAATCTAAAATTAAAGCTATAACTGATGTCTATGAGCCAGGGTCAACTTTTAAAATTTTAACTCTCGCCGCTGCATTAGAAGAGGGAGTGGTTGATGAAAATGATAGATTTTACTGCAGTGGTTCCAAAATTGTCGACGGTGTTAAAATTAAATGTTGGAGAAGCATTGGCCATGGTAGTCAAACTCTTCAAGAAGGTCTTGCTAATTCTTGTAACTGTGTTTTTATGGAACTTGCTTTAAGGCTCGGCGTTGATAAGTTTTATGAGTATATGAAAAAATTCGGATTAGGGCAGAAAACTGGTATTTCCCTTTCAGGTGAAGCTTCCGGAATTCTAATGGATAAGTCGCTTGTTAAAAATGTCGATCTCGCAAGAATGGGATTCGGGCATGCCGTGGCTGTTACACCACTTCAACTGCTCACTGCAGTCAGTGCTATTGTTAATAATGGTAATTTGAAAATTCCTTCTATTATTGATCATATCGAAGACTGTTTCGGAAACTGTTTGTTTGATTGTGAGACAGAAACTATAAGAAAAGTTATTTCCGATCAAACTTCTCAAAAAGTTTGCGAAATGCTCTCTTTGGCCACCAATAAACAGGCCCCCTATACTTTCGTTGAAGGTTATGATGTCGGTGGAAAAACAGGTACTGCTCAAAAATATGATGAAACCGGGCATATAGCTCAAGGTAAATATATCTCAAGTTTTATCGGAACTTTCCCGGCTTCCAATCCTGAATATCTTGTTATGGTTATGGTTGATGAACCTGGAGCCGGAGCTTATTATGGAAGCATTGTCGCCGCTCCTTATGGTAAAGAAATTTTTACTGGAATTTTTAATTATCTCGGCATTCCTAAACAAAATGACCTTGCTGTCATAGAAATTATCGAGATGCCTGATTTAGTTGGAAAATCTTTAGCTGATGCTTTGGTAGAACTTTCAAAAATAGGTCTCTATTACGAAATTGATGGCGATGGAGGAACAATTTTAAAACAATTACCTCCACCAGGTTCTAACATTGCAAAAGGAGATACTATTGTTTTAATCACTTGATATTATTGTTATTTAATGGTATCATATATTCATGGATATTTGGTGGATTATTTTAATTTTAATTCTTGTTACAGCAGTTTTAAGTGCTATGCTTGCGGTGGCAAACTATGCTCACGAAAAGTTCGCAGATGTTTATCAAAAAATGTTTTCTTTGCCATCTCAAGCACATATGTCTGTCTTGGAAATGATTAATGAACAAAATTTTTCTAATTTCAACGGTAAACTTAGAGTGGCTAAAACTGATAAATATATGGGGGACGCTTACAATTTAAAGTCTAAAACCTTAATTTTAACTAACAAAACTATATCTTCTGATTCTATCGGAGCTTTCACTATAGTGGCTCACGAACTCGGCCATGCTCAGCAAGATTTTTCAAGTAATAAATTAAAAGTTTTGAAAATTTTCCAATTTTTTGGTTTCTTATTAGGTAAACTGTTTTTACCAGCTATCATTTGCTCTTTAATATTGCTCTTTTTCCCTGATCTTGTTTTTTATTCTATTTTGTCAGCTTCTATCGCTGTTGCTATTTTCATTTTTGCTATTATTATTAAAATGTTTAATATTTATTTCGAAAAAGACGCCTCTAAACGCGCTGTCGCCATTTTAAATAATTTTATTCCAGATAATATTTTAAAAGAGGCTAAGTCGTTTTTAAAAAGCGCTAGATTAACTTATTGGAGCGATTTAATTAAACTACTTTTAGGTTGGAGTGGTTTGGTTAAAAAAACTAAGTTATTTTGATAAAAAGGAGTTATTTATGTTTTATTGGGAATATATCGTCTTGTCTATTTTGTTGCTTCCAGGAATCATTTTCGCTTTGTACGCTCAGAACAAAGTACAATCTACTTTTTCTAAGTTTTCTAAACAAATCCCTTCTTGCAATTTAACGGGAACTCAAGTCTCTAAAATGCTCCTTGATAAAAACGGTATCTTTGATGTCCAAGTTATGAGAGCTAAAGGTTCCCTCACTGATAACTATAATCCTATCACTAAAAGAATCAATCTTTCAGAACCTGTGTGGAATTCTTGCTCCATTTCAGCTATCGGTGTCGCAGCCCACGAAACAGGGCATGCTTTGCAAGATGCAAAAAAATATTTTCCTATGAAAGTTAGATTAGCTGTTATCAAATTAAGCAATTTTACCTCTTCCTTATTTACCCCTCTTATATTATTAGGATTAATTCTATTTTTTACTTTAGCTACTCCTTTTGTTGGTGAAGTATTGATTTGGGTGGCAGTAGGTATTTTTTCTTTGGGAGCTTTGATTAATTTAATTACTTTGCCCGTTGAACTTAATGCCTCTCGAAGAGCTTTATCACAACTTGAGTCTCTTAACATTATGACAAATCAGGAATTGTCTGATGCAAAAAAAGTTTTGGATGCTGCCGCTCTCACTTATGTGGCATCTTTGGCTGTCAGTCTGCTATCTCTTTTAAGAATTGTTTTGATAGCTTTGTCTATGACTTCGTCAAGAAAAGATTAAAAAAAACGAACGGTAAAGTTCGTTTTTAAAATACTAATTTAGAGTTTAAATATTCCTTTAATTCATTTATCATTATTCGATCTTGCTTCATTGTATCTCTGTCTCTTACTGTAACCGTATTGTTTTCTAAAGTGTCGAAGTCAATGGTAATGCAAACAGGTGTACCTATCTCATCTTGACGTCTATATCTTTTGCCTATTGAACCTGATTCGTCGTAATCGCACATAAAATATTTAGACAATTCATCATATATTTCTTTTGCTTTTTCAGAAAGATTTTTTTGTAGTGGCAGCAAAGCAACTTTATAAGGAGCGATAATAGGATGGAAGTGCATAACTACTCGGGTTTCTCCTCCTTCAAGCACTTCTTCATCATAAGAATTGCATAAATAAGCTAGCATGAGTCTTTCTACTCCCAAAGAAGGTTCTATAACATAAGGAACATACTTTTCATTCGTTATTGGATCTTGATATGACATGTCTTTTCCACTAAATTTAGCATGCTGGCTTAAGTCGTAATCGGTTCTGTCGGCTATTCCCCAAAGCTCACCCCAGCCAAAAGGAAATTTAAATTCAAAATCTGTTGTGGCTTTTGAATAAAAACACAATTCTTCTTTTTCATGATCTCTAAGTTTTAAATTCTCTTCTTTGATTCCTATATCTAAAAGCCATTGATGACAAAAATTTTTCCAATATTTGAACCATTCTAAGTCACTGCCCGGCTCACAAAAAAATTCTAACTCCATTTGTTCAAACTCTCTCACTCGAAATATGAAATTTCCAGGAGTTATTTCATTTCTAAAACTTTTGCCAATTTGTGCTATTCCAAAAGGAACACGTTTTCTTGTTGCTCTTTGTACGTTTTTAAAGTTTACAAATATGCCTTGGGCTGTTTCGGGACGCAAATATACAATATTAGATGAATCTTCTGTTACACCTTGAAAGGTTTTAAACATAAGATTAAATTTCCTTATTGGAGTAAAGTCTGATTTCCCACAAATTGGACAAGTAATTTTTTTATCTTCTATATATTTTTCAAATTGTTCATTTGTCCATCCAGCGATATTTTCTTCTAAGCCTTTCTTTTTTAAATATTCCTCAACTAAATTATCAGCTCGGTGTCGTGACTTGCAATTTTTACAATCCATAAGAGGATCTGAAAAACCACCAAGGTGACCACTTGCTTGCCACACCGTAGGGTTCATTAATATTGAACAATCAAGGCCGACATTATATTTACTTTCTTGAACAAATTTTTTCCACCATGCATTTTTTATGTTGTTTTTTATTAGTACTCCCAATGGACCATAATCCCATGCATTGGCGAGTCCCCCATAAATTTCACTTCCTGGGAAGATTATCCCTCTAGATTTGCAAAGATTTACAATTTTTTCCATACTTGCTTTCATAAAATCTCCTTATAATAAAAAAGTCTATGCTTTTGTCTATAGGGGCGACTTTAAATCGCTGTTCCACCCTACTTTGCATAAACCTGCCTTATTAACGTCTTTTCGCCGACAAGCGTTTGCTCAGGGATTCCAACCCCTTCATTGCATATGCTAATTATATGAATAGAATCTAATATTGTCAAGCTATTCGTAAAAAATTTATATTTTTCGACATTTTGGTATTGACATCGCATGAACAAAATGTTATTATATAGCATATTATTACAAAGGAGTAGAAAAAAATGTGTTATAGAAAAGAAAAATTTGAGAATGAAGGTTATGGTGCAAAGACTCGTTATGACGGTTTAGAGACACCAGACAAAAACAGACTTTGTCAGAGCGAAGCTTCGATATATAAAAATAAAAAAGCAAAATTGGCAGACCAAAGAAGAGATAGAGAGTACGAAGACGCAAAAGCGCTGTGCAGATAAAAAACCAAACTTAACAGTTTGGTTTTTTTAATTGAAATATTTTTCAGTATATTCATTGTAAGTGCCTACGAAGTCTATATATTTTTTATCATCAGTAAACTCTATAATTCTGTTTGCAACCGTCTCTATGATTTCTTGGTCATGAGAAGTGAAAAGTAGTGGCCCTTTAAAGTTTTTCATTCCGTTATTTAAAGAGGTTATGCTTTCTAAGTCAAGATGATTTGTTGGTTCGTCCATGATTATTAGGTTTGCACCTTGCAACATCATTTTAGCGAACATACATCGAACTTTTTCTCCTCCTGATAAAACGTTTACAGGTTTCATATTTTCTTCCCCAGTAAATAACATTCTTCCAAGCCAACTCCTGATAAAAGTTTCATTTTGATCCTTAGAGAATTGTCTTAGCCAATCAACTATTGATAATGAACAGTTATTAAAATATTCGTTGTTATCTTGTGGCAAATACGACACTGAAATTGTTTTACCAAAATGAATAACACCTGAATCAGGTTGCTCTTTTCCTGTTAATATGTTAAATAAAGTTGTGATAATTTGACTATTCTTTGCAAAAAAAGCAACTTTTTGATCTTTTTCTATATTAAAGGTAAGGTTTTCAAACATTCCTTTTTTAGTTAAATTCTCAACTTTTAAAATTTCTTTTCCAATTTCTTGATCAAATCTAAAATCAATGAAAGGATATTTTCTAGATGATGGTTTTATGTCTTCAATTGTTAAACGTTCAAGCTCTTTTTTTCTGCTTGTAGCTTGTTTAGATTTTGAAGCATTTGCGGCGAATCTAGCTATAAACTCTTTCAGCTCTTTTGCTCTTTGCTCTGCTTTTTTATTTTGGTCTTTTAACTGCCTGGCCATTAACTGACTTGACTGATACCAAAAGTCATAGTTCCCAAGAAACATGTTTATTTGGCCAAAATCAACGTCACAAATATGTGTGCAAACTTTGTTCAAAAAGTGCCTATTGTGAGAAACAATTATGACTGTGTTTTCAAAATTTAGCAAAAAGTTTTCAAGCCATACAGCTGTTTTAAAATCTAGGTTATTTGTTGGTTCATCAAGAACCAAAATGTCAGGATTCCCAAACAAAGCCTGCGCTAAAAGAATTTTAACTTTAAGTTTTGGGTCAACATCTTTCATCGAAGCATAATAAAGATCTTCAACAATGCCTAAATTTTGAAGAAGTGTTTTTGCATCACTTTCAGCTTCCCAACCACCTAATTCTGCGAATTCTGTTTCTAACTCTCCTGCCTTAATTCCGTCTTGTTCATTAAAATCTTCTTTTGCATAAAGGGCATCTTTTTCATGCTGAATTTCCATTAATCTTTTGTGCCCAAGCAAAACTGTATCCAAAACTGTTTCGTTATCAAAAGCGTTTTGATTTTGTTGTAAAACGCTCATTCGTTCGCCTGGTGAAATGAAAACATCACCAGTGCTTGGTTCGAGCTCGCCTGTTAAAATTTTTAAAAAAGTTGATTTCCCCGCGCCGTTAGCTCCGATAATCCCATAACAATTGCCTTTTGTAAATTTTAAATTTACATCTTTATAAAGAGTTCTTCCCCCAAAAGCTAACGATATATTATTTACTTGTATCATAAATTTTCCTTTAATGTTATTTTCTTTGAAATTATAAAAGAATTTTTAAAATAAGTCAAATAATATTTTTTGTCTTTTCTAATTATAAAAGCACAAAAGATAACAAAAAAATTATTTTATTTTTCTCTATACTTTGCTTTGAAAAAAATGTCAAAAAAAGTATAATTAAATTGAGTTAATATGCAAAGAATAATTTTGATAAGAGGTTTAACGTCATGAAGCTTAAAGCACCTAAAACTTGGCAACTTATTGTTATTTTAATTTCAGTCTTTGTTTTGGCAATAGGAGGCTCTTTTTTAGCTGTTTATTTAACAACAGGCTTTGAAGCTAAAAAGGTGGTGCCACAAGAGATTACAGTTGAAAGCGAAGATAAATACAATGCTAGTCTTAATCAATTTGAAACTGTTGAAGATTTTGAGATGGTTATTTCTTCGCCAACTGAAAGTGTTACAGAGAAAGAGGTCACTTTAAGTTTTAAACAAGGAATTTCAGTTGAGAAATCGGAAGGTAAAATTTCAGATGGAATAATTATTGTGCCGGAAAAAGTTACTTTAGGAAAAACATTTACGGTTAGTCTTGTCCCGGAAAATTATTATGATAAAGATGGAGAAATTTTCAGAAGCAATAAGGGTGGGATTTCTGAGCTTGTGATAACAACACAAAACAATTTACTTTCTTCGAGTGTGGTAAAAATAGCCGTTGATGTTCCCGTTGAAGATATTGATTTAAAGATATATAATTCAACTACTGGCGATGAACTTGGAGACGAATTAATGACAAATGGGAACAAAGTTGCTGAAAAAACTAATTTTATTATTGAGCCAGTGTTTTATCCAGAAAAAAGCAAATATTTGTTCAGTGACGACAAAAATTCTGCGATTGCCCAAGATCTAAAAAGAGTTAAAAACGTTTATTATAGTTTAGGCACTTCTGCAAGTGGGATAGAATTTGTATATAATGATAACGATGTTTATTTTATAGCAGGAGATGAGCCTTCTTCATTAAATGAAATTCAAGCTTTTGTTTTCGCTGATGCTTCACAGCAACAAGAATTTTTGGAACTAAATAATCAGCTTTCCGGATTGCCTTTATATAGTGAAGCAATAAGATATCTTTCTAGTTTACAAAATTCGATAAAGTCTAATATTTTGGTTAATGTAGTTGAAGCAAATGTTGGTAGTTTTGCTATTAATGATACTTCTGGCACTCCTTTTAACATGGTTACAAATAAGCTGTTCAGAGTTTCTGCTGGGACCAGTTCTTTATCAGATGGTCAATTGAATATCAGAATAAGAGATGTTCACGATAACGATTTGTCTTCTATGATAAAAAATGTTGGACTTAGAATCATATCAATTACAGACTCTGCTACAAATTCTCAGGTCGCTTTATCATCTGGAGTAGTGGTAGTTAAAGGTGGAGAAATTTTTAATTTTGATGGAAAAGATTATGTTTTAATCAATTCTGATGTAAAAAATCTTAACCATGCATATTGGGAAATTTCTACAACTGGAGAATACAGCATAGTTGCAGAAATTGTGCTTTTATTACAAAATGAAAACGGAGAAACTTTCATTTATAACAGTGAAAGCGATGATCAAGTTTACTTTATATCCATTGAAAATGTTGATCAGCCTGTTTATTGGGACGAAAATTTGATAGATGACAATATTTCAATGACAATTATATATGATAATAATGGAAATGTTGTTTCATCACAATATAAAGACAATTTAACTTCTGTATCGTTTGTCCCAGAAACTAACACATATCAAAAAAGAATGTTTTTTGTTTATTATGATGGTGCTTTACAGGGAGATCTTAGTGATTATATCGCTGTTACAAACGAAGGCAAGGGAATTTATCAAGTTAACGGAGAGAATAAGACCTTGTATCCTTTAATTGGTACAGAGTTAATTGCTAAAAAATCTATAAATTGCAATTTAGTGTTTGCTACTATAAGAACTGATGCTTATGGTAATCCTATAATGTCGGCGTCTAATACTTATATTATTGAACAAATGTCAAATGTAATTTTTGTGACGGTCAAGGAGACTCTTCAAGGTTTTGTTGAGAACGGTGTAGGCTTAATAATTGATGAGAATTTTTTGATTGCAGAAAGTAATGTTTTCGCTGTGCCAACGGGGACAAATAGTGCGATCACTTTAAGGCTTACTTTAAAAGAAGGAGATGAAGCCATTTTTGAAAGTGAGCTTGACAGAATTGAATTTTATGCAAGTGAAGACAATGAAGGTAAGTTAAGAAGAGATGATATTTTTGATTTTGGTGATCCAGATTTAACTCAGTTGGAAGATAGGGTAGTTTTAATACCTGTTAATGTTAAACAGATTGAAATAACAGAAGAAAAAGGTCAAGATTTTTATATACAAGTTGCTTATAATAACACAATTACCACCAATACTTGGTGGGCAACTCCTGTGGGAGAAGACGGTAAAGATTATTACGGAGCTATTAAAATTTATAATCAAACCCCAGCTCAAATTATAAATGAGCAACTTGAAAATAAAGAATTTGATGCAATTCAAACTTTAAATATTGATGGATCGGGTTCTTTGTTAATTACTGATAATGTTGCTGGAGGATTTGAAACAAACAATATTTCGGTATTCAACCAAATGTTAAAGGACACTGTCATTAAAGATACTTATGGCAGAACATTTGATAGTAATTATAATATTTCGTCATCAGACATGAACTATGTTATTGTTAATGACGCAGAAAAAAATATTACCTTTGGGAATGGAAACAAAAACGGCATCATGGTAACTGTCACTGCTGGTTCCCAATATTACAAATTTACAATTAATGTTCAAAGTATAGGTGTTACTGACATAGAAATTGAAGGCACTAGTGTTGGAGAAGAAAATTTAGGTAACCCAAAATACAGCGTTTCTGGCAATAAAGGTCAAAATTTTATTTTAAAAAACGATGGATCAAACAATGGTCTATTAAGTGTTTATGTCGGGAATGGTGATAAATATCAAAATGACAAATATAAAATTACAGTTTCAGAAACTTTCTTAACAACCGTCAATGAGAGTTTTTGGCAAATGTTTAAAATAAATGGTCAAGAGCAAGGCTTTATTCCTAGTGTTGAAACAGAGATAGACTCTGTTGAAGTTTATCAAAATTTTGGGCAAGATGTTACAATACCATTTACAGCTTCCAATACTAATAAAACTTTAAATTTTACATTAAGTGTAACTTTTACTAAATATGCATACGATGATTTAAATAATTTAAATGCTGTCGACTATGGTGGGAATATCATTGGAGTTAGGCAACAAGATATTGGTGACAATTCTTCTGAGGGCGCGATTTATGTTTATTCCGGATTTGATATCGATTTGGAAACATATTTAAAAGCTACACAAGTGAATTGGAGAGAGGTTTATCCGAGTGGGGCAAATTATCAATTAACTAATAATAACATTAACGGTGGGACAGTTATCGCTTCTATAGATAATGGAGTTATAACTTTCAACGAAGTTTATGAAAAAACCACTTACATATTTACTCTCTATGCTTATGAATATGAAAGCAATGGCAATATGGTAGGAAACCCATATGCTTACAATAAAGAGCTCACAATCACAGTTTGTCCTAATTTTGAATTATTGCCAACAGCCACCCCTGTTTCCTTGTACGCAATTTCTGGAGAAAATCAAATTAGCGTGGGTAACCATTTAGAAATAAAACGTATTTCCAAGGATGAAACTAAAACAGAAGACATCAATAAATTATCTTTTGATGGTTACAGTATAGAAAATTACGTTAAAATTGAAAATAATTATTTTAAATTCAACGGTAACACTATGTTCTTGGACTATGGTGAAACAGAAAAAACTGTTGAGGCATCTTTGATCAAGAATGATAAAGCTGTGGCTTTTTGTGAATTAAAAATTGTTGTTGGTTTAACTGATTTGGGAGATAGTGGAGAGTGGCTAAACAATCATGTTTTATATAATGATCTAGATATGATTTTCATTAGTGAAAGAAACTTAACCTTTAATTCATTAACTTATGGAGAAACCGATAATGCTTCTGGGTTGAAAGTATCCTTAGCGCAAAATTCAGCGGCATACTCAATAACGGGACTTAATCCACAGACAATAAGCTTTAAAAATGATCAAAATTATTCAGTCGGAGAAAATTACTATTTATATGTTTTCTTTAATTATGCTGGTGGAACAGCTGGACTTGAATGTGATGTTGCCGCTGTAAAAATGCCTATTTTCATTTCGGCGGTAGGTGACAAGTTTTTAACCTATGGCAATGATGGTGAAGATTTAAAAAATGTTATCGATGGGCAAAATTATGATATAAATATAGAAGCAGGAAAATCATATCAATTAACAGCTCCAGATAAACTTTTAGGAAGTCCATATGTTATCAACGATCAAGGTCAACTGATTATTTTCAACGGCGCAACTGTTGTTGGTCAAAATATGCAAATAGAATTAGATGGTCAGATTTATTCATATTCTATTTCGAATAATTTATTAAAAACTATAAATGATGTTGATATAAACAAATCTCAAAATCAATATTTTGAATTTCTTGGTGAAACTTATTATATTGAGTCCATTGATTCAGATATTTTATCACTTCGCAAAGGAACAATAGGCATCGATGGAACTATTACATTAGAAAGTGTTGATTATGGTTATTCGGTAAAACAAAGTTACTATGGTTATTATTTAAGTGAATTTGACGGGATTAAATATTTGACAAATTTTAACCAAAATGATTCTGAATCAATAAGTTTTTCGGTGCCTAATCAATTCTCAAATGTTATGTCAATTACCAATAATGTTTTGACAATTAAAGATGTTATTTATTCAGAAAATGCGCAACAAGAAATATTACCTGTTTATATTTTATTTACGCAAAGAGATGGCAAAACCATAAGTTATAATTTTAATATTTCCATTTTGCCAAATGCCCAAATTGCACAAGTTGTTTATCCTTTTGATGGATCTATGGAGATATTAACAATATTGAACAATAAGTCATTAGTGGTTGATATGAAAGCTTTGTTTGGATATGATACTGAACATTATGGTGAAGTGCGTTTGCCGGATAAACTAATAATAGGCGATTCAGAAGTCGAAATCACAGAAGGTCGTTCTTTAGAAGTAAAAGAAGTTTGGTTGGGCGAAACCCAAATTCAACCAACAGATTCAAGGTTTAGTGTAAGTTGTGAAGGAGATATAATAACTTTCACTAATAGAGCTGATGTATCCAACGTAAAAGTTATTGTTACAAGGAAATACCAAAACATTTATGGTGGCGATCTAGATTATGTGTTCTCTATTAATTCAAGTAATGTTGTTTATTTTGTGGATTATACAG
>CALVNQ010000003.1 GCA_944349895.1 uncultured Clostridia bacterium | reverse complement strand
TGGCCAGATGAAGAAATTTTTGAAACCACAATTTTTAACTATGATACTATGAAAAATCGGTTTAGAGAAATAGCATTTTTAAATAAAGGGCTTGTTATTTCTCTTGAAGATAAGAGAGAGGGGAAAGAAAGAAAAGAAACTTTTGAATTTAAAGGCGGAATAGTAGAATTTGTGGACTTTTTAAATAAAAATAGAGAAACTATTCTTCCTAACCCGGTATATTTTAATAAGTTTAACAGAAATGAAAGTGGCGAAATTGAAAACGAAATTGAAGTATGTTTTCAATTCAATGACGGTTATAGTGAAATTATAAATGCTTATGCCAATAATATAAATACTGAAGAGGGAGGCACACATTTAGAAGGCTTTAAAAACGGTCTTACAAAAGTTATCAACGATTATGCTGTAAAAAATAAAATAATTAAAGAAAACGAAAAACTCTCTGGAGAGGATTGTAGAGAAGGCATCACGGCTGTCATTAGTGTAAAACTAAGAAATCCTCAATTTGAAGGTCAGACAAAGACTAAACTCGGCAACAGTGAAATGAGAACAATTGTTTACAAGGCTATGGTTGAAAGTTTTGGTGATTTTTTAGAAGAACATCCGATCGAGGCTAAAAATCTTATTATGAAAAGTATAAATGCACAAAGAGCCAGAGACGCAGCAAGAAATGCAAGAGAACTTACTCGAAGAAAAAGCGTGCTAGAAAACACAACGTTACCAGGTAAACTCGCTGATTGTACCGAAAAAAATGCTGAGCATTGTGAAATATTTTTGGTGGAAGGAGATTCCGCTGGTGGTACGGCTAAGCAAGGTAGAGACAGAAGATTCCAAGCTATTTTGCCACTTAGAGGTAAAATATTAAATGTCGAAAAAGCAAGACTTCATAAAATTTTAGAAAATAATGAAATTAAAAATATGATAACAGCATTTGGTGCAGGTATCGGAAGTGAATTTGACGAGTCTAAACTTAGATATCACAAAATTATTTCAATGACCGATGCAGATGTTGATGGAGCGCATATTAGAATATTGTTGTTAACGTTTTTATTTAGATATATGAAACCCTTAATAGAAAAAGGATATGTTTATTCAGCGAAGCCTCCACTTTATAAAGTTGCTAGGGGCAAAGATGAAAAATATTTTTATTCTGATTCAGAATTAAATGAAGAATTGGAGAGAAATGGAAGAAAAGGTGTTACTATTCAGAGGTACAAAGGCTTGGGAGAAATGAATGCTGAACAGCTTTGGGAAACAACAATGAATCCTGAAAAGAGAACGCTCATTCAAATCACTATGGAAGATGCAATCGAAGCAGATAAATTATTTAATCAATTAATGGGAGAAGATCCAGAGCTTAGACGCCAATTTATTGAAGAAAATGCAACTTTAGTTACCGATTTGGATGTTTAAAAAAAGGAGATCAATATGAATCCATATAAAATTTTGCTGGAAACTTTTGGGGAACAAGTGCAATTGGATTTTGCGATAGAAGAAATGGCAGAGCTGACAAAAGCTATTTGTAAATATAAAAGGAAAATTTCCAGTGGCGACGAAGGAGAAATACAGAGCGCCATAAATAATATGCAAGAAGAAATAGCTGACGTCATGGTAAATATGGATCAGTTGTGTTTCATGTATGGTAAACAAGAAATTGAAAATATAAAAAAACAAAAGATTGAAAGAGCTTTAAATCGAGCAAAAGCAAAAATCAGTGATATAAAATAGAGGTTATAATGAAAGAAGAAAAAAAATCGCTTGCAGAACTTCTTGCAAACACAAAAATTGAAAAGGTTGACGCTGTTGGGGAATTAAAAAGATCGTTCATTTCTTATGCGATGGCTGTAAATGTATCTAGAGCAATACCTGATGTTAGAGATGGTTTAAAACCCGTTCATAGAAGAATCCTTTATGCTATGGGGGAACTTAATAATTTTTACGACAAACCATTTAAAAAATGTGCCAGAATTGTCGGAGAAGTAATGGGTAAATACCATCCTCATGGAGATAGTTCTGTTTATGATGCTATGGTAAGACTTGCACAAGATTTTTCTATTAGATGTCCCCTTATTGATGGGCATGGGAATTTTGGGTCGGTAGATGGAGATCCCCCTGCTGCTATGAGATATACTGAAGCCCGATTGTCTAAAATTGCTGCACTTATGCTTGAGGACATTGACAAAGATACTGTCGCATTTTATCCTAATTTTGATGAAACATTGATGCAACCAACTGTTTTACCAGCAAAATTTCCAAATTTGCTTGTTAATGGCTCAGATGGGATAGCAGTGGGTATGGCTACTAATATACCACCTCATAATTTGAATGAGGTTATAAGTGGTGTGCAAGCTTTGATAGATAATCCTGAAATTGATATAGATGATTTAATTAAAATAATACCTGCTCCTGATTATCCTACAGGTGGAATAATAATGGGAAGAACGGCGATAAAACATGCGTACAGAACAGGAAAAGGTGGAATTGTACTGAGAGGCAGAGCAGAAATCGAAGAAATTACAAATGGCAGACAAAGGATTGTTATAACAGAGTTGCCATATCAAGTTAATAAGGCGAAATTTATAATTCAAGTTGCCGACATGGTTAAGAACAAGAAAATTGAAGGAATAAGCGACATAAAAGAAGAATCTGACAGGTCGGGAATGAGAATTGTTATTGATATTAAAAAAGATGCCAATGCACAAGTAGTTTTAAATATGCTTTACAAACATACACAATTGCAGCAAGGCGCTGGCATAATAATGTTGGCATTGGTCGAAGGGACGCCAAGGATTCTCAATCTTAAACAAGTTTTAGAATGTTATTTAAACCATCAAATTGATGTCTTGACAAGAAAAACTAAGTATGATCTTGATAGAGCTAAAGAAAGAGAACATATAGTAAAAGGACTTGTTATAGCACTTGCTAATATTGACGAAGTTATTGCAATAATAAAATCATCGGCTGACAAGCAAGATGCTATGGAAAAATTAATTGATAATTTTGAATTAGACGAAATTCAAGCAAATGCTATTTTGGAAATGAAACTTTCAAGATTGACAAGTCTTGAGGTTGAAAAATTAAATGAAGAACTTAAAGAACTAGAAGCACGAATTGCTGATCTCGAAGATATTCTTGCTAAACCTGAAAGAATTAAAAAAATAATTCGAGATGATTTGGATCAAGTTAAATCAGAGTTTGGAGAACCAAGAAAGACAGAAATCAGCATGGATATGGGTGGAATCGAAATTGAAGATTTAATTGAAAAAGAAGATGTGGTTATCTCAATGACTCATATGGGTTATGTTAAGAGAATGAGTATAAGTGAATACCACTCACAGAAGCGTGGTGGTGTGGGAATCACAGCACATAAAACTAAAGATGAAGACTATGTTGATAAAATGTTTATTACATCTTCTCATGATGACCTTTTATTCTTTACAACCAGAGGTAAAGTTTATGCCATTAAAGCATATGAAGTCCCAGAGGCTCAGCGCACGGCGAAAGGCAGGAGTGTGGTTAATTTAATTGCTCTCGATGCTGATGAAAAAGTTACCACAATTATTCCTCGCAGTGAGAGCGCAAAAGGAAATTTAATTATGGCGACCAAAAGAGGGCTGATCAAGAAAACCGATTTAAGCGAGTTTGAGCGCATCAACAAAAATGGGAAAATCGCAATTTCATTGCTTGAAGGCGATGAACTTATTGAAACACAAATGTCAACAGGAGAAGATGAAATATTGATTGCGTCGCATGAAGGCAAATGTATTAGATTTTCAGAAAAAGATGTTAGAAAAACAGGAAGAGGTTCTCAGGGCGTAAAATCAATGACTTTGAGTGACGAAGATGAAATTATCGACATGACTATAGTTAAACAAGGTTCTCAAATTGTAACTATTTCTGAAAACGGTTATGGTAAGCGTTCCAGCGTAGATGAATATCGTTTGCAAGGCAGAGGTGGTATGGGCGTTAAAGCAGGTGTGTTCAATGAAAAAACTGGCAAACTTGTTGCGCTTAAACAAATTAGTGGAGATGAAGATATTTTGATGATCGCAGACAGCGGTGTGATTATAAGAACTCCGGTTGACGCAATCAGCATGTTCTCTCGTGTAAGCCAAGGCGTAAAAGTTATGAGGCTTAAAGATGGCGCAAAAATTGTTAGTGTGGCCCTTGCTGATAAAGAAGATGTGCAAGAAAATGAGTTTTCAGAACAAGATCAAGATCGACAAGAATAAAGGAAGGCTTATGCCTTCTTTTTATCATATTTAATTGACTTTTTAAAATATTGATTGTAAACTTAAAACTAAATAAGGAGTTTTTTATGCCAGAATTTGTAAGACCAAGACCAGATTTTCCCAAACGTGCTGTTGTTACAGGGGGCATGCCTTATGGCAATAAACATTTACATTTTGGTCATGTAGCAATGATGCTTAGAGCAGACACATTTGCTCGTTTCTTAAGGGATAGGATTGGAAGCGAAAATGTGATTTTTGTTTCAGGAACAGACTGTTATGGATCAACAATAACCGAAACTTACAGGAAGTTAAAAGAAGAAGGAAAACTTACAACTCAGACAGTTGAAGATTTTGTTTATTCAAATTATATTGATCAAAAGAGGACTTTTGAAGATTTTGAAATTCAGCACAATTTTTTCGGTGGATCAGCTATTGAGCCGATGAAAACTGAACATGAAAAAATGAGTGATTATTTTTTCACAACACTTTATGACACAGGGTTGGTTTCGAAACATAAATCTTTGCAGTTTTACGATGAAAAGTTGGGCGTATTGTTAAATGGAAGACAAGTGATTGGCAAATGCCCAATAGAAGGTTGTCAGAGCGAAAAGGGCTATGCAGATGAATGTGATTTAGGGCATCAGTATTTGCCTATGGATTTGATAAATCCTGTAAGTGCACTTTCTGGTGAAACACCTAAATTGATAGAAGTGGAGAATTGGTTTTTTGATTTAGATAAATGCACTGATGAAGTTAGACAGTGGATAGAAAGCATTGAAAGAAGAAGCGATACTGCAAACTTTATGGTGAAAGAAATCAAAGAATTTCTTAAAAAGCCAGAAATATATGTGAAAAAAGAATATGTGCAAAAACTTAAAACTCTTTCTTTGCCTACTCATGAATTTGTTGATAAAAATGCTCCAAGTGTTACCTTAATATTTAATAAACTCAGCGATAGGGAGCAGGCTTGTAAAATTCTTGCAGAAAATTTTATTCGTTACAGAAATGGTAAAACACTTGTTCCGTTCAGGCTCACAGGCAACACCGAGTGGGGTGTGCCTTGCAGAGAGATAGACGGCTTAAAGGGGCAAACATTTTATTGTTGGCCAGAAAGTTTGTGGGCACCAATTTCACTTACAAAGACATATTTGATAAGCCAAGGCAAGGGCGAGGACGCGTGGGAAAAGTTTTGGAAAAGCGCTGATGCGCAGGTCTATCAAGTGTTAGGCGAAGACAATTTATCTTTTTATGGTCCTGCTCAACAGGGCATATGGTTGCATATGCAGGGTAAGAATGCGAAATTCCCACCAAAAGATGGAGATTTTCAACTTACTAATCTTGTGCCAATTAAACACCTTTTGTTCTTAAATAAAAAGGCTTCTTCCTCTGGTGCAATTAAACCACCAATGGCAAAAGAATTTTTAAACTATTACACGCCAGAGCAACTTAGAATGCATTTCTTAGGCATGAACCTTACCAACAACAATGTTAATTTTATGCCAAAACCATTTAACCCAGATGCTAAACCTGAGGAACTTGACCCAGTTTTAAAAGAAGGTAATTTACTTACCAATGTTTATAACCGAGTACTAAGAACAGTTTTCTATTCAACACAAAAATACTTTGGCGGAAGTATCCCTGAAAAATCAATTTCGCCTGAAATAAAAGAAATTTGCAAAAAAGCGATTTTAGATTACGAACGATTTATGTATGACAAAAAATTTCATCAGGTAATTAATTGTGTTGATGTTTTTGTTAGAAATATAAACAAAAATTGGGTTGCAAAAGTTAATTCTTGCGACGAAGAAGGTTTAAAACAACTTACAGTCGACACGGTGGAACTAATCAGAGTGGCAAACATTTTGTTGCATCCGCTTGCACCTGTTGGAACTGAAAAGGTTAGGGAATATTTAGGCTTTGACCAGCGCGCATTTAGTTGGGATTACATCTTTGAAGATTTCACTTTCTTTAAAACATCTGGGCAGATTAAAACTTTGCAAGAAAAAGAAGACTTTTTCAAAAAACACCCTTCGCAATTAGGTTAATAAAATTTGACAAATACACAATTTTATGATAGAATACTAAAATATATGGAGTGTGCACAAAATATTTTAAACATTTTAAAATGTCCAAATTGCGATAACGGCCTTTATATTAAAGATAAGGGTTTAAAGTGCGATAATGGACATTTTTTTGATTTTGCCAAAGAAGGATATGTTAATTTGTTGTTGCCAAATCAGAAAAAAACAAAAAATCCAGGCGATGATGAAATTATGGCGAAGGCAAGAGACATTTTTTTAAAAGCGGGATATTTTGAAAAATTGCGTAATAAAATTAGTGAAATGTATGATTTTTCATATAAAACAGTTTTAGATGCAGGATGTGGCACTGGATATTACATAAAAGATATAGCGAGCAAAGCCATTTCGACAATTGGTGTTGATATATCGAAAAGCGCAGTAAAAATCGCAGCAAAAAATGATAAAAAAACTTTTTATATAGTCTCTTCTATATTCGATCTGCCTATAAAGGACAATTCAATAGACTGTATAATAAACATTTTTGCTCCTAAACCGCAACAAGAATTTCAAAGAGTATTAAAAAACGGAGGCTTTATAATTGAGGTCGTTCCAGGAAAGAACCATTTAAAACAATTAAAAGAAACCATATATCAACAAGAGTTTAAACCAATCGTAGAAAAGTATGCATTTACAAAGTTCGAGATAATGGCATCGCATAAATTGACTTATGTAGAAAACATTTCTAGTATAAGTGATTATGAAAATTTATTAAAGATGACGCCATTTTGGTATAATGGAGGACAAAAAATATTAAATAATTTAAACCTAATGCAAATCACCTTTGATTTTATTATTAATATATGGAGAAAAAAATGAAATTATCAAAGTTTACAAAGCTTATTAAAATTGATAAAGATATTTATGCCGTGTTTAATTCATTATTTATGAAAATTTTGTTTGTTGATAAGGATAAGAAGAATCAAATTCAAGAAATGTCCACTAATGACAAGGAAACTCAAATCCTTTTCGATAACGGTATCTATATTAACGAAGAGGGAAATGATGAAAAAGTTTTCCAAATTATAAAAAACAATATCATTAATCATTCAAAAAAAATCAGTATTATGTACTTAAACATATCTACATATTGTAATTTAGCTTGTAAGTATTGTTTTATAGACCATAATCCGCTGTCGGTTCACGATAGGCGTTTGATGAGTTTTGAAACGGCTAAAAATGCGCTGGATAAATTTAAAAAAGAAATTTATAAAAATAAAGAACAGTCGATTGCCCAAGTAATACTCTATGGAGGAGAACCTTTAAGCAATAATAATGAATTCGACAAAATTGTTCAATATGCTAGACACATTATGCCAAAAGTTAAAATTACATTAATTACTAATGGAACGCTTTTAAATAAAAATAAAATACAATTTTTAAAATCGTTAAATATTGTCGTCGGGCTATCATTAGATGGGCCTAAAAACATTAATGATAAGTCACGTGTTTTCAAATCGTCAAACGAAAGCGTTTATGATGCTGTGGCCAAGAAAATTCCTTGCATGAATGAAGAAAAGTTGCTTTATGGTCTATCTTCGACGATTACGAAAGAATTGATTGAAAATAAAAAAGAAGTGGTTAAGTGTTTTAAAGACTTACAAGTTCACGATGTCTTTTTCAATTTATATCATTATTCGCAACATGTATGTAAAAGTGAATGGACTTCTTTTTATAATAATATGTCAAATTTTATTTTAAAGATAAATAAAGATTTAAAGAATATCGGTATTGAAGAAGGAAGAGTAAGAGATCAAATAAACCTTTTGGCAAAAGAAATTTTTAAATTTCAAAGTTGTGGTGCTGTGGGGCTGAATCAAATTACCATTCAGCCAAACGGAGATGTTTGCATCTGTCAAGGTGATTCTCGTACGTCAAAATACGTAATTGGTAACATAAACACTGATGAAATAAAAGAAATGTTAAATTCGCCTAAAGTTGAGCCGTGGACGAAATATTACACTGTATGTAAAGAAAAATGTAAAAAATGTGCAGCCCTTTTCGTTTGTGGCGGAGGCTGTCCATTGCAAGCTGAAGCTTTATTTGGATCAAGAGAAGAAATGGATGCGGCTAGTTGTATATTTTATAAAAAGTTTTTAAAATGGTATTTGAAAGAATACTATTTAAAAATAAAAGGAGGTGAAAATGTTAATCGTGCCTAATCATAAGGCCATTTTGAATTCTTTTAAAATGGCTCCGGGCATTTCATGTGCTAATTGTACAGCTTGCACATGTTCAAATTGTACATGTAGCGGTAATTGCTGTATATCATTAATTAAACTCTTGAAATCATAGAAATGCCTAAAACGAAGATTTTTAATCTTCGTTTTTTTAATGTAGCAAGAGGCCAATCGCTTAGAGGTTCGCAGGTTCAAATTAAAATAAAAAACGAAGACTTGCGCCTTCATTTTCATTTTGGTTGCGGAGGCTGGATTTGAACCTTAAATGAACCACACGCTCACTTTGTTCGCTTAGAGGTTCGCAGGTTCAAATGAAAATAAAAAACGAAGGCTTGCGCCTTCGCTTTCACTTTGGTTGCGGGAGCAGGATTTGAACCTGCGACCTTCGGGTTATGAGCCCGACGAGCTTCCGGACTGCTCTATCCCGCGATGTGATTATAGTATATGCCACTTTTGAAATATTGTCAACATTTTTTTAAAAAATAATAAAAATATTTTATTTTAATTCAAAATACGCATAAAAAATCAATAATTTTAATTATTTTAATGTTTATTTATATAATTACTTTTTTTATTGAAGAAAGTTTATTTTTTATTCTTGAAAGGGCGTTATCAATACTTTTTTTTGATAGATTTGTCTTTTGAGAAATTTGTTCGTATGTAAGGCCTGCGAGGTAGTATTTTAATACTTCGAATTCTAATGCCGATAATAATTTTTTCAACTGGGCAAAAATTTCTTCATTAGTTTGTTCATTTATTAATTTTTGATCAGGTCGATCTTTTGATGTTATTAAAAAAATTCCAAAATCATCATTCTCTTCATCCAGAATTGGTACTGCAGATGAAAGAATTTGATTTTTTTGAGTTGAAGCGTTCCTAATAGCTGATTGAATTTGCCTTTTTATGCAAATTGAAGCGAATGTTGAAAATGAGGCTTCTTTTTGTGGATTATAATTTTTTATTGCTTTATATAAACCTATCATTCCTTCTTGAATTAAATCCTCTATATCTCCACCGATAAGAAAATAACCCCGTGAGTATTTGTTTATAATATTTCTATACTTATTTAAAATTTTTAATTCGGCATCATGATCGCCCTTTTGAGCTTGTAAAACTAATAACTCATCTGTCATAATTATCCTCTTTGTCTTAAAATTTCAAAAATTACAATTCCACAAGCGACGCTTGCATTTAGAGAATTGACTTTTCCTTTTAATGGCAGAGATATGACTCCATCACAATTATCTATAATAGATTTTTTTACCCCTTTGCCTTCTGAACCAATTATAATCGCAATTGGCTGATTTAAGTTTTTTTGGTATATATTTTCACCACCAGTTTCAGCTGCATAGACCCAAATATTTTTATTTTTTAATTCATTAATTGCTTCTTTAAGATTGGTTACCAAAGCAATTTTCATATTGGATATTGCTCCCGTGCTTGTTCTCACAACTGTATCATTTACAAGACAAGCTCTGTTTTTAGGGATTATAATGCCATTTACTCCAGCGCATTCACAGGATCTTATTATAGCACCGAAATTATGTGGATCTTCTATTCCGTCTAATAAAACATACAAAGGTTTTTCTGATTTATCATTTAACAATTCTTCTAGATCGGTATATTTAAAATCAACTGCATCGGCGATATAGCCTTGATGATGAGAAGTTGTGCTTTTTCTGTCCAAAGCTTGTTTAGGGACAAAATCAATTCTAATTCTTTTTTTTCTTGCAAAAAAAACTATTTCATCTTTTCTATGAGAATAGTTTGAGTCGATCATAATTTTATTAATAGTTAAACCTGAGTCGATCGCTTGTCTTACTTGGTTTCTGCCTTCTATTTGCATAATTTTCCTTTTATTTTACCGAAATTAACAGTATTTCATTGAGTCTTTTAATTTGATTAGTTATATTGAGATATCCTATAAGTGCTTCGAACGATGTCGCTGATTTATAATCCTTTATTTCTGCATTTTTTGCAGAATGTTTAATCTTTACATTTCGTGCTTTTCTGACGATATCTTTTTCTTCTTCAGTTAAATTTAATGAGTTTAAGACTTTACTTTGATGGACTGCGCTACAAAATTTAGAACAGATTAAATGTATTTCATTTAAAGACTTATTGAAATTTTTTATAGCCCAATTTCTTACAAAAAGAGTGTGTATTGCATCTCCAATAAAGGCAAGTTCTAAAGATGTTAATTTTTTTTCCATATTTTTTACCTAAACATTAAATCTAAAAAGCACTATATCTCCATCTTGCATAACGTATTCCTTACCTTCAATTCTTACTTTGCCTTTTTCTCTTGCTTTTAAAAATGAGCCTGCTTCTACAAGATCATTATAGGAGACTATTTCTGCCTTTATAAAGCCTTTTTCAAAATCGGTATGAATTTTGCCAGCTGCCTGAGGAGCTTTGGTTCCTTTTTTAATTGTCCATGCTCTTACTTCTTTTTCTCCAGCTGTGAGATAGCTCATAAGCCCTAATAAATCATAACTGGCTTTTACTAATTTTTCAAGACCACTTTCTTTTATACCTAATTCTTTTTTGAATTCACTTCTTTCTTCTTTCGGTAATGAAGTAAGCTCTTGTTCAATTTGTGCACATAAGGTAATTATTCCGGCATTTTCTGATTTTGCATAGGCGCATACTTTATCGGAGAGCTCGTTTCCACCTTTATAAATTGATTCTTCCGAAATGTTTGCAACATAAATAACCGGTTTCGCTGTAAGCAATGAAAAGTTTTTAATTATTTCTTTTTCGTTTTCATTTAGAGATAGAAGCCTGACAGCTTTTCCATTTTCAAGTTGTTCTTTTAATTTTTCTAAAAGTGAAACATTTTCTATTAAAGATTTATCGCCAGTTTTGAGAAGCTTTGAGTCTTTTTCATATTTTTTTGTTACTTGCTCAAGGTCAGCTAGAGCGAGCTCTAAATTAATAATTTCAATATCTCTTATAGGATCGACTTTGCCGTTAACATGTATGACATTTTCGTTTTCAAAACATCTGACAACATGAACTATGGCATCGACTTCTCTTATATGACTTAAAAATTTATTGCCTAGTCCTTCGCCATGACTAGCGCCTGCAACAAGACCAGCTATATCCATAAATTCTATGCTCGCTGGAATTATATTTTTGGAGTTGTACATTTCGGCCAAAACATCAAGTCTATGGTCGGGGACATCAACAATCCCAACATTTGGTTCAATTGTGCAAAAAGGATAGTTGGCGCTCTCAGCGCCAGCTTCTGTTATAGCATTAAATAATGTGCTTTTCCCAACATTTGGAAGCCCAACAACTCCCATTTTCATCAATGTCTACCAAAATACTCAACAGCATCTTTCTTTTTGCTTTCTACACGTGCTTTGAGTTCTTCGTTTGTCAGTCCGCGCGCTCCAGTTAAAGGAGTCTTTTCTCTGCTAATTTCTGACTTTGCTGCGTCTCGTTGTGAATCTAAGTTAATTTCTAAATCTGAACTGCGCACACCTGAAGTTCTTACTTTTTGTTTTTCTTCTTCAATCTTTTTATCCAGTTCTGTTGCTTCTTTGTCTATAGCATCGTTCTTTATTTTGAGCTTTATAAGTTTGTTAATCAAATTTGATGTCGATTTACGAACTTCTTGGTTTGATATTGTCCTTGAAGCAGCATCAGGAGCGAATCCACGATGTCTACGGCTCATGGATAAATTTATTCCTAAAACCTTATCAGCATCTGTGGTAGGAGCCACAATTTCAGTTCCAATTTCTTGAACTGCGTCATCTAAGAGAGCTAATTCAGCAATTGAGAGTTTGGACAAAGATCGTTTTGAGGATTTAGTGTATCCATTCACAATATAATTTCTTGCAATGGCATATCGGTGCTCGACAATAAAATCCAATCTTGACTTTTCTATTTCTTCGGCAGTCGGTTGCTTTCCATCATTAGCTTCCATGTAAGTTTTTATAAAGTCTTCTTCATTTTTTTTCAATAAAGTGTCGACAAATTTTGGACCAGCGTTTTGAATATTGTAATCGTTAAAATTTTCATAGCGTTTGATTTTTCTATCCAATCTGGTATATTCACTGCTTGGTGAGGATAACGTAGCTAATCTTTCTTTAAAACGAGATATTTTAGCATCTCTTTTTAAAACTTGTTTTGCAAACCTTTCTCTTGTCTTTTTATTTTTCTTTTGCTTTGCGATTGCAGAAGATAATTCAGATGAAAAGTTTCCTTCATAAATTGCAGATCCCACATAAAGAGCTCCACTAGCGCACAAAACACCTAATGCTGCAGGGACAAGTGCGGCGGCAGCCCCAGGCACCATAACTGCACCAACGAATAAAAACAGGGCAGCTATAAATCCGATTCCACCAAGGGCCTTAAAAAGACTTCCATCCCTTTTCGTTGTACTAGGTCCATCGCTCTTATCTTTTGAAGCATCTTTACCATCATCAGTTTTATCAGGTGGCGCTTCTGTGGAAGGAGTTTTGTCTTTTGCTTCAGCTGGTTCTAATTCATATGTTTTTGGTTTGCCAAGCTCATCGTTTAATTCTTCTCTTCCTTCTATATTTGGTCGAGATGTTTTTTTATTAATGCCGCCGTCGCCACTGAACATTCTATTTAAGGTGTTGAAAACTTTTTTGTTTGTACCACCTGCATCAGTTACTTGTACATTTATGTTGCGTGGTTTTTTCTCGTCGGTAACAAAGTTAAAACAGGAATTCTTGCCTGTGTTATGGTATGTTGTTTGATCTGGTTTTATTTTATTCCATTTGTTATTGTGCCAAAGAAAGGCCCCGTTTGCATCCTTAAAGACTAAAACATTTTTATTTGTTTCTGAAGTGCCAGAATATAAGCCAGTCACCGATCCTATGAAAGCCTTTGGGGAGTTTGTGCTCCCAGGTTTTATTTCTTTAAATTCGTCTAAGCTACAGCCCAACGAAAACATATAATTATACAGAAGTTCTGGCGAAAAATTTTTTACAAGACTATTACTTGAAGCAATATCAACGGCAGCTTTTGTTGCAGAGGTTTTTCCCTGTAAAGAAACCGATGTATCCGTACTATCAAGCGCCTGTTCAAAAAAAGTTTGTGTTAAATTAATTTGAGGATTGTCTCCAAGATTAATATTAGCTTCATTTGTAGCACCTGTGGCACCTGTGGCACCTGTGGCACTACTTATAAATTTAACACCTTTTGCATTTGAAGTTATTTTTTTCCCATCTGCAAGAGTTATAGTGAAACCTTCAAACGCGCCACAACCTTTCTTAACGGCATCAACATAAGTTACGTTTGTAATTTTAGCGACAAAGTCTTTATCTTTGTCTGCGTCAGCTATACCCAAAGTACTTCTTAATTCTGGATTGCTAGAAACAAGCGCTTTAGGTATTGTTAATTCGTAATCCGCCCCAGCAGTAGAGCTTTTGTTTACTTCAAAAATTGATCGACCAGTAGAGTCTGTCAACGAGCAAAGAAGTTTGCTCGCTGTGGCATCAATGTTTATGTTTTGATTTATTGTACCACTTCCGGTATTAAAAGATTTACTATAGCTGACCATATTTTTCTCCTAATATATATTTATATTTTATATTAACATAAAATTTTGTTATTGTCAATGATGTGTATTAAAGAAACCGTTCAATTATAACAATTTTTGACACACAGCAACTTAAAACTGCTTGACTAAATTTCTAAAAAAAGTAAACTAGATATATTAGGAGAATTATTATGGGACTTTTTGGTGGAGAAAACAGAACTCAAGTTAAAAAGTTGAAAAAAATTGCAGACAAAGTTATAGCTTTAGAAGATAAATATGCTTCAATGAGAGATGACGAATTAAAAGATCAAACAAATTTATTAAAAAACAGGTTGTCTAATGGAGAAACCTTAGACGATATTTTGCCTGATGCTTATGCTGTGGTTCGGGAAAGCGCATGGAGAGTTTTGAACATGAAACATTTTTATGTGCAATTATTGGGGGGAATAGCTTTGCATCAAGGCAGGATTGCAGAAATGGCAACAGGAGAAGGTAAAACATTGGTTGCGACTCTTCCTGCTTACTTGAATGCGTTGTCAGAAAAAGGTGTCCATGTGGTTACAGTTAACGAATACTTAGCCAAACGTGATGCTGAATGGATGGGCAAAGTATATAAATTTTTAGGTTTAACTGTGGGCGTTATTGTTTCAAATATGAAGGAAGATGCTAAAAGAGAAGCTTATAACGCTGACATAACATATTGCACTAACAATGAATTAGGATTTGACTACCTACGTGACAATATGGCGATTTCTGTTAAAGATAGGTATCAGAGGGGTCATAACTTTGCCATTGTGGATGAAGTGGATTCAATCTTAATTGATGAGGCAAGAACTCCTTTAATTATAAGTGGGAAGGGTGGAAAATCTAGCGACAGTTATATTTCTGCTCAAAAGTTTGCTAAATCATTAAAAAAAGATCAGGACATTGAAATTGATATTAAAACTAAGGCTTTAAATTTAACTGAAAAAGGAATAGAAAAAGCCGAAAGATTTTTTGGTGTTGAAAGTTTGTCCGATATTGAAAACATAGAGTTAAATCATTATATTAATAACGCTTTGAAAGCTAATTTTATCATGTTTAAAGATGAGAATTATATTGTAAAAAATGGTGAAGTAATCATTGTAGATGAATTTACAGGGCGTTTGATGCCAGGGAGAAGATTTAACGATGGTTTACATCAGGCAATAGAAGCAAAAGAAAATGTTGAAATAAAAGATGAAAATAAAACTTTGGCAACTATAACCTTTCAGAATTATTTTAGATTGTATAAAAAATTGTCAGGGATGACAGGAACAGCCAAAACAGAAGAAGGCGAGTTTAGAACCATTTATAGTTTAGATGTTGTTACAATACCACCAAATTTGCCAAATAAAAGAAAAGATGAAGCAGACATTGTTTACACCACATATAACGGCAAAATTAAAGCGATCATAGAAGAGATCAAACGTTGTAATGAAATTGGCAGACCGGTTTTGGTGGGGACAATAACAATAGACAAGTCTGAAGAGATTTCAAAAGCTTTGAAAAAAGAGAACATTAAGCATGTTGTTTTAAATGCGAAAAATCATGAACAGGAAAGCGCTATCGTCGCTCAGGCAGGGCGAAAAGGCGCAGTTACAATTGCCACTAATATGGCCGGAAGAGGAACAGATATTTTATTGGGCGGGAATCCTGAATTTATGGCCAAAAAACAGATGCAAAGTGAAAAATTTACCGAAGAAGAAATTTCTTATGCCACTGCCTTTAACTTTATTGATAACGAAAACTTGAATAAAGCCAGAGAAAGATTTAATGATTTATATGAAAAATATAAGAAAGAAACAGATGTCGAAAAAGAAGAAGTCGTTTCTCTCGGTGGACTGCATATAGTTGGCACAGAAAGACATGAATCAAGAAGAATAGATAACCAATTGCGGGGCCGTGCAGCTCGTCAAGGCGATCCAGGTTCAAGTGTTTTTTTCTTATCGCTTGAAGATGATTTATTAAAAAGATTCGGTGGTGAAAAATTACAAAGAATTGCCTTGATGTTTAAGATTGATGAATCCACACCCATTCAATTAAAAATTTTGACTCGCCAAATAGCTACAGCTCAAAAGAAAATTGAAATGCAAAATTTTTCTATCAGAAAAACTGTGTTGCAGTTTGACGATGTGATGAATGCCCAGCGAAAGATTATTTATGATCAGAGAAATAAGGTATTGGAAGGATTGCCTGTTCACGATCAAATAATGGATATGTTCCCTGAACTGATAGGCAAAATTGTAAGAAAAAATTTAGATGAAGATAAACCGTATTACGAATGGGATTTAACAGATATAAACTCCGATTTAGAAAAGGGTTGGATTGAAAAGGGAAGAAATCTTGTTGATGAAAAATTTGTAGAAGATTGTGATGTCTTGGAAGTTGAAGAAAAGATTTTAAAAGAAGTTGAAAAAAGATATAAGAAAGTTGAAGAAGAAGCAAAAAGTTATGGGGTTGATTTTGAAAAAGTTGAAAGATTTGTTCTTCTCAAAGTTGTTGACGCAAATTGGATGAATCATATAGATGATATGCAAATAATGAAAAATGAAATTTTTTCAAGAGGATTTGGTAATCAAGACCCTGTTTTAGCTTATAAAAAAGATGGATATGAACTTTTCCAAAATATGGTTGAAAAAATTAGAGAAACCACTTGTCAAATTCTCTTATTAAGCCATTTTGAAGCTAAAGAATCCGAACCGAAAGTTTTCAAAAAGCCAACTTTTACACCTATCGCAAAGAAAGAAGCTTTACCTGAGGATAAAAAAGAAGAAAAAAAATATATTCAAAAAACTGTTGTTAATGACACTCCGAAAGTGGGAAGGAACGAACCTTGTCCTTGTGGAAGTGGAAAGAAATATAAAAACTGCTGTGGTAAAAACGCTTAAAAAATTAAACACACATTCTGACTGTTAGGAAGAATGTGTGTTTTTTTTATAAATCTTTGTCAAAATTTACTATATGAATAGACAAACTTTTGGACAAAGATTAAAAGAAGTGCGTTATGATAAAAAAATAACTCAAATTGCACTTGCAGAAAAGTTAAATGTAGATAAATCTACTATCGCAAAATACGAAACTGATAAAATAGAGCCAAGTATTTCAATGCTGATAGAATTGGCTAAGTTTTTTGATGTTTCAACAGACTATTTGCTTGGATTGACTGACGATTAGTCTAGGGAAGTTTCAATTTCACGCATTATTTTATCAGAAATATCATCAACAATATTTGTGTGATAATGTTCACTCAAAATTTTAAAGTTTTGAGGATTTTTATGTATATATTTGTTTCTGATATAAAGTCCTATGCCGAAATGCCATTTGAAAATGTCTCTTTCATGCAACCCTTTTAAATCATTTAAATCCATATTATTCTGTAAATCTTTTTTTATTATTTGAACAATGTCTAACATTTTTTTTCCTGTTATGCTGATTTATAATCAGAATTAAAAAAATTATACTGATTTTCTGTCAGAATGTAAAGCAGAAATGGAAAAAATTGGAAAAAGAATTAAATATTTGAGAGAAGAAAAGGGGCTAACACAGGTTCAGTTAGCCAAACTTTTATATGTTGACAAATCAACAATTGCAAAATATGAAAACGGTGCAATTCAACCTAGCGCACGAATGATTGTTGTTTTTGCAAATTTTTTTAATGTTACAAGTGATTATTTATTAGGACTTCAAGATGATTAAATCTTCTTAAAAAATGCTTGCAAGTTGAAAAGTTTTATGTTATACTTAGCCAGTCGATATTAATCCTTGCTTTTTTGTTTATAAAAAAGCCTAATTTGTCCAAAAGGAGGAGTAAAAAATGCCAAAATATGAGTTACTTTATATTATTGCTGCTGATGTGAACGAAGAAAATAGAGAAGCTATTATTGAAAAATTTAAAGTTTACGTTGAAAACAAAGGTGGCAAAATTGAAGGCATAGATAAGTGGGGAATGAAAAAACTTGCTTATCCAATTAACTTTAAAAATGAAGGTTTTTATGTTTTGATGAAAGTTGAAATGCCTGCGAATGAAGTTGATGCTATGAGTAAACTTATGAATATTACTGAAGGTATTATACGTCATCAATTTATTAGAATTTAATGAACTAATGAGCTTTTAAGCTATAAGGAGAAAATATGAATAAAGTTATTTTGGTTGGAAATCTTTCTAAAGATCCTGAGTTGTCTACAACTAACGGAGGGATTTCGGTTTGCAGATTTTCTATTGCAGTTCAAAGAAGATTTCAAAATGCTGAAGGTGAAAGAGAAGCAGATTTCATAAATGTTGTTGTTTGGAGAGGCCAAGCAGAAAATTGTCATAAATTCTTGAAAAAAGGATCGAAATGTGGAGTTGTTGGAAGAATTCAAACTTCTTCATATGAGGCGCAAGATGGGACAAGAAGATATGTAACAGAAGTTGTTGCAGATGAAATTGAATTTATTGGATCGAGACAAAAAGATGAAGGGGACAGTTCGGTAAGTAAAGTTGAGAAAGATTCGAAACAAGTTGCTGAGCTTGAACCTATTGATGATGACTCGCTTCCATTTTAAACTTTAAAAGGAGAATATAATGAGCGAAGTAAAAGTTGAAGAAAAAGCAACTAAAAAATTTCGTAAGACACCAAAAAAGAAAGTTTGCGCTTTTTGTGTGGCTGGCGAAAAAGATATTGATTACAAAGATATTGCAAAATTAAAAAAATTTATTACCGAAAAAGGAAAGATTTTGCCAAGAAGACAAACTGGGGTTTGTTCATATCATCAAAGAAAACTTGCTCTTGCAATTAAGCGTGCAAGGAATATGGCACTTCTTCCATTTGTTGGTGATTAAGGAGGTTTTAAATGAAAGATAATATACATCCTGATTATCATGAAGTTACTGTAGTTTGTGCATGTGGCAATACATTTAAAACACGTTCTACCGTTAAAGGCGACAAATTGAGTGTTGACATTTGTGATAAATGTCATCCATTTTTTACCGGTAAAAAGAAAATTTTGGACGCAAGTGGAACTGTAGATAAATTTAAGAAAAAATATAATCTTGATTAAAAACTCCAAATGGAGTTTTTTTATTTTGTTAAAACAATTTGATGATTAATTTCGAAAAAATATGTTAATACTTTTGGCATGAAATATTTTTTCTTTCCGTGTGCAATTGGAGTCAGATGTCAATTTAAAAATAGATATGCTTTAGCAGTCATAGATGAGCGAGGTTCAAAAAGGTTAAGATCTGGCAAAACAAAGAATAAAATTATTTTTGTAAATTTTCCAATGATTAGAGGGATAAGTTATTTCTTTTTGGGAATTTTAGCCTTCTTCTCTTCTTTTTGGGACTCCTCCAAATTTGCCAATCCATTACAAAGTGGAGTAAGCGAAAAGATATCTGATAAATTAAATGTAAAAAAAGAAAGTGTTTTAATTTCTTTGTTTTTACTTATTAGTTTAGTGGTTTCGTTGTTTTTATTAGGATACCTGCCTTCAAAATTGTCCTTTTTGTTTATCGGAATGAGCATGAATTTTATATTAAGAAATTTTTTGATAGCACTGACCAAAGTTTTTTTTATTTATCTGATTCTTTTGATTTTGAGATTTATACCATCTATGCAAGATCTTTATAAATTTAATGGTGCCTGTAATCAAATCAGAATCAAACAAAACTTTAATGGGAAAAATGATAAAATAGTTTATCATTCGCCGTTTAACATACTTAACATTATTGTTTTTACTTTTATTTTAAGTATTTTTGTGATAACATGGGTAGGTATCAGTTTGGCATGGTATTTAAGTTTTATTGTGAATTTTGCAATTTTTCTGCTTTGCTGTGGGGTCTCTTATGAAATTTGTTTCTTGATGGAAAAATCAAATTTTACGCGTATATTATCACTAGTGACAGATGTTCTTGTTAGCGCAAAACCCACTATTACCCATGATGAAATCGCGAGAGTGGCTCTTAACGAAGTAAAACTTTTTACAGGAGATGAAAAAATGACCGATAAAAATGTGCCCATTTCAAGTTTACTTGCAGAAATGCAAACAATATTAGAAAAAACAGGTAAATATGAAAAATCAGATGTCGATTGGATAATCGCCACTGTTCTTAACTTATCAAGAGCTGAAATTAAACTTGTTAAAGAGGTAACATTAAATCAATATAAAAAAATTATAAAGGCAACTTCTGAAAGAGCAGGTGGGAAGCCTTTATCAGCTATTTTTGGTTTTGTTGAATTTTATGGTTTGAAATTTGATGTAAATAAAAATGTTCTATCACCAAGAATGGAAACAGAGCTCTTGGTGGAGGAGGTCTTAAATTTTGTTAAAAACAAAAAAAATATTGAAATTTTAGATATAGGAACAGGGAGTGGGGCGATAGCAATTACCATTTCAAAATTTTCAAAAACAAAGGTTACAGGAATTGATATTTCTAAATCAGCCTTAAATGTTGCTAGAGCTAATGCAGATAAAAATAATGTAAAAGTTGATTTTATATTGTCTGACTTGTTTGATAATTTGAAAAATAATAAAAAGTTTGATATAATTGTATCGAATCCTCCTTATATAAGAACTTTAGATATCGAAGGGTTAGATGATGAAGTAAAGAATTTTGATCCGAAACTCGCTCTTGATGGAGGGGAAGACGGACTTAGCTTTTATAAAAAAATAGCGCAACAAGCTCCGTTGCATCTTAAAAAAGGGGGACGAATTTTCTTTGAGATAGGTCAAGGGCAATTCAAAGAAGTCGAAAAAATATTGCTTAATGAAGGATATACCGAAATTTATTCAAAAAAAGATTATTCAAAAATTATAAGGATAGTGGTTGCAAAATATGATAAACGCAAATGAAATTTTACAAAAGACTTTAAAATTAAGAAAGAGAAGTGAAGAATTAGCGGAGCAAATCGCTTCTCCTTCTGTTATTGCCGACAATAAAAAATGGCGAATGCTTGCAAAAGAGCATTCTAATCTGCAAGAAATAGTTTCTGCTTCAGAAAAGCTTGAAAGATCTATAAAAGATAAGGAACAGTGCGAAAAAGATAAAAGTTTAGAAAAAGATCATGAAATGAAGCAATTATTTGAAGAAGAATGCGTAAAATTAGAAAATGAAATTCAAGAACTTTGTGAAGAAATAAAAATTTTATTATTGCCTAAAGATGAAAATGACGATGGCAATATTATTATGGAAATTCGTGCCGCAGCTGGTGGAGAGGAAAGTGCACTTTTTGCCACTGAATTATTGAGAATGTATACTTACTATGCTGAAAAACATCATTGGAAAATAGAAATGTCTGATGTAAATGAAACAGAATTGGGAGGAATTAAAGAAGCGACTTTTATTATTAAAGGTAAAGGTGCTTATAGCAGATTAAAGTATGAGGCTGGTGTGCATAGAGTGCAAAGAGTTCCTGAAACAGAGTCGCAGGGAAGAATTCATACATCAACTGCAACAGTTGCCGTGCTTCCTGAAATTGAAGAAGTGGATTTTGAAATTTTGGATAGTGATCTAAGAGTGGATACATATCGTGCAAGTGGTGCAGGGGGTCAGCATATCAATAAAACTGATAGCGCGATCAGACTTACGCATAATCCAACAGGTATTGTGGTAACTTGTCAAGATGAAAGAAGCCAAATAAAAAATCGTGAAAAAGCTATGAGGATATTGCAAAGTAAACTTTATGAACTTTACCAATCACAAAAAGAAAAAGAGTTTAAAGATAACAGGCGATCGCAGGTTGGTTCGGGAGATAGGAGTGAAAGGGTAAGAACATATAATTATCCTCAGGGCAGAGTTACAGACCATCGTGTAAATGTTTCGTCTTTTGACCTTGAAGGTGTTTTGAACGGAGATATAGACATTTTTATTGATGCGTTGATATTAAAAGATAGAACCGAAAAACTTGAAGAAAGTGAATAAAAAACGGGAAGAATTCCCGTTTATTTTTTAACCTTAGATATTAAAAATTCAACAATTTTTTCTGAAGAGTTTGGTTTTCTGATTTTTTCAATATTTTTTATCATTTCATCATATATTTTTGGATTGTTAATTAAATATTCTACTCTATCGCCTGCATCAGTTATTTTATCCATTCCTAAAGCGCAACCATTTTCTATAAAAAATTGTTTGTTTATTTTTTCATTCAAAATCATTTTTTCTCTTATAATGAATGGCTTATTTATAGCAAATATTTCGGACAGCCCACATCCCCCACATCTTGAAATTATTAGGTCTGAAGCTTTCATGTACATATCAACATTATTAACAAAACCTAAATTTATTACATTTGTTATTTTGTTATCATTTATAAATTTTTTAATTTTTTCATAATTTTTTTTGTTCTTACCGTTTATAATGATAATTTGAATTTTGTTTTTTGATTTTAAAAGACTTTTTAAAAGTTTTAAAGTGTTCCCTAAACCATTTCCCCCGCCTATATTCATCACTGTAAATATGTTTTGTAATTTAAGTTCTTTTCTAATTTTTTCCTTATTATATTTTTCATAAAATTCTGCTTTTACAGGTATGCCGGAAGTGATTATTTGCTTTTTTGCAAAACCCTTTTCTATCAAATCTTTAGTTGTGTTATCGAGTGGCTGAAAAATGTAATCGACAGCAGTTGAATGTTCCCAGTATGGAGCTAAACAGAAATCAAAAAGCACTGTAGAGGTTATAATATTATTTTTAAGCATATTTTTTTTCTTCATATAAGATATTACGCTGCTGGCGTAACAGTGAGTGCAAACAATTATATCTGGATCATATGATTCAATTTCTTTTTTAAAATAATTAACACAAGTTTTTACATAGCCAGGGCATTTGTCAGTTTTATGGTTAACTTTTCTTAATTTATTCCAAACAAAATCGTAAATATGAGGGATATGTTTGCAAGCCCATAAGAACATTTTGTTTTCACGAGCTACTCGTTTTTCATTATAGCCAAAAGTTTGGACTATTTTTGTTTTTATATTTTTATTTTTAAAAGCTTGCTCTAACGAGCGAGCCATCATGTTATGGCCTTCTCCACAGGTCATTGTAAAAATTATAGCTTTCATTTTATTCCTTTTATAACGATTGGATTTTTACATTTATTGTTGCCACAATTTGTGGATGAAGCTTGATTTTTATTTTATAAATTCCTACTTCTTTTAGTTGTGAACAATCTATTTTTTTCTTGTCAATTTGATAGCCTATTTGTGATAGTTTTTCGCTTATTTCTTTACTTGTGATGGACCCGAAACTTTTTCCATTTTCGCCACATTTAATTTCAAACTCCAAAGTTAGTTTTTCAAGTTTTTCTTTTTCTGATTTAGCTGTTTGCAGGGCTTGTTCAAAATGAAATTGTTCAGCAGATTTTTTTTGAGAATTCATTATAATTGCGCCATTGTCTGCAAGCTTTGCCAGTCCATTTTTAATTAAAAAGTTTTGACCATAACCGTTGGCAACTTCTTTAATTTCTCCTTTTTTCCCACAGCCTTTAACATCGTTTAAAAGTACTACTTTCATTTTTTCTCCTTTGTAAGCTAAATTTTACTTTAATTTAGATTAAAAGTCAAATAATTGTTAATACTTCAAATGAGGTTTATATGGATATAAGGTGTAGAAAACAAAAATGTAAATATAACGATCACTTTACTTGCAAAGCAAAGAATATTTCTGTTAGTAAAAATGCGATTTGCATTCGGTACGAAGAAGATGATGATAAAGATATAATTGACACTTCAAAAGATATATTTAATAGAACTCCTATTTATAGTCCACAAAGAGATTCTAAAACTATAAAAATTGCCTGTCAAGCTAAATGTCTTTTAAATAAAGATGGGCAATGCATAGCAAACGGAATAACTGTAAACGATTATAGGAAAAAACCTTATTGTATGACTTTTATAGTTAAATAAATTTCATTGCAAAATAAGTCTTTTTGTTGTATAATGAACAAAAGGAGAATGTCTATGTTTGGAAATATTTCTGATTATAAAACATGGGATATTTATAAACTTAACAATGACACCCAAAACGACGAACTCTTGGAATATTTTAAGCTTGAGTGGTATCATCTGTTAGCAATTAATAAGCTCCAAGGAGTTTTTAATGGTAGGGGCGAGTATGTTTTTGAGGAAGAAACCAAGAAAAAATTAGTTAAAATTTGTAAGTTAATAACTAACATTGAAAGTGATAAATATCTCGCTCTAAGTTCTTTAAAATACATAGAACTGCATTTTGAAATAAAGTATTGGCAGGACCAGGGGCAGGCATTTGCAAACCTATATCTTATTGAAGATATAGATGGAGAAACGATAAAAACTTTTGTTGCACAATATATCGGGCAGTATGATGAAGAGTTTTTATTCAGAGTTAAAAAAGCTTTTAATTTAGTTAATGAAATTGATGAATTTAAATATGACGAAAATGCAGAATCAGTTGATAATAAAATTAAAAACCTTGTTGAAAACGGGGATGAAAGAAGTTTTGTGGTAGAAATTCAGTCACAGTTTTATATAGAAGAAATGATTGAATCTTTAGAAAAAGGTGGGGAGATAAGTAAAAGAATTTTAGAAAAGTTTATAAAAATTTATGAAATGGGAAAAGACAGCCAGATATCTAAAAATAAATTCACCGTTTTGCGTCATGAATTAGACAGGTTGATCAAGCAAGAGGCAGGTTTTGAAGAATTAAATAAAGAAAATCCTTTTGTCCTTAAAGTGATAAAAAATTATAATAAGTCCATAATTGAATATGATAAAGTATCTTTGAAATTAGAGAAATTTCAAGAAATTGAACAAAAAACCGAGTCTATTTCAAAAGCCCCTAAATCTTCAAGTTATACGCCAGGGGCTAAACTACCTAAACCAGGCAAACTCTATGTTTATAAACCGAGCAAAAAATCCCAGCCAAAAAAGAAAGAAAGTGCAGGGAGAAATGTGCCAGTTTTTTTCAGTGGTTTAAAGGGAAATCAGCCAGATAATAATACTGTGAGAATTGAAGGTGAAAAAGTGCCTAAAAATAAGGCTGAGACTGAAGTAAAAACTCCTCCAAAAACACCTGCTGTTAAAGATAACCTTAATCCTCATTCAAATGACGGAAGTAACTCTGAAAATAAAGAAAATAAAAATAAGAAAGATGCTTTTGAAGGTCTTAATTTTGACTTACCAAAAGAACGAGGAACTAATTTAAACCTACCAAAAGGATCAAACATTAATACATCCTCACTAGAAGGACCAGGCCCTGATTTAAATTTATTAGGAACCCCAAGGAAGCCAGAAGACGAGCTAAATAACTTAACCCGACACGAAAGAGATATCCGGCTGCCAAAAGAACCTTCATTTAATTGATTTGAAAAAGATATATCTTATTTAATTATAATATTGAAATTTTTTATATAAACAAAAAAACAAAGGTAAGCCTTTGTTTTTATTTTTTTGAAAAGCCCATATCTTTGTTTTTTGAGCATGATTCAATGATCTTGTCACAATATTCTTTAGCAGCTGAGGCGATGTTCCAAATTGTTTCTTCGGGGATCTTTTCGAGTTCTTCTTTTGACTTTATTTTTCCATTTTCATTGGTCAAAGTCTTAATATAAATGTTTACATCAAACATCAAGGTTTCTTCTTTTTTATTAACGTAATTTCTATTATTGTCGTTTCCAGGTTTAAAACTTCTTAAAACTGAGAAACATTTAAGATCTTTTAGTTCGTCAAATCTTTCTGCGAACTGATGAAGAAAGTCCCTGCTTTTCTTTTCTTCCAAATAAACCGTTGTAAAATACATTTCTGCTTCAGGGTCTGGATTAAACCAATTTATTTCACTGTTAAGATCCTCATTTTGTTCTTTCATATGATAAATATGATCTATATATCCTAGAAAAGTAGAAGATAATGATTTTTCGTCCACTCTTACGTTAGCTTGCAACTTTTCTGGCAAATTAATTATAAAACTATTATTTCCTATCATTTTTTCCCCCACATAATAAATTAATTTTCATTTGTTTTATGTTATGCAATGAGTATAACATAAATTTCTAAGTTTGTAAATACCCTTTGCATAACTTTTTTTAATGCGTGCAAACTAACTTTTATGAGTAAAAGCATTGGAAGAGGCACTATTGTTTTAATTATAAGCGGGCTGATTTGTAAACTTTTGGGCGCTTTTTTTCGTTTGCCTCTCACCTCTATTTTAGGCATAGAAGGTATAGGTATATTCCAAATGGTGATGTCCGTTTATTCGTTTGCTTTGATTTTAACAAGTGGTGGTGTTGCGACGGCTCTTTCCAAGTTTGTTTCTCAGGCCAGGGCAAGAGGTGATTTTAAAAAAATAAAGTGTCTTTTAAAGACTTCTTTGCTTTATTGTATTATTTTTGGTGCTTTTGTGGGACTTTTTATGTTTCTTTTTTCAAAACAAATTGCATTTTTACAACAAGCAGAAGCAGGTTCTTTTTCATATAAGTTGATGTTACTTTTAATACCTTTCGGTGGAATTATAGCTACAATGAGGGGAATTTTTCAGGGATATGAAAATATGTTGCCCACTGCAATAAGCCAAGTATTAGAGCAAGCCGTTAAATTTGTTTTAGGATTATCTTTTGCTTACATATTAGGGAAAAATAATGTCGAAGAGGGAGTTTTTGGAGCATTTTTAGGCGTGACTGTTGGGGAGATAGTTGCAATAGTTTTTTTATCAATTTATTTAAAAATTAAAATAAAAATAAATCCAATCGAGAACAAACTGTTTTCTGGCCAAAATTTTTTAAAGGCTGTGATTCCTTTGTCGGTGGGTGTTTCTGTTTTGCCACTAGTTTCAGCTCTAGATTCATTTTTAGTGGTTTCGAGACTGACTGTTGCTGGATTTACTTCTGTTTTTGCCACACAACTTTTTGGGCTTCAAACTGGTGTTGTGGGAGCTATATTAAACTTTCCCTTAATTATTTCAACTTCAATTTCAGTAGCTATTCTTCCTTCTATTTCATTTCTAGATGCTCAATTATCCAATGAAAATGAAAATTCTGTTTCCAAATCATTGAAAGTTTTGTGGCTGGTTTTACTTCCTCTGGTTTTCGGGATATGTGTCATAAGTCGACCATTGTATAGCCTGGTTTATCCTTCGTTAAATGCCGATTTATTAAATTTTGCAGTAAATTTAACTTATTTAGGTGGGATTTCAACAATTATTTCAGCTTTAATGCAGTTTTTTCTTACTTTGTTACAGGCTAAAGGTAAATTTAATTATTGTATGATTTCATATATAATTGGAGGAGTTTTAAAAATATGCAGTGTTATTGTTTTATGTGCCCTTCCATCTGTTAATATCTTCGGCGTTGTTATAGGGAATATTATACTATCAAGCACTGTTTGCATAATGGCATTATTAAAAAATAAAAGGAAAATATCTGTTCACTTTTTTGATTTGTCTTTACCTTTGTTGTCTTCTGTTGCAATGGCTTTGACAGTGAATTTATTCCTTTCTAAATTTAATCTTTCATTAATAATGCAAATTGTTTGTAGTATTATCGTTGGAGGAAGTATTTATATTTTTTTCACTTTGCCTATTAGCTGGGAAATAATAAAAAACATTCTAGACACTAAATTAAAAGAAAAAGAAAATCGAATAAGTAATCAATAAAGTTTGTTTTAATTGCAAAATTTGATACTATGTTTATATGGAAATAAAAGATGTTAATTTTGGTGGTCGTTTATTATTAGCACCGATGGCTGGGGTTAGCGATGTGGGGTTTAGAACTATATGTTTAGAATCTGGTGCTGATTTGGTTTTTACAGAAATGATTTCTTCACAGGCTTTAAAATTTGATAGTTCAAAAACAAAAGATATGCTTATTACCCATAAAGTTGAAAATAAAAAAATTATTGCCCAAATTTTTGGGAATGACTCTTTAATTATGTCGCAAGCAGTTAGTAATGAGTTGTTGAGTAAATTTGTTGGGCTAGATATTAACATGGGTTGTCCTGCGCATAAAATAATAAAAAATGGGGAAGGTGCATTTCTTTTAAAAAATTTAATTAAAGCAAGTCAAATTATTAAAGAATGTAAAAAAGTTATAGCTGACAGAACGTTAAGTGTTAAAGTGCGTTTAGGATTTGATAATGTTAATGTTAAAGAAATTGTAAAAATGTGCGAAGAGGCTGGGGCAGATTTTATTACCGTTCATGGCAGAACGGCGGTACAAGGATATTCAGGGACTGTCGATTATGATGCAATTGCCAAAGCTAAAGCTTCTGTTAACATACCTGTTATTGGTAATGGAGATGTAAGAGATAAAAAATCATATGAATTAATGCTTCAAACTGGTGTTGATGGGGTTATGATTGGTAGAGGGGCTGTTGGTAAGCCTTGGTTGTTTTCAGAATTGAAAAGCAGAGAAATGGATTGTTCCAAGTTTAAATTAATTAAAAAACATGTTGACATATTAAGAAATTATTATTCCGAAAAATGGCTTACCCTTTATTTAAGAAAACATTTCCTTGCGTATGCGTCAACATTTAAAGCTAAACCAGAGATAAAGAAAAAACTAGCAGTTCAGTCACAGATAGATGAAAGCTTGGATCTTATTTATGAGCTTTCTAAACATTTTGAAAATTAATTTTAAAAGTGTATATTATTAGTGTGGAGGTTTTTTGTGAAAAGAAGCATAAGAGATCTTGTAAATATAGAAGGTAAAAAAATTTTTTTAAGGACTGATTTTAATGTGCCAATGGATAATGTTGGAAGGATTACTGATACCACAAGAATCATAGCAGAATTACCTACGATAAGATTCCTTGTTGAAAGAGGTGCAAAGGTTATTGTTTGTTCACATCTTGGCAGGCCTCAAGGTTTTGATTTTAGATTATCATTATGGCCAATTGCACTGATTTTGTTAAAATATTTTCCTGGCAAAGTTCAGTTTGCGCATAAAGTTATTGGAGATAAAGTTAAAGAACAAATAGATAGTGTGCCAAATGGGTCGATTATTTTATTAGAAAATGTTAGATTTTATAAAGAAGAAACCGAAAATGATCCAAATTTTGCTAAACAATTAGCATCGTTAGCTGATATATATGTTAATGATGCTTTTGGGGTGGCACATAGAAAGCATGCTTCTACTTATGGAGTGGCAAGACTTTTGCCTAATGCGATAGGTTTTTTAATGGAAAATGAAATAAATATTATTACAAATGCGGTAAAAGAACCACAAAAACCTTTTGTGGCTATTTTTGGAGGGGCTAAAGTTAAAGATAAAATAAAAGCGATAACCAATATTTTAAAATCGGCAGATGTGCTTTTAGTGGGTGGTGCAATGGCATATTCTTTTCTGGTCGCTAAAGGTCGAACGGTTGGAAGAAGTTTTGTAGATATTGATAGCGTAAAAGTCGCGAGTAAAATTTTAGAAGAAGCGAACAAATTAGGCAAAAAAATTATTTTACCGGATGATCATGTAGCATATATGTATGGAGATGTAAAAGAAAAGACTTTTATAACCGATTCATTAAATGGAGACATGGTCGGTGGAGACATAGGCCCACAAACAGTTAAGATGTTTGAAGAAGAAATTTCTAATGCTAAACAAGTTATATGGAACGGTCCTCTTGGCAAATATGAAGACAAAAAGTTTCAAAAAGGTACTTTTGAAATAGCAAAAGCTATTGGGAACAGCAATGCATATTCGATTGTTGGTGGAGGAGACAGTGTCAGTGCTGTAAAGCAAGCGCACTGTATGAGAATGATTAATCATGTGTCTACAGGAGGAGGAGCCACATTAAAATTGCTTGAAGGTGGTGAATTGCCGGGAATTGAAGTTATTCAGGAGAAGTTTGTATGAAAAAAATAGTTATAGCTAATTTAAAGATGAATCAAAATATTGATGAATCAAAAACATACTTTACCAAGATGGTAGCAAATTTTAACGGGGATAAATGTGATTTGATAATCTGTCCACCATATACTTCTTTATCTATAGCCAAGTTTATAACACAAAACAGTTCTATAAGATTAGGAGCTCAAAATGTATGTGATGAAGAATTTGGAGCATACACAGGAGAAATAAGTGCACAAATGTTAAAAAAAGCTGGGGCAGATTATGTGATTTTAGGACATAGTGACAGAAGAAATAAATTTAAAGAATCTGACAAATTAATTAATAAAAAAATTAAAACTTCTTTAAAAAACGGTTTAAAATGTATATTGTGTGTTGGAGAAAGTCTAGCAGATAAAAATACTGGCAAGACATATGATGTTATTAGAAAACAACTTGAAGAGGATTTAAGGGGATTATATGAAAACGAATTGGAAAGTGTTATCATAGCATATGAACCAATTTGGGCGATAGGGACAGGAAACAATGCTTCAGTTAAAGATATTGAAAATTCTGCGAAATTAATAAGAAAAGTTATCTTTGATAATTTTTCAGAAAAAGCGAGCAGGGATATCCAAGTCATATATGGTGGAAGTTTAAACCAAAAAAATTATCAGGCTTTGCTTTATTGCACAGGAATTGATGGAGGCCTTTTTGGGGCTTGTTCATTAGATCCAAAAGTTTTTTTAGAAATTCTAAATTCTGTTAAATAATCTAGACAAATTAAGAGGAAATAAGTATAATAAAAACATGAATAACTCACATTTAGCTCTTTATAGAAAATACAGACCAAAAACTTTTGAGGAAGTGGTTGGCCAAGAACATATAACGAAAACATTAGCAAATCAAATTTTGGCTGATAGGGTTTCTCATGCATATCTTTTTACCGGCTCAAGAGGAACGGGTAAAACAAGTGTTGCTAAAATTTTTGCTAGAGCAGTTAATTGCGAAAATAATGTAACTGGATCGCCTTGTGGGGAATGTGAAACCTGCAAACGTTTGAATGCAGAAAATGATGTAAATATTGTGGAAATTGATGCCGCCTCAAATAATAGAGTAGATGATATTAGGGAATTAAGAGAGAAAGTTAAGTTTGCACCCATTGGAGCTAAATATAAGGTATATATAATCGATGAAGTTCATATGCTTTCAGATAGTGCTTTTAATGCTTTGTTAAAAACATTGGAAGAGCCACCAAAATATGTTATATTTATTCTTGCGACAACAGAAGTGCATAAGTTGCCAGCAACAATACTTTCTAGATGTTCTAGATTTGATTTTAGATTGTTATCTGTTAATGATTTAAGCAAGATACTTACTAAAGTTTTTGAACAAGAAGGTATAGTGGCTGAGTCAGAAGCGATAAAAATTATTGCTTCAAGTGGAGAAGGAAGTGTTCGTGATATGCTTTCTATAGCTGATAGTGTCAATGCGTATGCAAATGGGGAAATAAAAAAAGACGATGTTTTAAAAGTTTTAGGAATCACAGATAAAAAATTGTTAATTTCCTTTTTTGATAAAATTATCGATAAAGATATTGGAGGAGTTTTATCGCAAATAAAACAGATAGATGATTCTGGGAAAAATCTTTCTGTTTTTGCAAAAGATTGCGCAAAGCATGCAAGAGATTTGTTAGTTTGTAAAACTTGTAGTGATCCAGATGAAATTTTAAATTTATCTCAAGATTCTTTGAAAGAACTTTTAGAGCAATCAGATAGAGTGGAAGATAAGCAACTTATTGATTATATGCAAAATTTTTCTTCGTGTGAAAATGAGCTACGCTACACTTTATCTGTTAGATTACTATTGGAAAATGTTGCGATTTCATGTATAAATGGTGAAAACGCAAAAAAAAACTAATTAACAAGGTTAAAATTGCTTCGAATAATGTGCAAGACATATGGGGAAAAGTTATACTTTTTTTGAAAGAGCATAAACATATTGCTTTATACATTGCTTGTGGGGATATAATTGACGTTAATATAAGTGATGGTATTTTAAAAATTTTAACTTTAGACCAAACAGTCTTAGAAGTTCTTAAAGATGGTAAAAGAGAGATTGAGCGTGCTTTAAGCTGGCAAGGGCTTGATTTAAAAATAGATATTATGCAAAAACATGCTGAGCCAACACAAATTGAAGAAGATGAGAGAGTCCTTCAAAATGTTTTTGGGGATAAGCTGAAAATAATTAATTGATTAGGAGGTTTTTATGGGTTACGGTTTTAATGGCTTTGGTGGAGGAGGAATGCAACAACTTATGCGCCAAGCACAAAAAATGCAACAAGATATGCAAAAGGCAAGGGAGGAACTTGATTCTACCGAATTTTCTAGCTCTGTTGGTGGAGGCATGGTAGAAATTAAAATGTTAGGCAATAAAGTTCTGAAAGAATTAAAGATAAAAAAAGAAGTTGTGGATCCAGAAGATATAGAAATGCTTGAAGATTTGATTGTTAGTGCATTTAATGATGTTATTGCTAAAATTGATATAGCGGAAAAAGAAAGATTACCTCAAATACCAGGAATGTGATATGGCAAAATTTGATGAACCGATAGAAAGATTAATCGAGTATTTTAGATCTTTACCAGGAGTTGGATATAAGACAGCACAACGATATGCGTATTCTATAATTGAGGGAAGCGAAGAAAGGGCGCATAACTTTGCGCATGCCATAATTGAAGTGAAAAACAAAATTGGGATATGTAAAAAATGTGGGAACTATACAGATAAAGAAGTTTGTGAGATATGTGAAAAGCGAGATGGTAAAATAATATGTGTGGTAAAAGAGCCTAAAGACATATTATCAATGGAAAAGATAAAAAATTACGATGGTGTATACCATGTTTTGTTTGGACTTATCAGCCCACTTAACAATAAAGGACCGAACGATATAAAGATAAAAGAATTATTACAACGGATAAATGAGTTAGGGACAAAAGAGGTAATTATGGCCACCGATCCTGACGTTGAAGGTGACGCAACAGCTATGTATATATCAAAACTATTAAAACCAATGGGAATTAAAGTTACAAGACTGGCGCAAGGAATTTCTATGGGAAGTGATCTTGAATATGCCGATGAGATAACACTTTCAAAAGCAATGGAAGGAAGGGTTGAAATTTGATTAGAAAGGAAATAGAAAATCTTTTATATGAATCAGCAAAAAAGCAAAACATTCAAGGAGAGTTTTGCGTTTCTTTTTCTTCGTTGCCAAATATTTGCGATTTTCAATGTAATTCATGCTTTGCAATTGCTAAAAAATTAGGGACTAATCCTTTAGATTTGGCGAATTTAATTGTAAGTAAAATAAATAATTTAAATAACCATTTCAATTTTTCTGTTGCAAAGCCAGGTTTTATAAATATCTCTTTGTCTAAAAGTGGCATTGAACATATGGCAAAAACTCTAAACAATATTTCTTTGGACATCGCTCATGGCAAAAAAGTTTTTTTAGATTATGGAGGCCCAAACATAGGTAAAGCCATGCATATTGGACATATGCGTTCTTTTAATATAGGAGAAGCATTTAAGAGACTCTATAAAAAATTAGGGTATGAAGTGATTTGTGATATATTTCTTGGCGATTGGGGAATGCCTATGGGCTTAATAATGGCGATGCTTGAAAAAGAGGGAACTTTAATAGATTATATTTCTTGTAAAAAAACACTTACACTTGAAGTAATGAACATTGCATATCCTAAAGCGAGTTTATTAAAAGGACAAGATGAAAAATTTAAACAACGTGCAGAAGAATTAACATTGGCATTTCAGAAAAAACAACAACCATATTACGATTTTTGGAAAAAATTAAGAGAAGTTTCTGTGTGTGAAATAAAAAGGGTTTGTAAACTTTTAAATGTAGATTTCGACTTGTGGAATGGTGAAAGTGACGCCAACCAGTACATTCCAACCGTACTTAAAATCTTTGAGGAAAAAGGCTTGTCAAGGATAAGTGAAGGGGCGCTTGTGGTAGATGTAGCTGAAAAGGGAGAACAGATACCTATTCTTAAAAAATCACCAGATGAAATTCAGAGATATGAAAATCCTATGCCTCCTCTAATGTTGCAAAAATCTAATGGTGGAGATATGTATGCGACTTCCGACTTAGCAACAATTTACTACAGGAACAAGAATTTTAAGCCAGATATTTTACATTATTTTACAGATGTAAGACAAAATCAAAGATTTGTTCAAATTTTTAGAGCTTGTAAAAAGGCAGGGATTTCTCCTCAAGAACAACTGTTATGGCATACTGGATTCGGCACAGTTAATGGTAAGGATGGCAAAGCTTTAAAGACACGTGATGGTAATAATATGCGATTAAATGATTTGCTTAATGTGTTATATGAAAAAGCAGAACAAAAGCTGGTTGAAAATGGCGTTATATATGATCAAGATTTAAAACGAAAAATTGGCAATGCAGCTTTAAAATTTGCAGATTTGGCTAACAGTGCTGAAAAAGATTACAATTTTGATATAGACAGAGTCCTTTCTTTTGAAGGAAAAACAGGCCCTTATATTCAATATACGGCATGTCGTATTAAATCTATACTTTCTAAAGCACCTAAATTTGAAGAAAATTATTCTTTCACAAATGATTATCAAAAAAATGTGCTGTTGGCTTTGAATAGAATGTCGGCATCATACAAAATTTGTTTTGAATCTAAAAGTTTAAATGACTTATGTGCAAGTTTATATGATGTGGCCAGTGCTTTTTCATCGCTTTATAACGCATGCCATATTTTGTCAGAACAAGATAAAAATTTGCAAAGCGCACACTTGACCTTGATAAAATTAGTCCTTAAATTTATTGAAGACGGTTGTTACATTCTTGGTATTGAAGTGCCCGAAAAAATGTGATTTCTTTTTAAATTTATAGGGAAAATATATTAAAATTTTTGAAAAAAAGTATTTACTTTTTTTTTAATATGTGCTAATATAACAGTGTTAAAAGTAATTTATGTGAGGTAGTTATGCCATATATTATTAAAAATAGGACAACAGTTTTTGGTAAATCTTGTGAAGATGTGGTTGCTGTAAATCTACGAGAGGTGGCAACCAAGGTTGTGTCTCTTTCCGATAGACAAAAAGAAAGAGAGAGATGGATTTGAGAAAAATTGACAAAAGCAGGGTAAAGCCTGTTTTTTTGTTAATTTATTTGGTTTTGTAAAATTTTTATGATAAAATTACATATATGGAGAATATAATGCAACAATTTATTTACCCAGCGGTATTTTATTTAGATGGAGAAGAAACTAAAGTCTATTTTCCGGATCTTGATATCTCTACTTCTGGAGAATCCTTTGAAGATGCTTTTTTGTTCGCAAAGGATCTTTTGAGGGTTTATTTTCTTTATGCAGTTAATAATGACTTAGATTTTAATTTACCATCAGATTTTAATTTAATAAAGCAAAAGTGTGGCGAAGGGCAAACGCCAATATTAATTGACGCTATTGTTACAAGCGTCGATTTAAGAGAGTTTAAAAAAAATTCTAAATAAAGCTTTTTTCTCTTGACAGACAATATCTAATTATGATAGAATACACTAGCACTTCAGAACGAGGTGTTAGTTTTTTGTTAGGAGAAAAGAATATGGCTAAACCAAAACGTAAAAATATAACTCTTGCTTGTACTGAATGCCAAGAGAGGAATTACCCTTCATCTAAAAATCCTGCGACGAATTCAGAAAGACTGGAGATGAAAAAGTTTTGTCCTAGATGTAATAAAAGAACGGTTCATAAAGAAACAAAATAGTTTGCGGGGGAATTAATATGTCAAAGAATAAAAACTTAAACAAAAAAGTTTTAGTTTCTGAAAACGAAGAAGTAAGCGATACCATGATCTCAACTGATGATGGTATGCTTAATCCTGCAAAAGAAGAAAAAAACGTTAAGGTGGAAAATAAACAAAAGAATAAAGATTCTAAGGACATTAAAACAAAAAAAGAAAAAAAGCCAAAAGATAAAAAGTTAAGAAGAAAAGCCAGAGAGACTGTAAGTGAGCTCAAAAAAGTTGCTTGGCCTAGTTTTGGAGAAGTTTGTAAAAAAACGGGTGTTGTTCTGTCGGTTGTTATCATCTTTGGTTTGGTTTTATTTGGGCTTGATACTTTACTCGGTTATTTATTTGGACTTTTGACTTAAGGAGTAAAATATGGACGAAAATAAAGAAGAAGTAATTCAAAAAAACGAGTTAAGCACCGATGAGGTTGCTGAGGTTCATAATGAACAAAAATGTGAAAGTGTTGAAGATCTTTCTAAACAGGCTAAATGGTATGTTTTGCATACTTTTTCAGGATATGAAAATGTTGCCAAGGAAAATCTGGAAACTGTTGTTACTAAGTTTGGGCTTCAAAATAGAGTTTTTGACATAGTGATTCCTATGGAAAGTGTTGTTGAAGAAAAAAATGGGAAGAAAAAACTTGTTGAACGCAAAAGTATGCCTTGTTACATTTTTATAAAAATGATTTATGGTGATGATTTGTGGCACAATTTAACAAAGAGAACTCGTGGTATTACTGGTTTTGTTGGGCCTAACGGGCGCCCACTTGCACTTACTGATGAAGAAGTAAGAAAAAATAAACTTGAAAAAATTAAAGTAGAAGTTGATTTGCAAGTTGGAGATAAAATAGAGGTGATTGACGGCCCATTAGAGGGAACAATTGGGACTGTTCAAACGGTCAATCCTGAAAATGGTGTTGCCACAGTTATTGTTGAAATGTTTGGCAGAGAAGCACCAGTGGATCTTGACTATACACAAATGAGAAAAATTGATTTGTAATTATATTATTAATTTAGGTATTTTGCAACAACAGTTGCTTTAAATACATGAGATTATATCTCAAAAAATAGTGGGAGAGCGTGACTGCAACGCTCAAATTCACCACATAAGGAGGAAAAAATGGCAGAAAAAAAGATTGGGGCAGTTGTTAAACTTCAACTCCCAGCTGGTAAAGCCACACCAGGACCTCCAGTTGGTTCTTCTCTTGGACCACATGGGATCAACATTGCGGCATTTACTAAAGAATTTAACGATAAGACAGCATCTCAAGCTGGGCTTATCATTCCTGTAGTGATAACTATTTATCAGGACAGATCATTTAGTTTTGTTTTGAAAACACCTCCAGCAGCAGTTCTTATTAAGAAAGCTGTTGGTTTGGATAAAGGCTCAGCAAAACCTAATAGCGTAAAAGTCGGATCAATCACAAAAGCTCAGGTTCGCGAAATTGCCGAACTTAAAATGCCTGATTTGAATGCGGGAAGTATTGAAGCAGCTATGAGCATGATTGAAGGTGCAGCACGCAGTATGGGCGTTACTGTGACTGAATAAGGAGGAAAAGGATGAAAAAAGGTAAAAGAATGATAGAAGCCCTTTCCAGTTACGATAAAGCTCAAGCATATTCTGTTAACGATGCATTTGAGAAAATGTTAGGAACAGCAAAAGCTAAGTTTGATGAAACTGTTGAACTTCATGTTAAACTTGGAGTAGATGGAAGAAATGCCGAACAACAAGTTAGAGGGGTGGTTGTTCTTCCTCATGGGACAGGGAAATCGGTGAAAGTTCTTGTAATAGCAAAAGGTGATAAGGCTGACGAAGCTCTTAAGGCTGGAGCTGATTACGTTGGAGCTGAAGAAATTGTAGCAAAAATCCAAGGTGGATGGCTTGATTTTGATGTTTGTATAACCACACCAGATATGATGGGTGTTGTTGGACGTGTTGCAAGAGTTCTTGGACCTAAAGGATTGATGCCAAACCCAAAAAGTGGAACTGTTACAATGGATATTAAAAAAGCTATAAATGATGTAAAAGCAGGTAAGGTTGAATATAGGCTTGATAAAACCAATAATGTTCATGTTGTTTTAGGAAAAGTTAGTTTTGGAAAGGAAAAACTTGTTGACAACTATTCAACTGTCATTGAGGCTTTACAAAAAGCAAAACCTGCGTCTGCAAAAGGTCAATATTTTAAAAATATTTCAATTTGTTCATCAATGGGACCTGGTGTGAAAATTGTTTCAACATTATAATAATTGAAAAAATAAAATTTTAAGATGTTAAAGATAATGTTTAATTAAACATTATCTTTTTTTTTAAAATGATACAAAATAAATTTTATGGAATTATAAGAAAAACTAAAATAGTTAATAAACTTGGTATTAATCAAATCTTTTAAGTTTTTAAACTCAGCCTTGACTGTTTTTTTGAGATATGTTATAATGTTTGGAGAGGTTTAATATGAAAAAATATGATAATTTAAAAGAATATTTTAAATCAGGAGGAACTTTAAGTATCTTTACACCAAGCGAGATTGAAACCATTTTGCAAAATAAAGATTACTTTGAACTTGTCAAGGACAGCAATTTGGATTTTTTAACTGACGATCAAACTCATGTCTTTCCTCAGGAAATGGTTAACTATTTGCTTTTAAACACTCGAACACCAGCTTATATTTTTAGTGAAGAACAGAGAGAGAATACCCCACAATGGGTCATTAACGAAATGGCTTATCTAGGAAAAGATGTAAACAGTTTTGAATATGAAAAGGTACAAGCTATACCACAAAGCAATAAAGGTAAGGCAGAGAAACCACAAGAACAAATAAAAACGCCGCCAAAAGATACAGCACCAGAGGAACCTTTAGTAAGAGGCTGTTCTCTAAATTGTCACCGATATAATCCTTATGAATTTACTGAAGACGAATATATTAATTTCTCACAAGCCATTGGGAAAAATAGGGGATGTAAACAAAAAAATGGAGATGAAGCCATTCCGTGTCAAATTAGACAAACCTATACTGAAGCGAAGCAAGCATTACTACAATATGCCGCAGGGGATATGAAATGGGAAAAACTTCCAGTTGATGTGTTTGTTAACGAAGAAGCAAGACGAAATTTACTTTATATTATAAAGAACAAAACAATTAAAAAATTTAATGATTTATGTAAACGCAAAGGTTATGAACATGATGTTCCAGAAAATTTAGTAAAAGTTTTTGATAATAAATTATTTCAAATAGGGGCAGAAGTTGAAGTGAGAATGATTGAAGGTATTCTTAAATTGACCAGTGGCAAATCCAGTAAAGAAAGAATTGATAAAATTTTAGAAATTTGTGTTGGCGATAGTAATAATGACATTAAACCCCTAAATAAAAAAGAGAACGACCTTGCTAAGAAAATTCAAAATATAAGGTGGTAAAATGGAATTAAAAGAGTTTAAAAAATATATGAATGATAAATTCGAAAAATTAATAAAAAATCTTTGCCCTGGGCAAAACCGAAATTATGAAAATAAAGAATAACAGATAAAAAAACAGCACATATAAAGTGCTGTTTTTTTGTTATTATTTAACCTTGATTTTCTTTCTCGTTTTAATTATTACTATTGTAACTACAATTGCTATAACCACTCCTATAACAATTGCTGCTATTGCCCAAGCATTTAACGGTTCGGTTTTTATCACTTTGTAACTATACAACAAGTTGCCACTCATTGAACGAACATTTATAAAGTAAGTTCCAGTATTATTAATTGGTATAGTTACTGTGCCAAGCGAAGATACGTTCTCTGCATTTATCAAATATGTTAAATTAGCTATGGTAATTTTACATTCACCGACAGCTTCGAAAACTCTTTCTGCATTAAAAGAAACATTAATTGTGTTACTTGTTGATTGGCCTTCGTTAACCGATACGCTGATAGGAACTGATTTTGTATTGATCCAATATTCAAACGAAAATTCTGTTTCTTTAGAGTAATCGTCACGATTTAAATTTTTAGAAGTTGATATTGTGACTGTGTATCTACCTTCTCCAGTTAAAGCATCTAAAAATGATGTTGTGATTTGTTTTAAATATTCTTTGCCATTAATGGTAACTGTTTGGAAGTAATTTTTAAAAGCTTCGGGTACATTCCCATTGTCATCTTTGGTTATATCTCCTAAGTCATCTTTAATTATTGATTTTATATAATATTCATTATAAGGAGAGAATTCAAAGGAATATCTAGACTCATTTGGATTTACAATGGTAAAATTGTATTCTTGTTCTTTTAATTCAACACCTGTTATGCTAGTGGCAGAGAAATGAACGCTATAATATCCTGGTTCTGAAAATAAGAATGATGAAGCCGTTGGGTCATAAACATAATTTGTATACGATTCTCCATTCTTTGTGACTTTGATCATATCTTTTCCACTTCCGATAGACTGAGCAGAATAATATTCATTAATGTTCAATAATGTGAGAGTTACATTATTGTTAAATACGCCTTTTTGAATAGGATCGGTTATTTGTATATTCCCATTTGCATCAGTGAAAGTCATCGAGAAGGAAACGTCTTTTAAGAAAATTAATTTAAAAGATGTGGATGCTTGAGAGGTTCCTATGGCAAAAATTTGTTGATTCCCTGCAGTGTCAGAGAAAGAAACTTGATATGTCCCAGAATTAGTTAATTCTATATAACTGTATTCTCTTCCAGCTGATGAAACTTCGGATTTAATTTCAGGATAATAAGTTACCCCATCTTTTAAAACTGTAATATTTATAATGTTATTTTTAATTCCATAATATTTTGAGAATCTGATTTTTATTGAATTTATTGAAAGATCAGTCTTATTTACACTTGCAATAATTGAGTTTGTATTAAGAATGTTAGTTTGCTCGGAAGAATTGAAAGTATAGGTTGCTTCACCAACTGGCTGATCTGTAGGAGGTATAAATGTGATAAATATTGTTCGACTAAATGGGGAGATACCCGAAGGTATATTCCCTCCTGATTCAAAGTTTTTGACAGTGTATCTGACTGTAACAACGCTTTCTCCTTCAGGAATAGCACCTTCTTTAGTTACAGTAATTTTTTGGTAATCATTTGGTATTACTTCTACAAGTGATGCTGAGGTGTTATAATTTACATTGACGATATAATAATCGGAATATTCAACACCTTCATAAGAATAATAACTTCCAGCAAGATTTACCTGTTTCCCATTATTTGTTACTTTATAAAAAGCGGTAGCTGAATCAAGAATCTCAATTTGATAAAGATTATATTCATTTATAAGTGTGTTATCATATTTAACCAAGAAGTAGTACACTCCGCTATCTTCCCAAAAACTGCCAGAATTAATAGGGACAAAATCTGAACCCAACGATTGATCTTCTTTATAAACATAAATTTGATATGGATAATCGAAAGAAGATGAATTTGAATAAGTCAATATTAATCTACTTGCAAAGGTGGATCCTGAAAGATTAACATTATATATTTTACCATTTATTGTAACTCTTTTGATAGTTGAATCAGTTAAAATGTCTTTAGTTATATTAATTCCATAGTTATCGCTAAATTTTAAATAAGACAGAAAGTTTGATGCTAGTTCTTCTTCTCCAATTTCATTTTTCCCTAATAGGTGAGGAAGCATTTGGTATATATGGAAGTAAACGTCTTTTACAAACCTGTCTTCTAATGTTAAATTATCTCCATCTTCAGCTATCTCATAAACTTTTAGTTTAAATTTGATGTTTGACTGATTATCATCAAGGCCTGTCTGATTAAGTTTAGTGAATGAGTAAGAAGTTAACCCTTCAGAAGGAGTGGTTACGTAATAGTCGTCAATTGGAGTCGCCTTTATCCAAGAAGCTCCATCCCATTTGAATACTTCAACTGTATGCACGTTTTTGTTAAAGGTGTAGGTTAATTTTTCTGGACTTATTATATAGTTTACTGTTTCTCCTAAAGTGGTGTCATCATTTACCAATTTTTCATATCGATTTCCTTCAGATGTAATTTCTTCAAAACTACTTTGTCCGTAGATATGAATAGGTTTGATTATATTACCAAAATTATCTCTTATTTCATATTTTATTTTACTTCCAGCGGCAGGCAGATTAATAAAATATATTTTAAATCGTGATAGAACATTATCATAACTTATTGAAATATTAGAATTTGCTAGCCAATTAGTCAAATAAAAATAATTTGGATTTTCTAAATTTTCTCTAGTATTAGGATCGTTTGTTTGATCATAAATTAATTCGGTTCCATTATAAACTTTTATGTTAACAGGGAAAACATTTTTTGAATATGAAACCAACAAATATTCTTCTGAAAGAGAACTTGAAAGTGTTGTGTTTAATGTTGTTCCATCAAGAAGTGTTAAGTATAAGTTATTGTAAAAATTGTTTGCTCTGTTTGAAAGACTTATACTAATAGATTGAGTTGATGAGCTGTATTTAGAAAATATAGTTTCGAAAGTTGTTATTTGAGCGCCGTCTTTATTCAGTTTATATAATTTTCCTTCTTCTAACCATGGACTTAACATAAATTCGTCATTGTTAACATTAAATTTTAACCATTTATCTCCAAGAAAGTTTAGCTTTGTCAGATTGAAAGAAGTAGATGAATATAGATTTAATTTATTGGTTAAAATTTGAGCATCACTTCCGAATTTTAGGTTATCATAGTCAACGAATTGTATCCCTTGATTTGAATCTAAAATTTCTTCACCATAATTAAGGCCTTGATCAATGGAGTAAAAGTATACAATATAAATAGTTAAATTACCAGCTAAGTCTTCTTCAACTATTTCGTAATAATTATTCGCTTCAATTGGGATAGGCATTTCTGCTAAGTTGTTAAAAGATGATTCTGAAAAATTATCGTAAGAAGTTTCAATATAAGCAGAATCATAAGGGTTGTCAATTTTGTTATAAAAAACTCTAATAGTGCCACCATTATAATTATTTGCAAGCAGTAAATTATTATTTGCCTTGTCTCTTAAATCAAAGAAGAAGTTCTCGTCCACCAGGTAGGCATAATATTTTGTATAGCCTATGTTATTTGATACGTTATAGCTAGAATTTTCATATGAGCTTATGCTTTTACCTTCGACGTCGTAATAGTTTCTTAAAGAATTTTCGTTTAGTTCTATTGCACTGGTTGAGAATTCATTAACATTACCAATCAATGAATTGATAGTGTCATAAGAAGCTTGTTTGTCAATAATCACTGATTTTGAACTTTTTTGATAATACTGGTCATTATGTCCTATGAATTGCATTGTAATTGTCAATTTTGTGCCGTTGTTATAAATTCCTAAAGTTTCAAAATTAACTGTTAAATAATTTGTATTAGTTATTTTTTCATATGATAGTGCAGGGGATAATCTGTCTGATGCAGTTATAATTCCACTTTCGTCTATTGAAATGCTTTCTGTTAAACCATTTGAAAAATTTAATAATATGTTAGATTTGTCAATATTTGCAATATATCTGCTTTCTATATCTTCCCATGAAATAGTAACTGATTTTGAGTTCGAGTAGTAATTAGGAATATCAGTTAACTCTTCATCGAGTGAAGCTAAAGGTTTACCAGAAGCATCAAGCGAAAACTTAGGTTTGGAATCTTCGATTTCGAAGGCAAATTTATAATTTTTTCTGAAACTGTTTTCTGATGTAGCAACAGAATTTGAGCCTTGAGTTATTGTTACAACATAATTTCCTGGTTTGTATAAATTTGTGACCTCTTGGCCTAATGAGTTATAAAATCTTAAATATCCATCAATGGTTGAACCATTCGAAGTATAAGTTTCTTTTTCTTGATTGTTTGAAGTATATTCAATGGTTGCTGTGAGTTGATAATATGATATTATTGAAGCTGTTGAATTTGTATCAAAATAAGTTAATTCATCATTATCAATGTTTTGATACTTAAAGATGCCGTCTTCATTGGTCTCTTTATTGTATTGAGTATATTTTACTGAAGGTATGTATATTTTTATTGGCAATTTATTTGTTGTAAATTTAGTGTTCGGGTTATCAAATTCTGTCCAGTTAGTGTTATCATTAGTGTAGAACGTTTCGCCAGAAGGCATTTGTCCATTGTAATATGGGAAAGTAACTGATAAAATTCCCTCGTATGAATTTTCACCTTCGTACATATTTACAAACATATCTCCACCGACAATGCTTTCTAACGATGGACCTAAGATTGAAGATGATTCTAAAGGTTCTATTAGAAGATCTGACTGATTATAAATTTCGAATGAAGTAAGGTTGTCAAAAATATAAATTCTTTGGTTTGAATAAGTTGTGAAAATTGTGTCAGTTTCGTCGGTTTCGTTGTTAATTTTTAAAATATAAACAGGGAAATCTTCACTTTCTAAAATCAAAATATTATCGTATTGTTTTGCTGAAAATGATTTGCCATCTATAGTGTAATCATAAGTTTTAACATCATATGAAATAGTTTCAGTTGAAGTTAAAACGCCATATCTATCAACAATGGAAGTTAGTTCTCTTTGATAGTAATCAAAGACGTCAATTGAGTATGATTCACCTGTTTTGTAGGTTCTAGTAATTACATATTTTCCTTGAGTTGTAACAGAATTTGCAACATTAATTTCTTTCTTAATTTCTGAGTCTATCGCACCTTCCAACTCATAAGAATACAAATCTGTTTCAAAAAGTGGAGTAGGAGAAAGAGTCTTATAAAATGAAATTAATGGAGTTTTGCCATCATAGCTTAAATTTACACTTGTTTGATTTATATATGGGTAAAACTTGAGAGTTATTTTATCTACTTGAGTTGTTGTGCCATCTGATCTTACTGTGGTCGGAGTGAAAGAGATGTATAAAATTTTATCCAAGGAAGTAGGATTATAATAGCTTTCTCTGTAGTACAGGGAATCATCAGTTTCAATGTTGCCTGTTTTGGAGTAACTAGCATTAAGCAAATCGACTTCTTCTGTTTCGCCACTAACATTACTTTCATAATAAACTTTTGTTAAAGATGAGTCTCCTGTTACAGTTATATATTGGTAGTTAGAAGGATAATCTATAAACTTTTGAGTTTCGGAAAGAGTTTGGCCTTGTGTGTTAGAAGCATCTCTTAACAAGAATACATAAGTGCCTTCCATATCCACAAATGTCATTTCTTCTAGCTCTACAGAATTAATGTAAAGTTTCCCATTTTGCGATGTTGCTGTTACTTTAACTCCATTTGTTGAGGTTAATGAAGTGGAACCAGGCAGACCATAATAATAAATTGGCGATTCATTTTGTGGCGTATATTTATAGATATTAGCAGAATTTAAAGTCAGCCCTTCAATTTGAAGCTCTCCACCCGAAGAATTGGCAGTTACTTTAACATTATCTCTAACTCTTAAATATATTTTATCGGTTGTTGTTGAATAATAGTATTCAATGTAACCAGAATTTTCAGTGTAATGAACTGTATAAGAAAATTGAATGTCTTTGCTGTTTGATGATTGTAAGATGTAGTTTTCTGAGGATTTATCTTTATAAGCATAATCGTCATCTAGAGGACATAAATAATAAGTCCCATTTTTGTCAGATAAGCTTATATCATTATAAGTGTTAAGACTTTGTTTAAAGTTTTCAAATGCCTCAATTATTTTTTCATCTTTAATACTTAAATTATTTAAGTAAAGTGAAGATTCAAGATTGTTGACGAGATCCATACCATCTATTTTTATTGCTTTATTTGATGCCCAATATAGAGTGGCATCAGTTGTTAAAACATGATTAGAACTAATTAAAGAATATCCTGTTGAAGTAAGCAAAACAAAGTATGGAATTGAATCATCTAAGAAAACAATATAAGTTGCGCAGTTTCCAGCTTCATCAAATATTTCAAATAAATAAAGTCCAGCACTTTCTTTAACAAAACTTGAGGGGATAGCAAGTCCACCGTTTACATAGCTCTGAGCATTAGAATAGCTTATCCAAGAGCTATCTGTGAAAGTGAGGGTCCTATTTGTGGCCAAGATGTTTTTTTCTAAAAGTGAAGTAATTAACATATCTAAATTAGATACTTTATAATAGTCAGAATTATTTAAAGCAAAGTATTTATAATAGCCATAAGTTTTTGCTCCACTTTTCTTTTGGTTATCCCAAGTAAAAACAAAGGGTTGATTTGTTGCATTAGAAACAGCGTTAACGCTTCGATATTCTTCATTAACACCAACAGTTTGAACGGCAAAAGGCGACAACCCAGTTATTTCTTGTCTGTCTATTGTAAAAGATCGAGTTGTAGGGATAGGGTTTGCAGATTGTTTACCATAATACATATAAATGGTGTATTTCCCTTCTTGATCTACTGTATGAGTAGAAGTATTGGTTAAGATTTGGATTTGAGAAGAAATATTGTTGTTTAAGAAATCCTGCCTTTCTAATATAAAAGTAACGGGTGCATCAAAAAGATTATCAAATGCAGGGTATTCAATTTTAACTGAAGGGGCATTTGTATATTCTTTTGAATAAATTTCTTTATCTTCTTCTGGACTATTAGTTTGAGCTTTAACAAAAATTTGAGGATTTATTTTATTGATAGTAAAATAAAAATATTGGGTAAATGTTTGAGTAGGATCGATTGATCCAGAAACATTTGTGTAATTTGCAAAGTTATATGTAATAGAAATTAAATAAGTTCCAGGGTTACTTAAATTGGAAGTTAGTTCAAAAGGTTGTCCATTGTCCCATTCATTATTTTGTAAAGTATAAATGGTGGCATTTCCATTAGTAAAGGTTAAATAATTTGTAAATTTTATTGGAGTTTGGTTTGTTGAAACAGCGGTTAAGCCTTTAAGTGAAGTTGAAATGTCATTGGTATTAAGACTGTCAATTTTTGAAGTTATGTCGGCAGTATATATTATTTGATTGTTTTCATCTATATATTTAAATTCTTTAAACTTATTATCTGTGTAATCAGTGTAAGATATTTGAGAACCAAATAGGTAAGCTTTTTGTGATTTTAAATTGGCGTTATCGATATCATAAATATTATAATTTATATTGTCAGAAGCTAATGCAGTGTAGATAGCGTCAAAATCAAAATTATATGATCCAAGATCATTAAAATAAATAGACATGTTTTGGCCATCTTCACTTATTTCTACATCATAAACAAATTCAGGGATATTTACGCTTTTGGTTGTGGGGTCATAAATTAAAGTTTCAGATTGAGTAACATTATTAAAGTTTTTTGTTATAGTAATTCTAAAATTATTTGGATTAAAAGAGATATAAGGCAGTTCGCTTGTTGTATAGTTGTAGAAGTAATTCCATTTATGAGTTGAGCTAGATTCACTCTGTGTTCTTGTAAAAGAAGAGTAATCTAAAATTGGAGCTAATTTTTCTGCAGTTTGAAAATAATCGTTGGTATTTAAAAAGTAGCAAGAGTAAGAAAGCTTTTCATTTGTTTTTATGGATGGTGTTTCAGTGTAATCTCCACTTCCAGAGACCTTGGTTGTTTCAAAAAGATTGTATTGAATGTCTATTTTAAGTACTCCAGTTTCGCTTATTGTCAAAACATTTCCTTTTATGACCGGAGAAGTGGCCGATTGGTCGAGCTTAATAATCATATCTAAAACTTGAGGATAAAAATCATTATTACCAAATTTAGTTTTAGTTGTTGAAGTTTTAATTAGCCCATCCACACCTTCAGTTAAATTAAGAGGCACATCATCAATTGAAATAGATATGTTTTGTATATCAAAATAATAATATAAATTTTCATTGTTTTGGTCAGGATAAAATTTATACAAAACAGATTCGGTATTTTCTTCTTCTTCGGCATAATCGAATTTAAATATAAGATCTTGTGAAAAATAAGTATTGTTACTATTTAGTTGAGAAGAATCCAAAAAAATAGGCAAACTATTTTGTACCTGTTGTTCAGTTATAGAAGCATAAACAGAAGAAGTATTTTGTGATAATAAAAATGCTCCACAAGCTCCCGTTATGGCAATAGTAAGCGCTAACATTATGTAATTAAATGATTTTTTTAATATTTTCATTTTATTTACCTCTTTTGTCTTTTTGACAAAATAATTCTAACATAGTTTTTCCCAAAAACAAAATATTTTATGTATATAAATATAATATATATATAATATATAATAAATTTATTTAAATATTATTTTAAATTAACTAATCTTTTATTTAATAAATTCGCAAATTTTTTTAATTAAATGAAGATTTATTTTAGTTTGAAACAAAGGCAGATAAAATTATTGTAATTAAAAAATTTTCATTTTTTATTTCAAATTTATTAATTATATATTTTTATTATTATTTTATTATTAATTTATTATTTTTTAATAATTTTTTTATTTTTTATTGTTTTTTTTATTATTTTTTTAATTTTTTAATAATTTTTTTGTTAATTATTATTTTACGAAAATTATTTTAACAAATTTTTTAACTCTCGAATAGACTATATTATTAATTAAATTTTTATTTTGGGAGCAGGAAAACAATGAATTTATCTGTTTGCATGATTGTTAAAAATGAAGAGGAAGTAATTTCTAGATGTTTAACATGTGTAAAAAAATTTGCAGATGAAATAGTAGTTATTGATACAGGATCAACCGATCAAACAAAAAATATTGTTAAAAATTTTACAGAAAAATTATATGATTTTAAGTGGCAAGATGATTTTTCAATTGCTAGAAATTTTGCTTTTTCGAAAGCGACTTGCGACCTTATCATGTGGCTTGATGCAGATGATATAGTTTTGGATGAGGATATTGATAAAATAAATCAGTTAAAGAAAAGAGAAACACAGGCTGATATGTATATGCTTGAATATGTTATGACTCATAAAGCTGATATGACCCCAATATTCAAATATATGAGAGAAAGAATTTTTTTAAGAGAAAAAAATTATAAATGGGTGGATCCTATCCATGAGGTAATCATTCCTAGTGGGAAAGTGGAATGTCTGCCGATAAAAATATATCATGAAAAAATAAAAGCTACACCTTCACAAAGGAATTTAAAAATTTACAAAAAACTTTTATTAAAGAAAATCAAGTTTTCTCCACGACAGCAATTTTATTATGCCAGAGAGCTTATGTTTAATCAAAAGTATAAACAGGCGATAACAGAATTCAATAAGTTTTTAAAAATGCCTAATTCTTGGGTAGAAAACAAACTGCAAGCACATATTGATTTAAGTCGATGTTATGTCGCTTTAGAAGAAAGAGAAAAAGCACTAAATGTATTGTTTAAAAGTTTTATGTTTTCAGAACCAAGAAGTGAAATAACATGCAGAATTGGAAATATTTTTTACAATTTAAAAAAATATGATCAAGCAATATTTTGGTATAAGGAAGCGCTTAATTCAAACTATCACTATGATAATGGAGCATTTATAGAATCTGATATGCATGATTTTATTCCTTCTATTCAATTATGTTGTGCCTATTATTTAAAAAACGATTATGAAAATGCTTATAAATATCACTTAATTTCGAGGAATATCAAGCCTGAAGATCCAGTTGTTATTTACAATCAGAATTTTTTTGCTAAACATTTTGAGAATCTTCTCAAATAATGTAAAATTTTGATAAGTAAATTATAGAGGAAAATATGGACAAGATTATTTGTGAAATTTGTGGGTATAAGTTAGAAGGTGTTTTAGAAGAACTTCCAAGTGACTGGAGGTGCCCGGTTTGCTCTGCCAGTAAAGATTTTCTTAAAAAAAAGATTTATAAGGAAAGAGAAGAAACCGTTTTTTTAGATATTGACCAAAATAATGTATCTATTGAGAGAAATCCACATAAATGTGTAAAATGTGGTAATTGTAAATCAGTTTGTCAGTATAAACAGGGAGTGTATGGCCATTACGATATTAATAAAATTAAATGTAAAACCATTTGTGTGGATTGTGGCCAGTGTTCTATAGCTTGTCCAACAGGAGCTATAGATGTCAAAAATCAATATAAAGAATTAAGTGAATTAATTAAAAAAAAGAATAAAGTAATGATTTGTCAAACAGCCCCTTCAGTTAGAGTTTCATTGGCAGAAATGTTTGGAGAAAAAGAGGGGACAATCTGTACAGGAAAGCTTGTTGCTTGTTTAAGAAAATTAGGTTTTAATTATGTTTTTGACACAACCTTTGGAGCAGATTTAACAGTTATGGAAGAAGCGCATGAATTAATTGAAAGATTAAAATCAAAAGCTAAACTTCCCATGTTTACAAGTTGTTGCCCGTCATGGGTGAAATTTTTAGAAATATTTTATCCGAAGCATATACCAAATTTATCTACTTGCAAAAGCCCTATTTTAATGCAAGGGAGCATTATAAAATCCTATTGGGCGAATTTGTTTGGCATAAAGAAAGAAGATATTGTAAGTGTTGCAATAACACCTTGCACTGCGAAAAAATCTGAAATTTTCAATAATGACGACGTTGATTATGTCATAACAGTAAGAGAATTAGCCAAATGGATATTGGAGGAAAACATAGATTATAAAAGTTTAGCTGAAAGCGAATTTGATTCTTTGATGACCACGGGCAGTGGAGCTGGAATAATTTTTGGCGTGTCTGGTGGAGTTATGGAATCAGTCATAAGAACTGCATATTTTTTAGTTAATAACGAGAATTTAAAAAATATTGAATTTGAAAATATAAGAGAAAATGATGGACTTTTAGAATGTAATGTTGATTTAAAAAAATATTCAATTAAAATTGCTATTGTTTCGGGACTTATTAATGCAAGGAAGATTTTTGATAAAATTGAAAAAGGGGGAAAATATGATTTTATTGAAGTTATGTCTTGTCTTGGGGGATGTATGGCCGGAGGAGGACAACCAAAAAATTTAAGGCACACATATGAAGAAGTTAGGAACATGAGAAAAAAATCTTTATATGATTTAGACAGAGGGTCTAATGTGAGATTCTGTCATGAAAATAGTGACATAGTCAACATTTATAAAAATTATTTGAATAAAGTGGGAAGTAAACAATTACATACAACTTACAAAGATCAAAGTGAAATCTTGGGTCAAAATTAGGAAACCATAAAAAAGTTTCATGTAGTATATTTGACCATGAAACTTTTCTTATTTTATAAAACTTGTGGCGAGAAGTATGGTATTCAATTCTAACTTATTAAAATATATTTTTAGGAAACATATTTTTAAAGTGGATTTATAATACTTGATACTTGATTTATATATATTTTTGGCTATAATAGTTATTAATTTTTAAATACGCTTCTTTCAAAAAATAAAAATTATAAATTTTTGTTATTTTACAATAAGGTGGTCTGTATGGAATATAATGGTAAATTTTTTGATGCTATTGTCGCTACACCAAGTTGCGGAAAATCCTATCTTTGTGATAAATATCCTAATTTATTTGTTGATGTAGATGAAGAAAGGTTAAGATGTAAATATAATGTCCCAGAAAATATTACACGAAAAGAATTAGAAGAAACAAAAGGCAATCGGCCTTTCCCGAGAAAATTTCATGGAGACAAACTAATAGAAGAACTATATAGAAGGCTTAATATTTATGTTAAACAGGGCAAAACTCTTATACTTGCGCCACATGATGAAACTATAAGATATTTAACAGAAAATAATATTAAATTTTGTTTTGTTTATCCTAAAAAGACAATCAAACAAGAAATTATAAACAGAATGATAAGACGGAACAATCCACAAGAAACAATTAAACAAGCCTCTGATATGTTTGAAGATTTTTATATGAGAAATATTAAAGAAAATAAATCAGTTGTTCATTATGAGTTTGATTAAGATGAATATCTTGAAGATATAATATTTCAAGAATTTAATTATAAAATAAAAGAAAAGAAAATTTAATTATTTTTTAACAAAAAAGCAAGCCAAATATTGACTTGCTTTTCCTTTGTTTGGCGGCGCAAGCGCACCTCAATTCGAACCTTTTACAAAAAACAAAGCAATTAACCCCGAAAAAGGGGAGGTTGAAACCGAATTTGGCGAAATTGTAACTGCAAATGAGAAAGTTGAAACCCAAAATAAGAAAAGGGGAAGACCCAAAGCAAAAAACAAAAAGCTGACACTTACCATTCATAAATTTTCAAACCACATCAAGTTCATCGATTACATCCCAACCCATGAAATCATAACCTACCGCCATCTCTTCACATATGGCTTTTATGTGGAGTAAATAGTAAAAATAAGTTATCTTAAAGTGGTCTGTTGTTATTCCAATTACAGCGTTGTGCAATTTCACCTAAAAACAATACGCAGAGCTCATCCCTGTGCTGAGGGTCAAGTTTTTCAACAGCGTCAAGAAAATCTCTCATTGCTTTATAAGCATTAAGGGTTTCTTTTTGTTGATTAAGCTGATATTGCATAATTTCGTTCTGATGTTGCCAATAATTTTGTCGATTTACAAAATTCGGGTTATAGAACCAATTATAGATATCGTTCATTAGAGTCACCTCCTTTTATAATAAAATAATTATAATTAAATTGAGAGGCTAAATCAATATGAAAATGTGCTATGAATGGGTTAATTAAGGATAAATGATGATTATTTATTAAAAATGAGTATGATTAGCTAAAGCTTTATCAATTGCCGTTATCGGCTTTTATTTTGTGGTTTTATTGACTTAACTATCGTTATCGGCTATAATTTAAATATCTAAAAGGTGAGGTAATAAGTTTAATGGGAGTTGCAACAGTCAGCGAAATTGCTAAGAAGTGGAAGATAAGTGAAAGGTCAGTGCGCAACTATTGCCAGCAAGGTAGGGTAAAAGGTGCAGAGCTTAAAGGCAAGACATGGATAATTCCTGATGATGCCAAGAAACCAGACAGAATAAAAAGCAAGTAAAACCATCAATAATTTAATTGAATTTTAAAAAATATAATTTCTGATATAGAGATGTTATAATAAATAAAATATAGGAGTTGTTTATGAAATTGTTAGAGAAATCACATATAAAAATTCATCCACGAGCGATTGAAGCTATGGGGGCTAATTTAGTAACCAATGATAATGTTGCCATATTAGAATTAGTTAAGAATTCATATGATGCTTTTGCATATAAAGTCAAAGTATCATTTGGAGTAAATAACACAAGTATTACAATTTTAGATGACGGCTTAGGAATGGATAAACAAACTATAGAAAACGATTGGGCTACAATATCAACGACATGTAAAGTAAATCAAAAAGAAGTTTACCGTGACGGAAAGACTAGGATTGTGTCTGGAAACAAGGGACTCGGGAGATTGTCCGCATCACGTTTGGGGAACAAATTAACATTAATTACAAAAAAGAGAAATCAACCAATTTATCAAACAACTTTTGTTTGGAATGCTTTTTACGAAAAACTTTCAACAGATGAATGCTTATTTGAAATATATGAACTTGAGAGTGATGATGATATAAAAGATTGTGGAACAAAGCTAATAATAGAAGGTTTAAATAGCGAATGGGATAATGCAAAACTGGAAGATTTAAAAATTGAATTACAGCGATTATTGCATCCGTTTAAAGAAAATGATTTTAAGATTATTTTCAATAATGAAAATGAACCATTAAATTTATTTAATTTTCAAGACGGTGGAGATGAAATAGAGATAAGTCCATTGATAAATGATCCAGTATACAAAATTTATGGCTATGTTGATAAACATCAAGATGTTTACTATACTTATGAGGAAGTTGAAAATTATAACGAAGTTCAAAGTAGAAAAACTACGATTAAATCAGATGTTATTACATGGGAAGAAATTAAAGAAAAATGTGATAGTTTGCTGTCTGATAATTTAATTTACTTTGACAATGTAAATTGTGGACCGTTTGATTTTGAAATTCGAGTATGGGAAATGTCCAATGATTATTTATCGACTATTTCTGAAAAGTACGGATTAAAATCAAAAATCATAGTTAGGAAAGTGATAAATAATTTAAAAGGAATATCAGTATATAGAGATGGTGTTTTGGTTTTGCCAAAATCAGAAACATCAAGAGATTGGCTGGGTTTAGATAAGAGAAGGATTAGTCAAATTGGACGAAGGCTTTCAACAACACAAATAATTGGGCAAATTAATATATCCCTTGAAAACAATCCAAAACTTATAGATACAACAAGTAGGGAAAGTTTCGTAGCCAATGAGGAATACTCTAATTTTTATGTTATTTGTGTAGCTGGAATTATAGAAAAGTTACAAAAGCTAAGGAATAATTCAAAAGTTGAAGAGAATAAAAAGGTTGCAGTTAAAGACCTTTTTCAGAATGCATCACCTGATAGATTAAGACAGGCAGTGGAAGAAGCTGTTAAAAAAAATAAAAGTGCTGCTGAAGTTCAAAAAGTTGTCAATGAATACAGTGATAACCTAGAAAAAAACTTAGAGGAACTTAAGGAAAGAGTTGAGTATTTTGCTCAACTTGCAAGTGCTGGTACATTTAGTAAACTTATAATACATGAAATAAAAAATGCAACTAATCCAATATTAAGATTTAATAAATCAGTATTTTCAACATTTAAGCCTTTACCAGAGAGAATCAAAAGAGATTATGATTTGTCAGAGGCTAGTTGTAAGAGATTGTTGGATTTATCAGATGCGTTTTCTCCATTAAGTCGTGTAACATTTAAAAAAGAAAAACATAGTTGTAATTTATTTTCAGAGGTAAATAATGTAGGGCTTCTAATGGAAAGTGTATTATCTGATAATGAAATTACATTAAAAAATGAAGTTGACCCAGAAATAACTATAGGATTGCATCCTGGAGAAATTCAAACCATTTTAATAAACTTAATAGATAATGCGATTTATTGGATAAATAAAAGGAATTATAATAAGAAGATTATAAGAATCTATAATAAATCAATAAATGATCGTGAAATAGCGGTAAATGTTTCAGATACTGGCACTGGCGTTGATGAAACTTTAGGAGAAAAAATATTTGCACCAGGAGTTACTGGCAAGTTACATGGATTTGGAATGGGGTTAGTGGTTGCTAATGAAATTATAGCTTCGCATGGCGGATATTTTAAAAACATACAGCCTGGGGAACTTGACAATGGTGCCACATTTGAATTTTCTGTACCAAAGGAGAAAAAATGAAAATTTTAATAGTAGAAGATAGATTAGAAACAATTTATGGAATTTTGGATTTTTGTGAAGACAATGGTTATGCTAAAGAAGTTATTGACAATTTTGAACTCGCAGTGCCTAAATTAAAGACAGATGAATATGATTTGCTAATATTAGATTTAAAGAAAGACCCAACGGAGGATTATCCAGGGTTCGAGATTTTTAATAAAGTGTGGGAAGAATGTTTTTTGCCAGTTATTGTTTTTTCATCCTATTTTCTAAACATGCCTGAAATAATAGATCATCCTTTTATAAAATATTTTGAAAAAGATAAAGAAGAGGATGTGAAAACTGCCATTAAAGAATTTGAACTGAAAAATGATAACATTAGGAAGCTAAAAAAAACAATAAATGAATTGTTTATTTTTGGACTGAGAGCATATAAAAAGAATGAAGAACACAGTATTTTAATGCAAAGAATTATGCTTCATATGGGAAATTGGTTAGAAAATTACATGAAGCAAGACTTACTTTTACCCGCAGATATCATGTTAATTGATTTGCCACACTATTCTGGTTTTATTACATGCGATATAATTGAAGAAATTCCAATAGTAGGAAGTTCTGAGGAAAGTAAGAAATACATGATATTTTCTCCATGGTGTGAGATTTGTGGTGATTTAAATGTAAATATGGAATGTAGGAAATTAATTAATATTAATAAATTACCAGAAAGAGCAAGGCAAAAATTGGAAAATAACAAAAACAATGGGGGATGTGAAAGTTATATTCTGTTACCCAATAATTCAAAATTTAAAGATTTAGTTGTAAATTGTAAGTTTATAGAATTGATTAAAAAAAAGGATATATCTTTATTTTCTAATGAACAAGATGTCTCTAGGTTTAAATATAGAAAAATTTTTACAATTCCAAGCCCATACAGAGAAAGAATGATCAAAATTTGTTATGATAACAGATCACGCATAGGGGTACCCAATATTGATGAAAATTCTTGGTGGGGGGAGTAGATATGTCAAAAATAAAAGCTATAGATTTATTTTCGGGGTGTGGAGGAGTTTCTTGTGGGTTGACTAATGCTGGATTTAAGATGACTGGTGCTGTGGAAATAAATAAAGATGCTGTGGAGATCTATAAAAAATATAAGTCTCTTTCAAAAGTAAATGTAATATTAGACGATATCTGTAACGTTAGAGGAGCAGATTTGTTGAAAAACAGCAATATAAATATTGACGAATTATATTTACTTGCAGGCTGTCCTCCATGCCAAAATTTTTCTTCACAAAATAGAAATGGAAGAAAAAAATCAAAAGGGGAGAAAGAAAAACTTCTTCTTCAATACCTAAGAATTATTAAAGAAATATATCCTCCATTTGTATTGATGGAGAATGTATCGGGCTTAAAAAATAAAGAAAATTTACCAATATTAAATGAATTTTTGGAAAGTCTGAGAAACGAATCAGAAATTGATGATAGAAAGAAATATTTTGTAATATATAACGTATTGAATGCTGCGGATTATGGTGTACCTCAAAAAAGAAAAAGGTTTGTTTTACATGCAATAAGAAAAGATATGTACAATTTATTAGTCGCTAATGGTTATAACATATCATTGCCTACACCTTCGCACAATCAAAAAGGAGAAAATGGGTTATTGCCATGGAACACTGTATGGGAAGCTATAGGTGATTTGCCACCCATTAAAGCTGGTGAAACATATGTAGGTGAAGGAATATTTAACCACAAATGTGCATCTTTATCTGATATAAATTTAGAGAGAATATCTATAATTCGAAAAAATGGAGGGAGTAGGATAGGTTTGCCAACCAATTTAGTTTTAAATTGTCATAAGAAATATAATGGACATAAAGATGCATATGGTATTATGGATCCAAACAAACCAGCTCCAACAATGACTGGTGGATGTCTGTGCTATTCAAAAGGGCGATTTGGTCATCCGTATCAAAACAGAGCAATATCAATTAGAGAGGCGGCCAGGATACAAACTTTTCCTGATGATTTTATATTCAGTGATAGCATAACCAAATCTTCATTGGAAATTGGTAATGCAGTTCCAGTTAAACTTGTTGAGGCTAGTGGGAAATCAATTATGAAAGAAATCAAATTTTGTAAAAAGCTGTTAAAAATATAAAAACAATTGATTGACATAATATATTAACTAGTATAAATATAATGAAGTATTTTTATAATAAATGATAAACATATAATGATGAAAAATGTTAGATGAGGAGTTTTGGTATTAATTTGTAATTGAGTAAAATAGTTTTGTATAATATTGATGACCTGTGAGACTGTGCATTCTTAAATTAATTGATAAAGCAGCGCAGTTTGATTCATCAAATAATAAGATTATCAACAGATGAACAGCAAAATTGAAATTTTTGCTGTTTTTATTTATAAAATTATACAGATTTAAAATTTTTATGTTATAATCAAAATAGGTGATTAAAAAAAGTTAAGGAATACATATGCCAAATATAACAGGATTTGTTAATATAGTTGAAAAAATTAAAACATCTCTAGATAATAATAAGGAAAGGGATTTAATTTTATATGCATTTAACGCGACTGGCAAAACGAGGTTGTCGTATGAATTTAACATAACGTCTGAAGACGAGGAAAGAATAGAGACTTTATGTTATAATTCAATTGTAGAAGATTATTTTATCTGGAATAATGATACCAAAACAATGGCAATAGATAAAAATTCATGGATGTTTAATTTTATATTAGATGAAGGATTAGAAAATGAAATAATAGAAAATTATTCTTTGTTTGTAGATACAAAACTTGAACCAAATCTAGATTTTAGTAATGGTTTAGTGCAATTCAAAAAGGTAACGGGAGACGATGAGGCACAAGATGTTATTAAAATTTCAAAGGGGGAGGAAACTTTATTTAAGTGGACAGTATTTTATTCAGTTTTAAAGCATGCTTTAGAAATTTTAAATGATAAGGAAGAAGATAGTCAATAGATAAATTCAATAAATTGAAATACATCATAATTGATGATCCAGTTTCATCTTTAGATGATTTTAGGATTTATACTTTATCAACACAATTACTTCAGATAATTGAGTATGTTCATGAAAAACAATTACATATACCATTTTTAATTTTAACTCATCATGTTTTATTTTATAACATAATTGTTAAAACCATGAAAAATCGCAAAGAAAAGTTTATTTCCTATTTACTTCTAAAAAGTGATGAAGATATAGAACTGAAGGAATTAAAAAACAAAGAGCCGATAACATATCACTTAGAAATGCTAAAAAATATTTCAAAAGCATTAAAAAGTAATCAGTTACAAAAAAGTCACTTTAACATATTTAGAAGTATATTGGAAAAATTATCAGTATTTCTAGGGTATAATAATTGGCAAGATTTATTTAAAAATTATTTTAACAAGAAAAAATTTGAAAAATTAATCAATATGAATAGTCATGAAAGATATTCTGAACTTGAAACGAAATACTTAACTCAAGAGCAAATAAACGCTTTTACAGAAGGTTTTAATTATTTTAAAGAGAATTATAAATTTAATATATAAATGGAGAAATGTATGTCAAATATCAGAAAAGAACAAGAAAGAGAAGAATTACACAAGGCAATTTGGAATATTGCAAATGACCTTCGTGGAAGTGTTGATGGCTGGGACTTTAAGCAATATGTTCTTGGTATTATGTTTTATAGATATATTTCTGAAAACATCACAAATTATATAAATGCAGATGAATATGAAGCTGGAAATATAAATTTTGATTATGCAAAAATAAGTGATGCAGAAGCAGAGGAAGCAAGAGAAGATATGGTAAAAACAAAAGGCTTCTTTATTCTTCCAAGTCAACTTTTCTGCAATGTCAGAAAGAACGCCCGCAATAACAAAGACTTAAATGAAGCACTTGAAAAAATATTCAAGGCTATTGAGTCTTCTGCAAAGGGGACAGAGAGCGAAAAAGATTTTGAAGGTCTTTTTGCAGACATAGATGTTAACAGTAATAAACTAGGGGCAACCGTAGATAAAAGGAATGACAAACTTGTTAAACTTTTAGACGGCATTGGCGATATGAAACTGGGCAATTATAAGGATAATTCCATTGACGCCTTTGGTGATGCCTATGAATATTTAATGAGTATGTATGCAAGCAATGCAGGTAAATCAGGTGGTGAATTTTACACACCACAAGAAGTATCCGAACTTTTAACAAAACTTACGGTTGTTGGGAAAACAGAAGTAAATAAAGTTTACGACCCAGCATGTGGTTCTGGTTCACTTCTTTTAAAATTTGCAAAAATTCTTGGGAAAGATAAAGTTCGACAAGGTTTTTTTGGACAAGAAATAAATTTAACAACCTATAATCTTTGTAGGATTAATATGTTTTTGCACGATATAGATTTTGATAAATTTAATATTGCTTGTGAAGACACTTTAATTAGTCCACAACACTGGGATGACGAACCATTTGAGGCGATTGTTTCAAATCCGCCATATTCAATTAAGTGGGCAGGAGATGATAATCCACTTTTAATAAATGACACAAGATTTTCACCGGCTGGAGTTCTTGCCCCAAAATCAAAAGCGGATATGGCTTTTATTATGCATTCACTTTCTTGGCTTGCTACAAATGGAACAGCAGCGATAGTTTGTTTTCCAGGCATATTCTATCGTGGTGGAGCAGAACAAAAAATTAGAAAATACTTGGTTGATAACAACTTTATTGATTGTATAATTCAACTACCTGACAATCTGTTTTATGGCACATCAATTGCTACTTGCATTATGGTGATGAAAAAGTCTAAAAAAGATAACTCAATTTTGTTTATTGATGCATCAAAAGAATTTGTTAAGGTGACAAATAACAACAAATTGAGTGATGAAAACATTGAACATATTTTAAACACTTTTATTGAAAGAAAAGACAAAGAATATGTTTCAAGACTTGTGCCAAGTGAAGAGATTGCAAAAAACGATTACAATCTTTCAGTCTCCACTTATGTTGAAAAAGAAGACACAAGAGAAAAAATTGATATTAAAGTTTTGAATCAACAAATCAAAGAAATTGTTGCCAAAGAAGAAATTTTAAGAAAAAAGATTGATGAAATTATTGCTGATATTGAAGGAGGCAATAATGAGTAAAATTGAAGAATTAATTGAAAAATTATGTCCTGATGGTGTGGAGTATAAAACATTAATAGAGTTAGGAGACCTTTTTGGTGGTTTGACAGGAAAATCAAAAGATGATTTTAAAGATGGTAATGCTAATTTTATATCGTATATGAATGTTTATAAAAATCCTGCGCTTGATTTGAATTCAACTGAAAAAGTAAAAATTTCACCTGATGAAAAACAAAGAGTACTTGAATATTGTGATGTTGTTTTTACAGGTTCGTCAGAAACGCCAGACGAATGTGCGATTTCTTCGGTTGTCACACAAGAGCCCAAAGAGGATTATTACTTAAATAGCTTCTGTTTTATTTGGCGAATAAAAGATAAGTCAATATTTAATCCAGATTTTTTAAAGCATTTATTTCGTTCTGAAACATTAAGAAAGAAACTTTCAAAGACTGCAAGTGGTGTTACAAGATTTAATGTGTCTAAAAAACTAATGGGTGACATAGATATCCCAGTTCCACCTTTGGAAATCCAAAGTGAAATTGTCCAATATTTGGACAATTTCACAGAGCTTACAGCAGAGCTTACAGCAGAGCTTCAAGCTCGCCGAAAGCAGTACGAATTTTACCGCGACAAACTCCTTACCTTTGAAGAACCCAAAATAAAAATTGTAAAGCTAGAAGATGTTGCGTCCGTTGTCCGTGGTATACGTGTTGTTAGGAGTGATCTATTAAAAGAAGGCAAATTTCCTGTCTATCAAAACAGTTTAACTCCACTTGGTTTTTTTAACAAATCTAATAAGAAAGCGAATAGTCCTTTTTTAATAGCTGCTGGTGCTGCCGGTGAAATTGGGTATAGTGAAGTTGATTTTTGGGCAGCAGATGATTGCTTTTGTTTTGAAAATTTAAAAGGACTTAATAGTAGATATTTATATTATATTTTAATGTCTAAACAATTATTGCTCAAATCAAAAGTAAGAAAGGCGAGTATTCCGAGATTAAGCAGATTCGATGTAGAAAGTTTGTTGATTCCAATTCCGCCACTTGAAATTCAAGAAAGAATCGTCAATGTTTTGGATAACTTTGACACAATATGTTCAGACCTAGGAATAGGTCTGCCAGCCGAAATAGAAGCAAGGCAAAAACAATATGAATATTATCGTGAAAAACTCTTGACATTCAAAAACGGATCGGCGACAATCTTTACAGACAGACAGACAGACAGACAGACAGACAGACAGACAGACAGACAGACAGACAGACAGACAGACAGACAGACAG
>CALVNQ010000002.1 GCA_944349895.1 uncultured Clostridia bacterium | reverse complement strand
TGTTCACAAATAATTTTTTCATATTTTCTCCTATGATGTTAATAGTGTATATTATTTTAATCAAAAAGTCAATAGTTATTTGAAATATTTTATTTCTAGGCTAATTGAAACTGTGCTAATATTTTTATTTTTCAATTAAATTTAAATCATTTACAATAAAATCTCCTGCACCAAACCAAGACAATCTTGTTTTATCAAATTTACGGATTTTTAATAATTTGATGTTCCCAAGTTCAGTTGATATTGGTTTATTTAAACGATAGTTGTTCCTCTTTCGTTTTTCTCAATGATGTTGCCTATTTTTATTGCTTCATCATTTAAAAGCACTCTATCTTCTTCACTTCTTGGAAAAATTTCTACATAATCCATACACTTTATTTTTGGTAAAGATTTAATATCTTTTTTGCACAAGTCGACAATTTTGTGAATGATAGTTTCAATATGATTGGATTTAGTATCTCTTTCTTCAAAACTTATAGTTGTCTCTAATTTTCACCGAAAAGGACTTGCATTATGTTTTCATATTTATCTTTAAAAGTTTCTTTTGTTTTATCACTTAAATCATCAAAATCTTTTTGAAGCCAAGCTTTAAATTGCTCTGGCTTAGAAAAATTGTGTTTTTTTACGCCAACCATAAAAGCATTTGGAATATTGTCAAAGTGGGCAAGAATATCAGCATCACAAACGCATAATTCTTCTATATTTTCTGCGTTTTTCGAGCTCCTGTGGTGCAAAACACAATTCACAACCCTTTCTTTTTTATCTTGTTGATATTTTAAGTTTGTTAAGATTTCTTCAGCAATTTTTGCACCCTGAGTATGGTGGTCTGCTTTTGTGCCAACATTAGAAACAAGGGCAATATCGTGCAATAATGCTCCAAGTTCTACTATTTCCTTATCGGCACCATAAACACTTGCAAGTTTTAACGCTTCATCAACCACAAATTTGATATGATTATTCCAAAAATCATAACTATCAACTTTTTCAATATACTCTTGATTTCTTCTTAATAATTCACTTTTAACTTGTGAAATAATAGTCATTTTCTCTCCTTAATTTTGTAAATATCGGGGTTATTTCTGTTTGTAAACTGATGATAGCCATATAAAAATTATTAAATTTAAATTTTTAAATATTACTTTTGTAGCCTGTAACTATTAAGGATTACACTTCAAAAAGTTATTCAAACAAACTTGTCTGTTTGGGTGGAGTGTAGCGCACAATATATTCGTCTGGATTTTTCTCTTGTGGCAGAAGTTCTACATTCGGTGCAAGTTTGCGAAGGCAAAATTTGTAATAGACTTGCTTGCCTGTTGGGCGAAGAAGTTTCACGCAATCTTCAAGATATTTTGCCCAGTTTTGCCATTTGTCTGCCGAACGATAGTTGTTGATTTTGCCGATTTTATAGTGGTCAACCGAATTATCTTCCAATGTTTTGCGAATGAGCGCCAAACTTTCTTCTGGCTCAATGGTTGGTTCAAGAGAAGCGAAAGTTTTGATGCCATTGTTATGCAAAATTTTTAGCGTCTCCAGTCTTTCATTTGGAGTGGAAGCAAAAGGTTCCCAGTCCTTAGACTTTTTTTCATCTAAAAATGTGAGAGTTGCACCAACGGTTATGCGGTCGCCAAATTCTTTGAAAATGTCCAAATCTCGAAGCATTTTCTTTCCGCCCTTTGACAAAACTGCGACAGGGACTTTATAGGCATTTAACATTTTCAAAACCGCTCTCGTAGTTTCACCATTATCGGCAGAATCGCAGTAACAATCGCCGACAAAAGACAAAAGCACCTGGTCTGTGTAAACATTTTTCTTTAAATCTTTTTCAAGTTCGGTCAAAATGTTCTTTCTCGGTTCAGGCTTTCCAAAATAATCCTCTCCACGCCTTTGCAACGTGTGTGGTGCATAACAATATTTACACCTATGACTGCAACCTATGTAAATATTCAGCGCATATGGGCTATACTCTCTCGCCATTCCTTTCGGCCTATATATCACACTCATAAGTTTATAGTAGCATAAAAAGATAAAATTTGCCTACTAGTTTATGACAAAATATCCATAATGTTTGTCAATCGGATCGTGAACTGAATAATACACGACTTCTTTCACGCCTAAATTTGCTAAATATTCATAAAAAAATTCAATACCTTTTTCATTAAAAAGTGTTGGTGCTTTGTGATAAAAGTTTTTAAAACCTATGTAATCTTTAATTTCTTCTTGAAGTCCAGTAAATTGATAGGATATAGCTGTGTAAAACACTATTGTTCCTTTATTTACATCTTGTCTTGTTAAAATCTTTTTCATTAAGTCAAAAGGCAAACCATAACTATCACAATCAATCACATTGAAAGCACTTAAATCTAAATTGTCAAAAACTTTTCTAACATCAATATTTAAATTTTTCCCTTTATTCTTTTCAATTTCAATTCCAAAATACCTATCAGTTTTGATATTATTCCACAAAACATTTCTGCCAGCAAATAAATCTAAAACTTTAACTTCTTTCAGGTTTTTTATAGCTTTCTTACGAATAAATATTTTGTTTGCAATTGATTTATTATCTGTTTTAGTTAATTGTCGACTCAATTTCAACTCCTTCTATATTTCTTAATTTATCAATAACTTTTAAAATTTCATCATTTTTGTTTATATCTAAACTTATCAAGTAATGCACACTTTTGAGCGGCTTTAATATTCTTTTTTGAACTTTTACACAAGTCTTAAGATATTTATCAACATCAATTCCAAATTGTGTAAAATCAAAGTCTTGTAGTCTTTTTAATTCTTGGAATAAAACTCCATCATCAAAACCAGTTTCAAGATTTGTGGCATTGTGTGCTATTACATACGCTTCTTGTTCTTCTTTGGAAAGATGGTCAAGTCTAACGCAGGGCAAAGTTTTTAAACCCAATTTCTTTGCCGCTTCAACTCTACCATTCCCTTCCAAAACAATATTATCTTCTCCAGCAATACCAAGTGGGTCATTAAAGCCAAATTCTTGAATGGAGTTTGCAATATGTTCAATTTGCTCTTTTGTGTGAATTTTTGAATTATTTGCATAATGATTTAATTTTTCAATTTCAATATATTCAATTTTTAAATCTTCCATTATTTTTTTCTCCTTGCTTCAGGTGTGAGCCTTAAATCTTTCAAAATCTTTTCAAGTTGTTTATTGCAATCAATTAAAGTTTTGTAATGTTCATTTTCTTTAACCATAATCTTTGGAGTTTTTCCATCACTACAAATTCCAGTCACAATTCTTATATACCTTTCTGGATTTTTGTTGTATTCTCTCCACGCTCTGTCTCTCATAATTTTAATTTGGCAATATTGCCAAATTAGTTCAGTATCCGAATGAGATAATCTATACTTTATACTTTCTTTTAATGATCTTACAATTTCTTCGTAAGCTTTCTTTTCTTCATTTGTTAAATAAGATGGAATTTTTAATATTTCATTGTTGTTTTGTTCTATATCCAAAGCATTTTTTCGATTTCGTTCAAGCATTTCTTTTTCCCATTTATTCATAAATTCTCCTTATAAAACAAAAGGCCATTCACAAAACTTGTGAACAACCTTATTTTGTTAATCTATACATAGAATATCATTTAATTTTTCTATATTCAAGATTTAATGACAAAAATTTTACGGTTTGTAGAAATATTTACTTAAAAATCAATTGCCTAATAGAAAACAAAATAAGCCTAATAAAATTAGGCAAAACGAGATAAAACAAAAGGGTGTGATTTAAACTCTAATTGTCTTATAACTAAAGAAGAATAGAGAGTTTAAAGGGTAAAAAAATAAATCATTTTAAAATGTCTTATCATTTTCTCTTAATCAATAGGTCCAGGGTTCGAGCCCCTGGCAGTCCACCAAACTTAATCCCTTTATTTAAAGGGATTTTTTGTTTTTATTAGATAATTAGCAAAAATTTATAAAATAATAATAAATTTTTTTATAAGTAAACTTGAAATTAACCCAGACTTCTAAAATTTTTATTTAATAAAAAAAATAGCATTTAAAATGCTATTTTTACATTAATAATCCATTCCCTTCAATTTTTTGTTCGTATTTATTGCCAGGTAATCCCATCCAAACGGGTGCTTCTGCATAAATTAAATCTTTAGAAACTACAGCATTGTTTTTTATTATAAATTTATTACCTAGATTATTATTTTTTATAATATATTTTAATGTGTTTAAAGCATTTCTGCTATCACTAACTATAACACTATACATGAATCCACCCATGCCATATTCATATTTAGCATTGGGGAGTTTTTCTTCAATATCTCTTTTTACCTTATCAACTTCTTCCAAAGGCAAATATATTTCTTTTAATTTAGTGTTTCCAAAAAATTTTTTAATTTGTTCTTGTTTTTCTTCTTTTGTTCCAAATGTACAATAGAACACAGGTATATATTTTTCTTTCAAAAACACTCCTTAATATATTTGGCCATACATGTGTCAAGCCAATCTTTTGATTTCATCTTTGTTTGCCAAGTAAAATATTTTAATTGATTTTGTCCCTCAATTTTTTGAATTGTCGTTCCGTCTCTTAGCTCTGAATCAAGGATATTTTGTCCACTTATAATTCTAAAATCAGTACATTTCGTCATAACACTATCTGCTATTTCTCTCCACTTTTCGTTAAGATTATTATCCATTTATACTAAAATTATTAAATCCTTTGGTAAACTAACTTTATTCATAACTCCTCCTACATTAGCATTTTATCATACTCTTTACTTTTTATAAAAGGGTAAATTTGTTTGTGAAATTATATTTAGAATTATATCATGTAAAGCCCCATTGGAACATAACATAGTATCTTTTTTTTGTTGTGGTTTTCCATAAATGTTTGTAACTTTTCCCCCTGCTTCATTTATAAAAAGTTTCCCTGCAGTAGAACCCAAACCTTCTGTCTCTCTTAAATTTATAACAGCATCAATTTTTCCACTAGCCAACCATGATAAAACACAGGAAGATGAACCTACTATTCTTACACCTCTAACCAAAGGAATTAATTTTTCAATCAATTTTGTGGTCTTAATAATTTCCTGGTTTTTGTGTTTAGTTCCTAAATAAACAAATATAACACTGTCATTTAAATTATTGGTATTCGAAACCTTTAGTTTTTGCCCGTTACAACACACTCCTTTACCTTTTACTGAAGTATACATCTCTCCTAATTTGGGCAAATAATTTACGCCCAAGATGGTTTCTCCATTTTTTTGTAATGCCACAGCTATACCAAAATCATATAAACCGGCAGCAAATTGAATTGTACCATCAATCGGATCAATTATCCACTCATATAGATCGCCTGCTTTATCTTTTCTTATTTCGCCACTTTCTTCAGCATAAAAAGAATAAGACGGATAAAATTTTCTTATGTCTGCAATAATATTTTTTTCCAAAAATAAATCTATATTTGTTACAATATCATTCCCTATTTTTTTGTTAACAACTAAATTAAGTTGTGCTTTAGATAATTCATAGTTCCTTTTTACAATTTCAACAATTCTGTTTACAGCCAATTCATTATCTAACATCATAATCCCCTTAAATTAAAACAAAAAATATTAATATTAACAAGATATTATAGCAAATTTTATAATAATTGAAAAATATTATCATACATTTTCAAATAATTTAAAAAACTAAACGACTCAAACTTACAAAATGCACAGCATCTTAATCAATAGATCCAGTTTTCAAGCCCCTGGCAGCCCACCAAAAAACTTTAAAATTACTATTAAAATATAATAATTCAAAAAACAAAAATTTATTTTTTTATTAGTTTATAACCTCTCTTAATAGTAGCATCTTACAGCGTTTCATTATCATGGAGTAAAATTATTGAGAATTATATCTTTCGATAAATCTTCGGCGATATTTTCATATGTTTTTTGCGGAATAACAAATGATATATTCTAACCCATAAATATCATAAAAATCGGCAGATTTATTGGAATTTATTTTACAGTTAATCCACAATTAGATTTTTCTTTAATTTTATACCATTCGTTTAAAATTCTATCAATTAGGTCTGTTTTTTCCATTAAAGATGGATCTTCTATACCTTTTTTTTCATAATAATCTATCATCTCACTCATATATTCCAATAAATCGTCAATCCTTCCGTTTTTAACAAGCTCTCTGACAACACTATTACCACTATAAATTGATTGAACTGCATCTTTTAATTCTTCTGACATTTTTCTAACTTCTCCTTTTTTTCTGAATCTTGAATGAAGCTTATTAAAACAATACTTATAACCATCATTAATCAAAAGCTTCATTTTTAAAATAAAAATACCTCATGCTTCAAAACTCTTGAAGCAATTAATTTTACTCTTTTAAAAATAAAAAAAAGTAATGGAAAAAATATTTTTTTAATTTTTATTATAAAAAGAAATGTTCCACCTCTTTTAACAATAAAAATCTACATCTTTTTAAATAAGCAGGTTAAATTTTAATACTAATATAAAAAAAAGTCAATAAAAATTTTAAATAAAAAATAAAAATTTTTTGTATTTTTGTCATTTTATAGATAATTATTAGATTTCTTATTTCCATTTATTACTTATAAAAAATAAAATCAAATCTTTAATAAATTAAAAAAAAGTTACATTCAGATAATAAAACGAAAATTTATTTTTCATTTTTAAAAAATGTGTTACAATAAATATATTATAGGAGAAAATGATGATAATTACTTTTGTAACAGATGTTTATTTTGATGAAAATAATGGAACAGGTATCTCTGCTCGTAGATTCACAGAATTATTAAGAAAAAGAGGCCATGAAGTAAGGGTCGTGACCATCGACGAAGAGGGGCGAACAAGTTATGGCGTGCCTAAAAGGTCGTTTGGCAAACTTTTTGATAAAATTATAACTTCAGAAGGATTTAACTTCGCAAGTGCTGATGAAAAAGTCTTAACAAATGCGATTATAGGAAGCGATGTGGTTCATGTTTATATGCCATTTAAATTAGGTATAACGGCCGTTAAAATATGTAAAAAGTTAAATGTACCGTGCACTGCAGCCTTTCATGTTGATCCTTGCAATATAACCTCAACAATATATATGCATAAAATTAAGCCCATAAATGACGCTATATATTTAGGTTTTTATAATAATTTATACAGATATATAAAGCACATTCATTGTCCAAGCAAAATGATTGCCGATAGACTTGTAAAACAAAAATATACAAGCTATTTACATGTTATATCAAATGGATTTTGCGAAAGTTTTACAGTAGAAGATGAAGTTGAAAAACCAAAATTTTTAAACGATAAAATAATCGTGTCTTTTGTAGGAAGATTTTCTCAAGAAAAACGACATGATTTAATAATAAAAGCAGTAAACAAATCAAAATATAAAGATAAGATACAATTAATTTTTGGTGGTAAAGGTCCATTAAAGAAAAAGATACAAAAAATGGCTTCAAAATTGCCAATAACACCAATATTTGGTTTTTACACAAAAGAACAATTACAATCTATACACAATTTCACTGACATATATATTCATCCTGCTGACACCGAAATTGAAGGAATAAGTTGTATAGAAGCAATAGCCTGCGGAGTGGTACCGATAGTGTCAACATCACCAAGATCAGCCACCCCACAATTCACTATATGTAACCAATCATTATTCAAAGCAGGAGATTACAAGGATTTAGCTGAAAAATTAGATTGGTGGATAGAACATCCAGAAGAACGTGAAAAATATAAACAGGCTTACGTTAATCATTCAAAAAAATTTATGATAGAGAAAAGCATAGATAAAATTATTGAAATGTTTGAACAAGCAATCAAGGATTGGGATCCTAAATATGATGGAAAGAAAAAAGAACTAGCCATAAAACCAACGATAATTACATTAAATTAATTAATAAAATTACTCAACAATAAACACCACTTTACCATTTAACCAACTATCAAAAAATTTTTCAAGATCGGTACCAGATTTTTTTGAAAAAAATGCCACAAATTGTTCTGTGGAAACATTTTGATAAGCAAAATTTTTAAAATAACTTTTTAAAATTGAAAGAATTTTTTTATCCCCTAATTGTTGTTTCAAAGTATCAAACATAATAATGCCACGAGTGTAAATATTATTAACATATTCAGGCTCAGTCTTAAAATCAATTAAAGATCTTAACATAGAAGTATCCACTTCACTGTTTATTTTTTTGTAAATTTTTAGAAAAAATTTGTAATTTGAATTAGCTCCATCAATGATTTGATTATAATTCAAGCCGTATTCTTTGTGTGAGCCAAAAAATAAAGCGGTTGAAAATTCAGTTAAAGATTCGTCAATCCAAGCCTCATTAAATTCATCATTGCCGACCACACCATACCACCATTGATGTGCGATTTCATGGGCAATAACATAGTCATAATCTTCTTCAACGAGCGCATCCGAGATCATAACCAATCTAGGATATTCCATACCACCATGAACAAAATTTGTTTCAACAACACAAAGACTAGAATATGGATAATCTCCAAACGAATCAGAATAGAAATTTAATGCTTTGATAGCTGTATCTAAAGAACCTTGCGGGTCTTGGTCAGAATAATAGAAGTAATAAATGTCGGTATCATTAGATTTTCCTTTAAGGGAAGAAAACTTATCCGATAAAATAAAACTTACATCCCTTACTTTATTAGAAATAAAAGTTGTTGTGATAAAGTCTCCATTTTCACTTGTCCTAATATTATCTCCACTACAAGCTATAGTATAATCACAAGGATAACTTATACTTAAACTATAATTAGCGATCTCGGAATAAAACGGGTCCCCATTCGAAACATAAGGATCGGTAATGAACCCTTCTTTTTCTTCGTAAACACAAACGATTGGATAAAAGTTCCCAAAGTTAACAGTATTCTCACCATAGCCAAATCTGTGATTAGCATTAGGCAAAGTTAACTTATATTCTATCTGAATTTTAACGGTTTCGTCAGGAAATAACTCAAAACCCAAAGGCACAGTTAAAATAGTATTCGCACATTCTTCGAACTCAAAGTCAGTCAATGCACCATTGACTGAAACTTTACTAATATCTATGCCTCCCCAACTTTTCCCGTTAGGGTAAGTTTTAACTTCATTAACAGTTGTGCAAACACTTCCATCAGCTTCTTCAGAAAATGCATTTGGGTATAAATGAAATTTTATAAAAGACAAAGCATTTTCGCTATTATTGATGTAATTCACGATAGTATTAGCTTCTGCCGTGTTATTAACATCATCATAAGTCAAAATTATAGAATAATCGGAAATTTTTTTGTCGTTGGAACAACCCACGCAAATAAAAACAGGAATAAGAATAATAAACACTAAAATAAAAGGAAAAAATTTTTTCATAGAATATCTTATTCTAGATAATCTAATAAAATTCTTTGACAAAAGTGATTTTTATGATAAAATTTAAGAATTAGGAGAAAGCAAAATGAGTTTTTGTAGATTATCAACCGAACTAATAGCTAATCATACAACGGAAATAGATAATATATTTTTTGATAATTTTTTACCAACAGCACCAGATGATTGTGTAAAAGTTTATTTATATGGTCTATTTTTATCGGCAAATAACTTAGAAATAGATAATAATATAGAAGCTTTTGCAAAGAAATTAAATATGACCGAACTTGATGTCGAAACTGCGTTTAGATATTGGGAAGAGCAAGGGCTGGTTCAAGTTTTATCAACATACCCTATTCAAGTGCTTTTTAAACCTTTAAAAGATATAATCAATGGGACAAGACTTTACAAACCAGAAAAATATGAAAAATTTAACACACAAGCTCAAGAATTATTAAAGGGAAAACGTGAAATATCAAAAACAGAATATGGAGAATATTACGATTTTCTAGAAAACACCCACATGGAACAAGAAGCTTTATTAATGATAATGGATTATTGTATCGAAAGCAAGAAAAAAGCTGTTGGATATAATTATATTTTAACCGTGGCAAAAAATTGGGCAAAAGAGGGGCTATTGACTGTCTCTCAAATCGAAGAAAAATTATGTAAAATTGAGCAAACTGGAACAAATTTATCTGAAATATTAAAAATTTTAGGTTTAAAACGAACAGCTTATATTGAAGAAAGAGAGAAATATGAAATTTGGAAAGAAGGCATGGGCTTTGACGATGAAACGATATTATATGTAGCAAAAAATATGCAAAAGAAAGGTGGTTTCGAACGTCTAAACAATTTGCTTGAAAAATATTTTATGAATGGTAAAACCTCTATAAATGAAATTAAACATTACGTAGAAACGCAAGATGAAGTCTATAATCTTACCAAAAAAATAAATAGAAATATGGGTATATATTATGAAAGCTTAGAAAATGAAATAGAAACATACATAAATCCTTGGCTTAACTTAGGTTTTGAATACGAAACTTTAGAAAAACTGTCTTCATATGCATTTAAATCTTCAATCAGAACTTTGGAAGGTTTAGATAAATTAGTTCAGAAATTATACAAATTAGGCATATTAACAAACATTTCATTAGACGAATATTTAATGAGGACAGTTTCAGTTGACAATGAAATAAAATCAATTTTAGAAAAGCTGGGTATAACAAGGCGAGTTAATTCATACGATAGGGAAAATTATAAGACATGGAAAAATGATTGGGCGATGTCTGACGAACTAATAAACTATGCAATATCGCTATCAATAGATAAATTATCCCCTATCCCTTATTTATCAAGAATTCTGGCTTCATGGCATGACAAAAAAATCACATCAATTGAGCAAGCAAAAAAAGATACAATTAATCAACAAAACTCTCCAACAATAAAAGGAGAAATAAAAGGTCGATCTTACACCAAAGAAGATTATCAAGCAATGATACAATCAATAGACGAAGTAGAATTGTAAGGGGTTAAGATGAAACAAAAAATAATAAACGAAGCTTTAAACAATATTTTACAAAAAAGATCTCAAGCGGAATATAAATCAAAAGAGATGCTTTTATCTGCGCTAAAAAATCCTGAATTTAAACAAACATATGATGCTTATAAATCTGAAATTATAGCACGTGCAAAAAGTGAAGCATACGGGGAAAATTATGACAATGAAAAATTTAAAACGGCAGAAAACAAATATAATAGTATGAAAAATTTATTAAATCTGCAAGATCTTGAACCAAACTATTTGTGCAAGAAGTGTTCTGACACTGGGTTAGTAAATGGAGAATATTGCTCTTGTTTAAAACAAGAAATAACAAAAATATTAATGAAAAGCAGTGGCTTCAAAGAATTAAAAGATTTTAAAAATTCAGATTTTAATATTTTTGAAAATCAAGAACAAATTAAAAAAATTTACGATTTATTAAAAAAATGGTGCAATGTTGATACAGAAAAAACACTAGTTTTTATTTTTGGCCAAACAGGAACTGGTAAATCATATGCAATGCAATGTGTAGCAAATGAAATGATCAAACAAGGCAAACTTGTTCAAATCTTGACAGCATTTTCATTAAATCAAAAATTTTTAGCAATACACACTTCACCTGAAGAAGAAAAAACCAGTTTAATTAACGAACTAATGGAAATTGAAGTTTTATTAATAGATGACCTTGGCACAGAGCCTTTGTATAGAAATGTAACTAAAGAATATCTATACTTATTAATAAATGAAAGACAAATAAGAGGCTTAAAAACTTTAATTACTTCTAACTTAACTCCAGAACAAATACATGAAAGATATGACGAAAGAATTTTTTCAAGAATGGTAAACAAAGACAAATCAATAGCAATTGAAATGAACGGAAAAGATTTAAGAATAAAAAAATAAAAACCCTGTTTCTAGGTTTTTATTTTTTATTGGCAGGGGTGGAAGGAATTGAACCCTCGACAATGGTTTTGGAGACCACTGTTTTACCACTAAACTACACCCCTAGACTAACCACTGACCAAAAAATAATAACATTTTAAAAATTGAATGTCAAGCATTTTGATTTTAAAAAAATAAGTGTATAATTATAGTTATGGAAATAAAAAAAATAACGTCCACACTTTTAGCGAGCAACACATATATTTTAATCAAAGATAATTCTTCGATAATAATAGACTCGGGAGCAAAATTAGAAGATGTCATTAAAACTACACAAGGAACGAAGGTGGAGGGCATCTTTTTAACACATGGTCATTATGACCATTCATTTAATTCAATAAAATATTCAAAAAATTTTAATTGTAAAATTTTCGCATCAAAAGAAATTGCCGAAACCTTATCAAATCCTTCTAAAAATTATGGAGATGATTTTAAAATAAACAATTTTGAAGATTTTATTTTTTTTGATAAAGAAGGAACAATTAAGACTCCAAATTTTGAAATAAAAACATATAATTTACCTGGGCATTCAAAATGTTCGGTGGGCTATCTTATAGATGACATATTTTTCTGTGGAGACGTACTATTTAAGCGAGGAATAGGGCGAACAGATCTTTTTGGTGGAAACAAAGCCGAGATGCTTTCAAGTCTTAAAAAAATTAATAACATTAATTTTAAACTAATTAAAAGTGGTCACGGCGAAGAATCTTTTTATAATGAACAAATAAGAAATCTATCAACATTTATTAAGTTTTTATCAAGATAAATATAATTACAGTTTTTATCCAAGCGCAACATCCAAAGCCATCATTATGGTAAATCCTACAACTATTCCCCATATGCCCAAACTCACCCCTTCTCCTGTTTGTATTTCGGGAAGAAGCTCACTAACAACCACAAATATCATAGCCCCTGCGGCAAAAGCTAAGACCCAAGGCATAATACAACTTATCCCTGATGCAAGGAAAAAACCAATAACAGCGGCAACAGGTTCGACGATTCCACTCATTACCCCAAATAGAAAACCTTTAAGTTTACTTCCTGTGGCAACTTTCATAGGCAATGAAATGGCGGCTCCTTCAGGGAAATTTTGTACTCCGATACCAACGGCCAAACTGAGAGCTAATGTAACAGCTAACGGATCTGAAGAAACCCAAGCCCCTCCAAATGCCACTCCAACAGCTAATCCCTCTGGTATATTATGAAGAGTCATAACTAAAAAAAATTTAGACGGTTTTTTATAATCAGTTTTATTATCAATAGAACGGCTTGCAAATTTATTGGTTATATAGTCAATCAAAGCGATAAATAAACAACCTATTAAAAAGCCTAAAACTGCTGGGACAAAATTAAAATTGCCATAATTTTCGGCTCCCTCAATTGCTGGTAAAAGTAATGACCAAATTGAAGCGGCGATCATTATACCAGATGAAAATCCAACAATAAGTTTTTTGGTTTTTTCCCCAATATTATTTTTAAACAAAAAAACCAAAGAAGATCCAAGGCTAGTCATAAAAAATATAAAACAAATCCCAAATATTATTTTAGTGGTATCGCTCATCATTTCCTCATTTGCGTAAAAGTTCTAATACCACTATATGCGAGGAAAAGTTAAATGTTAAAACTATCTATATCCCAAATCCGACAATTTGTTGGGCTTGTCCTTCCAATTATCTTCAACTTTGACATACAAAGATAACATAATTTTTTTGTTTATCAACTCTTCACAATTAATTCTTGCAATTGATCCAATTTTTTTAAGAGTTTCTCCACCTTTTCCAATAATAATACCCTTATGGGATTGTTTTTCACAAATAATATCTGCATCTATTTCAATAATATTTAATTTTTCTTGATATTTAGTAACGACAACTGCCACGCCGTGAGGGACTTCTTTCTTTAAAACTTTTAAAACAGCTTCTCTTATATACTCTGCAACAAAAAATTTGACAGGTTTATCGGTTAACTCATCTTTATCATACAAAAAGTTTTTTTCTTTATATGAAGGCAGTTTAGATAGTATAATTTTAAGTAATTCATTTATTTTATCATTGGTCAAAGAAGAAAAAATTATATCATAATCAAAATCAAATCTTTTTTTATCAGATTTTGAACCAGCGACTATAACCTGAATCCCGTCATTTCTCATTTTTTGAATATGCTCTATTTCCTGTTCATCAATTTTACATGAAGTATCTAAAAGATAAAGCACAACATCAGCTCCTGCTTTAGCTGATCTGACATTTTTCATCATAATCTTGTCTAAATGAGAAGTTGCCTTATGTATTCCAGGTGTGTCAACAAAGACTATTTGATAATTTTCTCCATTTAATATACCTAAAATGTTATCTCTAGTTGTTTGTGGTTTATTCGAAACAATTGCCACTTTAGCACCTACCAATTTGTTAATTAAAGTGCTTTTACCAGCATTTGGCTTTCCTAAAACAGCAACAAATCCAAATTTATACATATCAACCTCTTTTAATTCCACAATGATCTAAAATTTGCATTGATAAATCTGTCATTTCTTTTTCATCATGTTTAGACAAATGATCAAAACCAAGTAAATGTAAAAACCCATGCAAAGCAAGGAAATTGATTTCTCTGTGATAAGAATGCCTATATTGTTTAGATTGCTTTTTTGCTATTGACTTACAAATAACAATATCCCCTAATTCAAGTTCTTTAGTAAGAGGATCTCTTTCCGAATCAAAATTATTGAGAGTGCCCATTTTTTTTGTATTAAGTAAAGGAAAAGACAAAACATCTGTAACTTTATTAATACCACGATGTTTATAATTTAATTTTTTTATTTTTCTTTTAGAAACATAATATATACCAACAGACAGACAATTAACATCATTATCGGTTAATTTTAAAGCATAATCAAACACACTTTCATCCAAAAGATTTATCTTATTACTATAAATTTTCATTTTTTAAAAGACAACTTCAGCAGTGATTAAATATTTAACGCTAGTTGTTCCTGCTCCTTCTATAATTCTGAATTTTTCTTCCTTTATTATCTCACATCCACTAAGTTTTTGCAAGCAGTTTAACCTAGCCTTTTGAATAAACTCATCTTTTCTTTCATCAAACGAAGAATAGATTGTTTGCGTTTTAATTTCATAAAAAATGGTTTTTGTAACAATAAAAGGTAAAATATTATTAAAGCTCAAATATTTGGTAGAAGTTTCAGTTTCATAATTAGAAAAATTTAAAGTTGGATTATTAGAATAAAATTCACTACCAAAAAGAGAAACAACGGATTTTTCAATTTTATTCCCCGTCCTTAAAGAAACAACTTCTTCATCACAATGAGTTGCCTCTCCTTCAAACCATATATTCATAGAAATTTCAGCTTTAGGCTGTATGTTAAAAATTTCACCCTCTGAATTAATAATTTTGCCTTCTACTAAAATTTGTCCCTTTTGTATAATATCACCGACAGAAACATTTAAAGTTCCCTGAATTAGGTTTATATCGGTTATTACACCATCATAAGGAGAAATTAAGGGTGAGAAAACTTCATTCATTTCGGGTGGAACTATAGCTTCCTTTAAATTAATAATTAAGCTCTGTCCAATTATTGACGCACTGATAAAACTAATATCATCAAAATTATCACTGATCATTGATTCGATTTGATGAATATTTATTTTGTTTCTATTTTTTGAAGGTAAATTTTTTGAAAGGAATTCAACGACTTGGCTAGAATTTTCAATTCCCCACACTTCAATTTTTTGAATAAAAGGCAGTTGTATAAAATACAAAAATAACGAAATAACAATTCCTGCAATAATCCCATAACTTGTAAAAAGATTAAACAAATAAAAAAAAGGTCCTTTTTTTTGCTCTTTAAGTATCTCAAACCCAGCACTAATAATTTCTTTTTTTACTTTAGGACCTTCAAAAAAAGAAACTTTAAAAGATGTTCTATTTTTCTCTAACCTATTGATTTCATATAGGTAAAATTTTTTAGACAAAGAATTAAAAAACTTTTCTTGATTTAGCCCTTTAATTTCAAAATAAACATAATTAATTTTCTTCATTAAACAGCCTCTATTTTTTTGATTTCGCCGGTTATTTTTAAAGTTTTATCCATAAGTTCGTTTAAAATTAAATCTTTGCCTTCGACAATAATGACCCCACCTTTAAATTTAAAGGAAATAATTTCTTTGGATAATTGGCAAATACCAGTATGTCCTTCAACATATAAAATTTTGCCAGACATATTAACAATGTTATATTTTTCAATAAGTTTTTCATTTTTAATAATTTTTTTTAATTCATCAAAAAAATTGAACACGCTATCTCCTTAATGTAAGTTATGCGTGTTCAACATAATTTAGAATTCATCATCTTTACGATCCAAAACATTTCCGAACAAAATCGCTTTCATCTCTGGAGATAAAGAATCGATTTGCTCTTTTATACTTTTTTTGTTTTCATATTCATATTTTCTTCTTAATGATTCATAATGGGAAATATCTCTTCTTTCTGGTCTACGCCTATTAAATTTAGGGATATATGGCATTACATCGTCTTCTACAAATTGATCAGAAGGAAGATATTCCTCGACTTGTAAACTCTCATTATTAACTACTTCAATATTTTTTTCTTCAAAAATTACCTCATCTTTATGTTCGACATGTTTAATATCTTTTTGTAATTTTGAAGATTTCTTCAATGATCTTTTTTCTTTTTTAGCTTTTCTTTCCTGCTTTGAGAATATCTTAAAAATTGATTTTCTTTTATCATATAGAAAAACAAACAAACAAATGAGAACAGCTCCAACAATAATTAAAGGGATCCATAACCATAGCATGATTACGCCTCCCCATCTCCACTGTCAGGTTCCACTCCTGCAATAGACGATCTCATAGCTGTGTCAGCTTGTAAATTTTTAAGTTTATAATAATCTAAAACACCGAATTTCCCTTCTTTTATAGCACTAGCGATGGCTTTAGGAATTTCAGCTTCAGCTGCTAAAACAACAGCTTTCATTTCTTGGGTTTTTGCTTTCATTTTTTGTTCTTCTGCGACAGCCATTGATCTCATTCTTTCAGCTTGAGCTTCTGCAAGCTTTTTATTCTTTTCGGCCTCTTCGGTTTCAAGTTTTGCACCTAAATTTCTTCCAATATTTATATCTGCAACGTCTACAGAAACAATGTCATAGGCGGTTCCATCATCAAGCCCCTTACTCATTATAGAATCAGCAATAGAAGAAGGACTTTCAAGAAGCTCTGTATAATTTTCAGCTGCGCCAATACAACTTACAATGCCTTTACCCACTCTAGCAATAACAGTATCTTCTCTAGCCCCACCAACGAGTTCATCTATGTCAGTTTTAACAGTAACCTTAACATTAACTATAACTTCAATACCGTCTTGAGCAACAGCGGCAATATTATTAACTTCTATAATTTTAGGTGTAACACAAGTTTCAACAGCTTCAACCACATCACTGCCTGCAAGGTCAATAGCTTTGGCTAATTCAACAGTCAAATCAACACTCGCACTGTTTGCAGCAATTAATGCTTTAACAATCTTATCAACATTACCCCCTGCCATAAAGTGTGTTTCAAGATCAACAATAGAAATATTAATTCCACCTTTTCGTGCCATAATATAGGTATTAACAATAAGTTTATAATCGACCTTTCTTAATTTCATACCAATGAGTCTAGCCATAGAAATATGAGCTCCTGAAACGAGCGCAATAAACCATTGTTTAATTGGAACTAAAATAAACAAAATAATCAAGCCTATAAGTAAAATACTCGACAAAACTATTAATGCGATAACCCAACCTTCAATAGCTAAAAGTAAACTATTCATTTTCCCCTCCAATTAAATCTACCCTGATAACCGAATCTTTAATTTCAACAACTTTAATTTTTTGTCCTTCATAAATAAAATCTTTAACAGAACAAACTGTGTAAACAGTTCCATCAATTTTTGCCTTTCCAACTGGTTTACATTGAGAAATAACTTCTCCTTCTTTTCCGATAAGAGTTTTTAACTTTTCGTCTTTCCCATAATTTTCAGGAAGAGCAGAATTATTTTCAACTAAAGGGGTTTTTTTCAACAACCCCTTACTAAAAGAATGGGAAAAGATGACAAATAAAATTACAAACAAAAGCAGAACCAAAAATATTAAAAAGAAAACATCAAATAAAGATTTTGTGAAAATGGCTTCACAAACAATGGCAGCAATGCCACAAATAGTACCTAAAATACCACATACACCAAAACCTGGCAATATCCCTTCAATAATGAAGAGCACAACAAAAGCAGCTAAAAGTGTAATTACTGACCAGTGCATTTGTGTAAAAAATTCTACAAATTGCATCTTCCCTCCTTATGGAAATATTATATCATATAGGTTTCTCTTTGTAAATACCTTTTTCTACAAAAAACGCATTAAAAATTAATAGTTAAAAAAGCTTAGTAGCGAAAACATAAAAATAAAAAAACGCTTTGTTAAAGCGTTTTTTCGCAAAACTTTTTTGCCATTAAATTGTTGTTTATAAAAGCTTTAGTAGCGTTCACAATTAGGTCAGGTTTATATGGGAAATAAATATCAGGGCTATAGCCCTTGCCTTCTATAAATCCAAAACGATTATCTAAAAACATACTAGAACCAAAAGTAAAAACTAAATCGCTGTTGTTTAAATAATAATTTCTAATGTTACCAAAACTTAAGTATCCACCGGTGTTTTCACCCAAAAAAATAACATTTTTGTGATTGTAAAATTCCTCTATAAAACTTTCGGCAGCAGATGCACAATTTTTATTTTGAATTATTATCAATGGCTTTTCACTAGTTTTAATACTTTCAGAATTTCCTCCGACAAAGACTCGCAAAACTCCCGGCGTGTCGTTTTTTATAGATTTTTCCCAATTATTAAAATAGTTTTTTATGAATTCTTGCTTAGAACAATCTCTCTTATCAAATCTAGAACATAAATCAAAGCCAGAAATTTGCAATCCAGAATTTTCAAAACCAAAACTTTTCATTATATTTTTTGTAATATTATCAGATCCACCGCCGTTATTTCTAATGTCTAAAATTCTAAATTGAGCATCATTCCAATCACATTTTGAAAAATCAAAATTTTGAAACTTGTTGTACATTAATGTTTGGTTCTTTATACATAAAATGTCCCCATCTTTTTCTAAATCAAATAACTGTGATTGTTTTTTAATTTCATTTGGTTCTTGCGCTTGTTTGAGAACGACATCAATAGTTTGATTTCCCTCTAACTTCACATGCAAAATTTTATTCTCTTTGGCATATACAATAAATCCTAAAAATAACTCTCCTTTTTCATTTAAAATAGGTTTAATAAAATTTTCTATATTATTTTGACCTTCAACATTTAAAATTTTTTTATCTTCAAAATAATAATTTTTACCAATTTGAGTTATTTTAAAAACATCATTAAAATAAAGTTTATCAAGTTTTGAATCATCAAATATTCTAATTTTAAATTTGCCTTCCAAACCGAAACAAAAATGTCTGTCTATAAGCCCATCGAGCCCTTCATAAATTATGAAAATAAAATCTTTAAGTAATAAAGTCGTTTTATTGTTTACTTGTTTTTGCATCTTTTCAAAAGCATTACAAAAATAATCCTCTCCTAAACTATAATAACCTGCGTATAAATGTTTTAAAAGAAAATGCAACTGCTCTAAATCATCCAAGCATTGTTTTCTAGACAAATGTCCTATATTATTGTCGTTAGGTTCTAAATTTATAAACCTCTGCATTTCATCTAATGTTGCAGGTTTTTGGCTTTTAAAAAAATCTGAAACATTAAATTTAAATTTTTTATCGCACATTCTTTTTTGCAGATTTTCACAAAATCAAATTTCAATTATTTCCACTCCCAGAGCGTTGATAATAAAATAAATATTGTTGGGCGTATCCAGATAAATTTCCAAAAATATTTACTAAATTATTTCTAATTATTTCCCTTTTATTTAAAGGCGAATAATACATATTATACATTTTATTTATCCAAGTATCAACAGGAAAAACATCTTTTCTTCCAAACCCGAAAAGTAAAATACAATCTGCCACTTTTGGGCCTACACCACTAAGCGAAATCAGTTTTCTGCGCAACTGTTCTGTTTGCATTTGTTGCCATGATAAGATTTCACTTTCGCTTAGTTGCCTTAAACATTTATAAAGTTGTGGTGCCCTATATCCAAGACCAATTTTATAAAAATCATCAACTGTAAATTTTAAAAGTTGACTAAGCGAAGGAAACGCCCTGCCTTGATTGCATTTTTCTTTTAATGTATGTATTATCTTTTGAATTCTTTTTATGTTGTTATTTGCTGAAATTATAAATGAAACTATTATTTCGAAAATATCATTTTTCAAAATTCTTATGCCACTTCCAAACTCAATAGGTTTTTTAAGTATATCAAATTTAATAAGTTCTTTTTTTATTTTTGAATAGTCTGTTTGCAAATCAAAAAAATTTTCAAAATATTTTTCATCATCACATAAAATTTCATAACCTTCTTGATTTTCAACTATTGTTGCCTGTTTGTCCTTGGAAAAAACTAGATAACCACCTTCTGTTTTTTCGTAGCAAAAAATTTGTCCACATTCAAGAATATGTTGTGGATTAAAATCTTCCTTTGAATAAATTTCAATTTTGTTTTTAAAAAGTTTGTATTCCATAATCTTAAAAAAACCCCGCTAAAAAGCAGGGAAATAAATTAAATATTTTCTAATATTGAAACTATCTTTTTGCCCTTTGAAGAACCAAATTTAACAGCGCCATCTTTAAGTGCGAACAAAGTATAATCTTTGCCTAACCCAACATTAATTCCTGGATAAATTTCAGTGCCTCTTTGACGAACTATTATAGCTCCTGCAAGAACTCTTTGTCCATCAGTAGCTTTTACCCCAAGACGCTTACCAGCAGAATCTCTTCCGTTTTTAGTACTTCCACCACCTTTATGGTGAGCAAAAAGTTGAATATTAATATTAAACATCTTCAACCTCCAACTTAACATATTTTTTCTCATTCTCACAAATGTTTTCAAGCGTTTTAAATAAAGATGTAATAATCAAATCAGTTTCCTGGCTTGTCTTTTCAAGTATCAAACTTAAAAAACCATCTCTAACTTGCAAATCTGCCTTGATCCCTGCAACTTCGGTAATAGCAACAACTGCCATTTGAGATGCCGTGGAAATTGCACTGCATAGGACATCTTTCCCCGCTTCAGCCTTGCCAGTATGACCTGATAATTTAAATGCTATGAATTTTCCATTTTTGCGAGTGAACTTTATTTTAGTCATCTTAAGCCTTCACAGATAAAATTTTGATTTCTGTAAAAGGTTGTCTATGACCTTGTTTTTTGCGCTCATTCTTCTTTGCTTTGTATTTGAAAACAACGATTTTATCTGCTTTGCCGTGGCTTATAATCTCTGCTTCGCAAACAGCATTTTTTAACTTATCGCCAACTTTTGAGCCATTATCATCAGAAATCATCAACACGTCAAGTTTAACTTTATCGCCAACGTTAGCATCAAGCTTTTCAACTTTGATAATATCACCAACTTGAACATTATATTGTTTTCCACCGGTAACAACAACTGCGAACATAATTTACCTCCTCTAACCAAACTCGCTAAAACATGGTGTGAATAATCAACTTTAACCATTTCTATGCGGATACCTAGATAGTATATCAAAGATAACTATAAAATGTCAAGCATACTAAACAAAAAAAGCACTTTAAAAGTGCTTTTTATTTATTATTTTTATCTTTTTTTTCGCCCTTTGACTTAGTTTTTTTATCCTTTTTTATTTTACTAACAACGAAATATGTGATAACACCAGCAAGGACCAAAACAGAAACAACAATTAAAACAGTTCCAACAACTTCATAAACTTCAGTACCCTCTTCCGAATCTGTAGAAACTTCAAACTGAATTGTTTCAGTTTTTGTCCAACCTGCCCCATCGGTAACAGATATTTCAATTTTATAGGTACCTGCGGTATCAAGTTTATAACTATATCTGTGTTCACTTTCATTGGCAATATTTTTTAGTTCTTCACTTGATGTTGCAGTATTATAAACTTTCACTTCGAGAGTTTCAAGAAGCTTATTTGAATCAGTAGTTACATCATCGGTAAAAGTTAATTTACTTAAATCTAAAGTAAGCGTTTCACCTAATTTAAACTTTTCTTCTATAAAGCCATTTGCAATTTTAATAGTAGGTCTTTCACAGTCACCAACATGGATAGTGTAAGATTTTTCAGAATTCACGTTGCCGTAATAATCGTACACAAAATAAGAAATTGTGTAATTACCATCACGAGTTAATTTATAATCAATATTCCCTGTTGAAGGGTTATAATCACTGTCTGTAGTCCAAGTTGATAAATAATACTGTGTAGAATATGAAGTTTCTCCGCCTTTATATGAAATCAAAACGTAACTTTTTTCGGAATCGATGCCTTTTACAGAAAGCTCTTCAGCTTCAACTTTCTTAATAGAAACAATGTCGTTTTTATCAGCAGTTGAAGGATAATCGTAATCTACTAAAATTTCAGGTGCCTTTGTATCTGAAACTGTCAAGGTAAAGACGTCACTAGGCAAATTGTAAGAAACAATAACGTTCAGATCTAAAGTAGCAGAGCTAGAAATACTGTAACTTGTATCGCCAATTGTTAAATTACTTCCAGCATCATTATTCAAACTAAATTCAATTTGTTGGCCGTTTCGTGCGATAAGTTTAAAACCTTCATCAACGTTTACATAATAATTTACAGAATCCTTTTGGATATACCAAGCCTTCATGTTAGAATCAAAAGTAAATTTACTTGTCAAATCATAGATTTTGTAATCTGTTTCTGATTTTAAAGCATATTTAAAAGTGGAGTCTGATAATATAACGAAACTATTTTCATCCACAGAAACAACTTTATTAGATGTTCCTTTTTCTACCACAGCTGTATTATCACTATTAATTTCAAATTGATTTTTATCGAAAATGGTCACATTGACAAAATATTGAAGTTTATATATACCAGGTTCATAAGCTGTGAAAGTTTTTTCTTCATTTTCATTAAATTTATAAGATGAAGGTGCATCATTAATAACTTTAACAGAATAATCAAAGGAAGCTTTTGAGTCATCATCCAAAACACCAAAGATGCCAAATCTATCTTCATCAATAACATAATCAACAGATGGGGTTGCAAGATCGATGGCTTCACCCACTTCTGCCTTACCTTCGTTACCGATTGTAGATGCTAAACCAGTGATAACTGGATCTTCAATAATGTTATCGTCTTCAACATAATAATTGTAGAAAGAAGTTATTTGATTATTTCCAGCATCAGTAATTATTACTTTAACTTGATATTCTCCTGGATAAGAAGCAACAATTTTACCAGCTTTTAAAATATATTTGCCATTAAGAACATTTTTTTCTTCAACTTTACCTTTAACAGAAATAGGAGTTTCGACACCGTCTTTGATTCTGCTAACATAAACTTCTGCATTTAAATATTCAACATAATCATCAGCGATGGTTATTGTAGGTAAAATAATTTCCGAATTTTGTTTAATAAAAGAGTCATTACTTGTTTCATAAGATTCTGTCATAATAATAGGTGCTGATGTATCTTGGACGTCTGCTATTGAGATATCTTTAGTCCATTCGCCCTTGTTGCCATAATCATCATAAGCAGTTACCCTAATGGTCAACTTGGTTGGTTTATTATCTGAATAAATTGCATCTTCTATTTCTGAAAGATCAATTTTATAATTATCATCTTCAAATTGAATCCAATTATCATATCCATCATAAGCATATTCGGTTATAATTTCCATCCTAGTATCATTATCATCTGATGCTGAAGGAGCATCGAAAGTTATAATAGAATTTGCGCGATAAGAGTTTTTAAGATTGGTTGGGAAAGTTATTTCTGGACCTACAGAATCTAAAATTTCTTCACTAACAACAGTAATTTGATAAGAAAGTTGAGCACTTTCATTTCCAGCCTTATCTTGAGCATAATACAAAACGGTATAAGGTATGCCAGATTCGGAACCATTAAGCATAAGCCCACTCGTTAAATTAATATTTAAATAAGCATAGCCTTGTTCAACTGTTTTAGTCTTATCTGTTGTTACTATCAAGAATTTATTACCTTTAAGCCAAGCAAGCACAGATTCTTCGTTAGAAATTTCAACACCAGCTGCAGTAAGTTTGTTCTCAAGATACTTGTTATTGGTAATTAAAGATGTAAAATCATAATCGAAAATTAAGTTGTAATCAGCATAGTCATCTATTGTTATAGATTTTGCAGAGCTCTTTACCACTCTGGTTAGTTTCATATCTTCATCTTCAACTTTTGAGACATTATCAGTTGCACCAACAGCAAAAATTATAATATTTTTAACTGAAGTTTTAGATTTAAGATCATTTGATGCATCTATATAACTATCAATACTATTATTTATATTTTGGCCCACATAGTTATTGACATTAGAAGCATCGTACATTTGAGCGACAGGTTTTTGAGAATCTTTAACTCCATCAATAAAGAAATAGGTGGATTTAGGGTTCCCATAGAAATCTTCTGCGTTATAAACAATTTTATAACTTCCGTCTGCCCAAGGAGTAAACTTACCATCAACAATAGAGCCATCTTTAGTTTCAGAATAGGAACCATTAACTAATCTGTAAGCTATCACTTTATAACTAACATTAACTGTTTCTCCAGAAGGTTTAGAACTAGTTGAAGTTTGTCCTGTGATTTTTGGAAGAGTTGTCTCAACTCCGGTAATGGCAGATGTTAAAGAAGATGAAGTTTTAATTGTATAATCATAATCTTCATAATATTGTTCACTAACTGTAAATTCTTTAGTAACCGAGGTGATAAATTGCCCGTTTGAATAATAAGAATATTTAAGTATATAGTTACCGAAACCAACGAACTCATCAGAATCTGGGTTAAAATATTTAGAATCAATGAAAAAGTTTCTGCCTTGGCCTTCAATAACAGCGGTGCCTTTAGATCCTTTTGAAATTGTTATATCAACATAATCACTAGTTTGAATTGAAGAGGTGTCTCCATTTGCGATAAAAACGACATTTGGCAGTTCTTTTTCATTTTCGCCAAAAACTTTTGGTAAAGTTAAATTCAAGTTCTTCAAACCACCTTTAGCTTTTTGATAGCTCACATCATAAACAGAAGGAATGATATTTGAATCGTTCTCAATAAATTCAAAATAAGCAGAAGTGATTTCGCTAGTTACTATATAATCGGTTGAAAAATTCTTAACAGTATCGTCAGATAAGTTTAAAGTGATACTATAATTAATTGTATATTGCCCAGCATTATCCAATGTCACAGTGCCATATTTGGTGCTCGTAGGGTTTGAAGAAACATTTTTAATAACTGAATCATCTAATTTAGAAACTTTTATATTTTGACCTGAAGTTTTATAAGTAACTGTAACAGAAGATTCAATACTTTCAACAGTAGTAGCACTATCATAATTAATTCCTAAATAACCGGAATAATCAGATAAACCGATAGGAATTTTTTTATCAGAGCCAAAATAAGCGGCTCTAATCTCATAAACAGATTCTTTATTCCATTTTTGATTAGCATTTGAAATATAGATAGCCTCTGAACCAATTTCTCCGGAAATTAGATAATCTGCTTTAACTTCAATCACATTCAAAGGAAAAAATGAAAGAGCAAGAATTCCGGCAAAAGCGAGAGAAGCCCCTTTACATAAATTACTTTTATCGTTTGATTTATCCTTAATCATAACAACCCCTTTAGCATAAATTTAAGTAACAATTTATTTTAATATAAATAAATAACAAAGTCAATCAAATTTAAGAATTTAGACATAAATATTTTGTGAAGAAAACCAACAGATATGTAAAAATAATAATGCAAAAAGTATCGAAACTTGTAACAAAAAAGAAAATAAAATAATACTATGATAATGTGTAAGCGCACTCACACAAAAGGATAAAAATACAGGAGGTACATATGAACTTTTTTGGAGGTTTTGGCGGTAATGGTTGCGGATGCGACTGTTGCTCAATATTAATCTTACTCATGCTTTTACAATGCTGTGGTAATAATAATGGATGTGGTATAGATATTTGCACACTTCTTCTAATATTGTTACTTTGCGGTGGCTGTGGCTGTGGTTCAAACTGCATGAATAAGTGCTAAAAAAAGTAAAAAACCCAAAATAAAATATTTTGGGTTTTTTCTTTACTTTTTTCTCAAATTATATTACTATTAGTATAATGGAGAAAGAGTGATGGATAAAGATAAAAAAGTAAAAAGAAGGTATGGAGTAAATGCACACTTAATATGGAAAGACAGAAAAAGATATCTTGGTCTGCCATGGTCATTTACAAGATACTCACTTGTAAAAAATGGAGACAAATGGGTTAAAGTTTTTTCAGATATTGGATTATTATATAGCATCGTTGATGAAGTTAATGTATATAGAATTCAAGATGTGAGCTTACATCAAACTTTATTTGATAAAATTTTTAAAACAGGAACAGTAATTCTTTATTCAAACGATGAACGTTCTCCTGAGCTAAGACTAAGACATATCGCCCATCCATACAGGGTAAGAGAAATGTTCTCAAATTTGATTGAAGAACAACGTGCCCTACATAAAGTAAGGATGAGTGAATTTCAATATTAAAAAAATTGGATCGCTCCAATTTTTTTTATAAAACAAAAGGTTTTAAATTATTCAAGTAGGATTGAAAATAATCTGGTAGATTTATTTTAAAAACAAAATCTTTATTGTTACGGGGATGTTTAAATTTTAAAAAATAAGAATGTAATAACTGTCCCTTTAAAGATTTATCTGCTTTACCATATAAACAATCTCCCACCACGGGATGCCCTATATAAGCACTATGAACACGTATTTGATGTGTCCTGCCGGTAACTAAAGAAAATTCTACCAAAGTGGCTTTTTCAAAACGAGAAACGACATTAAAATTTGATATAGCTAATTTACCACTTTTAGAAACAGCATACTTTTTCCTATCTTTTTTATCTCTTGACAAAAAAGTCTCTATATGCCCACTATTATCCCAAACCACACCACTTAAAAGGGCCAAGTATTTACGTTCTACCTCTTTATTTTTTATCATTTCGGCCAACTTTTTATGAGCAAAATCATTTTTAGCGACTAACATAAGTCCTGAGGTGTCTTTATCTAATCTATGCACAATTCCAGGTCTTAAAATCCCATTGATCCCACTTAAATTATGAACTTTAGCCAATAGCCCATTGACTAATGTCCCATTTTTAGTAGTAGAACAAGGATGAACAACCAAACCTTGTGGCTTATTAATAACTAGCAAATCATCATCTTGATAAACAATTTCAAAATCTATATCTTCGGCGACTGCTAAAATAGGTTTAGGTTTTTCAATTTCAACATCTATCATGTCATTTATCTTTAATCTATTACCGGTCTTAACAATCTTGCCGTTCTGCAAAATTTTGCCTTGCTCAATTAAGCTTTGGATATAAGAACGCGAAAAATCAGGAAAATTTAAATTAATAAATTTATCCAAACGTTTCCCCACGTCATCCACATTAACTATAAACTTAGTTATCAATTTTATCCTCTTTATGCTTTTTCCTATGATTTACAATCATATAAATAAAGTAAACTATAAACAAAACAACTCCCACAGTTAAACACATGTCAGCGATGTTAAACACGGGAAATGTAGGCCAAAACTCCAGATGAAGAAAATCTCTAACATAACCGAAAGCTAGTCTGTCTATAAGATTTCCAATTGCTCCGGAAAAAATAAATCCTAAAGCCAGGTAAAATAAAGGATTTTCAGTTTTCTCAAAAATCATTAAACCAAAAAGTACAAAAACAAATAAAAATGTTAAAATAATCAAAAAAATCTGGGAGTTAGCAAAAATTCCCCAAGCAGCGCCAGTGTTATGAACTGTTAAAATTTCAATAAAACCAGGCAAAAAATCATTTGCCTCTCCTAAACTTAATGAAGAATCAATTAAATGTTTACTTAGTAAATCAAAGATTAAAAATATAGCAAAAATAGGAAGAGTTATAAACAATATTAATTTTAAACGTTTATTCAATTTCCACTCCTTCGGGTAGCAATATAATAAGTTTGTTTTCCTCTATAGTCTCCATAGATCCCTTTGACATAAATATTGCCCCTTCAAAAAAACCTAATGCTTTTAGTTTATCATCGGCATATTCAAAATTAATTAAAACAGGTTCATCATTTTTAAACAAATCGATGGCTTTTTTGCAATCTTCAAAATTTTCGATATAAAAAACTTTAACTCCATCAATTCTATCAGGACGTTCGATTCTATCTTTTTTTAAATTAAACGATGCCTTAGGCTCCACTTTTTTAACTTTTTTTCTTGAATTACCATTGTTTTCAGATTCAGATTCGAACCCAAGAGCTTTAAATATCTCAGTAAATATTCCCATACATACTCCCATTTTCATTTTACCATAAAAAAAAATAAAGACAAGCTTTTGATAACACAAATTCAATAAAAAAATAAAAATCTTAAATAAATTAAGACTTTTATCTTTTTTCTAATTTATTTTCACTGGATTAGTTTTGTAAGCCCAACAAAATCATTATTTCTAGGTTTTGGAGAAGTACGCTCAACTGTCCTACTAACATTCCCATTTTCGTCAATAATACATATTTGTTTTAAATTATTGTTGGCTTCTAATAGGTGAACAAGCTTTGGCAATAAATACTCTGGACAAGTTAATTTTGACAATGAGACACATCCATCAAACACATTTTCACCAACTTCTTCGACCCCGTAAGGTATATAAGCTTCTTCAAGAGCAGTACATCCTTTAAAACACCTATCTCCAATTTTTTTAACAGACTCTGGCAATATTGCACGAAAAAGCAAGCGGCATTTTTCAAAAGCTGCATTACCTAGTTCAATTATATTAAATGCTGTTATCGATTCTATATCACTACCTAAAAAAGCTCTTGCCCATATTTTTTCACAAGAATCAGGTAAATAGACATTTCCAACATTTTCTTCACCCATATATTCTTCTATACCAATTTCCTTCACCCCTTCTGGCACAACGGTATCATATTTTAGACCTGTGTTATTTTCTTTTTTATTTTTATTTTTTCCCATTTCGATACTCCTTTAAGCTTTTATTTCAATATCTTTTTCGTTTTTATAGAAACAATTTTTATAATCTACATAAACCTTTGAATAACGATTAATTTTAATTTGTCCTATAATTTTATTATCATTATCTTTAACATATAAACCTTTTAAAGAAGGCAACATTTCATAATTATTATAAATTTTAAGAGCCAAATCTTCCCCACAAGCAATGTATTTTAAATTTGCACAATCTCTTAAAGCGTTAATATGCATATCAGTAAGTCCGCTTGGTAAATCCAATTTTTCTAACCCATAACAATTGGAGAATGTTTTATCTCCTATTCTTTTAAGTGTCGTTGGTAAAATCGCTTTTTTTAAATAAAAACAATCAGAAAATGCGTAATTATCAATCATTTCCAAACCTTCGTTACCAACAAAAACCTCTATTTTACTTGTAGAAAAAGCACCCATACCCACAATAACATAAGTTTCAGGCAACTCTACTACTTTTCTTGTAGTCTTAGAAAATGCATAAGGTCCAACTATTTTTAATTTTGGAATTTGTTCATTAGCATCTGCATTAGGCATTTTTGAAATATATAAAATGTCTTCATCTTTATAATCAGGATATTTAAACATAAAATCCCTCCGCTTAACTCTTTGATAATAACATACCAAAAGTGGATTGTCAATATCAAAATGAAAAAAACGACTTATTTAAGTCGTTTTTTATTTCTGAATATATTATTCGATAATTGTTGAAACAACACCTGAACCAACTGTTCTACCACCTTCACGAATAGCAAAACGAAGACCTTCTTCGATAGCAATTGGTGTGATAAGTGTAATCGTCATGTTAACATGGTCGCCAGGCATAACCATTTCAACACCTTTTTCGAGTTCAATTGTTCCTGTAACGTCTGTTGTTCTGAAATAGAATTGAGGTCTATATCCGTTAAAGAATGGAGTATGACGTCCACCTTCTTCTTTCTTAAGAACGTAAACTTGAGCAGTAAATTTAGTGTGAGGATGAATTGAACCAGGTTTGCAAAGAACTTGTCCTCTTTCAATTTCGTTTCTTTGAATACCACGAAGAAGAAGACCAACGTTATCACCTGCTCTAGCTTCATCAAGCAGTTTTCTGAACATTTCAACACCTGTGATAACTGTTTGTTTCTTAGCACCCATACCAACGATTTCAACAGTATCGTTCATTCTAACAACACCACGCTCTACTCTACCAGTTGCAACTGTTCCTCTTCCTGTGATTGTGAAAACATCTTCAACAGGCATAAGGAAAGGTTTATCAGTTTCTCTTTGAGGAGTTGGTATATAAGAATCAATAGCATCAAGCAACTCTTGAATAGGTTTAAGATCTGGGCTATTAAGATCATTTGCATCGCAGGCTTCATTAGCCTTAAGAGCAGATCCTTTAATGATAGGAGTTTTATCTCCAGGGAAACCATATTCGGTAAGAAGATCTCTGATTTCCATTTCAACAAGTTCAAGAAGTTCTGGATCATCAACTTGATCAACCTTGTTCATAAATACAACGATATAAGGAACACCAACTTGTCTAGCAAGAAGAATATGTTCTCTTGTTTGAGGCATAGGTCCATCAGTTGCAGCAACAACAAGGATAGCTCCATCCATCTGAGCAGCACCTGTGATCATGTTTTTAACATAGTCTGCGTGTCCTGGGCAGTCTACGTGAGCATAATGACGTTTGTCAGTTTTATACTCAACGTGAGCAGTATTGATTGTAATACCTCTTGCTTTTTCTTCAGGGGCCTTATCAATTTCATCATATTTCATTGCGTCAGCTAAGCCTTTCATTGCAGAATAACGGCAAATAGCTGCAGTTAAAGTTGTTTTACCATGGTCTACGTGACCGATAGTACCGATATTAACATGTTCAAGACTACGGTCGAATTGTTCTTTTGCCATAATTATAATAATCTCCTTTTTTAATTTACTTTGTTATTGTAGCATATATAAAAATATTTTCAAAACGATTTAACAATTTTTTTTAATTTCTTTTTGCCCTTTCACCAACAATTTTTTCAGAAATAGATTTAGGAACTTCCTGATACTTAAGTGGCTCCATAACGTAATTTCCTCTGCCTTGAGTTTGGCTTCTAAGGTCTGTTGCGTAACCGAACATCTCTGCGAGAGGCACTTCGGCAGTAACGATTTGTATGCCCAAATTAGATTCAGTACCGGTCAACATCCCACGACGAGAAGTGAGATTTCCCATAACTGTTCCTAAATATTCATCGGGAACTTCCACAGAAACTTTCATGATTGGCTCGAGCAAAACAGGGTCAGCTTTTTTAGCTCCATCTTGGAAAGCCATTGAACCAGCGATTTTGAACGCCATTTCAGAAGAGTCTACTTCATGATAAGAACCATCGACAACAGTAACTCTAAAATCAACGGTTTCATAACCAGCAACAACACCATTCATTCTAGCTTCGTTTATACCATTATTAACTGGTTGTATATATTCCTTAGGAATAGAACCACCAACAGTTTTATCAACAAATTCATATCCTGATCCGGCTGGGAGAGGTTCCATTTCAATGATACAGTGTCCATATTGTCCTTTACCGCCAGATTGACGAATAAACTTACCTTCTGCTTTAACCGGTTTCCTAATGGTTTCTCTATAAGAAACTTGTGGGTTACCGATGTTAGCTTCAACTTTGAATTCTCTCAAGAGTCTATCTACAATTATATCAAGGTGCAATTCACCCATTCCTGCGATAAGTGTTTGTCCAGTTTCTTGGTTGGTAGTAACTCTAAAAGTAGGATCTTCTCGCATTAATTTTGCAAGAGCTAAAGCCATTTTTTCCTGCATATCTTTTGTTTTAGGCTCGATAGCGAGTTGTATAACAGGTTCAGGGAAATCCATGCTTTCAAGTTGAATAGGATGCTTTTCATCACACAAAGTATGTCCAGTGATTGTATCTTTGAGACCTACAATGGCAGCGATATCTCCTGCTCCAACTTCTGTAATTTCTTGACGATTATTTGCATGCATTCTTATAAGTCTTCCAACTCTTTCTGTTTTACCAGTGATAGAATTGTAAACATAAGAACCAGCTTTCAAAAGTCCACTATAAACTCTGAAGAATGTTAATCCCCCAACAAATGGGTCAGTCATGATTTTAAAAGCAAGGCCTGCAAAAGGAGCTGTTTCGCTAGCTTCTCTTGATTCTTCTTCACCTGTATCAGGATTAATACCTTTTATTGGAGGTATATCAACAGGCGAAGGCAAATAATCAACCATTGCATCTAACAACATTTGAACACCTTTATTCTTATAAGATGAACCACAAAGAATAGGTGTAAATTTTCTTTCAATTGTACCTTTTCTAATAGCAGATTTAAGTTCTTCGATTGATATTTCTTCTCCTTCAAAATATTTTTCCAAGAGCTTATCATCAGTCTCAACAATCTTTTCCACCATTTCATCATGAAGTTTTTGTGCTTTATCTTTATAATCGGCAGGTATTTCAGTAATTTCAATTTCTTTTCCCATGTCATCTTTATAAATTTCTGCCTTCATGGTTAAAAGGTCTATGATACCGGTAAAAGTGTCTGCTTCGCCAATATTCAACTGAATAGGCAAAGTTTTGGTTTTCAACCTTTTTTCTATTGACTCAACACAACCCATAAAATCAGCTGCATCTCTGTCCATTTTATTAACATAAACAATAATTGGGACTTTATATTTAGTAGCTTGACGCCAAACTGTTTCGGTTTGAGGTTGCACTTTATCACGCGCACTTAAAACAAGCACTGAGCCATCAAGAACTTTTAATGATCTTTCAACTTCAACAGTAAAATCAACGTGTCCTGGAGTGTCTATGATGTTTATTTTGTGGTCTTTCCAATTACAAGTTGTACAAGCAGAAGTAATTGTGATACCTCTTTCTTGTTCCTGGGCCATCCAATCCATTGTAGCTTGTCCATCATGAACTTCTCCGATTTTGTGGCTTTTGCCGGTATAGAAAAGTATTCTTTCTGTAGTTGTAGTTTTTCCTGCGTCAATATGAGCCATAATCCCAACGTTTCTTGTCATTTTTAAATCGGTAGTAGCCATATAAATAATTCTCCTTTATAAAATTACCAACGGTAATGAGCAAAAGCTTTGTTTGCTTCAGCCATTCTATGAAGTTCATCTCTTCTTTTAATCGATGCACCGCTTCCGTTGTAAGCGTCAATAATCTCGCCTGCAAGTTTTTCATCCATATTTCTTTCGCCAGTACGTTTTCTAGCAAAAGTAACAAGCCATCTAATTGCAAGAGTTTGTCTTCTTTCTGGTCTGATTTCCATAGGGACTTGATAATTTGCCCCACCAACTCTTCTTGATTTAGTTTCAAGCAAAGGTTTAACATTTTCAAGAGCTTGATTAAAAACTTCTATAGCTTCCAAACCTGTTTTTTCCTTTATGATATCAAAAGCACCATAAACAATTCTTTGAGCAAGGCCTTTTTTTCCATCAAACATAACTTGATTAATGAGTTTAGTAACAATCTTGCTTTTATAAATTGGATCAGGAAGGACAGGTTTTTTAACGGCACTATTTCTTCTAGCCATTTTTTTATCCTCCTATTAAATTAAAAATTTGAAAAAATATTAAAAAACAAAAAATAGATTAAGAATTAAAAATTTCACCTATTATTTTTTTGGTCTTTTTGCGCCATACTTAGAGCGAGATTGACTTCTTTTTGCAACACCAGCAGCATCGAGAGTTCCTCTGATTATGTGGTATCTTACACCAGGCAAATCCTTAACCCTTCCGCCCCTAACAAGCACAACACTGTGTTCTTGAAGGTTATGACCAATTCCAGGGATATAACAAGTGCCTTCCTGACCATTTGAGAACTTAACTCTTGCAATTTTACGAAGGGCAGAGTTAGGTTTTTTAGGCGTGGCAGTTCTAACAGAAAGGCAAACTCCTCTTTTTTGAGGACATTCTTCAAGAATTGGAGCTTTTGATTTTTTATCAAAAGTTTTTCTACCTTGTCTAACGAGTTGATTAATTGTTGGCATATTTTCCTCCTTATATAAATTTTGTCTAGGCAAAAGCCTTAATTTTTTTCTCTCTTAAACATGAACAACACAATCACAACATATTTGTGACTTTGACGAAAATAACATCGCCAAATCAGTGAAAAGGTTAGTTTTACCTCCACTTGTCGTTTGTTTATGCCTTAAAAAAGACAGTCTCCGACAACAAGACTTAAATAATATATCAACAACCAAGGAAAAAGTCAAGAAAATAAAAGAAATTTTTAATATTTATTACCTAATTTTTAGAAATTAATTTTAAAAAATCATCTTCTGAAATAACAGTAATATTAAGCTCTTGCGCTCTTTGAAGTTTAGAACCTGGATTCTCTCCGGCAATAAGATAATCAACATTTTTAGAAACAGCACTTAAAATTTCGCCACCATTTTGTAATATTAACTCACTTGCTTGCGCCCTAGACATATTAGGCAAAGTTCCCGTCAAAACAAATTTTTTCTTAAATAAATTGGAAGATGAGTTTTTAGGCGTAGGGAGTAAAATTTCCACACCATTATTAAGCAATTTTTTTATCTCATAAATATTTCTTTCATCATTAAAAAAATCAAAAATATTTTTAGAAATAATGGGACCAATATCAGAAATAGATTCGATATTTTGAAGAGAAGCTGATTGAATATTATCTAAAGAACCAAACGCATTAGCAACATCTCTAGCAGTTTTAATACCAACTTCGCTAATACCTAATGCATAAATAAATCTAAATAATTCAATTTTTTTACAATCCTCAATAGCCTTTTCAAGATTCTTAGCCTTTTTATCTTTAAATTTATCCAATTTCAAAAAATCGAGGTGGGTCAGAGTAAACAAATCTGAGGGATATTTCACATTTAATTCTTTAATCAAAACTGCAACGGTCTTCTCGCTCAATCCATCAATATTAAAAGCATCCCTAGATGCAAAATGGGTTATTCTCCCCTCAATTTGCTCAAAACAATTTTCATGGTTTGGACAAAACAACAATGGCCCTTTTTTTATTAATTTGCAATTACAAGAAGGACAAAATTTAATTTCCGAAATCTCTTCTGAATTTTCATATTTTTCTGCTAAGCCAAGCACTTCTGGTATAACCTCATTACTTCTTCTAACAAAAACTCTGCTACCAATAGAAATATTTTTCCTTTTAATATCATCATAATTATTTAAAGTTGCTTTTTGAACAGTTGCCCCTGCCAGTTCAACAGGATCCAAGATTGCAATAGGAGTAACCTTACCTGTCCTACCAACTTGCCAAACAACATCTTTAAGTAAAGTGGAAATTTCTTGCGCTTCAAATTTAAAAGCAACAGCCCATTTAGGAAACTTTGTAGTCCAACCAATTTGATCTCTAAATTTAATTTCATTTATACTAACTACTGCCCCGTCTATCAAAATATCTAAATCATTTTTAACTTTATCAATTTTGTTAATTTCATTAATAATATCTGAACATGAATTTACTATTCTGAAATATTCTCCGGTATTAAAACCATTATCTGATAAAAATTGATGTATTTCTTCTTGAGTCTGAAAAGAAATATTATCTGCCTTCAAAACTGCATAGCAAAAAAAATCTAAATTTCTCTTAGCAGTTTCTTTAGGATCTAAATTTCGAATAGCTCCAGCTGCCGCATTCCTTGCATTTTTTAGTTTTTCTGTTGCTTTTCTGTTAAAAATTTTCAAAGCATGATTAGTCATCATGCCTTCACCTTCGACAAATAAATGACTTTTGAAAGGTATAACAAGTGGCACCGATCTGATAGTTTTAACTTGCTGACTAACATCTTCTCCAATATAACCGTTCCCACGGGTGGTAGCCCCCACAAACTTTCCTTCGTCATATTCAAGTACTAAATGCAAACCATCAAATTTATACTCAATTGAAAAAGACATATTAGGATTAATATGTTTCATATCGTTAAACCAATTACTTAAATCTTCTTTGTCTCTTACTTTGTTTAGCGAATACAATTTTTTAGGATGTTGTTTTTTCTTAAACGCATCAAGGACCTCTCCCCCCACTCGCAAAGTCGGAGAATTAGGCAAAACTATGCCAGTTTCATTTTCTAAATCTACAAGTTTGTAATAAAGCTTATCATATTCGGCATCAGAAATGGTAGGCGAATCTAAATCATAATAATTATGATTATGCAAATTTATTTGCTCCACCAAAGCTTTCATTTCATCTTTTTTATTCATACTAATCCTCCAAAATTACTAATGGTGCAATATCTAACATTAAACTTTTAACTCCAAAGCCATCAAAATCAATGTCGCCGACAAGTCCATCATCGGAAATAAACTTAATAAGTCCTTCCCCAAATTTGGGATGTTTCACTTTTTGTCCAATAGAATAAATTGAAACATCTTTGGCCTGCGCCTCATTTTTTGTAGAAGTTAAAAATTTAGATTTATTAAACACATAAGATTTATTTTCTGCAAAACTAAAACCAGAATTGATAATATTATTTTCATCAATAGTTCTAGGATTGAATTGATAATAACCGAGCTCTTTGCAAAATCTGCTTGGGTTCTGATAAGAACTGTTCCCATACAAAAATCTTTTAGAACAATGAGACAAAAAAACTTTTTTTTGAGCTCTTGTAATTGCCACATATAAAAGTCGCCTTTCCTCTTCAATATCAGAAACAGATGTGGACCTTAAAATAGGAAAAATACCTTCTTCAAGTCCCACAATAAAAACGGTTTTAAATTCTAAGCCTTTAACAGCATGAACTGTTGCAATCGTGACGCACCCTCCCTCTCCAATTTCATCAGTATCGACAGAGAGAGTAATACTTTCTAAAAAATCGGAAAGCCCAGCATCGATGTTAAGTTTTTCAAACTCTCGAACTGCAGCTTCAAATGAAGATATGTTCATAAGTTTATCAAAACCTTCTTCGGTTTGTTTATTATAAATATCTCGAATTTTAAATTTATTGATTACCTCGGTAACAAAATCAGATAAACCAACTTGCAAGTTAGATAACTCATTAAAAATTTCAATAAAATCTTGAAATTTTTTAATAAATTGAGGTTTTAAACAAGCAAAATTGTGTAAAACAGTAAAAAGTAAAGATTGACTGCCAGCAACATCTTTCAAATTTTCAATAGCGCTATCACCGATACCCCGTCTAGGAGAATTAATTACTTTAAGAAAAGCTACATCATCATTAGGATTAACAAAAAGTCTTAAATAAGAAATAATAAGCTTAATTTCTGCTCTCTCATAAAATTTATATCCCCCAAAGATTCTATGAGGAATATTATATGAAAGAAAAGCTTCCTCCAAATTTCTAGAAAGAGCATTCATTCTCATTAACACAGCAAAATCTGAAGGTTTGTCTCCCATACCAATCATTCTATCAATATTACTTGCGACAAAAAGTGCTTCATCTCTTTCGTCAACAGCATTATAAATAACAGGTTCCTCTCCGCCTATATTTTCGGTCCAAAGTTTTTTGTTTAAACGAGAACAATTATGTGAAATAAGCATATTTGCTTTATCCAAAATTTTAGAAGTCGATCTATAATTTCTTTCTAATTTAAAAATTTTAACATTATTGAAATCTTTTTTAAAATTAAAAATGTTTTTAAAGTTAGCTCCTCGCCAAGAATAAATACATTGATCTTCATCACCGACCACAAAAATATTACCGTGCACAGAAGAGAGTTGTTTTAACAATTCATACTGAACTGAATTTGTATCCTGGAATTCATCGACCAAAATATATTTAAATCTGTTGGCATATTTATATCTAACCTCTTCAAAATTTGAAAATAAATTGTAAGTTTTAATTAAGAGGTCATCAAAGTCAAGTGCATTATTTTTTTTCAGCCTTGACTCATATTCTTCAATTATAGAAATAATTTTGGAAATATTTTCGACTTCACTGTTGAGCAGCTTATATTCATTCAAAGACAACACCGAATTTTTCCAATTTGAAATATGAAATAAAACAGTTTTTTTCCATTTATCTTCAGCCAATAGCCTATCTTTTAAAATTTCTTTAACAATTTTCTCACTGTCATCTTCTGCGTAAATAGTAAAAGAAGGTTGATAACCTAATTTATCAATATCAATTCTAAGAATTTTGGCACACATCGCATGAAAGGTAGAAATCCAAATTTGACCAGAATTATCACACATTTTTTTAACTCTAGTTTCCATTTCTTTGGTAGCTTTATTGGTGAAAGTAATAGCAAGAATATTATAAGGGTCTACTCCTCTAGAAATTAAAAAAGCCACTCTGTGAGTCAGAAGCCTGGTTTTACCACTTCCCGCTCCAGCAGTGACAAGAATAGCCCCTTCGGTTTCGACAAGAGCTTTTTGTTGTTCGTCATTAAGGCAATTAATATTAAATGATTCCATGGAATTATTTTATCATATAAGAAATAATTAGTAAACTAACTTTCGCTCTTCTTTTTCAATTTGTTTTTTAACCTTAACAAACTTTTCTATAATTTCTAATAAATATTTTTCACGCATACCTTCATTCAAAGATTTATAATAATTTTCATCCATTAGCTCACGAATAGGATTAAGTGAATCTTTTTCAAGAATTTCTCTAGCCCTATTATCAAAAGTTTCATCGGAGGAAGAAATGACTTTGAACCTAATATTTGGACTTAATGAGTTTGGAAATTTAGTTAAGCGATTTTCTCCTTTGTTAATAAGTCTATTACGTGCATTAAGTGCAAGTTTTTTAAGTTCTCTGTTCATCTTATCTCCTTTTATACTTTCTTGACGCAGAAACAAATTAATTTTAAAATAAATGTATCAAAATTCAAAATAAATGAGAACCAGAAATCGTCGAAAAGAGTCGAATTTTAATTAATAATTTATAAAGACAAAATAACAAAAAAAATGCGATTAACTCGCACTTTTTTAACCTCTTTTTCTTGCACGTTTTCTTGCAGCTTCTTGCTTACGTTTTTTTGCAACACTAGGTTTGTAGTAAGCTTCTTTTTTCCTAATGTCTCCGATAATACCATCTTTTTGACATTTTCTTTTAAAGCGTTTAAGCGCACTTTCAAGACTTTCATTTTCGCCGACTTTAACCGTTGTCAAACTGAAATCACCACCTTCTAAGTAAATATTTTTTTAATTATAAATAAACAGAAAAAATTTGTCAAGTAAAAAATTAAATTAATCTGGCAAAAGCCATTCCGTCTTTTTCTTGTAAAATAGAAACATTCAAAATGTCTCCAACAGTACACCTTTGATTAACAAAACACCTTATGTAATTTTCGGTTAATCCATAGCTAACATTATCTTGAACTTCTTCGATCAAAATCTTACCAGTTTTATTTTTCAAAATAAATTCTTTTTTAAGTTCTTTATCCAAATCTAGCAATATTTCTGTTCTGTTTTTTTTAATTTCGTAAGGGATATCTTTAAATTTATAAGCGACTGTTCCTTGACGTGCTGAATATGGAAAAACATGTAAACCGGAAAAATTAACATCTTTAATGAACTCTTTAGTTTCATTAAATTCTTTTTCAGATTCTCCAGGAAAACCCACAATAATATCTGTAGTTATAGAAGCTAAAGGGAAATATTTCCTTATATTTTCACAAGCCTTTTTAAATTGACTTGTTGTATACCTTCTGTTCATTGCCTTTAAAATAGTATCGCTACCACTTTGCAAAGACAAATGAAAATGTGGACAAAAATTATTCAGTTTACTTAAACCAAAAACAAAATCTTCATCAATGACGACTTCTTCGAGTGAAGAAAGTCTCAATCTCAAATTATATTTATCAAGTTCTTGTAAAAGTTTTAAAAGCCCTGGTTGTCCATTAATTTTAAAATCCGATAAATTAATACCCGTTAAAACAATTTCCTGAATATCTGAAGGCAAATTTTTAATTTCTTGCAAAATATCATCAAAGTTTCTGGATCTACTTCTTCCTCTAAGATAAGGTATTATACAATAAGAACAAAAATTATTACAACCATCTTGAATTTTGATAAAAGCTCTTGTTCGTGATTGTAAAGCATATTCTTCTTGTTGATAAATTAAAGGTATTTGATCTATATCTATACCCAAAACATTTGAGTTTACAATACCATTTTTATTAGCGACACCTTTTATTAAAGAAGCTTTTTCCAAAAATTGATCAGGATTATTTTGAGCAGCGCAACCACAAACAAAAACTTTAGCTTGAGGATTAATTTTTTTACAACGAGCAATCATTTGTCTTGACTTTTTTTCTGCCTCACTTGTGACAGCACAAGTGTTAACAACATACAAATCTGCGAATTCAAGTTTATCAGAAATTTCATAACCATTCTTTTTAAATAAATTTAAAATAGAATCACTTTCATATTTATTCACTTTACAGCCTAAAGTTAAAACTGAAACTTTCATAAAATTTACCTCAATTACCAGAAAACAAAGATGTTAGCCCACATAATAATATTACAGCTGTTTCTGTTCGCAAAATCCTTTTTCCTAATGAAATATTTTCAGGCGTGGTTTCTAAAATTTTATCTTTCTCTAATCTAGAAAATCCCCCTTCACAACCAATCAATATACCGAAATCATCTCCTTCTCCGAGACTTTTAAAATCAAAATCGTCTCCCTCTCTTTCATTAGCAAATAATCTAATAGAACACTTTGAAAAAACCTTTAACATATCTTCAAAAGAGACAATACTAATTTTCATAAAATCCGATCTTTCACACTGTTTACAAGCATTTAAAATAATTTTTTCGTATCTCGAAACTTTTTCAGAAACGAGTTTCATAGTGGAATATTCACTTTCAAACAAATATAAATTTTTAACACCTAACTCCACAGATTTTTGAACAATAAATTCCAATTTATCTCTTTTAACAGCAGAGAGAAATAAAGAAATATTTTTTTGTGGTACCTTTTCATTATCCACGACAGAATAAATAAATAATTTAGCAAAATTTTTATTTATTTCTAAAATTTTAGAAAAATAATCTTTGCCATCTCCACAAAAGACAATAACGTCTTGTCCCTCTTTAATTCTCATGACATTTTTAAGGTGTAAAAGTTCTTCTCCCTCAATAAAGGCATACTCACTTTCAACTTTACCTACAAATCTTTTCATAATGAATATTGTACATAAAAAAAAGTGAAATGGCAACACATTTCACATTTTTGAAAGAAAGTTTTGATATTTTGCATAATTTTTTAATTCGATTTTAGCATCAAGTTCTTCAATAGCTTTTCTAGTGCTTTTATCAAAACTTTTTGGAGGTTCTGCTTTAATTGTAACTAACATATCCCCGTAAGATTCTCGGTTTAAAATTTTAACACCTTTATTTTTCAGTCTCATAACTGTCCCACTTGAAGTAAGTTCAGGAATAGTTAATAAATAAGATCCTTTTAATGTTGGAATTTCAATTTTAGTACCAAGCAATGCTTTTGTAAAAGGAATATAAAGATCTAGATAAATATCGTTACCTTTTCTGGTTAAAATTTTATGTGGAGTAACAGAAATTCGGATATTTAAGTCTCCGTTAATTCCCTCACGAATAGGTGCATTCCCTTCTCCTCTCATACGAATGGTTTGCCCATCATCAATTCCTGCTGGAACTTTTACCTTGACTGTTTTTGAGATTTTTTTGTAACCTTTTCCGTTACAATTCTCACATTTTTCTTTAATAATTTTACCAGTAGCATTACAAGTAGTGCACCCTGCTTCTCTAATGGTAGTACCGAAAACTGAATTCTGTTGATACCTTACTCTACCAGATCCCTTACAATTTGGACAAACTGTGAATTCTTTCCCATTTTTAGCTCCCGTACCATTACAAGATGCGCATTTTTCAATTTTATTAAAGGTAACATTTTTTTCCACACCGAAAGCGGCTTCTTCAAAATTGATATTTAAATTTAAGAAAATGTCATCACCTTTCTCCATAACTCTTTGGCTAGAAGACCCACCAAAGGCTGAAAATATGTCAGAAAATATGTCGGAAAATCCACCGGCACCGCTAAAGAAATCTCCGAATCCTCCACCTGTTCCACCGAATTGAGGGCCTTCGGCCGATCCAAATTGATCGTAGTTAGCTCGTTTTTTATCATCACTAAGGACTTCATAAGCCTCATTAACATCTTTAAATTTTTCTGCAGCCTCTGGTGTTTTATTTAAATCTGGGTGATATTTTTTTGCGAGACGACGATATGCAGACTTTATTTCGTCTGCACTTGCATTTTTATCAACCCCTAAAATTGAATAATAATCTTTATTTGCCATAACTAACCTATCATAGTATATAAAATAAATTATTTGTTATCGTCATCAACAACAACTTCTGGATCTGAACCATCATTATTAGAAGAATTAGCTGTCGTATCAGTTTGAGTGTTTGCGCTTGCGCTTTGATACATTTTACTTACAACTCCGTTCGAAGTATTTGTAAGATCTTCTATAGCTTTTTTGACAGTATCAAGGTCATCACTCGATTGTTGTTTTTTAGCTTCTTCAATAGCGTCTTGAAGTTTTTTCTTATCTTCTTCGGCGAGTTTATCACCATTATCTTTAATCATTTTTTCAAGGCCATAGATCATATTATCTAAATTATTTTTATCTTCTACAAGTTCTTTCCTCTTTTTATCTTCCTCAGCGTGGGCTTCTGCCTCTTTAATAGCTTTTTCAATATCTTCTTCTTTAAGATTAGAAGATGCTGTAATAGTTATATTTTGTTCTTTATTTGTACCCAAATCTTTAGCCGAAACTTTAACTATACCATTTGCATCAATATCAAACGTTACTTCGATTTGAGGCACTCCTCTTGGTGCTGGTGGAATATCGGTAAGTTGGAATCTTCCAAGAGTTTTGTTTTGAGCAGCAAACTCTCTTTCTCCTTGAAGAACATGAATATCAACGCCAGGTTGATTATCAGCAGCGGTAGAAAAGATTTGAGATTTTTTAGTAGGGATAGTAGTGTTTCTTTCGATAAGTTTAGTAAACACACCTCCCAATGTTTCAATACCAAGAGAAAGAGGTGTAACGTCCAAAAGCAGAACATCTTTAACTTCGCCACCAAGGACCCCGGCCTGAATAGCAGCGCCAACAGCGACACATTCATCTGGGTTAACTCCTTTATAAGGTTCTTTACCTGTAAATGATTTAACGGCATCAAACACAGCAGGAATTCTTGTTGACCCACCGACTAAAATAACTTTATTTATATCTGCAGTGGAAAGTTTAGCATCACTCAAAGCTCTTTTGCAACAATCAATAGTTTCTTTAACAAGGTCTTGAGTAAGGTCATCAAATTTAGCACGAGAAAGCTCATACTCCATATGTTTAGGTCCATTAGCATCAGCAGAAATAAAAGGAAGAGAAATTGTTGTTTTTGGAGTAGCAGAAAGATCAATTTTAGCTTTTTCTGCCGCCTCTTTCAATCTTTGCATAGCAAGTTTATCTTTTGAAAGATCTGTTCCATTTTCTTTTTTAAATTCTTCAACTAAAAGATCTATAATTCTATTATCAAAATCATCACCACCAAGACGGGTATTCCCGTTTGTGGAAAGAACTTCAAATACTCCGTCACCTATTTCTAATATAGAAACATCGAAAGTTCCTCCGCCAAGATCATAAACAAGAATTTTTTGATTATTATTTTCTCCTTTATCGAGCCCATAAGCTAATGCCGCAGCTGTTGGTTCGTTGATAATTCTCAAAACTTCCAAACCAGCAATTTTACCAGCATCTTTAGTAGCTTGACGTTGCGAATCATTAAAATAAGCAGGGACAGTTATGACAGCTTGAGTAACAGGCGATCCGATATAACTTTCTGCATCAGATTTAAGTTTAGAAAGAATCATAGCCGAAATTTCTTGAGGAGAATATTCTTTTCCTCCAAGTTTAGCTTTATAATTTGTTCCCATCTCTCTTTTGATGGACATGATAGTATTATCGCTATTAACAACTGCTTGACGTTTAGCAACTTTACCAACAAGTCTTTCTCCTTCTTTAGTTACAGCAACAACAGAAGGTGTTGTTCTGTCTCCTTCTGCATTAGCTATTACAGTTGGTTTTCCCCCTTCCATAACAGCCACACAAGAATTTGTTGTACCAAGGTCAATTCCAATAATTTTTCCCATAATTTTAATCCTCCTTTTTATTGACAATGACTTTTGAATATCTAATCACTTTATCTTTAAATTTATATCCTGCTTGGTATTCATCCAAGATGATATCGTTATCTTTATCTTCGACCTTCATAACGGCAATAACATTATGAAGATTATGGTCATAAGGCTTTCCGACGCAATCAATTTTTTCCACTCCCAGCTTGTTTAAGGTTTGGATAATATTATTTTCAATCATTTCAATTCCTTCCAAAACAGCTTGATCGGTTATACTTTTTTTAGCAACTTTAAATGTATCTAAACACGGTAAGAAAGCTTCGATGACACTAATTTCTCCGTCCTCTTTTGCTTTTTGTAAATCAAAATAAGTTCTTTTTCTAAAATTTTCAAATTCTGCTTGAATTCTTTTTGCTAATTCTAAGTACTCTTTATAATCGTTCTCTTGCGCATCTTGATTTAAATTAAGATTTTGATCATTTTGAACATTTTGAGATTTTTCACACTGGCAATTTTCCTTACATTGTTCTTCAATCTTTTGCTTTAAATCATGGTCTTTGCAGTGGCACTTATTTTGACAACATTTTTTTTGGTTTTCTAAATTATCTTGTTCTTTATTTTTCAAGGGCTATCTCCTCCATTAATATTTTCAAGTTCATCAGCAAGCAATTTTAAAGCTGCTGAAACTCCCCCATAATCCATACGCTGTGGTCCCAAGACCCCAACTGAAAGCTCAACTGATCCAACTTTTATAGGAAGCTTAACAACTGATAGCTGGTCATCATTTTCTGCTACTGATACAGTGATATCTTGACACTCATCTTCCACTTGAAGAACTTCGATAAGTTCATCTTCATCATCTAAAACAGAAAATATTTTTTTAGCTTTTTCAATGTCTCCACTTTCTAAAAGCTTAATCGCTCCACTTTTTTGTATATCTAAAAATTTACGTTTGTTAAATTTTTTTAACCCATCAACAAGGGAATCAACAATTTTTTGGAAAGTTGAAATTTCTTCAGTTAAGTTTTCAGATTCAAAAGCTTGCGTTAAATCTCCAATAGTTTTACCAACAAAATTTTTTTTAAAAAATCTGGTGGCATCATCACATTCTCTTTTACTAGCAGAAATATTTAATCTTTCATTAATATATCCAGCACCTGTTCCTATCAAAACAAGAACTTCTTGGCTAAGTAAAGGTATTATTTGAAAATCTTGCAAAACTAAGTTTTCAGCTCCACTCATCATGACAACTGTTGGATAATTGGTAGCTTCACCAATAATTTTAGCAATAGAAGTAATTAGTTCCGAAAGTGAATTAGTCTTTTTTTCTATTAAAGCTCTCACTTTTTCTAATTCTTGATTTGTCGCATGAAAACCAGAAAGCATTGTCTCAACATAGAACCTATAACCTTGAGGTGTTGGGACTCTCCCTCCAGATGTATGAAGTTGCCTAAGATATCCCATAGCTTCCAACGCATTAAGTTCATTTCTAAGCGTGGCAGTAGAACAATTGAGACAAGTAATATTTTTTAAACCACCACTAGTAATAGGACTGCAAGAAGAAATGTAATCTTCTATAGCGACTTGCAAAATATGTTTTTTTCTATCAGAAAGCTGCATACTTTTCTCCTGAATTAGCACTCTCGACTTTTAAGTGCTAGCACTATTATATGCAGATTAAAAAAATATGTCAACTATTAATGACATATTTTTTAAATTTTTTTTTATTACTTTTAATTAATAATGAAAACAATCAGCATTTTTTCCTTAAGATATCATTTTCGTTTAAATTAAATGGGCATAAAGAAGTAAATAACATTTGCGCGACATTAGCTTTTTCAATTTTTTCTCCATCAATATTCCTCATGTTAGAAATTTTAAATGTTTTATTAAATAATGAAGGATCCGGGCTTAACACTTCCACCTCATCACCTTCTTGTAAAAAGTTACGTTGCTCAATAGTTGCCATACCATCTACACAAGACTTAACAACACCGACAAACTCATAGGTTTGAACTGGCATAGAACTTTCTCTAAATTCGGTATTATTATCACCAAAATAAAAGCCTGTTGTGAAACGACGATGAGAGGTTTTTTCTAACTCTACGATGAATTCCTCCCCAGCTTGTTTAGGTAACAAATCAATAGCCTTACGATATGCATTTGTAACGCAAGCAACATAATAGCTTGATTTCATTCGCCCTTCAATTTTAAGAGAGGAAACTCCTGCTTCTTGTAATTCTTTTAAATGTTTTATCATACATAAATCCTTTGAATTCATAAAATAAGTTCCTTTCTCATCTTCTTGGACTTCTATCTCTTCATCACGATTAACTTCTCTAATGAAATATTTCCATCTACAAGCTTGCACGCACTCTCCGTGATTAGCATCTCTTCCTGCCAAATAATTTGAGAGCAAACATCTCCCCGAATATGAAATACACATTGCACCATGAACAAAGCACTCAATTTCAACTTTGCCTTTTAAAAGTTTTGATATGTTAGAAATTTGTTGAATATTAAGTTCTCTGGCAAGTATCAATCTTTTAACCCCCATATCTGCAAAAAACTTTGCTGATTGTGCATTAGTAATATTAGCTTGAGTGCTCACATGAACATCTAATGAAGGGAAATTATTTCTAATAAAATTAATAATTCCAACATCAGAAACAATAACGGCATCGACTTTCGCTTCAGTTAAAGAGAGAATATAATCATATAATCCAATAAAATCTTCATCTTTTGCGATAATATTAACAGTCACATATACTTTTTTATTCTTAGAATGAGCTATTTCACAAGCTTTCTTTATTTCTTCGATAGAAAAATTCCCAGCAAAAGCTCGTAGCCCGAATTCCTGTCCAGCCAGATAAACGGCATCTGCTCCAAAATTTAAGGCAGTTAGAAATTTTTCAAAATTTCCTGCCGGTGCCAAAAGTTCCATTTTATCCTCCAAGTTATAGAATCATAAATCGATATTAGGTTTCGCCGTTAAATCGAGGGAAGCAAGTCCGATGCCTTTCTTTATGTAATAATAAGCGGCCGAACCAATCATACAAGCATTGTCGGTACAGTATTTTAACATAGGATAAAAAACCTGGTACCCATTTCGTTTGCACATTTCTTCCATTTTTGATTGAAGCATACTGTTTGCTCCAACACCACCAGCAATAACTATTTTATTCATGCCAGAAATCTTCATAGCTCGCATAGTTTTATCAACTAATTCATCAGTAACACACTCTTCAAAACTTCGGGCAATATCTGCTTTAGGAATTTGTTCTCCCTTTTGAAAAAGTTTATGAACATAATTAATAACCGAAGTTTTTATTCCACTAAAAGAAAAATTTAATGTTCCATGTAAAGAATTAGAAACAGTAAACTTAATAATGTTTTTTCCTTCTCTGGCAAGCTTATCAATTTCAGGGCCACCGGGATAAGGTAAATCAAGCACTCTAGCGACTTTATCAAAAGCTTCACCAACGGCATCATCGACAGTGCTACCAAGCATTTTGAATTTATTATAATCCGAAATTTTTAATATTGCAGTATGACCCCCACTCACCATTAAACATAAAAATGGTGGTGTGAGTGAAGGGTGCGAGATATAATTTGAAGCAATATGCCCATGGACATGATTAACAGCAATTAGAGGCTTTTTTAAAGCATAACTAAGCCCCTTAGCAAAATTAATCCCCACTAAAAGGGCACCCATTAGCCCAGCACCATATGTAACAGCAACAGCATCAATTTGATTTGGAGTGATATTTGCTTCTTTTAAAGCTTCAAAATATAAATTTGAAATTGCCATTAAATGATTTCTAGAAGCAATTTCAGGAACAACTCCCCCAAATCTTCTATGGATTTCAATTTGAGAAGAAACAAGATTAGCAAGAACTTCTCTCCCATTTTTCACAATACTAACAGCAGTCTCATCACAGGAGCTTTCTATCGCTAAAACAATTATATCTTCTTTATTTTTTAGAGATAAGAATTCATCTGACATAAATTTTTTCATTAACACCCTCTTATATTTTTTGCAAATATGCATTTATAAATTCTTGAATATCACCATCCATAACCGATTGAATATCACTAGTCTCAAAATTTGTTCTGTGATCTTTAACTAATGTGTAAGGGCAGAAAACATAACTTCGAATTTGGCTACCCCACTCGATTTTTTTTATTTCCCCTTTAATTTGTGCAAGATTTTCCATTTCTTCTCTTTCTTTCTTCTCAGCGAGACGAGAAAGCAACATTTTCATGGCTACTTCTCTATTTTGAATTTGAGATCTTTGAGTTTGACAGGAAACAACAATACCAGAAGGCAAATGAGTTATCCTGATAGCAGACTCAGTTTTATTAATGTGTTGTCCTCCAGCACCACTTGAACGAAAAGTATCAATTTTAAGGTCCTCCGGCCTAATAATGATCTCGTCATCTTCTTCAAGTTCTGGCATAACTTCAACACTAGCAAAACTTGTGTGTCTTCTAGAATTTGAATCAAAAGGAGAAATTCTAACAAGTCTATGAATACCTTTTTCAGATTTTAGATATCCGTAAGCATTTTCTCCGGAAATCAAAAAATTGATATTTTTAATACCAGCTTCCTCACCTTCTAAAATATCTAAAACAGTCAACTTAAATCCATTTTTTTCAGAATACATACTATACATTCTAAACAACATTTGAGCCCAATCTTGTGCTTCTGTCCCGCCAGCTCCTGCATGAATGTTTAAAATAGCATTACAAGAATCGTACTTACCTGAAAGTAAAGTAATGATTTTTAATTGTTCGGATTTTTTTTGAAATGAATCTAATTCAGCTTTTAATTCATCATAAGAATCCTTATCGTCACCAATTTCGCAAAATTCGATTAGAGTTTCAATATCAAAAATTTTTTGTTCAAGACCGGTGATATTATCAAGCAAATCTTGTTTATTCCTTAATTTTTTGCCAACTTCCTCAACATATTTAGGATTAGAATAAAAATCATCTTTCAATTGTTCAGATTTTAAATTTTCAACTTCCCGTTTAATTTTAGGAGCGTCAAAGACACTCCTTTAAGAAATTAAAGTTTTCTTTTAACAATTTAAATTTATCTTTTTCATTATCAACTACCATAATAAAACATCTCACTTTTATAGAAATAAAGTATAACAAAATAAAAAAGTTTTGTCAAAATGAAAGCATAAAAAAACTCGGTCTCAACCGAGTTTTTATTTAAAATCTTGGCGAATTAACCGGTCCCGATGCTGTTGGATATAAAGGCATCTCAAACACTCCAGGGCAAGCACTAGCAACAGGCGCAGCATGGCAAGGTGGAATGACAGGATAGCCATAAGAAGGAACCAACACATCAACCACAGCTGTCACCCTAATAATTACTTGCAAACAACCTGTAACAGTGAAAGTGTTTTCGGCAGTATAAGAACCGATTTCACTAGAAAAAACTGCGCTTGCTGAAATATTGATAGGAGTGACAGAAGGTTGAGGAACATAAAGGACAACATTTTTACTTACTGTAATAGAAGAAGTACCTGTGCCAAGAACACCGTCAGCGTCACGATAATTAACAAGAACTGGTATAGTAATATTGGCGCTAACATTAGCATAATTAGGGCAAGATTCCAATCTATCAACAACCAAATCAGAGATTGTAACATCTTGATTTGGAGCATTGACTGCCGAAATAAATGTTAAAGGTGTTGCAGGGCTAGCAGGTGTAAGATCTGTAACAGCAAGAACAATGCCGGTTTCAGTACTTTGAGAAACGCAAGCATCAAAAACTTTAGTTGTCTCAATCAAGATTTTTTCACAAATACCATTAAGAGGGTTTCCCATAACAGGTCCTGGTCTACTTGGATTTGTATTATTGATGTAAAAAGACATTTTCCTACCTCCTGTTTTGTCTACACACTTTATAATATGTTAAAAACTTAAAAGTTGTTAAAATATAATTTAAACAATACGGGTCTCACCTCTAAATTTAATAAATCTTGTTAAAATTTCATAAGCAATTTCTTTATAAACTTTTGCAAAAATTTCTGCATCATGGAACATAACAACCTTATCCCCTTCTTTAACGATACCCCCTGTAACATCAACAAAACAAGCATCCATACAAACGTTACCAACAATAGGGAATTGTTTCCCGTTAATGAAAACATTTAACTTTTTACTTTTAGACCTGCTAAACCCGTCTGCATACCCCACACCCACAATGGCTAAAACTGTTTTTCTTTTTGCTTTAAAACAAGCATTATATCCGGCGCATTCGCCTTTCTCCAAAGTGCGCACCTGTAAAACAGAACTCTCAATTTTCATAACTTTCTTAAGATTTATATTTCCATAACCGTAAATTCCAATCCCCACTCGCAAAATATCACACGGCAAATTTTTTGCTCCACTACCACCAAAACAAACGGGAAAGGATTTTTGTAAAAAAGCTTTAGCTTTCAAAAATAATTGATACTCTTTTTTTGTAATATAATTAGAATCTGTTGCCGAAAAATGAACTGAAAAACCAGCAAATGTGTGATTTTTAATCAATTCTTTGAGTTTATTTAAAGCATTGAAATCTTTGCAATCTATTCCGTATCTATTCATACCAACAGTTAATTTTATAAAACAATGTTCGGTTTTTTGTAATTTGATAGCTAATTTAACATCTTCCAAACTTGTCGCAGTTAAATAGAATTTATCTAAATTTGAAAAATTATCAGATTTCCCCAAAATTATTATTTTAGCTTTAGGAAAATATTTAAATATTTCCATAGCTTCTTTTTCATTGGCGACGCCAAAAAAATCCACAGAATTAATTAAAATCTTTACCACTTCAATCACTCCGTGTCCATAGGCATCGGCTTTAACCACAGCGCAAATTTTAGAAGCATAGCTTTTAAAAAAATTTGCATTATACAAAAGAGAATTTTTGGATAAAACTTTTCTATTCATGCAAATTTTATATTATTTTTTTTAAGATTTTGACACAAACTTAAAGATAATTAAATGCAAACTCTACAATATTTTCGACAATAAAAGATTTTTTTTGACTTCCGTTTAAATAAAATAAATATTCAATGTTTCCGTTTTTGCCAAGCACAGATGAAAAAGTTAATCCTGATACACTTATTTTATAGTTTAATAAAAAGTCAATAAAATCATTTAATAATTTGACATGCAACTTTTTATCTCTAACAACTCCATTATGTTTTTTTGCTTCAATTTCGCCACATTCAAATTGAGGTTTGAACAGAACCACCATTTCCACATTTCCATAATCACTAACTATTTTAGGAACTATATGCTTTAAAGAAATAAAAGAAACATCACTGACAATGAAATTTACATCACTCAGTTTATCCAATTTTCTAAAATCGGTTTTACTTAAATCAATAACATTTTTATTATTTTTAATAAGCGAAGCAAGTTGATTGGTCCCTACGTCTAAAGCATAAACTTTTTGAGCTCCATATTCCAAGCAAACTTGTGTAAAGCCACCTGTCGAAGCACCGATATCCAAAACAATTCTATTCTTAAGATTAATATTAAACTCTTTTACAGCACCTAAAAGTTTATATCCTCCTCTTGAAACATAATTACAAACATCGTTCACTTGAATAATTTCATCACCTTTAACCAAAAAGGATGAGGACTTTTGATTACCATCTACCAAAACTTTCCCCTGTTTAATAGATTGTTGAGCTTTTTCTCTTGATGGGAAATACCCCTTAGAAACTAAAAATTTATCAAGTCTTAACATACATACCTCAAAAAGAAATTAAAAAACCGTTATAAAAACGGTTTGATATTATTCAAGTGATACTAAATAATAGTATATCGGTTGTCCTCCATAAGCCACAGTAACTTCGCATTCAGGGAATTTCTCTGCTAATTTTTCTTGCAAAGCTTTTGCTTCCTCTTCTTTAATGTCTTCTCCATAAAACAGAGTTATAGTCATAATGTTATCATTCATCATTTTAACAATTAAATCTTCGGTTGTTTGAGAAACTAAATTACCCTTTGCCAAAATAGCCTTATCATCAAGTCCAATGATTTCACCTGTGGTAAGGTCAAAACCATCAACATGTGTGTCTCTTACAGCATAAGTAACAGAACCTGACTTAACATTTTTAATAGCATCATTCATTGCTTCAACATTTTCTTCAACCGTTCCTTCAGGATTAAACGCAATTGCAGCAGAAATGCCTTCTGGCACACTTCTTGTTGAAATAACAACAAGATTTTTATTTGTCAGTTCGTTAGCTTGTTCAGCTGCGAGGATAATATTTTTATTGTTAGGGAAAACAAAAACCGTTCGAGCTGGGACTTTATCAGCAGCAGCAGCAATGTCAGCAGCGCTAGGGTTCATAGTTTGTCCACCAACAATTATTTCATCAACTGCTAAATCTTTAAATATAGCTGAAAGCCCATCGCCTGGAGCAACAGCAATTATACCAAGATTTTTAGATTCTTCAACAGAACTTGCCTTTTTCTTTAATTCTCGGTTTTGTTCTCGCATATTCTCTATTTTAATATTAGTAAGTTCCCCAAGCTCTAAAGCATAAGCAAGTGCCCTATTAGGTTCATTAGAATGCACATGAACTTTAACAAGAGAGAGATCACCAATACATATAACGCTGTCGCCAAACTCCATAAGCTTTTGTCTTAATTTGTCAATGTCTGCTTCTGTAGTCTTCTTGTGCATATGAACAATCATATATTCAGTGCAATAACCAAATTCGATTTCTTCAAGATTAGAAATATCAGCCAAAACCTCATCAACAGTTTGAGTCTGTTTCTCATCATCAAAAACCACTTCCAAATTTTCGTCACCCATAATAAGTTTATAAAAACCTGTAAAGATAACAATAATTCCTCTACCTCCGGCATCAACAACGCCGGCTTTTTTGAGAACTGGAAGCATTTCTGGGGTTTGCTTTAAAATTTCTTCTCCTGTTTCTAAAACTTTTTTAAAAAAAGTCTCAAAGTTATCGGTTTTTTTGGCAATATTCACTGCATTTTCAGCCATTACTCTAATAACTGTTAAAATTGTTCCTTCTTTAGGTTTAGTTACTGCTTTATATGCGATATTCGCACCTTCTTGCATGGCTTTAGCAAAAGTTTTTGTATTAATTTCATTATATTTAGCAGTTACAGAACAAAAGCCTTTAAAAATTTGCGAAGTAATAACCCCACTGTTTCCTCTAGCCCCCTTAAGAGCTCCCTTGGCGAAAGCTGCACTAAGCTCGTCTATGTTAGCACTTAAACATTTACCAATTTCATTCACAGCCGATTTCATTGTTAAAAACATATTAGTCCCGGTATCTCCATCAGGGACAGGAAAAACATTAAGTGAATCGACATATTTTTTATTTTGCTCTAAAAGGCTAGCGCCTGCAACAATCATTTTACGAAAAGTAGCACCATTAATTGACTTAACCATTTTATCTCCTATATTTACACTCTAACGCCAACGACATGAACATTGACGGAATCTACAATCATACCTGTAAAGTTTTCTACACTATATTTGACTGATTTTTTTAATGACTCAGACACAGCGCTAATAGAAACGCCATATTTCATAATGCAGTAAACATCAATAAAGATTCTATTATCAATATGTTTAACTTTAATACCCTTAGAATAAGATTCTTTATTAAATAATTCTTTTGCACTGTCTTTAAAAGTTCTGGAAACAAGATCAATCACGCCATAACAATCAAGCACGGCATAACCTGCGACAACCCTAATGGCATTGTCACTTATAGAAATATTTCCGTAATAGTTGTTAGTATCAACTGTCAAATTAAACTCTCCTATTTAAATTCAGTATATGATATTTTACAATAAAGAAAAAAATTTTTCAAGTAAAAAAAGACAGTTTTAAATGTTTCTTAAAAAAATTATTTATTTGGTTGATTTTACTTTTTTGATATGATATAATTGCAGTGCTAAAAAGTTGCAACAGGAGGTAAATGATGTCAAGAGTATGTGATATATGTGGTCGTGGTAAAATGGCAGGCAATAAAGTAAGCCATGCTGAAAATAAATCAAACAGGACCTTCGAACTAAACTTGCAAGAAACAACAATGGATATAAATGGAAAACCAACTAAAGTTAAAGCATGCACAAAATGTATCAAAAAATCAAGAAAATCAAAATAAATGAAATCCAAATCTTAAAAGATTTGGAATTTTATTTATCTGAAACAAAAAGAGCACAGCTTACGAAATAGTTTTATTTTTCTAATTCCTTTTTAACAAAAGGTTTTAGTAATGGGCGCATCCATTTAGGTGCTTTTATACAAATTATTTTAAATTGTTTTTCTTCATCTTTTTTCATGTTTTTGATATATGTAAAAACAGTAAAAAGTGTTAATAACTAAAAAATATGTAACCGAACATAGTTCGGTTTTTTTATAGCAAAATACAAATAATACCACCTTTGCCTTCGTTAACTATTCTCCCTAAAGTTTTTCTCATTTTTCGTTGAGCATCAAGAGGCATAGTAATAATTTTAGAATTTATATTTTCTCCAATTAGTGAGGAAAGACTTTTACCTAAAATGTTAGTTTCCCAAATTGATTCCGGGCTTTCTTGGATTTGATTGATAAGGTCGCTAACTAAATCTTGGCTTTGTTGTTCGGTTCCAACAAGAGGAGTAACTTCTGTGTTCACATCGACTCTTAAAATATGCAAACTTGGAGCACTGGCTTTAATTTTAACACCATATCTTGAGCCTTGCCTAACAATTTCTGGATCTTGAAGAACGAAATCGTCTTGTCTTGGTGCGACAATTCCATAACCGGTCTCTCTAACCTCTTCAAGAGCAGTTTTCAATTTATCATACTCTAATTTTGCAACTGCAAGTTGTTTGATATAATTAATAAGTTCAAAGTCATCATTAATTTGATAGCCACATTCTTTAGACAACACACTATAAAATAGGCCTTCCTTAGGGATCACGTTAAATTTAACAGACCCTTCCCCCATTTCTATATTTGAAAAAGTTATCGGATCAAAAGATTGACTTTCTGTAAAAACAAGCTTTGATTTGTCAACATCGCTCAATTTACTCATACCTTCAGAAAAAGCTTTCATTTCATTAGCTATTTCTTGAATAATATCATCTTCAAAAGAAAGGGCCTGCAACCATTTAGGCATTTTTAATTTGATAGAAGTAACAGGAAATTCGTATAAAAGTTTTTCAAAAACTTTGTCTATATCATTTTCTTTCATTTCCAAAGCATTGATTGCCACAACAGGTATCTGATACTTTTCCTCTAAAGATGAAGCCAATTTTTTTGTTTCAACAGATGCAGGGTTTTTACAGTTTAAAGCAATAACAAAAGGTTTACCACTTTCCTTCATTTCGTTAACTACTCTTTCTTCGGCCTCAACATAGTTAGCTCTAGGCAATTCAGTAACCGAGCCATCAGTTGTCACAACAATACCTACGGTAGAATGCTCTCTCATAACTTTTTTCGTCCCAAGCTCTGCAGCTTCTTCAAAAGGCATTTCTTCATCAGACCAAGGAGTTTTTACTTTACGTGGCTCATCATTTTCAATATGCCCCATAACCCCACTAACCAAATAACCCACACAATCAATAAGCCTAACCTTCATATCAACATTGTCAGCAACTGAAATTCGCACTGCTTCATTAGGAACAAATTTAGGTTGAGTTGTCATAATTGTCTTACCGTCAGCGGACTGAGGTAATTCGTCAATAGCTCTCTCTTTTGAATATTTGCCCGTCATATTAGGAAGCACAAGTTTCTTCATAAATTCAGTTATAAAGGTTGATTTACCTACTCTAACGGGCCCTACAACACCGACATAAATCTCGCCATTGGTACGAGTCTTAATATCGTCATAGATTTCAAATTTTTCCATATAAGACCTCCAAAGATAGTTTAATTTATGCGATAAAAATTAGAAATATGACGCCAATTTAAGTAAAAAAATAAAAAAGAAGGTCAACATTGATCTTCTTTTAAGTTAAATTTTTTTTAATCTTTATTTAATGTGTTATTACCTTGCTGATCACACAAATCCTCATCTTTTTCATCTTCTATAATAATTTCTTTTTCTGGAGGGGTATCCATTTCAATAATTTTTTCTTTTCTACTGAAAAGTCGATTAACTTTTGACCTAAAATTAGTATGGTTTTCTGTCCCTTTGGCAAATCTAACAATGTTTGATCTATGCATAATTACAGCTAACAACCAGTTAAAAATGAGAATAATTAAACAAACCCACCACAATACAGGTTGAAAAACTCCAATATTAATTGACCAAGCAATAGTCATAACAGTCACAAAAAGCAAAGATGCAAGAAAAGCATAATCAATAAAATAGAGGAAAACAGTACCTAAAATAAACATAATTAACGCAAACCACCACAACGGACTGAAAAAGAACATACCTGCAACACATGCGATTCCTTTTCCTCCCTTAAATTTATAAAAAACAGGAAAGTTATGCCCTAAAACTACCGATATCCCAGCAGTTAAGAAAGCGACTTCAAACAAATTCTGTTGTGCCATTATATACCCACAAACAAGTGCTGGAATACCAGATTTTAAACATTCAAGAATTAAGGTCAATAGAGCATAGCCAATACCATAAACTCTTAAAACATTCATAGTCCCTGGATTGCCACTTCCTTTCGCCGTTATATCTTCATGCCTAAAAGCTTTTGCTATTAATCTAGCAAAATTAACATTACCAATAAAATAACAAATCACTATAATAAGTGCGAACCATAAATAGTTCATTCTTCCTCCTTTGATTTAACAACAAATTTTATAGGAGTTCCTGTAAAATCAATTTTTTCCCTAAATCTGTTTTCTAAATATCTCAAATAAGAAAAATTGATTAATTTTGATTCGTTACTAAACAAAACAAAAGTGGGAGGAAGTGTTGAAGCCTGAGTAATATATTTGATCTTGGCTTTTTTCCCTCCTTTCGAAGGTGGTTCAAAATTTAACAAAGCATCAGCCAGCATCTCATTCAACATGCCAGTTTTAATTCTTTTTGATCCATTTTCATAAGCTGTTAAGATAGCTGGCATAATATCGCCGGTTTTTGTACCTTTAAGAGCTGAAATAAAAACGGGAATGAAGTAATCCATAAAAGCGAGATCTTTTGTAAAAGACTTCAAAATTTCATTTCTGTCTCCCATAAAAAGATCAATCTTGTTTATAATCAAAATACTAGGTTTGCCAGCCTCATGTACATAACCGGCCACTCTTACATCTTGTTCTGATAATTTATCATTCGCATCAACAACAATTGCGACCACATCAGCCTTTTCAATGGCCCGCAAAGTTCTAAGCACAGAATATCCCTCAACTGATTCTTTTTCCACACTTCTAGATCTTCTCAAACCTGCTGTATCAACCAAAAAATATTTTTTCTTATTGTAATTGAATGGAACCATAACAGAATCCCTTGTTGTTCCTTCCAAATCACTCACCACAACTCTTTTCTCGCCCAACAAACGATTTACAATACTAGACTTTCCAACATTTGGTCTGCCAACTATGGCTATTTTTAATATTCCTTCTTCATCTTCTTCAATTGTCTTAGGAGGAAAATGGGAAATGATGGAATCTAAAACATCACCAATACCCTTTGCTTGTTCACAAGAAAGAGGCATCGGGACTCCTAACCCAAGTTGATAAAAATCATATGTTTCAGCGATTTCAAAACGATCAAGTTTATTAACAACCAACACGATCGGAGTGGAATATTTTCTAAGTTTTTTTGCCAACATTTCGTCTGCAAGAGTAACCCCTGTTTTGCCATCAACAATCATAACAATAACATCTGCCATTTCTAAAGCGATATCAGCTTGCAAAGCAATTTCTTTTTGAAAAACATCTTCACTTTTAGGATCGAGACCACCTGTATCGATCACAGTAAAACTTCTTCCTGCCCAATCTGCATCGGCATAAATTCTGTCTCTGGTAACACCAGGGACATCATCAACAATACTAATACGCTCCCCACATATTTTGTTAAAAAAAGTGCTTTTGCCAACATTAGGCCTGCCGACAACAGCGACAATAGGTTTTGACATATTAGAATAATAACATAAAATAAGAAATAAAAGCAAACATAAATTAAGTTTTCACAATAAAATATAAGCTATTTCTTACATTTATCACAATTAGCACAGCATTTTGATTTTTTAATAGCAGAAGAAATTTTAATAAATGAAACAACTATTATAATAAAAACTAGAAATACAATTAAAACGGGTAAAACTCCAAATTTTTCGCAAGCGCCAAAAACATTATAAGTAAATAAAGCAACAACATAGGCAATTATAAATTGCGCAACTATCCCTAAAAATGTCCATTTCCTCCCTATTTCTTTGCTTAAAACTGCCATCGTAGAAATACAAGGACAATAAAGCAAAGCAAAAACAAGAAAAGCTAACACCGAAGAAGGCCCTGGGAAATAAACCATATTAGATTCTATGAACAGAGATTCTCCAATTAAGTTTTCGTTTTTTATATGATTAAACATTGCAATTGAAGAAATTATAACTTCTTTTGCGACAATTCCAGCTATCAAAGCGGAAGCAATACCCCAACTTCCAAAGCCTAAAGGAACAAATATTGGCGCTAAGATTTTGCCAAAGCCTTCCAGCATGCTTTCTTTATTACTGCTTGGGACAAATGAAAAATCAAATGAAAAATTAGATAAAATCCAAACTATAACATTCATGGAAATCAAGAGAGAACCAACTCTAATCAAAAATAACTTAATATTTTCCCATAAAACATTAAAAAGTCTTTTAGGCCCACTAATTCGGTAAGGAGGGAATTCCAAAATAAAAGATTGTTCTTTACTTCTTAATATAGTTTTCTCTAAAATATAACTTAAAAAAACCGCAATAACAAGACCTAACAAATATAATCCCAATATTACAAAAATATTGTTAGCACCAAAAAAAGCTCCACCAATAACAACATAAATAGGAAATTTGGCGCTACAACTCATATATGGTGTCAAAAGAGCAGTTTTAATTTTAGAATTTTTATCCTCCATATTTCTGGCAGTTAAAACAGCAGAAGTAGAACAGCCAAAACCCATTAATAGAGTATAAACACTTTTACCAGATAATCCTAGTTTACCAAAAATATCTTCACTGGCGAAAGCAACTCTAGAAAGATATCCGCTATCTTCAAGCAAAGATAAAAAAAAGAACAAAATCACTACTTGTGGCAAAAAGCTTAAAACCGTCCCGACCCCACCTACAACAGCGTTACAAAGTAAGTGGGTTATCCAAGAACTTTCACCGAATGAATTAAAACAGAACTTTTCAATCCATTCTCCAAAAGAAATATCTAATAAATGATTTAAACAATCAGAAAGCCAAGCTCCTAGTGAAAAAAAAGTGATATAAAATATGCCACACAAAATTAATAAAAAAATTGGTAATGCTAGAAATCGATTTAAAATAATTTTATCTATAAAACTTTTCCCATAGATTTTTCCTGAAGAATGTATATATTTTTTTTGAAGTTGTGAAATAAAGTTATATCGAGCATTTGCAACAAGAGCGATACTGTCCTCTGGCAATTTTAAACTTTGATAATCTAGATCAAATTCTTTAAAAATAAATTCATCATGTTCTAAAATTTTAATCAAAGAAAATTCATCAAATTTATATTTGTTTAATAAAAAATTATCTCTTTGAATTTGTTTTAATGGTAAAGATTTAACATAGCTAGGTCGAGAAGAAGGCGAAAAAGGTTTTAATATACTTTTTTTAAGCATATCAAACCCCCAACCTTTTTCGGCATTAATTTGAACAACATCTATCCCGAGTTGCCTAGATAAACCTTGAGCATCAATTTTATTTAGAGGCTTTTTATCCATACAGTTAACAGCTAAAATAACATCGGCGCCAAGTTCTAATAAACCTAATGTCAGCGATAAATTTCTTTGAATATTATTTAAATCACAAATGTTTACAATTTTAGTTTTTGGGTGTGCTCTGATATAATCAATAGCCACTTGTTCTTCATAACTTAAAGACGATAAAGAATATATGCCTGGCAAATCAACCAGCATAAGCTTTTGTCCATTACAATCAAATTCTTTCCCTTTTTCTTCAACAGTGACACCATGCCAGTTGCCGACATGCTCATTAGATTTTGTGAGAGAATTAAATAATGTTGTTTTCCCAGTATTAGGATTCCCGACAAGCAGGATTTGTTTCATAGGCTTGCCACAAATTAAATTTGAATTCACTTTTTTTCCATGAAATATTTTTTTCATTTTACAATGATCCTTTTAGCAATATCTATTTTCAAAGAAAGCAAATAGCCTCTTATTTCAATCAACATGGCTTTTTTTAATAAAGAATAATTTGTGACGATAACCGTTTGTCCAATCGTTAAACCTAAATCACAAAGTCTTCTTAAAATTTTAATTGATAAATTTTTATCATAACCGACAATACAATAACTTTTATTTTTTTTCGCAGATGATAAGGAAAACATAATTTATTTTATTAAAAGTCTTTAGAATTTAACACTTAAAAACAGAAAATTTGTTTGGTTTTTGAATCAATATATGGTAGAATAAACTTGAGGTGATACAAAATGAAATGTATGTATTGTGGTTGTGAAGAAAGCAAGGTTTTAGATTCAAGAAGCACTGACGAAACCAATTCAATAAGAAGAAGAAGAGAATGTTTGGGTTGTGGCAAAAGATTCACAACATATGAAACAATAGAAATGACACCAATTTTAGTTGTAAAAAATGACGGAAGCAGACAAGCTTTTGATATAAACAAAATAAAAAACGGCATGATAAAAGCTTGTGAAAAGCGTCCTGTAACAATAAATCAAATAGAAGAGGTGGCCTCTAATATAGAGAAAAATTTACAAAATAATTTTTCACAAGAAGTAGCTTCTTCAAAAATAGGAGAAATGGTAATGGAAGAGCTAAAAAATATCGATGAGGTTGCCTACGTTCGTTTTGCATCGGTATATAAACAATTTAAAGATATAGAAAGCTTTAAAAAGTTGTTGCAAGAATTATAATTATAATAAAAGACAACTACTTAGAAATTAACAAAAAAGGAACTCTACATTTTTATAGAGTTCTTTTTTTGATAAAACTAAAATTTATTAAGCCAAAATTCAATTTATTAAATTGTCTTATTTCTTATCCCCTAAAATATAAGGATTCTGATTAGGCTGGCCACCAAATATTTGCACTAGAATTGTGTCTTCTCCTATTTTTACGATTTGATTAAAAGGAATAAAAAACTCTGCTCCACTTTTAAAAACATTCCAGAACGACTTTTCACCAGGCACAACAATGCCACTAACACATGCTGAAGATAAATTGAACACCACATCGATAATATGTCCAAGTCTTCTGCCATCAATCACGTTAACAACTTCTTTACACCTTAATTCTAAAAATGAACTTTCCATTGATGTAGATATATGAAGCAAAAGTAATTTAAATGACAAAAAAGGAAATTATTCGATTTTTTCTTTTATAGATTTTAATGCATTTTTTTCTAAACGAGAAACTTGAGCTTGACTTATCCCAACTTCCTGACTGACTTCCATCTGAGTTTTCCCCACATAGTAGCGCAAAAGCAAAATTTCTCTTTCTCTCGGAGAAAGTTTTTTAATAGCATCTTTTATTGCAATTTTTTCATAAAGGCTATCATCACTATCTTTTAAATCTGATATTTGATCCTGCAATTCAATAGTATCACTTCCATCAGAATAAATAGGATCTGACAAAGAAACGGTGTCACTAATTGCATCTAAAGCAAACGTTATTGTTTTCGCTGGTATATTTAAATACTTTGAAATTTCATCAATAGTAGGCTCATTAAAAGAATTTTTAGAAAGTTCTTCTTTCGCTTGTAAAGATTTATAAGCAATATCTCTTAATGATCTAGAAACTCTAACTGAATTATTATCTCTTAAAAAACGTCTAATTTCACCAATAATCATAGGTACGGCATAAGTTGAAAATCTTACATTTAAACTTTCATCAAAATTATCAATTGCTTTCATCAATCCGACACAACCCACCTGAAACATGTCATCAGCCTTATCAGATTTTCCAATAAATCTTTGAACAACACTTAAAACCAATCTTAAATTGGCCACAACAAAAGCCTCTCTTGAAAGTTCATCCCCCGATTTAACCTTTTTCATTAATGCCATAATATCATCATTGGAAAGTTTAGGTAATTTAGAAGTATTAACCCCTGCGATAACAACTTTGTTAGACATAGTCGCCTCCATAGACTAATAATTTCCCCGAAAATAGAGGAAATTATTCAATATGAGAAAAATGCGACAAAAAAACTGTTAAAACTACAAAAGAAGTGTTTTTTATAAAATTTTTGAAAGATCTTTTTTCATCTTAACTAAGATTTTTTTTTCAATTCGAGAAATATAACTTTGGCTAATACCAAGTTTGTCAGCCACTTCTTTTTGAGTAAGCTCATCTTGGCCTTCGAGTCCAAATCTTAAAATCATAATTTCTTGTTCTCGCTTTTCAAGTCTGTTAATAATTTGCCAAATCGCATCTTTTTCAGCAGAATGATCAAGGTTTGCAGTAACGATATCGCTTTCGCTGGCCATAATATCAGCCAGAACAAGTTCATTACCATCGCCATCTTCACATAAAGGTTTATCTAAACTGACCTCGCCTTTTATTCTGGAAAGCTTTCTTAATTGCATCAATAACTCATTTTCAATACAACGAGAGGCATAAGTAGCGAGTTTAATATTTTTATCTCCCCTGAAAGTCTTAACTGCTTTAATAAGCCCGACAGACCCTATAGAAATAAGATCTTCAAAATCGATCCCGGTATTTTCAAATTTTTTTGCAATATAAACAACTAGTCTTAAATTATGTTCTATCAATTTTTCTTTTGCAAAATCACTTCCCTTTTCGGCTTGTTCAACGAGCATTTTTTCTTCTTCAGGATCCAATGGCAATGGTAATGCTTCATTACCACAAATATAACAAACAATACCGTTTGCATTCAGTAGATTTTTTTTAGAAAAAAACTTCCAAAAAAATAGTTTAAAATAAAAAATAATTTTTTTCAATAATTCCCTCCTTATAAAGCTAGTTCGCTATGCAATAAAACACCCGAATTATTAAGTGTCTTAGAAAAATCTGAAAGACAAAGCCCAAGCAAAGTATGGTCAAAACTTTTAGCTTTACCTTTTTCAGAAATAATTAATTTATCAGCCATGAAAACTAGCATTTCTCCTTTAGAAACAGCAGAACCCACATTAACAAAATGTCCATATGGTAATTTTTTAATTTTATCTTTTTTTAATAGATAATAAATATAATCTTCCCCAACAAGCTTAGAAAAAGTCTTTTTTGATATTAAAACTATGGGAGCAGAAGTAACAGGGTCATATAAAACATTAGCACTATCTAAATATCCAATTTCCTCTACCACCCTTCCCCCAGATTGAATTTGAACAGAACAAGTAAAGGATTGTAAAGCTCTTTTTTTTGAAAGTCTACGTAAGAATAATTTAGTACAAAGGAATAGAACAAAAACAATTAGAGTTATGATAAAAGTGCTTAGATCTCCGAACCAAGAAACAAACATAAAACAAGCCCCGCCAAATACAAAAGTCAAAAAAACAAAACCGAAACCATAAAATAAAAAATCTTTAAAGCTTTTGATTGGAAAACTAATACAAACCATGACAATTGAAACTAAAATGGTTGAGAAAATTCTGATAAGCAATGAAAAAGAGAATAAAGGATAAAATAAAGCCATAATACTACCAAATAAAGCACTAACAAACCAAAACTTTGCTTTAATTTTAAAAAGTTGTGCTGACAAAGTCAAAATAAAATAATTAATTATTAAATTTTCAATTAAAACATATTCGATAATGATTTGCATCTTTTTTCCTCTAATACAAATTTTATAACTGTGTATAGAAAAACAAAGAATAAAATTTTATCGAAATACATAAAAATTTAAACAATTTTGAAGCATAAAAAAACCTCAGTAAAACTGAGGAGAAATCAAATATTATTTCTTTTTACTTCTAAGTTGTTTTAACCAAGCAGGTATCGAAGCATCAACATCAACCCTTGAAGAACTTGAGCTCTCGTCCTTTTTAACAGAAACTTCTGGTCTTTCATCTTCTTTAGGAGGATTCTTTAATGAGGATAAACCTTTCAGTTCTTCCTTACCTGCAAAGTCAGGATTAAATTCTCTAGCTTCTTCAGCTTCAATTGATTTTTCTTTTTCTTCAGCAGTAGGGAAACCAGTGGCAATTATAGTAACTTCAAGCTCATCATGCATGTTTTCATCAATACTATTACCAAATATAACAGTACAACTAGGATCAATAACTTCTTGAACAAGCGTTGCAACCTCACTAACATCTTCCTGAGTAAGATCAACTCCACCTTTAACATTAAGAAGCAATCCTTTTGCTCCTTCGATGGTGGTTTCGATAAGAGGACTTGCGACAGCCTGTTTAACAGCTTCTAAAGCTTTATTCTCTCCTTTACCATGCCCGATACCCATATGAGCTAACCCTTTATTTTGCATGATAGTTTTAACATCAGCAAAATCCAAATTAATAAGCCCTGGTTTAACAATCAAATCTGAAATTCCTTGTATGCCTTGACGAAGAACATCATCTGCATATCTAAATGCCTCTAAAATAGGTGTCTTTTTAGGAACAATTTGGAAAAGTCTTTCATTAGGAATTATAACCATTGTATCAACGTATTTTTTTAATTCATTAATACCTTTTTCGGCATTCTCTGCTCTAATTCTACTTTCAAAAGCGAAAGGTTTTGTGACAACTGCAATAGTCAATATACCCATTTCCTTGGCAATTTGCGCAACAATAGGTGCTGCTCCAGTACCTGTTCCACCTCCCATGCCCGCAGTTATGAAAACTAGATGTGCTCCTTCTAACATTTCTGTAATAGAAGCTTTTGATTCTTCTGCTGATTTTTGTCCAATTTCAGGTATACCACCTGCACCGAGCCCACCTGTCAATCTTTCTCCGATTTGAAGTCTAACTGGGGCTTTACTAACAACCAAAGCTTGTTTATCGGTGTTAACTGCAACAAATTCTGCTGAGTCAACTCCAGCTTCGATCATTCTGTTGACGGCATTATTGCCACCACCACCGACACCAACGACTTTAATTTTAGCAAAAGAAGTATTGTTTTCCATTTTTGTCTCCTTAATTTATACAAATTATAATCAAATCTATTTAAATTTGCAAGCAAATTGTATTATTATTCGCAATTTTTGATAGCATAATTTGCAATTGAATATATAACAGAATCTTCTGGTTTATCCTTACCTGGTAAAGGTGTTATACCTAAAATGATATTTCTACCCAAACATTTTGCAATAAAATCTTTTCCACCTTTTATTTTTGATGCTCCAGCTCCACACAAATACACAGGCAAATAATTAATTAAACTTATGTTTTGCATTAATAAACACTGATTAATAGCAGAAGCTATTGTTTCTAATCTATAAGATACAACTTCATTAGCATATCCTTGTGGGATCCTCTCGATTTTCCCTTGAATTGACGGGAGGTCATAATAATCTAAAGCATCAGGCTCGACCGAAAGAACCACCATTTTCTTCAACCTGTCTGCATCTTCATAAGCAAGTTCAAATGCCTCACTTAAGTCGCTTGTAACATGTCCTCCACCAATTGAAAATGAAGTTAAAGACAAAAGCCCCTGATTTTTAATGTAGGATATGCTTGTTGAAAGATGCCCAACATCAATTAAAATTGCACCTTCTTTTCTTTCTTCAACGGGTACAATAAATAATGCTTGGCATAAAGCCTCACTAACATACTCAACATTTGAAAAACCAATATCAGAAAAAATAGTATTAAATTTTTCAATTAAATTTTTATCACAAAGAATAATAGAAAATTCTCCACTAAGATTTCTACCTTTTTGACCAATAGGATTCTCTACTTGCACTTCATCAACCTTATAACTTAAAGCAGAAACACTGATAATTTCATTTTCGTCATTTTTAATTTTTTGAATAGCTTGCAGTTTAAGTCCTTCAAGATCATTTTTTGTTATTTTTTTAATACCCTCAACGTCGATTCCAACAACCACATTGATAACTTTTGTCATTTCAGCAGGTAAGGCAATAAACAACTTTTTGTTGTATTTTTTCTTTTTAAAATCTATTGAATTAAACAAATCATATAAATTTGGGCCTAAATGTGAAAAATCTATAAACTCTCCTTGAAAATATCCATCATAGTCACGACAAGCGAGCTCTTTAACAAACAAAGTGTTGTTAACTCCTTCTTTAGCTACAATTGCTCTGAGTTTTGATGAACCTATTTCCAAACAGACTTTTTCTTTCACTAAATTATCCATCCTTTGTTATATTTTACCTTTTTCAACAAAATTTGTCAATAATTTTTTTATAAATATTTAAAAAAATGTATACATATTCATATGCTCACTTTTTCACCATTGTATATTAAATAAAAATAACTGTCCTTATCAGTATAGTTGGGTCCCAAAAAATTATTTATGTGTATTTCACTGTTTTGTATTACTTCGTCAGATAATTGATCAGACAACTCAGGCAAAGCTTTTTCGACTGCAAAAAATTTAGCTATTTTATATGCTAAACCATAATTAGCATTATGTATAAATACTTCTCGACCTGAAAATAGTGTTAATTTTAAGCCATCTTCGACAGTATTAAATATTTGATTTTTTTCATCAAAAATTTCTATTTGTTTAAATAAAGATAAGGCATCTTCTCTCGATTTATTGTTGAGCAGAAAAGCATCATAAAAATTTGAAAGTAAATTCAAGTTTATGAAATCTCCGACATCTGCTTGAACTTCTATAGGCAAATAAATAGCATTCGTCCTATCAGACTCAAAAGTGTCTAATTTATCCAAAACTTTCAATTGCGAATCTAACAATAAAAAGTTTTCTCCATTTTTTACTGCATAAACACTTTGTCTTTCTTTAACATGGATTATTAAAGAAGAAGGAAATTTAGTTTCAATATTAATAACTTCTAAATAAGGATAAGCTTGTTCGATATTGGATGTTAATTGACTTTTATTTAAAAAAAAGATGTTGTTACCATAAGGAATTTGGGAACTTTCTATAATTTTTTTATCATCATAACTATAATCAGTGCTTGTCCTATAATTTATAGAAACTTCTTGAACAGTGAACAAGGTAAAAGACAAGGTCACAATTGTAATTGCGACAATTAATAAAACACTTAGAGCAATAATCCAACCTTTTTTCACTTTTAAATCCTTTTTATATTCGCCCCTAAAGTGGCAAGATCATCTTCAATATGATAATAACCTCGATCGACGTGTTTAATATTGTTGACTATTGTGGTCCCCTCTGCCACGAGTCCCGCCAAAATTAATGAGGCCGTACCCCTTAACTCCATACCCGACACAGAAGCACCATAAAGTTTTTTAACCCCTCTAACAAAAGCTACTCTATCTTTTACATGAACATCTGCGCCCATCTTCACAAGTTCCGGGACATGTTTAAATCTTGATTCAAAAACATTTTCAACGATCATTGTACTCCCATTACTAACACAACATAAGGCCATAATTTGAGCTTGCAGATCTGTTGGTAATCCAGGATAAACCGATGTTTCAATTTTCCCAAGAGCATTTGGTTTTCCATCACTTGTCACTCTAATATTATCACTTTCGATGCTAATTTTGCAAGCAGTTTGATCTAATTTATCTATAATCGCTCTTAAATGATCAGGTTTGACACCTTTAAGCAAGACATCTCCTCCGCACATAGCAGTTGCTATCATATAAGTGCCAGCAATAATTCTATCTTTAATAGGGGCAAACTCGCAACCATGGAGCTTTTTAACTCCTGTAATGGTTATTTCATTTGTGCCTGCTCCTCTAACCTTAGCCCCCATTTTATTAAGAAAATTTTGCAAATCAACAACTTCGGGTTCTTTCGCGGGATTCAAAATTTTAGTTTCTCCTGGAGTTAAAACACTAGCCATCATGAGACTTTCTGTAGCGCCAACACTTGGGAAGTCAAGTAAAATCACAGCAGAATGCATATTCCCTGCATCACAGTAAATATATCCATGTTTTTCTTCAACTTTAACTCCTAATTTGCGAAAGCCAGCAAGATGTATATCAATCGGTCTTGCTCCAATTTCACAGCCACCAGGATAAGCCACTCTAGCTTTTTTAAATCTCCCTAAAAGAGCTCCTAACATAAATATAGAGGATCTCACTTGACTAGCGAGTTCACTTTCAATTCCCCATGAAAATAAAGAAGATGAGTCCACAATCAAATCGCTGTCTCTATTTTCGATATTTGCGCCTAAAGAAGTTAAAATTTTGCACATATTATCTGCATCGGTAAAGAAAGGATAATTATGTAAAACAAGTTTATCCTCACACAAAACCGTTGCAGCTAAAATGGGTAAATAGGCATTTTTAGAAGCAGAAATGTTTAGCTCTCCAAAGAGCTTATTCCCACCTTGGATTAACATTTTATTCATAACAACACCCTCGAAATATAATATATTTTATGAATATCAAAACCTTGATGTGAAATTAATATATTTGCAAACATAAAAAAATATGAAAAATGCAAAAAAAAATTGAGAACAATCTCAATTTTTTACAACCTATTTAGAACTTACTAATGTCATTTCTGCTCTATTTTTAACCGTGCTTTCCCCGTTGTTATCCTTATCAACAAAAAACACACTATTGTCATTCTGATTAATTTCTGAACTCTCTTCCTGGCTCTCGGAAGGATTAAAAGCACTCCCCTTTTTGTATAATTTTGTAAACAATGCTTGTACAACTGGATTATTTTGCGCATAATCAGGTGCAATAAAATATACTTCGGGTGCTTGTTCTATAATTCGGAGAGCTAACTTTTCACTCCCCCAAATTTCCTCTGTAATATTGATATAATAATAAAATTTTTTATTGCTTTCAACACCCATTAAAATAACATCTTTGTCTTTTCTAAAATCATCAGGCAAATATGTAAAAGATGCAACATTTTGTTGAACAGCCGTTAATGCGATTTCTTTATCAATTAATTCCGGAACATATTGAATAATTTTTCCATTAACTCTAACAGCTTTTAATAGAAAATCCCTATTTTTAATAGCTTCTTTTTTAACTAATTCAAAAGCCGCAGGATAAGTTTTTATTGCTAATAAAATAATTTCTTCTTTATGACATAAACTTTCATTAACAAAATTGATAGCATAGCCATTCTTTTCTAGAGCTAATTTTACAATTTCTTCATCGTTTTGGAAGTCTTTATTCAATTGAAATACTTTATAATTTAACAAAATAAGTTGCTTAATAAATTCCCTATCCCTTTTTAAACGGTCTGAAATATAATTATAATTCAAATAATTCTGTTTACATGCCTCAACGCAAATATTTTTATTATCTCTCCATTGATATGGAAGATTTTTTAAACAAAAATTTTGGTCATTTTTAATTCTCTCTAAAACTTCTTGCTCTGTAATATTCCTCATAACTCCCTCATTAATATAGTTAATTATACATTATATAAAACTAAAATTCAATACAAAATTAAAAAAATCGATACAAATCGATTTTTTACAATTTCAGATTTATTATAGAAGAAGTAAAAAACATATTAGTGACTTATAATAATTTATCATAATGTTTAATTTTTTTACATATCAATCAATATTTTAAAATAACATTAATAAAAATTAATTGAAAATTTTATTTAATTAATCCTTATTTAATTAAAACTTATCAAAATGTAAAAAATCTTTATTTTATATTTATTATCTTAAGTAAAACTATTAATCTTGATCCTTCACTTATCTTTCATCGTAATTAAATTAACACTTCGATTTTAAATAACTTTTTATTTACTTTTATTTAACATACATATTTTAATAAATTCTTTAAATATGTTGTTATGAAATTCATCAAATTTATATAGGGATTCTGGATGAAATCTCATACCAAGAAAACATTTTTTCGTGGCATCTTCTGTAACTTCTATATTGCCAAATTCATCATAAGCTGAAACTTTTAATTTTGCAGGATCGGATATTGTATTTTTATGTCTTGAATTTACTTTCATATTCGAAACTCGCACAAAATTAAAAAATTTAGAACTTTTATCAATATTTATATCATGCACATAATCAATTTCGGGTTGATTATGCAATTCTATGTTTAAAACTTTTCTTGTCCTTCCCCCGACACTTCTTACAATATTACTATGACCAGCACAAATACCTATTATAGGAATATCATTTTCATAACAGTATTTTGATATCCATATTTCATAATCATCACTGTTTTTTCCCCCGAACAAAACTATTCCATCACATAATTTAATTTGTGCAATTAAATTATCTTTTTCGGTTTTAGTAAAAATCTTGTCTAAACTTTTATATGTTTCAAACTCATTTTCTCGATTAACTAAAGAAATCGATTGAGAGCTTGGGATTATTCCAATAGCTATTCCCCCATTATAAAATATCGCATTTTTAATTTCATCACTAATTTCAATTTTGGGTCTTATCGTGTCTATTAAATTGTGCTTTGCAACAATTCCAATAATCGGTTTCATATTTTTCTCCTTACGTAATCTTTAATTTGATTAAAAAATAATCGCATCCACCTAACTAAGAATGTAATACTAAAAATATTAAAAAAAGTCAATAGAAATAAATAAATTTATAAAAAACTTAAAATAAAACTCATTAATTAGAAATTTTAATTTTATAAAACAATTAATTAGTATAAGCGTCCCAAATAATAAGAAGAAAAAATTTAGTAATTTCTGCTTCCCCCCTTGCTTTGTCTCGCAACATTCAAGCACACCCCAATCCCTGCCATAAACATCATAACAGAAGTCCCACCACTTGAAATGAATGGAAGTGGTAAGCCAGTCGGCGGAATTGAACCTGTTAATCCGAGTTAGTGTGCTCAAAAAATAGCACTTAATAATCTTTTTTATAAATGCTTATAAAAATATATATTATATTGTTTGACTATTGAAAAATTTATAATCTGCTATCAAATCTCTCGTCGTAAAGTTAATAAAAATTAATTTCCTTCAATGATAATTTTATCTTTAGTTTTGTAAACCAATTTTTGCTTCAAACAAATGTTAAAAAATGGTAATTTATAAAAATTTATAAAATGTGTAATCTTTTTTATACCCTATTCTTTTATAAAAAGATTGAGCGCCAATATTTTCTAAATCACAAGTTAAAAAAACTAGATCAGCATTTATCGATTTGCCAAAATCTTCTATAAAAGAAATAATTTTTTTCCCTACACCTTGTTTCCTAAATTCTGGATGTATTCGTAAATTCCACAACATAATTATAGGTTTTTGCTTTTCGACAATATCATGATTTACAACTATTGAACAAAAACCAATTAATGTATCATGGTAAACAGCAGAAACAAACTTATAATCTTGATTTTTAATAAGCTTATTGTATTCCTTAAGCATATTATGATAATTTGTTTCTACTTTTGTGTCGCCACAATAGTATTGCCTATATAGCCATGGCAATTCCTCTAAATCTTTCTTAATTGTGAATCTAATTTCAATTTCTTCCATTGGAATATATTAACATTTATTAAAAAGAATATCAAGCAAATGTTTTCACATTCTTACTCTGTCTTGCAACATTCAAGCACACCCCAATCCCTGCCATAAACATCATAACCGAAGTCCCACCACTTGAAATGAATGGAAGTGGAAGACCAGTCGGTGGAATTGAACCTGTAACAACTGCGATGTTTAAGATAGTTTGAATTGCAATTATAAAAGCTATGCCACTTGAAAGAAGTGCGCCGAACCTATCTGCAGAATTTAAAGCGATTTTCATTAACAGAATAATTAAAAAAATAAAAACCAATATTAACAATAGACATCCAATCAACCCAATTTCTTCACCAATAATTGAAAAAATAAAATCGGATTCGGCAAAAGGTAAAAACAAATATTTTTGTCTTGAATTAAAAAGTCCGACCCCAAACCAACCTCCACTGCCTAAAGAATACAATGATTGAATTAATTGGAATCCCTCGCCTTGGGGAGAAGCCCACGGATTAATAAATGCAAATAATCTTTTTAGTCTGTAAGGTTCCAAAACAATCAAAAGTGGCACGGTCGCTGCGGCTGGTATTGAAAATAAGATGGTATGCTTTTTACTAATGCCACCAGCAATTAACATAAAAAGAGTTATGAAAGCCAAACACATAGTTACCGACATTGAAGGCTCCAAAATTACTAACAAACAAAATAAACCAGCCACAAATAAAATCGGAAGTAATGTTTTAAAAGACTTAATTTTTTCATGGTTTTCACTTAAATAAGCTGCGCAAAAAATAACCAACGCAAATTTAGCAATCTCGGAAGGTTGAATTGAAAAACCGAATAGAGAAAGCCATCTTTTAGCACCATAACTTTCAGTTCCAACGCCAGGTATAAAAACTAAAACCAACAAAATTAAAGAAACAATGACAAAAATCCATTTAATTTTTTTTAACCTATGATAATCATAAAAAGATAACCCAATCAATAATACTGTGCCGATGACTATGCCAAAAATTTGTTTTATTAAGAAAAAATATTTGTTACCATAATGATACTCTGCAGAATAATAACTTGCAGAATAAACCATTATGGCCCCGAAAATAACCAAACCTAAAACAAGGCCAATGATTAAAAAATAATATCTTCTGCTTTTCATTGGTTTACAATCTCCATGAAAATTTGACCTCTAACTGCATATGAAGAAAATTCATCAAAGCTGGTACAACCTGGAGAAAGTAAAACTGTATCACCAGTTTGTGCAATCTCTTTGGCAAAAACAACAGCTTCTTTCATAGTTTCAAAATAATATGCTTCATAATTAAATTTCAAAGCAGATTTATAAATTTCCTTTCCTGCTTCACCAAAACATAAACATTTTTTTATTGGGAAACTTAAATTAAATAATTCGTCAAAATTTAAATCTTTATTTTGACCACCCAGCAATAAGATTAAATTTTTTTCATTTAAACTTTCTATCGCCATTTTCACACATGCTATATTTGTGGATTTGGAATCGTTCACGTATCTTACACCATTTATTAAATTTACAAATTGTAATCTATGAGGAGGTGGCGTAAAACTCATAATTGCGTTTCTGATATATTTAGGTTTAATTTTACATAGACATGCTATACTTACAGCAGCCATAACGTTACTAATGTTTTTATTACCTAATAAAGGAATTTCATCTAAAGATATAATGCGAATTTTTTGATTATAAATGCAACCATTTTTTATACAAATACCTTTTTTTAAAGGACTAAAAGAAAAATAGTTTGTTCGTTTAGGTAAATTTAAATTTATAGTTTCTGGATCATCAAGATTTACAACGGCTTGTGAGGATCTTTTAAAATTAGCGAATATTTTGGATTTTACTCTTTTGTATTCTTCATAACTTTCATGTCTATCCAAATGGTCTTCTTCGATATTTAAAATACAGGCTATATTAGGATTAAAAAGACTGCTTAACTCAAGTTGAAAATTGGAAGTTTCGCAAATAACCACAGTTTTCTTATCAGTATTAAGAGCAATCGAGGAAATAGGCAAACCAATATTACCACAAACAAAATTTTTCTTTCCGGCTTGATCAAAAATTTTACCAAGCAAAGAACAAGTGGTGGTTTTACCATTAGTCCCTGTAATAGCAATTAATTTTCCTAGACAAAAAATACTTCCCAAATCTATCTCACTGATAATTGGAATTTTTTTGGATTTAAAACCCGAAATCAAAGAATTGCCTATAACTTTAACCCCAGGACTGACAACCACCAAATCAAAGTTATGCATTAAAGGCTCATCGACAAAACAAAAAAGTGAGCGAAATTTTTTATCTTCATCATACACACTAACACAAGCACCAAAAGTATGAAGAAGTTTGCAGGCAGCTTGCCCACTCCTGCCTAACCCATAAACAAGGATTTTTTTTCCTTTTAATTTTTTCATGTTCCCCCTTTAAAATGCGATATCTAAGCAAAGACAAACCGCAGATAAAAGGCTTGTCACTAATATATATATTGTGACAATACGATTTTCATGCACCCCCTTTTGTTCAAAATGGTGATGGAGTGGAGCCATCAAAAAAACTCTTTTTCTTGTTCTTTTAAAATGTAAAACTTGAATAATATCACTAAGAGAAGATAAAACAAACATAATCCCCATTATTGGGATTAATAAAGCTTTATTAGAAAATAACGCTAAACAAGCAATATAACCTCCAATTGCTAAGGAACCTGTATCTCCCATAAAAATTTTTGCGGGAAATGTGTTTGATGCTAAGAAAGCAAATATCCCACCACATAATGCAAAACAAGATAAAGCAAGCATGTCCATTTCAGCATTACCTATCAACATTACAATAAGCCCAAAAAACAATAGGTAACTTAAGCTAACTCCACCTGCAAGTCCATCTAATCCATCAGTCAAATTAACAGAATTAACAACCGCCAAAAAAACAAAAACTGAAAATGGTATGATCCCCCAGCTTATATCAAATGTCCAACCAAAAAAATCGAGGTTTGAACCAACTCTAAAATAAATAAAAAGTGAAACAATAAATGCAATAGCAGTTTGTCCAATAATTTTTTGATATGGTTTTAATCCTTCATTTTGGTGGAAATGGATTTTAATAAAATCATCAAGAAAACCAAGAACCCCAAATGCAAACATTACCGCTAAAGCTAACCACGCATATACAGAATCATACCACAAGAAAAATGCACAAGTAAGAATACTAGACAAAATAAAAATAACACCACCCATTGTAGGGGTACCTGATTTGGTTGAATGTTTTTCGACATAATGAAGAATTGTCTGTTGGGCTTTTAATTTTTTTAACAAATTAATTATTACAGGAGAAATAATAAGCCCAACTATTAGACTTATGCAAAACACAAGTAAAATTTTAACGTTTATGCTCAATATTTTTATCTCCTTTTATAATTTGCATATTGCTTCTAAAAAAATCATACACAATTGAATAATCATCATAAGGGTGCTTAATTCCAGCAATCTCTTGATATTTTTCGGCACCTTTACCAGCTATGATAACAGTATCGTTTTCGCTAGCATTTTTTAAAGCTAAACGAATAGCATCTGGACGATTTGGTTCTATAACATAATTTTTATCAATTATGCCATTTTTTATATCGTTAATTATTGCCAACGGGTCTTCAAATCTTGGATTGTCGCTGGTTAAATAAACCTGATCAGACAAAGAAGAAGCTATTTTGCCCATTATAGGCCTTTTGCTTTTATCTCTATTCCCTCCACAACCAAAAACAGTAATAACCTTTCCAGGAGTAAGATCCCTTACATTTTTAATGATTTTTTCTAATCCATCTGGTGTGTGTGCAAAATCAATAACAATTTTTTTATTATCTTTTGCTATAACATTAAATCTCCCTTCAACTTCAGGAGCATATTTCAATTCCCTTTTTATAATATTGAAATCTACACCCAACATATTGGCAACGGTAATTGCTGCCAATGAATTTTGAACATTAAATTCGCCTGCTAAAGGAGTATCAACCCTTAGTATTTCATCATTACAATTACAAATAAATTGAGTCCCTACTAAATCTTTTTTTATATCAATAGCGAAAACATCACTTGGTGAATTAATGCCATAAGTAATGAAAGGAATATTGCAAAATTTAGAAAATTTAAAAATATTCACGCCATCTGAACATACCACACCTTTATCTGCAAAAGACTTATGAAAAAGTTTAAACTTTGTTTTTTCGTAGTTATCCATACTTTCAAAAAAATCTAAATGGTCCTGGGTTATATTTGTCAAAACAGCAATATCAAATTTAATACCTTCCATTTTTTTAAGAGCGAGAGCATGAGCTGAAACTTCCATAACCACATACTCAACATTTTTATTTTGCATTTTTTGAAAAATTTCATGCAATTTATCAGGATCTGGAGTAGTAAATCCGGTATCTTCAAAGTCTCCGTCCACTTTAGCGCCTAGAGTACCAATTATACCCACTTTTTTGCCCGAGCCTTTTAAAATATCATAAATTAAATTCGTTGTTGTTGTCTTTCCATTAGTTCCGGTTACCCCAATAATTTTCATTTTATCGCATGCACAATTGTGCAATCTTTTTTCAAAAACAGCGAAACATCTTCGAGGGTCATTAATTGTAAAACAGTTATGCAAACCATAATGATATTTAGCCAAAGCAAATTTAGCCCCAGAAGATAATGCTTCTTTTATTTTTTTATCAGCATCTTCCCCCTCTTTTAAAAGTAAAAAAACATCTCCTTTTTGAACTTTTTTAGGATCTATAGCTATATTTTTAACATCATAATTTAATAAATCTTCTGATAAATTAATATTCATTAAAGGATCAATTAAATATTTAAATTTCATATGATCTCCTTATATTTATATTTTATTAAATTAAAATCCAAAAAGTTATCAAAAGCTAAAAAAAACAGTTTTTCAACAAAAATATACTAAAAATGAATATTATATTTATTCATTTTTTAGAATATTTATTCAAATTAGAATTAGCAAAAATGTTTAGCACTTGAGAGTCAAAAACATAAACTTTTTTTTCTCTATTTTCAAATCGCTTCTTAGCTTCTTCAATTAACTCGCATACTAACCCTTTCATATCACCAAAAAAATAAAAGGCAAGAGAACCAGGGATTGTGTTTATCTCATTAATGTATATCTGTCCATCATCCATTAAAAAATCCACTCTAACCACACCTTCACATTCAAGCAATTTGCATGTTTTTAACGTTAGATCTTGAATAACATTACTAATATTCTTGTCTATTTTAAAAGTTGATGTAGGTCTTGTTTCAATATATTTTTCATCAAAAGAATAAAAATTTTTGGTTTTTACTTCATTAACTTTTGAAATTATGTATTTGCCATTTTTATTTAAGCATGCGCAATTAAATTCTCTGCCGTTTTCTATAAAATGTTCCAACAAAATTTTGGAGTCATAACATTTAGCAATCTCACAAGCATCTTTCAATTCCTTTAAATTATTGCATTTACTAATTCCAATACTACTTCCACATCTTGCTGGTTTAACAATTATTGGAAAGTTTAATTGTTTTATTGATCGATTTAAATCTATATTTTCGCCATAAATAAAGTCGGTAACAGGCAATTTTGCTTCTTTTAACAACACTTTACTGACGATTTTATCCATACATATAGCACTACTTTCAATTGAAGGGCATGTATAAGGAATTCTCGCAAGTTGCAAGGCCCCAGAAACAGATCCATCTTCACCGTTAATTCCATGCATGCACACAAGTGCACATGAAGGTTTGATTTTTTTAAACTTAATTTTGCTTTTAATTGCTATTTTCCCTTCTCCCATACATAAAAAAACAGCTCTAGGATTTTTAGCTAAACTTAAAAAATTTGAATAGATATTAATATCAAGCAAATTATCTGCAGTCATAAATTGACCATCACGGTTTACATAAATAGGTAAAATTTCAAAATCATTTTTTATTGAATTCATTACTTGTAAAGCAGTTATTATTGAAATATCATGCTCTACGCTTTTACCACCATATATAATTAAAATTTTTTCCATAATCCCTCCTACTTAAAAATATCTGGCAAATCATTTTCAAATAATATTACACAATTTTTATCTTGAAGTCTTTTAATTAAAGCAACTTGCTCCTCCCTCGTTTGTGCAAAAAAAATATTATTTTTTTGCATACCTCCAGCAATAGCTCCTTCATATAGTGCTTTTTTATTAATCTCGTTCATAATTATGAATTGATGGCATTTTTCCCCAATTATTTTTCCCAAACGATAATTTAATTCATATTGTTTATTTCCCTGTTCCACCAATCCAGGACTTATAACAATCTTTTTGCCTTTAAATAAATCCAAACATTCACAAGCTTGCTCTCCTCCATAAAGGTTAGAATTATACGAATCATCTATTATAATAAAATTGACATTTTCAATTAATTCTAATCTGTGTTTAACAGGTTTAATTTTTAATATGCTTTTAATTAAATCGTCGCCCTCTATCCCCAATAAACTTGCCACAGCACAGGCAGAAGCAATATTAAATATCATATATTTACCCACGATTTTGGTTTGTGCCTTAAACTGCTGATGATTAATATGCAGATTGAAATTACAACCTTTATGCGAACATTTTAAATCAGTGACATAACAAAAGGAATTTTTAAAGTTTACGCTGTATTTTTTCCCAAAATATTTTTTAAATAAATCAAAAGTATCTTCACTTGAACAATCAAAAATAATTTTTCCTTGTTTGTTCATATGCTCACACATTTCATACTTAGTTTTTTTTATGTTATCCAAATTACCAAAACTTTCCAAATGTTGCTCACCTATATGCGTGATTATCCCTATATCAGGATCGACCATTTTCATAAGTTCTGCGATATCCCCTCTTTTCCTTGCTCCCATTTCAACAATTAACACTTCATCATCTGGCTTTAGTAAGTCTAAAACAGTTTTACAAAGCCCCATTGGTGTGTTAAAGTTTTTAGGTGTCGAACAAACTTTATATTTAGATTTTAATAATTCTTCTAAAAAATTTTTTGTTGAAGTTTTACCAAAACTTCCTGTTATGGCTATTTTTACTCCTTTAAAATTTTTTAGTTTTTTACAAGTTTTAAAAATATAATATTTTTTTATTAAAAACTCGAAAGGTTCCAATAATAAAGCACAAAAAAGTAAAATGAATTGTAAAAATAAAAATTCAATTATAACAAATAAAGCTATGAGCCAAAAAGAACTCAAAAAAATAAAATAAATTAATGTAATAATGGAAATTAAGATAAAATATAAAATCACTAACCTAGTTAATCTTTTGGTCCATGCTAATTTGTTTTTTCCTTTAAACTCATATGGAAAAGAAAAAATGTGTTTAAAATAAAATTTAATGTTATACCCACATAACTGAAAATTTTTTATAAAAGGATAAGAGATAAAAATAAAAAATAGTATAAACATGATTGCAAAAAAAATATTCATCAATTATTCTCCTCCAAAAATGATTTAACTTCACAACAAAATGCGATAGGTCTATCAACAAAAGAAAAATGACCAGCATGAGGCAACAATACAAGTTTCGAATTTTTAATTAATTTATTAAATCTGATTGCCATATATATGGGCGTTTCCTGATCATCTTCTCCAAAAATTATTAATGTTGGTGCTATTATATTTGAACAATAATTTTCTAAATAAGTATTAACAATAGAAACAAAAGTTTTTTTCATGTCTTCTTCAAGCAAACAGTAATCACTAGAACCACATATTAAATGACCCAAACCAAAAAATTTCATTAACTTATAAGAATAAATTTTGAAATAATAATTAATTTTTCTATGTGGTTTCATTCCTGCGCTATCGACTAACACCAGCTTGTTAACAAGGTTGGGTTTTAATGAAGAGATAAGGACAGCAATACGTCCACCAAAAGAATGACCAATTAAATTGCACTTTTTTATCTTTTTTCTTTCGCAAAAAGAAATAACCATATCAGCATATGTAAAAATGTCCCAATCTTTAATCTTCCCACTTTTACCAAACGGTGGCAAATCTAATAAAAAATTATTAAAATTTTCAAACTGATTCATAATTTCATCAAAAGAATTAGCTGACTGCCCCCAACCATGCAAAAATATATTAATAACACCTTTTTCGTTACCAAACTTTTTATAAAATATTTTTGTATCTTTAAATTTATATAACACAGCATTATTTATGAATGCCAACATTTTTTTGACACTTTGTAAAATCGTTTTGATTTTTTAAGAAACTTTGATAAAATAATATCAGCAAATAATTGCGAGACTTAAAAAGGAAGGTATAGTAATTTGAAAATAACAGATGTAAGAGTAAGACTTGTAAGCAAAGAAGACACAAAATTAAAAGCCGTTGCGTCAATAACCATTGATGATTGCCTTGTTGTGCATGATATAAAAATAATCAATGGTAAAGACGGGTTGTTCATTTCAATGCCTAGCAGGAAAACACCAGATGGAGAATATAAAGATATAGTTCATCCAATCAATACCGAAACAAGAGAAGAACTTAAAAACACAATACTTGAAGCTTACGAAAAAGAAAATAAAATTGAAGAATAATAAAAAAACACATCAAATTGATGTGTTTTTTTATCTATTATGCAAAGAAATTCTTCACTTCTGCCGCCTTTATAGGTAAAGCAAAGACACCATTTCCATTTAATGTGAAATTCCAAATGCCTTCGTTGAAACCAAGATTAACAAGTGCTGTGGCACCACCTTGCACATACTCTAGATTTGTGGCAATTACATCCATCGCCCATGTAAGAAAAGAGGTTTGAATGATAGCTTCTTGCTCGTTAATCTTGATTTTATCATCAGTAAAAATCGTATACCCTAAAAGATCGGTTGTTTTAAAATCACCTACAATTACAGTATTAATTATTTTACCAAAATTATCAGGTCTAGCTCTAAAGGCAGAATAAGTTTCTGCATATGTTTTTTTGTTTAACAAAGAACCAAGCAATCCTTCATTCTCAGTTGAGACACGAAATTTAGGAGCAATATAACAATAATTAATTAAAGAATTTTTCCTTAAATAAACTGTCATTCCGGCTTCAATTTCACTTCCACTAATATTACAAGCTGTCATACAATCATTTATCGTCCCTGATAATGAACAAGTAAAACCACCAACATATCTACCTAAAATTTCGCAAGAATCTGATACATAACTTTGAATAATTTGCCCATTGCAAACGCCAACAAATCCTCCAACAGAATAAGCAGAAATTGTCATTGTCCCAACTGCGCAATATTGAATTGCAGAATTTTTTTCTATAAATCCGGCAAGACCCCCAGCCAACACATTTTGATTATCTATAAAGAATTTAATATTGTTGGTTTCATTAACCATACTTGAAACTATTTTACCGGCAGATTGATGTCCTACAAGCCCTCCTGCATAAGCTTTCCCTTTATAGTCGGAAGCAGAAATGGTCATATTGCTAACGTCAGCATCAATTATATCCCCTTCATTTAGCCCTGACAATCCACCAATACAAACAGTCCCATAAGAGCCCAGAATCTTCATATCAATTTTATTTGAAATTATGCTAGAAACACTGCCGATATTTTTCCCAACAGTACCACCTATATAAACCGTGTCATAATAATCATCTGCCAGTTCAATATATCCACCGAATCCTGAACTTTCATATACAGGTTCTCCAGTTATATCATCAACAATAATCTCACCATTGTCGTCTGTTGAAATCTTCGAACTGATTAAACAATCCTTTATTATTCCACCATTATATCCTGCAATCCCGCCGGCATATTTTGTTGTATAAATTTCAAAATTAGATATTTGACAATTTTCAATTGTTGCGTCTTTATTAAATCCGGCAATCACACCAGCAACGGTGCCTTCAATTTTCACATCAGTAACAATAAAATTCTTTATTAATGTATTAACCCCTGCTATATATCCAAAAATTCCAGCATATTCATCTTGAATTGTTAGGTTTTTAATTGTTATTGTAACATCATCGTCCATAATGAATTGTCCAGCAAAAGGCTGATCTTTTGTTCCAATAGGTTGCCAAATGCCATCATTCCCATCAAAAACAATGCTTTCCGTAACTTCAAAAACAAGATTTTTTGTTGGCTTTGATCTCATTAAATCAAAAGCTTGGCTCAACTCATCAGCATTTGTTATAACATAAGTTGATCCGTTTGAAGGAAAATATTGATAAGTAATTTCATTTTCATCTATTCTCTTATAACCAATTCTTATTGCCGTATCTGCTTCTATTTCCCACACATGATCGAAATCCCACCTATTATTAGGTATGGAAATATATGTGGTTCTTTTCAATGCTTCTTCCACAGAAATTTGCTTCCCATAGCTTTGTGCAGAATTAGGATTTTTATCGGATATAATTTGTTCATCGTCACAAATATAATACAATGGTAAATTTGAGCTAGCAACATAGAAAAGCATATTATAATTACCTTGAGATTGGTATGCCCCACTAACGCCATAGTAAGCGCCAAATATACCTGCTACATGTGAATCGCTTAATGAGATATTATTTATATAAGCGAGGCAATTAGAAACGTAACTATCGTAATAATTTTGACCATCAACTCCACATATTGATATGCCTGCAATCCCACCAAAATAGGAATAAGTCGAATCAACTCCGTCGTAAGTATTCAGCTGTAGAGAATCTGTTTTTACTAAACAGTTAAATATAACCCCACCTTTGTTATATCCGACAGCTCCTCCTGCCACCCATTTTGCATCAATATTTACATTAGAAGAACATATGTTCACTTGTGCGAAATAATCACTTCCATTTAACCTTTCATTTAACCCACAGATTCCTCCGGTAAAGCCTTTTTCATATAGATTTGTCACTGAAGAGTTCACAACTTCACACATACCAATAAGACCATAGTTAGCCCCAGCAATAACCCCGGCATAACTAAAATATCCATTTACAGTAATGTTTTCAAATACAACATTTTCAACTTTTCCACTAGGAGCAATTTTACCAAAAAAACCACCCAAAGGATAATTTAAATCACCTTGAATTATGTTTGCATTAATAATTTTATATCTGTCATATCCCCCTGAAAGAGATCCACTAAACTCAGTTAAAACTAAATCTCCGTTCTGGTTATATTCAACGCCAATTGGCAACATATTATCTTTTGTAATATAAATATCTGAAGTCAATTCATAATAATTAGATAATTGCCATGAACCTTTACCTATATTAAATAAATCTTTTTCATCTCTAATGTAATATGGATGAGAAACTGATCCGTTCCCAATATAACAATGAATCTCAAACTTTTCTCCTTTGTATCTTTCATTAGTAGAAACAAAAGTTAAAGTTGAAATACCTGCATTTATGCCCGTCAAAGTCCAATTGTCTAAATCTACTTGTAGATAACTTTCATATCCTGAATTTAAAGTTAGCTCTGTGTAAGAAGAAGGATTATCTCGTTTTAAAGGAATTTCTAAAGTTTCCCCAACATTAATATAAAAAATTTGGTCGTCAGCAATTAAACTATAAATTTCTTCATTATTTCTAACGACATAATAAATTGAAAAACCAGCAGAAACCAGCACAATAGCAACAACCAAATACATTAAAAGCCTTTTCATTTAGCCTCCGGGATATAACTTAATACTAATTAATTATAACTTGAATCTTGTAAAATGTCAATACCCGTATTTTTTTCAAAAATATTTTTTGCTTAAAAAAAACGCAATTAAGCGTTTTTTACATTAATTTATTACCATCATCGGTTTGAATAACTTTTAAAATATTTTCTTCTTTTCCATTTTCAGCATTCAGATAGAAATAATATGTTGCACCCTTATATAAACATTCATATTCGAAACATATTAATTCTCGTCCATAATCTAAAGGAGCGAGCACAATTCTTTCATTTCTTATAGAAACACCATTAGGTAATTTATTTCTAAATTCAGAAATACTATGTTTTGGTTTTTCAAGCACTCTGGTAACATGGTTTAAGAAATAATTTGTTGCATCATAACCAACTACATTGCCACTTGCCATATCAACTTTGACTTTTACTAAATCAGGATATAAAACTATCCCGTTTTCTGTTGGAGCAATATTCAAGTATATTTGGTTTTGTATGCTATCTTGCCAAACAATTTGCGGATTTTCGATTCCATTTTCGATGGCAAAATCTATTGCTATTTTTTTTGCTTCACTTTCTGTAATATTATTCTCTTTAACATCACTTCCTCTCCCACTAACTGTTAAAATATGTCCACCTATTTTTGAAACTTGGACGAACAATTTTTGATTGTCGGTGTTTTTTAAATTATATGTATACGTTTCAAAACGACTGTTAATTTCTCCAGAGTAAGTGATATCGGCGTAATTTTTAAAACACTTTTCGACCTCTTTTTGACATTGTTGTTGACTAAACAAATCACCTTTCAATCCTTTAACTATTGTCTCGGTCTCTGAATCAGAAAAAGGGCCGTCATATATCATAACAGGATAATCAACATCTGCATTTTCAATTTTAGACATTTCAACAGTAAAATTATTGTAATCTCCATTTATTTGCAAGCTTTGATCCAAAATTGAATAATTCTTCTGTACCTTTCTAACAAATTTATTTATTTGATCTTTTATCTCTACAACACTTTCGTGAAGTCGCTCAAGCGTGGCTAAATCAGAACTGGTTAAACTTTTCCCTTCTCCTAGTTCATCTGCCAAGGTTTGAGTATATCCACCCATCTGATTTATAAATTTCACGCTATCTGCCAAATTGTTCTGTGATATAGGCAATGATGCTATCGAACTTTCTGAAAGTTGTGAATTTTGTGAAACTTCAACTAACAATTTTTTTTGCAAACTAGGAGAGTTTGATGCCAAAATTTTACTCAATTTAGTTTCTGTATTATTAATGCTTTCCACTAAATCATATAAATTTTTTTGATATACATTTTCAAGCTGAACGCCATACTCACTTGCTTTTGTTTGACTAACACCAAAAGCTGTAGCAAATCCAACGGTAGTCAATCCCAATATGCCGACGGCAACAGACAAGCCTATAACCAAAGCTCTTTTATAACACTTATTTTTTTTATGTACTTTTTGATCTACAGTTAAAACATCATCAAATTTATTTTTCATAAATTATACCTCCACATTCTATATTGCAAAAACATGTTTACCAATGGTAACAACAATGGTTCTTGTATAAATCCATTGACTGGTTGCCGTTGCAGGATTGTAATAATAAACGCAACCATAAGTAGGATCCCAACCGTTCATAGCATCTTTGGCAGCACTGTAAGCAGTTGAATCGGGTTCTAAATTGATTTGTCCGTCATGCACAGCAGTAAACGCCCACGGTTGATAGACAACCCCTGAAATAGTATTTGGGAAATCAGGACTTTTAACTCTATTTAAAATAACAGCGGCAACTGCGACTTGTCCCTCATAAACTTCTCCTCTTGCTTCTGCATAAACAGTTTTTGCAAGTATGTATAAATCGCTACTAGACTGTGCATTTGCTTGAGTATTCAAGGATACACCTAAAACTTTTGCGGTTTTTGCTCCCACTATGCCATCAGCAGTTAACCCATTATCTTTTTGAAAAGCGATAACTGCATTTCTAGTTCCTTGCCCATAAACTCCGTCCACAGAACCAGAATAATATCCTAATTCTTTTAATTTTTGCTGAACAGCTTTATTCTCATTAACAGTCAAAGCTTCTAATGAAGTGATATCACCCTTACTATTGCAAGCAGTAATATAATTAAATACACCGTAAGGCAAAACAGCCAAAATTAAAGCTAAGAATAAAGCAATAATATTTTTTTTCATCTAATTTCTCCTTTTTATTTGTTTACACTATTTATAATTTCCCAAATTTTTGAAATATAAACATAATTTGTCGAAATTTGTGTTTTTGTGAAACAAAAAGCAGGATAAACCAGACACCACCAATTATTTCCTTCTCCCGTACCCAAATCAATTATAACAGCATCGTAGTTCCCCGCCGGTAATGTAATATTTTCATAAACTCTTGTTGGAAATTCTTCGTTATCCAGCCTGCTATGACCCTTATAATCAAAACCTTGCTCTTCTAAAACTTTATTAGCAACGTTATCAATGTAATCAAAATTTTGACTGATAATATTTATAGCTTCATTTTTGGTGTTAGCATCAGCAAGCAAAGGTATAAGAGCTTCGACAATTGCATCTTTAACCATATACTTAACCTCTTGATCTTCTTGAGAATTTGAATTGGCTCTTATATGAATTCTTAAAAAATCTTGATTTTGATCTTCTCCAGCTAAAACAGGGGAACAAAAAATTAAAACTCCAAGTATTACCACACAAATAAAACAAACAATCCATTTCATAAAAAACTTCCTCCAACTTTTAATTGGAAGAAGTTTTGACTGTTTAAAAATTATTATTCAAGCTTTTTATGATACTACTTATTTTGATAAAAAATTACAATATCTTTATTTTCTTGTAAAGGAAAAGACACATCGGGATTTTGAGAAATAATAAGACTTTCTTGGACTTTATTCATTTTAGCAACTTCCCACAAAGTGTCGCCTGCTTTAGCAAAAACAAGTTGCATCGCGCAATCTCTTTCACCGTATTCATCACCAGCTTTAACATCGGAAATAACAGCAGACACTTCATCGTCATTGACATTAACAACGGCTTTAATTTTCCCATCAAAAATTATTTCTCTACCTTTCTTTATCGCTATGTCAACATCTGTAAGAAAAGCATTTGCTAGTAACGTAGATTGGTCTGTTGCCTTGGTTTTATCTGAAATTGAAAAAGGTATTTCAATTTCGACAGCATTGAGGCTACTATTTTCATCATTTAGATAAACAACCGTTGTTTTAGCAATACCATCGACAGACAGCTCTCCGTCTGCTACATAAGCATTGGTAACTTGAGCGCAAGAGGCAAAATTGAATAATATTTTATCCACTCTCGGCTGATCTTCGTCCAACATTACTGAACCATCAACTTTACCCTCTAAAAATTCAACATTAAAGAGCTTAGACATTTCAAAAGACTCTGTCACAATTTCCATATCACATTTGGTACTATATAAATCACTTACAATGCTTATTGGAATCTCTTCATAAGCAAAAGCCTCAATAATTAAAGGAATCTGTACTGAAATTTTGCTACCTTTTTCATCATCTTCCAAATCGATTTTAACAGAATTAATGTCGACTCGAGTTAAAGCCTCTGCGAAATTTTCACGATTAACCCCATCAATTTCAATCTCTTCTTTAAAAGAATCAAAAATTTGAGCAGAATCAAACTTGTCATTCTCATCAATAAATAAAACTTTTGTAACAATATCGCCACTAACAGAAACGAAATTAACCCCGGCTTCCACATTTTTAACAATAGCACAACTTTCACTACCTAAAACTTTCTTAATTTTATCTCTGCTGGAATATTGCATGGTTTCGCTTGTGTTTAGTTTGCCACTTCCAACAAAGCGAACGACATTGATTTCATCTTCTTTTAAGCAAACATCTTGATCACTAGAAGAAATAGAATTGATTTCTATATTTTGAATTAAAAGTCCACTTTGTTCCAATGTTACGCCAACAATCACATCATTATTCGATATGGATTCAATAGTATGATCAATAACATTAAGGTTAATAATGGCTTTTTCTCCGTTCGTTATTGATTCATCTTCAAACTTGGAAGAAAAAGGACAAGAAGAAAAGGCACTTCCAACTTCACCGGATTCGAGTTGATAAACCATACAAATATCAAGATGACCATTGAAAGATATCAAACCGTTGCTAATTTCTTGATTTTCACATATTGGATTGATTGAAACAGCAAAAACTTTAGCTATTTCTCCATCTGCACTTATTTTACAGGATAAACTTTGTTCACTTTTTTGTAAACTCGACTTTTTTACAACTTTAAAATTATTGTTTTCGAATGCCATTTTCTCCTCCCTAAAATTCGATTACGCTATAATGTATTAAGAAAAAGAGTCAAGTATTCCAAAATGTTTAAAAAAACTTTTTTTGTCAAAAAAAAATTAAGGAGAATAAATGAAAACAGCAAACGGTGAATTAACAACTGTAAAAGAAAAAATTAAAAATTTAAAGGGCATACAAATTGAAATGAGCATAAACAGAGGTCGCAAAAAAATTGATATTGTTAATGCAATCATTAAAGATGTATATCCGTCTGTTTTTACAGTTAAAATTGAAAATGCAAACCAAGCTTTGCAAACTTTTTCATATTTTGACATTTTGTGTGGAAATATAAAGATAAACAGCTAAAAATGTTTTTAAAATAATTTGAAAAATATTTACATTGTTATATAATGAAATCATGGAAGATATTTTAAAGAAAAACAAAAGAAAAATTTACTTTTATACCATCTACAAAGCTTTAGCTTATGACTTTTACTTTTTTTATGCAATAGATTCATTATTTTATACAGAAATAATCAATATGAGTTTTTCAACTATTTCTTTAGTTGCAACAGTTTATGCATTTTTTGTTATGCTTTTACAGATCCCCATGGTTAGAGTTGTGAGAAAAATTGGGACAGTAAATTCATCAAGAATTGGAACTTTATGTTATTTAATGGCCGGAATTCTAACCTTTTTTAATATATATACCATTTTTATAGCTCAACTTGTTTTTGCCATTGGAGTGGGTTTAAAAAATCCTTCCGAAGCCAAACTTCTCAAAGATAATTTAAAAATGTACGGGTTAAGTGAAAACTACGCTAAATACACTGGGATATCAAAATTTATATACAGCATTATCACAGCATTAGCCACTTTCGTTGCGGGCATGTTGTTTGAGATAGCATATTACATACCTTTAATTTTGTGCTACTCCTTTTTAATAATTGCATCAATTATGTCTATTTTTATAAAAAATGAAAAAGAAATTTATAAAAAACAAAATAATCTACCACAACACAATACCGAAATTGAAAAACATGAAGTCTTCAAACTCTTTAAATATAGAACAACATGGTTATTGGTTTTCCTGTCTATCTTTTTCTCGGCAGCAATAGCTTGTTCTATGGATATAAACAAACAGGCCTATCAAGAACTGGGCATAGCATCTGCCACACTGATAACAATAATAGTTGGGATTGCGTATGTGTTTAGAGCTTTCTCCTCATTATTGTTTAATTTCGTTTATAAAAAAATAAAATTTAATGCAATATACATCATAATTGCTCTGATAGGCTCAGGAATTTTGATGTTAAGTCTTGGGTCGATTTTCGCTACAGGCACAACAGCTCTAATAATAATGGGAATTGGCACAACTTTATTGTACACGTCTCGTGATCCTTATAACACGCTTAAAGATGATTTCGTAATGAACAGTAAAGGTCTAACGAAAAGACAGACATTGCTTTCAATCACAAATTCGGCAAGCTATTTAGGACGATTTGCTTTGTCGTTTATGATAAGTATGCTCTTGTTATCCCAAACCGTGGCTTCGACTTACTTAATCATATTCGGCTCAATGACTCCTTTCCTAATTTTATTTGCAATTTTAGTATCTCGCAAAAGGAAAATAAACAAATATTAAAAAATAGGCTGAGCCTATTTTTATTTCCCTCTCAATTTCTTTATTGCTTTTAGCTTATCCTCAGAATTATAGACAAAGCTTCCACTCACGAGGATATCTGCGCCTAATTCAGATATAACGTGAGCATTTTTGTCATTTATACCTCCGTCAACTTCAATTTTATAATTTAAATTATTATCTTGCCTAAATTTGCTAATGTCAGAAATAATGTCAAAAGTTTTATTTAAAAAATTTTGTCCACTTTCGCCAGGTTCGACACTCATTATAAGAACGATATCAACATAAAAAAGAAAAGGTTTAATTTCATGGTGATTAGTGCTAGGCTTAAAGCTAAGACCTGCTAAACATCCTTTACTTTTAATATAATTAAATGCTTCAATTAATTGTTTCTTATCTTTAAATGCTTCATAATGCACAGTCAAAATATTTGCGCCTGATTTAATATAGTTTTCAAGCGACACAAAAGGCTCTTCTGTCATCAAATGAACATCAAGAGGAATTAATGTCTGCGCATTTAAAGTTTTAACAAAATTAAAATCATATGTTTTATTTTCAACAAATTTATTATCCATGACATCACAATGAATAAAATCTGCATAATCCTGCAAAGATTTTGCATATTCCAGAATTGATTGAAAGTCTTTAATTGGATCTGTTGAAACTGCAATATCAATTTTCTTTTTCATCATTTTCTCCCTGTTTTAATAATATCATAAAGCTTTAAATAATTTTTATATCTTAGAATTGGCACTTCACCATTTTCGACAGCTTTTTTTAATTCACAATCTTTTTCTTTAATATGATTACAAGAAACAAATTTACATTTTTTTATAAAAGGGACAAACTCATAATATTCATATGCCAATTTTTTTTCATCCAGGTTTAATAACGATTCGTCAAATTTGGAAAAACCTGCGGTATCTGCGATAAATGAGCTATTACTTAATTGATATAAACTCACAATTCTTGTCGTTTGCTTGCCTCTATCGACTTTTTTACCAAGCTCACCAACTTCGGCTTTATCTTCCTTTAATAAACAATTTAAAATTGAACTTTTTCCTACAGCACTTTGTCCTGCGAAAGCGCAAACCCCACTTATACTTTTGTAAAGAGTATCCACTTCATTATTTTTAGCGCTTACAAAAACCATCTCAATTATATCAGAATAGGAACTTATGATAATATTTTTTAATTCTTCTTCTAAAATATCACATTTGTTTACACATAAAACAGGTAATATCTTATTTTTATTACAAAATATTATTAATTTATCTATCAAAAGAAAATCTGGCTTTGGTATAGGAGCAATAACAATAATCATTTTATCCACATTCGCAAGAGGAGGTCTAATAAGTAAATTTTTTCTTGGGTAGACTTTTTCTATGATGTTATTTTCATCGCAAATTTCTACCATATCCCCGACAAAAATCCCTTGATTTTTTAAATTCCCTCTTGCGATATAATACTTATTATCAATCAAAAATTGATCGGCATTTTTCTTAATCACCCTTCCTATCATTACTCTCCCTCACTTTTTAATGATGCCCTAAGCTGACCACAAGCACCTCCAATATTCTCTCCCATGGTTCTTCTCTTAGTCGCAGATAAACCACCCTTAACTAATCTATCAACAAAAGCATATGCCTTATTAACAGGCACACCCATCAATTTTCTTTCTGGGACATTATTTAATGCGATAACGTTGACGTGGCATGGTAAACCTTTCAAGAGCTTAACTAAATCATCGGCATCTTTATTGCTATCATTTTTGCCAGAAATTAAAGAATATTCAAAGCTTATTCTTCTTTTTGTTTTATTAAAATAATATTTACAAGCTTCAATAATTTCAGAAATTTTATAAGTTTTAGCGATGGGCATAAATTCTTTTCTTTTTTCATCAGTCACAGCGTGCAAAGAAATTGTTAATGTAACTGCAAAGCCATCATCTGCCAACTTGTAAATATAAGGGACTATACCACAAGTGGAAAGAGTTATGTTCCTTTGGCTAATGTTTATGCCATCTTCGTTTGAAACCAGCTTTAGAAATTGAGAAACATTTTCATAATTATCCAAAGGCTCTCCCATACCCATTAAAACAACATTAGTAATTGCTCTTTTTTTTGTATCTCCCCCTTGATCTTTATTAACATAAAGAACTTGTTCTAAAATTTCTCCACAAGACAAATTTCTGATCAGTCCGTTTAAAGATGACGCACAAAATTTACAACCCATTCTGCATCCAACTTGTGTGGAAACACAAATTGTGTTGCCATATTTATAATGTAATAAAACACTTTCAATGGTATTGCCATCATTTAATTTAAAAACATATTTAATTGTTCCATCATCTGCACTTAATTTTTTAATAATTTCAAAGCTAGGGTAATCATCTTCAATTTTCTCCAAAAGAGATTTCGGCAGATTTGTTATTTCTTTAATTTTTTTAGCACTTTGTAAGGCGTCAAAAAGTTGATTAGCCCGAAAAACAGGAAACCCTAAACCAACAATTTTTTCTTTAAGTTGTTCTCGCGAATAATCTAATAACATTAATCCACCCTTGTGACATTTCTTAATCCATTAAGAAAAGCTTTACCATTCATAATTTTACCACTTGGACCAATTAATTGTAAAATTTCAATAACTGAATCTTTGCATTTAATCATAAATCCATTCTTGTCCTTTAAAATATCTTTTGGGGCATAAAGAATATTATCTGAAACTAATCTAGCCTTTAAAACTTTAATTCTTTGGCCATTGATAGTAAAGTAAGCGCCTGGGTTATGAAACAGAGCCCTAATAATTCCTAAATTATCAATGCCTGGTTTATTAAAGTCCAAGCGTCCATCTTCTTTATTAATAATTTTGGTATAAGACGGCTGCCCAATTTGAGGTCTAAAATCTAACTCTTTATCTTTGATTTTTTTTAAAGCTTTGCTCAAAAGTTTATTGCTCAATTTGGCTAATTTAAATTCTAAAGACAAATAGTCGTCTTCTGCTTCTATGGGCAATGTTTCCTGTTCAATAATATCACCGGCATCGACTTCATAAACAATTTTTTGAATGGTAACACCAGTTATAGAACTATTTTTTAGTAAAGCTGTTTGTATCGGAGTCGCCCCTCGTAATTTAGGCAACAAAGATGGATGAACGTTGACCCCGAAAGAAATCTCCAAAAAATCTTTAGATAAGATCTGCCCAAAGGCTGCTGTAATAAACAAATCAAAATTTAGTTTTTTTATTTCATCAATATGTTCATTTACTTTTTCATATTGCAGAACTGTTATATTTTTCTCAATACAGAATTCTTTTACAGCCGGCATATGTATTTGATGCCCTCTGCTTGCTGGTCTGTCTGGTTGACAAATCACAGCCACTATTTCATGACCATCATCTATTAAACCTTGAAGCACTATTTTAGCAAAATTAGGCGAACCTAAAAACAATATTTTCATTTTCCCCCACATTTTTTAATAAATTCTTTACCATTTTCACTTTTATCAATAAACAATTTACCATCTAAATGGTCTATCTCATGACAAACACATCTTGCAAAATATTTTTCTCCTGTAATTTGATACTTATATCCAAGTCTATCTTGAGCTTCTACGGTAACTTTCATAGGCCTTTTAACTTTATCATTAAAATTCCCGACACTTAAACAACCCTCTTCATCGATTTGTTCCCCTTCTTGAAAAGTAATTTTAGGATTTATAAGCTCAAAAAAATTGCCATTTATATCCATAACAACGGCTCTAATAAGGACCCCTACTTGTGGTGCTGCAAGCCCCATACCATCATTTGCATACATAGTTTCACGCATATCATCAAGAAGTTCAAAAAGCTCATCATCAAATTCAATAACGGGCTTAGATATTTTTCTTAATCTTTCATCAGGAAACTTTAAAACTTTTCTTTTTGCCATTATTTCCTCCTAGGACATATTTTCTGGATTTACTTCAAAGAAAACACTGCTCTTCAAAGCTTCATTTGTACAAGCGAAGATTTCATTTTCTATTAGTTGACTATTGTGTAATTTAATTCTTATAATGATTTGATATCTATATGAATTTTTGATTTTTTTAACAGGCGATTTCATAGCGTCCATATAAATTATATCATCATAAAATTTTTCTCTTACTTTTAACAGTTTATTATAACATGATTTCAGTTCACTTTTAACAACATTTTCATTAATATTTGAAAAAAGAATACGAATTATTTTAGAAAAAGGTGGGAATTTTGCAGTTTCTCTTAAATTAATCTCTTTTTTAAAAAAACCTTTGTAGTCATAATTAGATGCAAATTTATAGACATAATGTCTAGGAGAATAGGTTTGCAAATCAACTTTACCTTCAAACTGGCTTCGCCCAGCTCTCCCACTCACTTGAGTAATTAATTGGAAGCATCTTTCTGTGCTTCTATAATCAGACCTATATAAACTTTGGTCAGCATCAATAATACCTACCAAAGTCACATCTTCGAAATCATGACCTTTTGCGATCATTTGAGTCCCCACTAAAATTGCAGGCTTTGTAGAAGAAAACTCTGCCAAAATTTTTTGATGAGAATTTTTTTTGCTTGTAGTATCATTATCCATTCTTAAAATTTTTACATCAGGGAAAATATTATGAAGTTCTGCGACCACCTTTTCTGTGCCCACAGCACCTTGTTTAATTCTGTCTGATCCACAATTAGGGCATTTATCCAAAGCCTTATACTGTTTACCACAATAATGACATTTAAGTCTGTTATCTTCTTTATGATACACTAAACTTACGTCGCAATCATTACATTTTGCCAAATAACCACATTCTCTGCACATCATAAAAGAAGAAAATCCTCGCCTATTGATAAAAATCATTGCTTGTTTTTTCTGATTAATAACTTTTGCCAAATCTGACAAAAGTTGTGTAGAAAAAATTCCGCTATTGCCTGCCCTTATTTCATTCATCATATCAATAATTTGTATTTGAGGCAGTGGTTTACCATTAGCTCTGACTGGCATCTCAATTAATTTGACATCTCCATTAGTTGCCGCCTCATAATCATCTACGCTAGGTGTAGCACTACCCAAAACTAAAGGGCATGAATTATAATTTGCTCTAAATTTAGCAATGTCTTGAGTTACATATCTTGGATTAGATTCTGACACATAAGATTGTTCATGTTCTTCATCAATAATTATAATGCCGATTTTTTCTATTGGGGCAAAAATAGCTGATCTTGCGCCAACAACGACTTGTGCTTCTCCTGAAAAAATTCTCTTCCACTCATCGAATCTTTCCCCAGCAGACAAAGAACTGTGCAAAAGTGCGACTTTATCACCAAAGCGAGCTTTAAATGTAGAAAGAACTTGTGGAGTTAAAGAGATCTCAGGAACAAGCATGATGGCGTTTTTATTTTCTTGCAAAACTTTAGCTATTAGCCTCATGTACACCTCTGTTTTTCCACTTCCCGTAACACCATGAAGCAAATAAACTCCTTTTTCGCCAACACTTTCAATGGCTTTTTTTTGTTGGTCATTTAATTTTATAAATTTATCTTGCATGTTAATAGAAAAAGGTTTACGATTTATTTTTTCAAGAATTAATTTAATAACTTTTTTATTAATTAAAGCTTTTACAGCGCTTTCCCCGAATTCTTTTTTTAACTGTGACAACTTAACCTTATCATAAGATTCTAGCTTTTCAATAATCAACAACTGTTTTTTTGCTCTTTTAAAATCATTTTTCGAATAGCAATCATTCAAAATAGCGTATTTTTCAAATAATTCTTTAACTTTGCCTTCTCTCATTTCGGCAGGCAAAAAAAGTCTTAAAACGCTGGTTTGCCTAAGATGAAACTTTTGACACATGTAATTCATTAATTCCAACAATTCTGTTTTTATAACAGGAAAATCTTCTATTTTAGCTATTACATTTTTTATTCTATTTTCATCAATTAAAGTATCTCTTTTTATATCAATAACATAACCTTGCAAAATTCTACTACCGAATGGCACAAAAACCCTCATGCCCTTCTGTAGCTCTAATTTATCGGGAATTTTATAGTCAAAAACTTTATCTAAAGCTTTAGTATCTTGATCGATAATAACAGACGCAAACATATGTCTCCTAAAAAAAAATCTATTGTATTAAACAATAGAATTATACCACATTCTTCCATGAAAATAAATTAAAAATCGCTTGGTACAATTTTACCTTGAAATATTTCTTCACAAGCCAAACTGATAGCCTTCTTTTCTGATGAAGAAAGCTCGCTTCTTCTAACTGTTTCAATTTCTTTTGCACGTTTAGAAATCAAGTTGCAAAGAACATAGGCGTTGCCTTTCGTCTTTTTAATTAATTCGTCAATTGGTGGATAAAGCATCATAGTAACACCTCTAATTAAATATCGTAGCTCATTATATCATAAAAAATTAATCTTGTAAAGCACAAAATCGGTATTTTAAATTATTTGTTTAAAACCATGTCCTAAAAAACTTATTTTATTTAAAAGACAATAAAATTTTAGATTAAAATGCTTAAATTAAAATCAATTTATGTGAACAAATAAAAAAACCAAACCAACAATTTTTTTTAATTGGTTTGGTCTAATTTATAAGAAAAAATTATTTTCTTGGATTCTTTATATTAGCTTGTGCTGCAGCAAGTCGTGCAATAGGAACACGGAATGGAGAACAAGAAACATAATTAAGCCCTGCGTTATGGCAAAATTCCACACTTGATGGATCTCCACCATGCTCACCACATATTCCAAGTTTAATGTCAGCGCGAGCGCTTTTGCCAAGATCAGCAGCCATTTTTACAAGTTTTCCAACACCATTTTGATCTAAACGAGCAAAAGGATCACTTTCGAAAATCTTCTTTTGATAATAAACATCGAGGAATTTCCCAGCATCGTCACGACTAAAACCGTATGTCATTTGTGTCAAATCGTTTGTCCCAAATGAGAAAAATTCTGCATATTTAGCGATATCGTCAGCAGTTACAGCAGCACGAGGTATTTCAATCATCGTCCCTATCTTATAATGAAGGTCTGCTCCTTTCTTAGCTATAACTTCATCTGCTTTATTTGCCACAATGTCTCTAACAAATTTAAATTCCTTACTATCACAAGTAAGAGGAATCATAATTTCTGGAACAATATCATATCCGTGTGACTTTTTAACTTCAATAGCAGCTTCGATAACAGCCTGTGTTTGCATCTCTGCTATTTCAGGATATGTGACTGCCAATCTCAAACCACGATGTCCCATCATAGGATTAAATTCATGAAGATCAGAAACCGTCTGTTTTAAAGATTCAGCTGATATATTCATTTCTTTAGCAAGAGTCTTAATTTCGACATCAGTGTGAGGTAAAAATTCATGCAAAGGTGGATCTAAGAATCTAATAGTAACCGGTCTACCTTTCATAGCAGTATAAAGACCTTTGAAATCTTTCTTTTGCATTGGAAGAAGTTTAGCCAAAGCTTTTTTTCTCTCTTCCACTGAAGAAGAAACGATCATTTCTCTCATGGCCATAATTCTGTCAGCATCAAAGAACATATGTTCTGTTCTGCAAAGACCAATACCTTCTGCGCCAAATTCGAAAGCTGTTTTTGCATCTCTTGGATTGTCTGCATTTGTTCTAACTTGCAATTTACGGTATTTATCTGCCCAATCCATAATTGTTGCGAATTCTCCCGAAATTTTTGCTGGTTCTGTAGCTACAGCTCCAGCATAAACTTTCCCAGTTGAACCATCGAAAGCAATAACATCGCCTTCTTTAAAAGTTTTATTTTTAATAGAGAATGATTTCCCATCTTCAGCAAATTTGATAGCACTACATCCTGCAACGCAAGCTGTTCCCATACCTCTAGCGACAACGGCAGCATGAGAAGTCATTCCCCCTCTAGCTGTTAAAATACCTTCCGAAGCTGCCATACCTTCAATATCTTCAGGAGAGGTCTCAAGTCTGACAAGAACAACTTTTTCTTTCTTAGAAGCCATTTCTTTTGCTTTTTCAGCAGTAAAACATATTTTCCCACAAGCTGCTCCAGGTGATGCTGGAAGAGCTTCAGCAATAACCTGAGCCTTTTTAAGAGCAGCTGCTTCAAATTGTGGGTGAAGAAGTGCATCAAGTTGTTTTGGGTCAATCATTAAAAGAGCTTCTTTTTCTGAAATCATTTTTTCCTTAACTAGATCAACAGCAACTTTTAAAGCAGCCTTGGCTGTTCTTTTGCCATTTCTTGTTTGAAGCATATAAAGTTTGCCTTTTTCAATAGTAAATTCCATGTCTTGCATATCATGATTATGTTTTTCAAGTGTTTTTGCTATTTTAACAAACTCCCCATAAACAGCAGGATTCTGTTCTTTTAAAGTAGAGATAGGAAGTGGAGTTCTGATACCAGCAACAACATCTTCTCCTTGAGCATTCATAAGGTATTCACCATATAATTCGTTTTCTCCGGTGGCAGGATTACGGCTGAAAGCAACCCCTGTACCAGAATCATCGCCCAAGTTTCCAAAAACCATAGATTGAACATTAACAGCAGTTCCCCACTCATAAGGAATATCATGCATTCTTCTATAAACATTAGCTCTGTCATTATCCCAAGATCTAAAAACAGCCTTGACTGCTTCTAATAATTGCTCTTTAGGTTCTTGAGGGAAATCTTTGCCTAAACCTTTTTTATAAAGATTTTTAAAAAGTTTAACAATTTCTTTTAAGTCTTCAGCAGAAAGATCTTTATCAAACTTAACGCCTTTCTTTTCTTTAATTTCGTCTAAAATTCTTTCATATTTAGATTTATCCTGTTGCATAACAACATCAGAAAACATTTGAATAAATCTTCTATAAGAGTCATAAGCGAACCTTGGATTATTTGAAAGAGTTGCCAAGCCTTCAACAACTTCATCATTAAGACCAAGATTTAAAATGGTGTCCATCATACCAGGCATAGAAACTCTTGCTCCAGAACGAACGGAAACCAACAAAGGATTTTCTTTGTCTCCGAATTTTTTGCCGGTAATTTTCTCTAAATCAGCAAGTTTCATTTCGATTTGTTTCATTATGCCATCATTAATTTTTCTTCCATCAGCATAATATTGTGTACAAGCTTCGGTGGTAACAATAAATCCTTGTGGAACAGGCATTCCAAGGCGTGTCATTTCTGCAAGGTTAGCTCCTTTCCCACCAAAAAGAGCCTTGTTCTTTCCATCTGCTTCTTTAAAAGCGTAAACAAATTTTTTCATGAATTTCTCCTTTTTTTCACTACGAAATAAGTATACAAAAAAGGCGAAATTTTTCAAAATGAAATAAGGCGATATTTAAAAAATTTTAAAAAATTTTACAACAAAAAAGGCTTATTTTTTAAGCCTTTTTATAACTTTCAAGGTGTTTTTTTGTAATGCCTTTTCCAACGCCAACGATAACATAACTTTGATTATCTAAAAGATATTGCGCCACCTGTTTTATATCTTCATTAGTAACTTTTTCGAACCCTTCGCGTCTTTCTTTTTCGGTTAACAATCTATTAAAATATCTGATATCTCCATACGCATTACTAATTTTGTTACTAAGCTTTATTTTATCTTTTGCCTCACGAACTTTTATTGCATTTTTTATCTTTTCGAATTCTTCATCGTCTAAACCATTTTGAGCCATGTCTTTTAAACAGTTTTTGAATATTGCCAAAACTTTTGGCACATTTTCACTAACACAGCCAAAGGATAATGAATGGGGTGGCAGGGTTTTGGCGTTAAGAAAATAAGCCGTTGTGCTTATTTTTAGTCAAAACGAGAGCAAACTTGTTTTGCTCTCCGCCCAAAGGGGTGAACCGTAGGTTCAAATCCTGACAATAAAAAAACGGGATAAACCCGTATGGCTGGGGTGGCAGGGTTTTGGCGTTAAGAAAATAAGCCGTTGTGCTTATTTTTAGTCAAAACGAGAGCAAACTTGCTTTGCTCTCCGCCCAAAGGGGTGAACCGTAGGTTCAAATCCTGACAATGAAAAAACGGGATAAACCCGTATGGCTGGGGTGGCAGGGTTTTGGCGTTAAGAAAATAAGCCGTTGCGCTTATTTTTAGTCAAAACGAGAGCAAACTTGCTTTGCTCTCCGCCCAAAGGGGTGAACCGTAGGTTCAAATCCTGCCAATAAAAAAACGGGATAAACCCGTATGGCTGGGGT
>CALVNQ010000001.1 GCA_944349895.1 uncultured Clostridia bacterium | reverse complement strand
TGACTTAGTTATAACTAAGTCTTTTTTATTAAAAGATTTTTTAAAAAGTTGAAAAACTTTTTCCGCTTGACCAAATGGTAGTCAAGCGACTATGCAATAATAGGCAAGGAAAAATAAAAAATATTTCCCGCTGCACACAATGTGCGTGTAGCGAGAATGCTAAAACCTTTGCTTCTTTCGAGCCGACTATTGAGCCAGAAGAAAGTTTGGCACTCATTCGTAAAACACTGGAAGATAATTCGGTTGACCACTATAAAATCGGCAAAATCAACAACTATCGTTCGGCAGACAAATGGCAAGACTGGGCAAAATATCTTGAAGATTGCGTGAAACTTCTTCGACCAACAGGTAAGCAAGTATATTACAAATTTTGCCTTCGCAAACTTGCACCAAATGTAGAACTTTTGCCACAAGAGAAAAATCCGGATGAATATATCGTGCGATACACTCCGCCAAAGCAGACAAGTTTGTTTGAATAAATTTTTATCTCGTTTTGCCTAATTTTATTAGGCATTATTTTGTTTTTATTAGGCAGATGTTTATAAAAACTTTTGTTGATTTATAAATTAAAAAAAAGTGCAGTAGAAAAGTGTATAATAAAAATATTAAAATCACAAAAGATTGACAAAAATTTTAGATTGCGATATACTTAAAAAAAGGAGAAGTAGAATGGCTGTTGTTTTTAAATTTGATGAAAAAGCACAAGAACAATTAAAAATTTTTGGTGCGCGTAAAAGATTGACAGAAAAATATGTTGCAAATTGTAAAGGTGTGAAAGGAACTTGGCAAGAAAGGAATAAAGCATTGCAAGAATTAAGAAAAGAATATATTAAATCTTATTTGGAAATATCGCCAGATGTTGTTGATTTGAATTTAATAAATTTTACTGACACTTTGTTCTATGAATTTGACCAACCTTTTTGTGGTGTAAAAACCCTTTTAGATGCAAGAAAAGATGTATGGAAAGACATAATGCAAGTATATACAAGCGGAAAAATAAACGATGAAACACTTGTGAATTTAATACGCTTTATTGGAGTTGAAAGAGACTTCTATGATGAGACAATGCTTGTTGGCGGACTTGGTGAAGATTGTATTGATAAGCTTTCTTTGTTTGATGCTAAAATCATCAATAGGCATTTTAGACATGAACATTTTGTGTCAAATATGCAAAGGGTAAAAGACACTTTCAATTATGAAGGAGAATTTTACTATCAAATTAAAGAAATTTTCGATAATGAGGCAATAGGCGGTTTTAATTTCAAAGGTTGCGAAGAATATATGGCAGACATATTGGAAAAAGCAAGTGAGTTTGTTGGTGATGGAAAAATTTTTTCTGATGCAATTCAAAAGAATATAAGCAAAGTTGATACTTTGGAAGTATCCATTGGTGAAAAGAGAACATATTTGAATTTGTTCTATCAAAAACAAGGGGGACGTTGGCGTCGCATTCCACAAAGCATTGAGGATTATCAAAGACATGGTGCACAATATGAATGGACTGACGAAACCGTTACAGAAGAATATAATCCAGAATATATTGCAAAGCACTTGCCAGAAGAATTAAAATTAAAGAGAGATGACAATGGATATTATTTGATCCAACAAGAATTTGCAATTACAAACGAAGACCTTAAAAAAATGGCTTCAAAATATGATAAGGCACAAGAATTAGGACCATTTTAAAAAAAGGAGAAAAAAATGAAATCTGAAAAAGTTAATTCGAAGTGTATAAATTGTGATGAAAAAAGCGAAACCAGTCAAGGAAAAGAGGAATCTTATGTTCGCACTCCACCAAGCTTTGCGGAATCGTTTATACCAAGATGTTGTTTAAAATATAAAAAACCAAAACCAAAACCAAAATCAAAGGACATTGTTTTTTGATCCAACATATAGCAATTTTAAGGCAACCTTTTTTTGACATGGTGCTTTCTGGCGAAAAGACTATTGAAAGTAGATGGAGTATGAACAAGGTTGCTCCTTATGGGAAAGTCAGCGTTGGAGATGAAATTTTGCTGAAAGAAACTGGCAAAGATGTAACAGCAGTTGCAACCGCTGAAAAAGTTTTGTTTTTTAAACTCACGCCAGAAATCGTTGAAGAAATAAGGGTAAAATATGGTAAACAAATTGGAACTGATAAATTTGAAAATTGGCAAAAAACTTTACAAAAAAAATATTGCACTTTAATATGGCTTAAAGATGTGAAACCAATTCAGCCAATCAAAGTTAAACGAAGTAATGGCGCAGGTTGGCTGTTAATGAAATAAAATTTAGGCATAAAATCGTGTAAGCCACTGCAAGAAAAAATCCAGCCGCGAGGGCTGGTTTTTTTGGTGGACCAGCAGGGACGCGTTGTATGAGGCGCTTGCCGTGAGGCGAGCAAATGCCGAATGGCCCAAACTGAAAGTTTGCGACCTGGACGTAGTGCAGGGTTCGGCATACGAAGTATGCGCAAAGTTAAAAATTTAACTTTGCAAGTCCCTGCTGACAAGAAAAAAAGCCCGAGTGGGCTTATTTTGGTGGACCAGCAGGGACGCGTTGTATGAGGCGCTTGCCGTGAGGCGAGCAAATGCCGAATGGCCCAAACTGAAAGTTTGCGACCTGGACGTAGTGCAGGGTTCGGCATACGAAGTATGCGCAAAGTTAAAAATTTAACTTTGCAAGTCCCTGCTGACAAGAAAAAAAGCCCGAGTGGGCTTATTTTGGTGGACCAGCAGGGACTCGAACCCTGGACCCATTGATTAAGAGTCAATTGCTCTACCAACTGAGCTACTGGTCCATATTATAGTTTTATGTCTTTTCGGACCCACTGATTAAGAGTCAGTTGCTCTGCCAACTGAGCTAGCAGTCCTTGTAATACAAAATATATAATGCTTTTATTGCAAGAAGCATTATATCAAAAAATGTTGTTTAAAGTCAATAATTTCTTATCATTTTTTACAGTATTTTGATTTCTCCGTTCATTCTTTCATATTCGGCTATGTGCCTTTTTAACAGAGTTTCTATCTCTCTGTTTTTTGTTCGTCCATTATGTTCGGCAATGTAACCTAGTTTGTCTAACATTATTTTAGATATCCTTAATGTATAGCGAGGGTAATCTTTTCTCATTTGTAACCTCCTTATAGTTTCGACAAAATTCGACATTTTTTATATTATACAATATTTTTTAAAATATCTCATTTAAAATTTTCAAAAAATTATTTTTGTGTTACAATATATTCATGAGAGTTATTTCAGGATCCCTTGGTGGTAGAAAACTTTTAGATAATAAGTATGATCATATACGACCAACTGCTGACATTGTTAAGCAGGCTATTTTTAATAAAATTTCTTTTATTATTAAAGATTCTATCGTTTTAGATTTATTTTGTGGGACAGGTGCACTTGGAATTGAAGCTTTAAGCAGGGGAGCTAAAGAAGTTATTTTTGTTGATAAAGACAAAAGAAGTGTTTTATTAACAAAAAACAATTTAAGCAATCTTAAATTGGAAGCACAGGTTTTAAACTGTGATTTTAAAAAAGCTTTATCTTCATTTAATAATTTAAAGTTTAATATTATTTTTGTTGACCCTCCTTACCAAAGTGGATTATATGACTCTGTTTTTGATTTGATTTATAATTATGATTTGCTTTCTGATGATGGAATAATAATCTGCGAGCAGGATAAAAATCATAAAATAAAAGAAAGCAATTTTTTGCTTTCTGATGAAAAAATTTATGGGACCAAAAAAGTTTCGTATTATATTAAAGCTTAATTATATTTTTGGTTCAAAACCTTCAAATATTACATTGTCACAATATTTTACTACTTTTATATATTCTTCTTGACTTTTTATTGTCCATGCTAATAATGGAAGTTTTTTGAATCTTTTTACAAATCTATTCGGTAATGTTTTTGCCTCGTACATTATAAAATCTGCGCAAGCCACTTTTTTTGCCAAAATCATTCTTTTTAATGCCCATCTGGTCACAAATTTCATTTTAATATTTTTTAAATATCCAGCAAGTTGTCCTCTTAATATATTTGGAGCATGTTGTTTAAAGTACGCTAAAACTATAGGATTAAATGATGCTATTGCCACTTCACCTTTGTACCCATCTATTATTTCTATTACTTTTTGTTCAAGCTCTCTAACTTTAGAATTATTTTTTATTTCTATTATTATTGGGGTTTTACCATTTATTGCTTTTAATGTTTCTTCTAAAGTCGGGATTGTTTCTTTACTATCTTTTAGTTTAAGCATTGGCAGGTCTTCTTTTGTTAGAAATTGAAGATATCCATCATTCCCCGTCATTCTTGATAGACTTTCGTCATGAAAAACCACAACTGTCCCATCAGATAACATTTGTACATCTAACTCTATTGCATAACCGTGGGCTATTGCATTTTTAAATGCTGAAATCGAATTTTCAGGATTATTTTTGTCGTGAAAGCCACGATGTGCTATTGGCGTTTCAACTATCCATGTCTTAAATAAATCCATAATTAATTTCCCTTTAATTCATTGTTTTTACTGCTTTATTATACTATATTTATATTTTTTTACAAATTAATTTAAACATAAAACAAAAATTTAACTTTTATTTAAAATGCATTGTTTTTATTTTTTTTATTTGTTATAATTCTCATATGAAGGATTACATTAGAAATTTTTGTATTATTGCTCATATTGATCATGGTAAAAGTACTTTAGCAGATAGACTTATGGAAACTACTGGGTCAGTTGCATCTCGCGATATGCAATCTCAACTTTTAGACAGTATGGAATTAGAAAGAGAAAAGGGTATTACTATTAAATTAACTCCCACTCGAATGAATTATATTTTTAATAATAAAACATATGTTTTAAATTTAATTGATACACCAGGACATGTTGATTTCACTTACGAAGTTTCTCGTTCTTTGGCAGCTTGTGAAGGAGCTATTTTAATTGTTGATGCTTCTCAAGGAGTAGAGGCTCAAACGTTGGCCAATGCTTATTTGGCTATTGATGCTAATTTAGAAATTTTACCAGTTATTAACAAAATTGATCTGCCATCTGCCAGACCTGATGAAGTTAAAAAAGAAATCGAAGATGTTGTAGGCTTGCCAGCTCAAGATGCTCCTTGCATTTCTGCAAAAGAAGGTATTAATATTGAAAATGTTTTAGAGAAAATAGTAACAGATTTTCCTCCACCAATAGGTGATGATAATCTCCCTTTAAAAGCTTTAATTTTTGATAGTTTCTATGATAATTTTAAAGGAGCCGTTTGTTTGACTCGTATTTTTGATGGGGAAATTAAAGCTGGTGATGAAATTCTTTTTATGCAAACGGGCAAAAAATTTGAAGTTACAGAGGTTGGTGTTTTTAATCCTAAAATGCAAGCAACCGAAAAATTATCTTCTGGTGAAGTTGGTTATGTCGCTGCTTCTATTAAAAGTTTATCTGATGTTCATGTTGGAGATACTATTACTCTTTTTAACAATCAAACTCATCAGCCTTTGCCAGGTTATAAAATTGTTCAACCTGTCGTTTTTTGTGGTATATTTGCTGTTGACGGCTCAAAGTATAATGAACTTAAGGAAGCTTTGTTAAAATTAAAACTCAATGATGCTAGCTTACAGTTTTCTCCTGAAGTTTCGCAAGCCCTTGGATTTGGATTCAGGTGTGGCTTCCTGGGATTGCTTCACCTTGAAATTATAACTGAAAGAATTGAAAGAGAATTTAATATTGAAATAATTACTACAGCTCCTAGTGTTTCATATAAAATTTTTAAAACTAACGGTGAAGAATTGGAAATTTCAAATCCGTCTTCTTTACCTTCTCCTGTTGAAATTGATAAAATTTTGGAGCCTATCGTCAAAGCTAGCATTTTTACACCCCCGTCTTTTGTTGGCGCTGTGATGCAATTATGCCAGGATAAACGAGGTGAGTATAAAAATATGGTTTACTTAGATGCTAATCGCGTTAAACTTGAATATAATATCCCTCTTGGTGAAATCATTTATGATTTTTTTGATAAGCTTAAATCTCTAACCAAGGGTTATGCTAGTTTTGATTACGAAATTGATTCTTTTAAAGCCAGTAAACTTGTTAAACTCGACATTTTGTTAAATGGCGAAAAATGCGATGCGCTTTCTTTGATAGTTCATGAAGATAGTGCTTATTTGCGTGGCAAGGCAATAACCGAAAAACTCAAAAAAATAATTCCAAGACAACTCTTTGAAGTGCCAATTCAGGCAGCAATAGGTAATAAAATTATTGCAAGAGAAACCATTAGTGCTTTAAGGAAAGATGTCCTGGCAAAATGTTATGGTGGAGATATAACTCGGAAACGTAAACTTTTGGAAAAACAAAAAGAGGGCAAAAAACGTATGAGGCAAATTGGATCTGTGCAGATCCCTTCAGAAGCTTTCTTGTCTATTCTTAAATTGGATGATGATAAATGATCAGAATTTATGTTCATATCCCATTTTGCGATAGCAAATGCATTTATTGTGCGTTCGCTTCTTTTGTGGCTGAAAACGGTGTAAAAAATCAATATTTTGATTTCCTTAATAATGAAATAATAAATTCTAATTTAGATGATAAAGTTGTTTCTTCAATTTATTTTGGTGGAGGGACTCCTTCTTCGGTCGAGCCAAAACAAATTGTTCGAACCCTTGAAACAATTAAAAATAATTTTCACGTTTTGTCTGATGCAGAGATAACTATTGAATGTAATCCTTGTTCAACTTCGCAAGAAAAATTATTTTCTTATTATAATGCAGGATTTAATAGAATAAGTTTTGGGGTGCAGTCTTTAAACAATTCTATGTTAAAATTTCTTAGTAGAAGACATGATAAGCGAGTGGCGTTGCAAGCTGTTAAACTCGCAAAAAAAGTAGGCTTTGAAAATATTTCCGCTGATTTGATTTTAGGTTTAAAAAAAGGGAATGTGGTTCGTGATGCAAGGGCTCTTATTAATGTCGGAGTGAAACATATTTCAGCTTATATGTTGCAGGTGGAAGAAGGGACACAGTTAAAAGCACTTGTTTTAGATCATTCTGATGTTATTAAAAACGATGATCAAGCTGTTAAAGATTACAACAGGCTTTGTAATTTTTTGGATAATCATGGTTTTGAAAGATATGAGATTTCAAATTTTGCATTTAATGGGTTCCAAAGTGAGCATAATTTGGGTTATTGGCGTGGTGAAAAGTATATTGGATTTGGTTTGTCGGCACATTCTTTTGATGGAAAGAATAAGCGTTGGGCGAATTCAAGCAATTTAGGTGATTATTACAAAAGAAAAATCGTTCAAGAAGTTTTATCTAAAGAAGAAATTGATGAAGAAAAAATTATGCTGGGTTTGAGATGTTATCTTGGTTTTAATTTAAAAGATGTCTCTTTTGATCTTGAAAATAATAAAAATTTCCAACAGATGATTAAAGATAAAATTTTATTCAGAGAAGAAGACCAAGTTAGATTAAATCCAAAATATTACGAGATCTCAAATTCAATTATTTTAAAGTTATTGTCTTAAAAAACCGAGCATTTATCCACATTTTAAGTTTTAATTTTATTATTTTTAATTTTTGTCATATTTTTTGGTTTAATTATTATAAAAATTTTGTTGACAATCATTTTCTTATATGATATACTTACAACGTAAAGTAAAATTGCTTTACAAGGTGGTCTGATGAGTCTTGAAAAAAACATTTTACTAACACAATTATTTGATTTATATGGTCCGTTGCTTTCGAAGTTACAAAAAAATGCTATGGCTGATTTTTTGCTCGGCGATTTGACATTAACTGAAATCGCTGAAAATTATGGCGTGTCAAGACAGGCAATTAAAGATGCTGTTTCAAAAGCAGAAACTAAACTCTTTGATTATGAAAATAAACTTGGATTTTTAAAACGCTTAAAGGGAGAGAATTAATGGCGCTTTTTTCATCTTTATCAGAAAAATTTAATCATATTTTTTCAAAGCTTACAAAAAGAGGAAGGCTTACAGAACTTGAAATTAAGGAAGCTATGCGTGAAGTTAGAATAGCTTTATTAGAAGCAGATGTTAACTATTTGGTTGCTAAAGATTTTGTTAAAAATGTTTCCGAAAAAGCAGTCGGAGATGAAGTTTTAAAAAGTTTAACTCCTTCTCAACAAGTTATTAAAATTGTTAGAGACGAACTCACAGAGCTTATGAGTTCTAATGCTCAAAAACTTGTTATTAGTTCTTCTCCACCAACTATTATTATGCTTTGTGGACTTCAAGGAGCAGGCAAAACAACTATGTGTGCAAAACTCGGGGCTTTTTTAAAAAAATCAGGTAAAAGACCTTTATTAGTCGCTTGTGATATTTATAGACCTGCGGCAATTAGTCAGCTTCAAGTTGTTGCAAAACAAGCTAATGTTGATGTGTTTGAAAAGGGAACTCAAAATCCAGTTAAAACAGCGAAACAAGCAATTGAACATGCTTCTAGACAGGGCTATGATGTTGTTATATTGGATACAGCAGGGAGACTTCATATTAATGAAGAATTAATGAATGAGCTAAAAGATATTAAAAAAGAAGTAAAGCCTACAGAAATTTTGTTGGTGTTAGATTCAATGACTGGACAAGATGCTGTTAATGTCGCAGAGTCATTCAATAATTCTCTTGATGTTTCCGGCTTCATTCTTACTAAACTTGATGGAGATACTAGAGGAGGTGCTGCCTTATCTATTAAGGCTATTACTGGAAAACCTATTAAATTTACCGGTGTTGGAGAGAAAATTGGGGATATCGAACCTTTCTATCCAGACAGAATTGCAAGCAGAATTTTAGGCATGGGTGATGTCCTATCGCTTATTGAAAGAGCTCAAGAAGCTGTTTCGGAAGAACAAGCTAAGCAAATGGAAAAAAAATTTAGGGAAAACTCTTTTACTTTTGAAGATTATCTTGTTCAAGTTGAAAGCATGAAAAAGATGGGCCCTATTCAAGATATAGTTTCTATGATCCCCGGTTTAGGCAATAAACTTAAAGGTGTGCAGATTGATGAAAGAGATATTCAAATCAACAAATGCATTATTCAATCGATGACACCCGAAGAAAGAAGAAATCCTGATATCATTAAAGCGTCTCGTAGACAACGCATTGCAAAAGGTAGCGGGACCTCAGTTCAACAGGTTAATGCTCTTCTTAAACAGTTTGCTCAATCAAAAGAAATGATGAAAATGTTGAAAAATAAAAAAGGATTGAGATTTTAGTTTAATATAGGATTGCTTTCGCAATTTTATATATACAATTTTTATAAGGAGGATAAAATGGCAGTTAAAATTAGACTTACAAGACTTGGTGATAAGAAAACACCTTTTTACAGAGTTGTTGTTGCTGATTCAAGAAGCCCAAGAGATGGGAAGTTTATTGAAGTTATTGGAACTTATAACCCTCTTAAAGATCCTGCAGAGATCAAAGTTGATTCTGAAAAAGCATCAAAATGGCTGAAAAATGGCGCAACTCCAACTGAAACAGCTAAATCAGTTCTTGTTAAAGCAGGCATTATTCAAAAAAAATAAGGAGTTTATATGAAAGAACTTATTGAATTTATTGTTACTTCTCTTGTTGAAAACAAAGATGCCGTTAAAATAGATATTCAAGATAATGAAAATGAAACCATCATCAAAATTAATGTGGCCGATGAGGATATGGGTAGAATTATTGGTAAAAACGGTAAAATTGCTTCCAGCATCAGAACCATTGTAAAATCTGTCGCTGGTAAAAATAAAAGAAAAACATTTGTCAAATTTGGAGAATAATGGAAAGTTTATTAATAGCAAAAGTTTTAAAGCCCCAAGGCATTAAAGGTGAATTAAAATGTAAGTTGTTCACCGATGTCGTTGCGGCTGTCACTAATGCCAAGCAAGTCATTATTCAAGATAATATATGTCAAGTAGAAAAGTCTGTTATTAGAAATGGAGACCTCTATCTTAAGCTTTTGGGTGTTAATGATAGGAATAACGCAGAAGTTTTTCGTAATTGTGAAATTTTTTTACCAAAAAAAGAAATCGAAAAATTTAAAACATCTGAATTCCTTGTCGATGATTTAATTGGAATGTTGTTATATGATGAAAAAGGAAACTTTATCGGACAAATAGTTGACTATGAAGATTATGGGGCAGCACCAATTATTTCAGTTGATTGCAATGGACACGTTTATGAAGTCCCTTATATTGAAAGCATATTTTCTACCAAAAATCATAATTTAATCGTTAACAAAAAAACTTTTGAGGAGAATAAATTATGAGAATTGATATTTTAACTCTTTTTCCTGAAAGTTTTAAACCTTTTCAAGAAAGTATTATTTCTAGAGCTCAAGAAAAAGGAGCTCTTTCTATTAATGTTTCGAATATAAGAGATTTCTCAAAAGATAAACATAAAAAGTGCGACGACACTCCTTTTGGTGGAGGGGCAGGTATGGTTATGAGTGCTCAACCTGTTTTCGATGCTGTTAAAAGTGTGAGCTCTCCTAATTCAAAAGTTATCTATCCTTCTCCAGGAGGAAAAGTGTTTAATGCTTCTATTGCTAAAAGATTAGCCCAAGAAAATCATTTAATTTTTATTTGTGGTCATTACGAAGGGATTGACCAGAGACTTATAGATATTTTTAATGCTGAAGAGATTTCAATTGGGGATTATGTGCTTACGGGAGGAGAAATCCCCACTATGGTAATTGTCGATTCTCTTTCTAGATTCGTTCCTGGTGTTTTAAGTCAAGATAGCCTTGTTGAAGAAAGTTTTTCAAATGGCCTCCTTGAATATCCACAGTATACTAGGCCTCAAGTTTTCGAAGGTTTATCTGTCCCAGAGGTTCTTTTAAGTGGTAACCATAAAGAAATTGCTGAATTTAGATTTAAAGAATCTTTAAAAAAAACCAAACTGGTCAGACCAGATTTAATTAAAGGAGATAAATTTGAAAATTAATTGGTTCCCAGGGCATATGAAAAAAGCTCTTGCTGGAATGCGTGAAGAATTAAATAAATCAGATGTTGTTATTTACGTTTTAGATGCACGGGCACCTAAAAGCTGTATCAACCCAGAATTAAATAAGTTCACTAATTTTAAGCCAACTTTGTTCATCTTAAATAAGGTTGATTTATCTGACCTTAATAGACTAGAAAAGATTAAAAATGATTTTCTTGGAGAAGGTTTTGATTACCTTTTTTTAAATTCCACTCAAAGCGGAAATGGAAAAATCGTTTGTTCTAAGATTAAAAAACTTTGTAAGAAAAAATTAATTAAATTTCAAGCTAATGGTATTAACCCTACTCTGAGAGCTATTGTGATTGGTGTGCCAAACTGTGGGAAAAGCACTTTCGTTAATAACTTATGCAAAAAAGCTAAGGCTGTTACAGGTAATAGACCAGGAGTAACAAAGGGTAAACAATGGTTCAAAATTGGTGATGGTGTTGAAATTTGCGATACGCCAGGAACACTTTATCCAAATTTGGAAAATCAAGAGATTGCAAAGTCCTTAGCTTTTATCGGTTCTATCAAAGATGAAGTTCTTGATGAAGTTGAAGTCGCAAAAGAACTTTTAAAAAGACTTGAAAAACTTTATCCAGGGGTCGTCGCAGAAAGATACAAACAGGCTTTGAATTTAGAAGATATCGCTAAAGTAAGAGGTTTTTTACTTTCGGGTGGAGAACTTGATGTGTTAAGGTCAGCAAGAACGGTTTTGGCTGATTTTAGAAATGGTAGGCTTGGTAATTTAATGATAGAGGATTGAACTTGAAAAAATTTAATTTTATCGAAGGGCGTAAAGCCGAGAGCAAAGCTAAGATTTATTTAGAAAAAAAAGGTTATAAGATTTTAGCAGTAAATTACATGACCAATTTGGGAGAAATTGATATTATCTCTAAGTTAGGCAACAAAATTGTTTTTATTGAAGTCAAAGAACGTTCTTCCTGTTTATATGGTCTTCCAAGAGAAGCAGTTACTCAATTTAAACAAAAAAAGATTAAAAGAGTCGCTGAAATTTTTTTGGTTAAAAATAAGCTCATTGATATGGATTGTCAATTTGATGTAATAGAAATTTTAGACGGCGAGATATCTCATATAGAAAACTGTTTTTAGATGGGTATTGACATTTTGTTAACTGTGTGATAGAATACAATTGAGGTCGTTGTATGAGGGTTATAAGAAGTTATAGCGCAAAAAAAGCATATGGAATAAAAAAACAGTCAAAACATCCTGTTTTGAAAAAGGTGGGGATTTTTTTACTGAGTGTTATTTCATTGGGTAGTATAATTTATATTGGAGTAAAGTTTAATAAGACAGATGAAGTAAACATTAGTATGCAGGACAAAAATCAGACTGTTGTTGATGAAGATGCAGAGAAAATTGAGGGTGACGGCACCCCTCCAATTAATGGGGACCAGACCGGAGAGGATGGTTTGGGCGCTAAGGATCCAAACCGTGACGACGCCCCAAACACAGATCAACCTATTGAAAAAGAACAAACCGGCAATACAGCCCGTTATGAATTGGTAAAAAATCAAGAGAAAACAGCCATTTATAAAAATGGCGAAATTATTTCTAGTCTTTGAAGACAATAGTGTGAAATTGATGAAATATTACGGCTTTTAGCCGTTTTTTTATTTTTTTTGTTTTTTTACTTGTTTTTTTAAAAAAAACATGATATTATAGTCAAGACTTCGGGTGGTCCGCTTGATTTTTCAATGAACACTTTGTCTAAAATCTGAAAAAAGGAGATAAGTCAATGACAAGCATTATAGACCAGATAGAAAAAGAGAACATGAAACAAGAAGTTCCTGTTTTTAGCATTGGAGACACCGTCAAAGTGGGAGTTCGTATTAAAGAAGGAGATAAAGAAAGAATCCAAGGCTTTGAAGGCGTTGTTATTGCTAGAAAAAATGGTGGCATTAGAGAAACTTTCACTGTAAGAAAGATTTCTAACGGTGTTGGTGTTGAAAGAACTTTCCCTTTACATTCTCCACTTATTGCTAGTGTTGATGTTATTAGAAAAGGAAAGCCAAGAAGAGCTAAGCTTTATTATGTTCGTGCATTAACTGGCAAAGCAGCTAAAATCAAATCTGCAGAAAACAATTAAAATTAACACAAACTTTTTAAAAGTTTGTGTTTTTTTTATTTTTTACTTTGTTACTTTTTTTGTTTGTGTTAATATGTGAGTATGACAATTGATAAACTTTATAGCGATTTTTATGATAACTTTTCTAATAAAGATAATGCTTTATTTAACAATAGGCTTATCAAATCTAAATATACGATTGTTGGCGTGAAAGTTTATGATATTGAAAGTTTTGCAAAGACTCTGTTAAAGAAAGGTTACATTTTTAATGATTTACCTTTACATTTCCATGAAGACATTTTAGTTGCTGGTTTTTTCATTGCTCATGCAAACTTAACTGCTGATGATAAAATCAATTGTTTATCGTTTTTGCTAGATTATATTGACAATTGGGCAACATGTGATATGATTGCTTGCCGTATGAAAAATATGACTAAAAACAATCAATTTTTTTATTCACTTTTGAGCAGTAATCATTCTTTTAAGATTAGATTCGCTATTGTGTGGTTAAAGTGTTTTTTGTTAAAACAGGATTTAGAAAAAGTTTTAAATGCTTTATTAGAAATTAAAAACAATAATTATTTTGTCAAAATGGCTATCGCTTGGACATTTGCAGAAGGGTTTGTTTATGATTTTAATAAAACTTTAGATATTTTAAAAAAGTGTAATGATTCTTTTATTATTTGCAAGTCTATTCAAAAATGTTGCGATTCTTTTAGAATCCCTTGTCAGGTAAAATTATTGCTGAAAAATTTAAAGATAGATTTATTAAAGGGGAGTAATGATGTTATCTAAAATTATTAGTTATGGATTACAAGGCATTGATGGTTTTGTTGTTGAAGTGGAAACCGATATTTCTGGTGGGCTTCCTCATTTTGAAATTGTCGGACTCGCAGACACCGCTATTAAAGAAGCTAAAGAAAGAGTGCGTTCGGCTATTAAAAATTCTGGTTTCGAATATCCAGTCAAAAGAATAACTGTTAACCTTGCCCCTGCTGACGTCAAAAAAGAGGGGACTGTTTATGATTTAGCTATGGCTATTGGTATTCTTGTGGCAGATCCGAAATCTGAAATCAAGGGACTTTCACCAGATAGGACCAAAGGTTTTGTAATCTTGGGCGAGTTATCTTTAAATGGGGAGGTTAAACCAATTAAGGGGATTTTACCTATTTTAATTTCAGCAAGAAAGGAAGGTTATTTAAATTTTATTTTGCCACAAGCCAATCAAAATGAAGCAAGTTTTATTGAAGGTATTAACGTCTATCCTGTTAAAAGTTTGTTGGAAACTGTAAATTTTCTTGCAGGTGAATCTATAATTGAGCCTGTTATTACAAAAATTTTTAAGAACGATTGTGTTAAAAATTCTTCTGCTCTTGATTTTAAATTTGTAAAAGGGCAGGCCGGAGCTAAACGTGCTCTAGAAATCGCTGCTGCCGGAGGGCATAATGTTTTGATGATTGGTCCTCCTGGAAGTGGTAAAAGTATGCTGGCTAAATGCTTCCCTTCAATACTTCCTGACATGACTTTTGAAGAAGCTCTTGAAGTGACTAAAATTCATTCTGTGGCTGGCGAACTTGATTTTAAAGTTGGTATTGTCGAAGAACGCCCTTTTAGAACCCCTCATCATTCTGCTTCAGCTGTTAGTTTGACTGGTGGTGGCGTTCATAGCAAACCTGGTGAAATTTCTTTAGCGCATAATGGCGTCCTTTACCTTGACGAAATGCCGGAATATTCTAGGCATTCTTTGGAAATGTTGCGTCAACCTCTCGAAGATGGGTGTATAACCGTTGCCAGAAGTGCTCTTACTGTCACATATCCTGCAAATTTCACTTTAATTGCAAGTATGAATCCTTGTCCATGCGGTAATTATGGCGCAAAAGATAGAGAATGTAAATGTTCTCCCTCTCAAATACATAAATATTTATCTAAAATTTCTGGTCCTATTTTGGATCGTATTGATATACATGTGGAAGTTGATAATGTTTCTTTTACCGATCTTAGGGCTGTTACGAATGAAGAAGATTCTGCCACCATCAAACAACGAGTTGACAATGCAAGAAAAATTCAGCTTGAGAGATTTAAAAATTCTAACAATTACTCTAATTCAAAAATGAGTGTGCCTGACACAAAAAAATATTGTCACTTATCAAAAGATTGTGAAGAGCTTTTAAAAACTGCTTTCGATAATCTTAAACTTTCTGCGAGAGCCCACGACAGAATTTTAAAAGTTGCAAGGACTATTGCAGACCTTGAAGGAGAAGAAAATATTTTGCCTCAGCATGTTGCAGAAGCCATTGCTTATCGTTCTTTAGATAGAAAATATATTTAGTGGGATATTATGGATAAAGATATTTTTTTAAAATTTTTGTCAGCTTTCGAGCTGTCCTATTCAAAGATTTCTAAAATCTTAGATGTACTCAAAGGAAATTTCTCTTTTGATTCTTTTTCTTTGTCTGACGAAGTAGAAAAAATATTGGGAGATGATTTTTCTTCAATTATAAAAAAAGCAAATCCCGATTTTTTGCAAAGGTATTTGAATAGACTTGACGAAAAAGGTATTAAAATTTTAACTTGTGAGGATTCAAATTATCCTAAAAAACTCTTTAGATGTGATGACCCTCCTTATTATTTATTTTATAAAGGTGATATTAATATTTTAAATAATGTTTCTGTCTCTATTGTAGGAACCAGATCTCCGTCGAATTACGGTGTTGTTATCACCGAAAGATTTGCTGGGGAATTGGCCCAAGCTGGTGCTGTTATTATCAGTGGATTAGCTTATGGCGTGGATAGCATAGCGCACCGTAAAACCTTGCTTGAAAAAGGCAAAACGGTTGCCATTCTAGCCGGTGGATTCGACCATATTTATCCTACTGAACATTTCTCATTATTTAATGAAATTTCACAAAAAGGATTGGTTTTGTCAGAACATAGACCAGATATAAAAGCTTTAAAATTTAATTTTCCTCAAAGAAATAGAATTGTTGCTGCGCTTTCTGATGCTCTCTTAGTTACCGAAGCTGGAGCTAAAAGTGGGACTAGTATTACAAAAGATTTTGCTTTAGATTATGGAATACCGATTTACGCCATACCAGGGAATATCACTTCACCTAAAAGCGATGGCACTAATAGAATTATTGCATCTATGCAGGGAACTTGCACTCTTGAACCAATTAATATCATTAATGATTTAGGTTTAAAAAAGAAAAAAAATATTGCTAAACAATTATCCATTAATGAATCTCTAATTGTTCAACAATTGCAGGACGAACCTAAAAATGTCGATATGTTGGTAGAGATTTTAAATTTACCTATTGCAAATCTCAATAGTCTTTTGACTTCTCTTGAAATTAAAGGTATAATAAAGCGTATGCCAGGTGGCTTTTTCGCTCTTGGATAGGAGGAATATTTTGGAACTTGTTATTATTGAAGCACCAGCCAAACGAGAAACACTTAAAAAATATTTAGGTAATGGATATGATGTTTTTGCTACTAAGGGGCATATTCGTGATTTACCTGCTAAAAGTTTGGGGCTTGATGTTAAAAATCGTTTCGAACCTAAATATGAAATAATGCCAGATAAGAAGGAACTTATTGCAGAATTAAAAAATAAAGCTTCTAAAGCTGATGAAGTGCTTATTGCCACCGACCCAGATAGAGAAGGTGAAGCTATTGCTTGGCACATTGCTAATGTTTTAAATTTGCCAGAAAATAAAAAATGCAGAATTCAGTTTAATGAAATTTCTCAAAAAGCTGTTCAAAATGCTTTGACTAATCCTAGGGTTATCGATAAAAATTTGGTTTCTGCACAACAAGCTAGGAGAGTCCTTGACAGAATTGTTGGATATAAGCTTTCTCCAATTCTTTGCAAAAAAATTAAACCTCGTTTGAGTGCAGGAAGAGTGCAATCTGTTGCCCTTAAACTTGTTGTTGATAGAGAAAAAGAAATTGAAGCATTTATCCCTGATGAATATTGGCCAATTTCTGCTATTCTTTTCAATAAAAATCATGTTTCTTTTAAAGCTTCTTTGGAAAAGTATAAAGGCAAAAAGTTTACTGTTTCAAATGAAAATGATGCTAAAAATATTGTTCAATTTTTGAAAAATTCCTCATTTAAAGTTGATGTTCTTAAAAAATCGGTTACTAAATCCCATGCGCCAGCACCTTTTACCACTTCTACTATGCAACAAGATGCTTTAAACAAAGCAGGTATGAGCATTAAAAGAACAACTTCATCAGCTCAACAACTTTATGAAGGAGTGGAAATCGCAGGTGAAGGTAAAATTGCTCTTATTACTTATATTAGAACAGATTCTACAAGGGTTTCAATTGATGCACAAAATTCTTGTAGAGAGTTCGCTAAAAATTTTTATGGAGATAAATTTGTACCAGAAAAACCTAATATTTATTCTACAAAAGCTGGGGCTCAAGATGCACATGAAGCAATACGACCTATTAATATGAATTTAACGCCAGAAAAAGTTAAAGAGTCTCTTTCTCCTGACAATTATAAACTCTATAAATTAATCTACGAAAGATTTTTAGCAAGTCAAATGAGTGATGCTGTTTATTCTAATGTTATCGCAACCATTTCAGCTGATGACTATCAATTTAAAGCTGTTGGGAAAACTATGGAGTTCGCTGGTTATACTGCTGCTTATAAAGAATTTGAAGGTGACGAAAAACAGGAAATTTCCAAGCTCCCTGCTTTAGAAGAAGGCGATGTTCTCAATCCTCAAGATATTATTACTGAACAAAAGTTTACTAAGCCTCCTGCACGTTATACTGAAGCAAGTTTGGTTAAAGCTATGGAAGAAAAAGGCATCGGGAGACCTGCCACTTATGCTGCTACCATTTTGGTGCTTTTGTCAAGAGAATATGTATATAAAGAAGGGAAAAGCCTTTTGCCAACTCAACTTGGAAGAAATGTTACAGAATATCTTGAGAAATTTTTCAGCTCGGTTATTAATGTTAAATTTACTGCGCATATGGAAAATAGACTTGATGACATTGCAACAAAAAATGATGATTGGCACGGTGTTGTAGAAAGTTTTTGGTCGGGTTTTTCTAAACTGTTATCCGAATCTAATGCTTCTGATTTTTCTCTTAAAGCTCCTCCAGTAGAAACCGATGTCATTTGTGATAAGTGTGGGAATAAAATGCTTTTGAGAGAAGGGAAATATGGCAAATTCCTTGGTTGTTCTAACTTTCCTAAGTGTCGAAATATTATGCCTTATCAACAAGAACAAAAAATTTTTGGTAAATGTCCTGAATGTGGGGGAGATATTTTGGCAAGAAAATCAAAAAAAGGGAAGACCTTTTACTCTTGCAAAAATTACCCAAATTGTAAATTTATGAGTTGGTATCCAACCACAGGGGAGAAGTGTCCAAATTGTCAAGCTCCTCTTATCATCAAAAATAAAATTATAACTTGTTCTAAATGTGATTATAAACAAATATGAAAAGAGATGTGGTTAATATAATTGGTGGAGGTTATGCAGGAGGCGAGGCAGCACTTACTTTGGCAAATTTTGGTGTGGAAGTGCATCTTTTTGATTGCCCAAGAAATGATTATCCACCATTGTATGTCGAAGAAAATTATGACCGACTTCTTGAAGAACTAAAAGCACTTGGTTGCCTAACTGCAGATTTAATTAATTGTAATTTTCTTAATTTAAAATCAAAAATTTTTGAAAAATTAATTGAAAACCCAAATATTATGATTTTTGAAAATGAAATAAACGAAATTTCTTTAAGTGAACCTACTATTATTGCGACTGGTGCACACACAAGTGAAAAGTTTTTTGAACAGATTGAAAGTGTAATTGGTAAAATGCGAACCCACCGGCATTTGCCAATTTTCCCACAGTTTTCAAATAATATTAAAGATCTGGTATATAAAGATTTTTATTATTTGCCAGTTGAAAATACAGTTATTTCAAACATTTCAGATTTTTTAAAAAAGTTCCATTCTGATAATGATTGTCTAGAAAATTGGGCAGAAAATGGGAAAGAACTTTTAAAGGCTAAACTATTTAAACCTGTCTGTATTAACGGACAAATTTTGGAACATTGTTTAAAATTTAAGTTGGAGAATGATGTTTTAACTTTACTTAATTTCCATACAGAAATTTCTGGTGATGATCAAGTAAAACTTTTTAACTTGATACCTCAATTAAAAGATGTCGATATTGTTAGGTTTGGGGCTATCGAAAAATCAACTTTTGTTGATCCTTATATAGCTTTAAATAGTTCATTGCAGAGTAACAATAATCAAAATTTATTCTTTGCAGGAGAAATAATTCTCGCCAAAAATGAATTAGAAGCAATTTTAACTGGGCATTTTGCCGCTCTAAATATTTTAAATTATATTCAAGGTAGAAAATTAGTGGTTTTGCCTCAGAACACTTTGGTTCGCAAGTGCATCGACAAATTTTTTTCCTTTCACTCATTTAAAAATGATGTGAATTTTAAATTTTATGATATAATTAATTCTGTAAATAGAGAAAAATCTATAGACTTGTTGAAAAATTTTAAGGAGGATTTTAATGCAAGAATTTCGAGGCACTACAATTTGTGCAGTAAAAAAAGATGGTAAAATAGCTATTGCTGGCGATGGACAGGTAACTATGCAAAATTCTGTAATCTTTAAAAGCAATGCAAAAAAAGTCAGAAGAATTTTTGATGACAAAGTGGTTGTCGGTTTTGCAGGAAGCGTAGCTGATGCTTTTTCTCTTACCGAAAGATTTGAAGAAATGCTTAATAAGTATTCAGGTAATTTAATGAGAAGTTCTGTTGCACTTGCTCAACTTTGGAGAGATGATAAAATAGCGAGAAAACTTGATGCTATGATGATTGTTGCAGATAAGGACACTTTATTAATACTTGATGGCACGGGTGATGTTATTGAACCACAAGATGATGTTTGTGCTATTGGTTCCGGAGGTAATTATGCCCTTGCTGCTGCAAAAGCTTTAAAACAAAACACCGATTTGTCGGCTAAGGATATTGCTTACAGAGCACTTAAAATCGCTAGCGAAATTTGTGTTTTTACCAATGAAAATATTATCGTTGAAGAAATTTAAGGAGTTTTATTATGGAATTTTCACCAAAACAAATTGTTAACGAGCTTGATAAATATATTATCGGACAAGGAAAAGCTAAAAGAGCTGTTGCTATTGCTCTTAGAAACCGTTATAGAAGAAGTAAACTGCCTAAAGAACTGAGGGAGGAAATTACTCCCAAAAATATTATTATGAGAGGGCCTACTGGTGTGGGTAAAACCGAAATAGCTAGGAGGCTCGCTAAACTTGTCAAAGCACCTTTTATTAAAATTGAGGCTACCAAGTATACCGAAGTTGGTTATGTGGGTCGTGATGTCGAAAGTATGATTAGAGACCTCGTTGAAGTTTCAGTTAGAATGGTTAAAGATGAAAAACAACATGAAGTTGAAAATAAAGTCGCTCCTATTGTTGAATCAAGATTGGTTGATGCTATCGCTTTAGCAAAAAAAGATTTAGATCCTAATCTGGATAAAACCGAGATTAAAACCCAACTCATTGATGGAAAATTAGAAAATGAAATCGTTGAAATCGCTGTTATTGATACCCCTAAGCCTATTATGGCAATTGGTGGGCCAGAAATCAGTTTAGGATCAATGTTTGATGGACTTTTACCTCAAAGACGAAAAAATAAAAAAATGCCTGTCAAAAATGCTAGAGAAGTGCTTATGAACGAAGAATGTGACAAGCTTATTGATTTGGATAACGTTAATTCTGAAGCTATTAGAAGGGCTGAAGAAGAGGGCATAATTTTCATAGATGAGATAGATAAAATTATCGGCGTTTCTAACAATAATTCGCAAGATGTGTCAAGAGAAGGAGTACAAAGGGATATATTGCCTATCGTTGAAGGTTGCACTGTCGCTACAAAATATGGGAACATTAAAACCGATTTTATTCTTTTTATTGCTTCAGGAGCTTTTCACGTTTCTAAAATTGAAGATATGATACCTGAATTACAAGGAAGGTTTCCTATTAGGGTTGATTTAGATAGTTTATCTGAAAAAGATTTTAAAAAAATTCTCTCTCAACCAAAAAATGCGATCACTTTGCAATACGCTTCCCTTTTAAAGGTCGACAATATTAATCTTAAATTTACAGATGATGCTCTTGATGAAATCGCTGCTATGGCTGCAACAGAAAATGAATCGGGTGAGAATATTGGTGCTAGAAGATTGCATACTATAATGGAGCTGTTACTTGAAGATATTTCTTTTAATGCTAATGGTGCTCATCCTATGCTTGATATTAATATTGATAGAGCTTATGTGCAAAATGCTTTTAAGGAAACTAAGAAAAAATTTGATTTAAAAAAATATGTTTTATAAGGAGGATTTATGCAACAAATTAATGAAACAGATTTTGAAGAAAAAACAAAAAACGGAATGGTCGTTATTGATTTCTTTGCCACTTGGTGTGGACCTTGCAGAATGATGGGAGGGGTTCTTGAAGAAGTTCAAGAATCAAATCCAGATTTTAATATTTTAAAAGTTGATGTCGATCAAAATCCTAATTTAGCAAGAAGATTCGGCATTATGTCTATTCCTACCATCATTCTTATGAATAACGGGGAGATGATTGATAAACATGTCGGCTTGATGACAAATGAAGACCTTATTAATTTTGTTAAATCACATCAAAAATAAGATGTGATTTTTTTATTTTATTTTCCAATTATAAATTTCATTTTATTTTTTATATTGACTTAATTAGCTTAAAGTGTTACAATCATTTATATTAATTAAAGGAGATATTTTTATGGCTGGAAGAAAAGTTTATTTGGATAATGCCGCAACAACTTATGTTTCTAGTGAAGTTTTAAATGAAATGCTTCCGTGTTTTAATGTTTTGTTTGGTAATCCAAATTCCATTCATTCATTTGGTAGAGAAGCTTCTTCTATTGTTGACAGAGCAAGAGATAGAATTGCAACAGCAATTAATGCCAAGGATTCTAATGAAATTTATTTTACTTCGGGGGGATCAGAGGCCGACAATTGGGCTGTAAAAGGGTTGGCTCACGCTTATTCGTTTAAAGGCAAGCACATTATTACTTCTTCGATTGAACATCATGCCGTGCTTGATGCTTGTTCGGTTTTAGAAAAAGAGGGGTTTGATATTACCTATCTTCCTGTTGATAAGTACGGATTGGTTAATATAGCAGAACTCTTGCATGCTATTCGCAAAGATACCATTTTGATTTCTATAATGTCGGTTAATAATGAAGTCGGCACAATTCAGAATGTTAAAACTATTGCTAAAATCGCCCATGAAAATAATATTCTTTTTCATACAGATGCTGTACAAGCCCTAGGTGCTGTAAAAATTGATGTCCAAGATATGGAAATAGATGCTTTAAGCATTTCTGCTCATAAAATTTATGGGCCAAAAGGTTGTGGCGCTTTATATTTGAAAAATGGTTTAAAAATTGATAATTTAATTGATGGTGGAAGCCAAGAAAGAGGCAAACGTGGAGGCACTCTTAACGTGCCTGCTATCGCCGGTTTTGGTAAAGCTGTTGAAATAGCTGTAAGAGATTTATCAGTTAATCAACAAAAACTTAAAATAATAAGAGAATATTTTTTATCAAAAGTTAGAGACAATATTGATTATATACACATCAACGGTCATCCTCAACAAAAAGTCCAAGGGACTTTAAGCATTTCCTTTGAAATGATTGAAGGAGAAAGTTTGCTTATGTTGCTTGATCTTGACGGTGTTGCTGTTTCAACTTCTTCTGCTTGCACTTCTAACTCTCTTCAACCTTCTCATGTTTTAAAAGCTATGGGTATAGAAGATGAAATTGCTCAGGGGACAGTAAGATTTTCTTTCGGGAAAAACACCTCCAAAGCAGATGTGGATTATGCTGTTGAAGTTTTAATTAATTCTGTTAAAAAGTTACGTGCTATTTCACCTATCACTAAAGCAGGGAGGAGATGATTATGTATTCTAAAAAAGTTCTTTCTATTTTTCAAAATCCAAAAAATGCTGGGGGTATGAAAGGTGCTAACGCCATCGGGAAAGTAGGAAATTCAGCTTGTGGCGATATTATGAAAATATATTTGTTGATTGAAAATGGCATTATTAAAGATGCTTCGTTTAAAACTTTTGGATGTTGCGCTGCTATCGCTTCCACTGATGTTGCTTGTGATCTTATTAAGGGTAAATCAATTGAAGACGCTTTAAAAGTTACTAATCAACAGGTGTTTGATGTTTTGGGCGAATTGCCTCCAAATAAAATTCATTGTTCGGTTTTAGCAGAAGAAGCTATAAAAGCAGCTATAAATGACTATTATAAACGCATTGAAAAATCATCTAAAAAAGAAAAAAAGTCGATAGATAATTAATAAAAAACTCATTTATAAATGAGTTTTTTTATCGAATAATTGCGAATATATTTTTAAATCTTTAACAAACTATTCCCAAGGAGGGGATATGAAAGAAGCTATGATGTTACTCGGCTTTAGTATGGGTCTCGTTACAGGCGCTCTCTTATATAAATATTCACAATCTGCAAAACAAATGGTGGATAAGAGTGAGAAAGCTGTTATGAAAGAAGTCCAAAAGGCCACGAATAAAGCAAAAAAGGCACAGAAGAAAGCTTAATGTTTTTCTCTCCAGCCAAATAGAAATGTTTTTACATTTCTATTTTTTTTTAAAAAAAGCAAGGAAACATTCCTTGCTGATTTTTTTTATTACCAGGCACAAACTTTGTCAATAGCATACCAACTGCCTCAAATAATTTTAGCTCCACCAAAGCTACCTCATGGCACACATTTGTATTCCCTTAATGATGCTTCCGTCAGGACCTGACATGGTTCAGGAGCAAATGTTGCATGAGACCTTGACTTCATTGTTAAAATTAATTTGTACATTTTTGACCTGCTAATGCCGAGGCTTGCGTTCAATCCTGCTATAGCGGTTTGCAGGTTACAGGGCACCGCTAACTCCCCATCTAGCCTGGTTTTGTTATTATATAACATTTTTATTAAAAAATCAAGAAAAATCATTTTTTATTTTCTACATTTTGTTTTATACTATTTATATATTTGTTATAACTTTTCATTTTAGGAGAAATTATGTCAGATAAAACACGCGCAGAAAGATTTTTAAATGCTTTTAATAATATCGATTATTCTTTAAGAGCAAGATATGGTCTTAATCGCAGTATGGGTTTTTCAGATTTGATTAGAAAATCTGTTAGTCTTAATTATGTCGTTAGAAAGTATGAAGATGACTTGATAGATTATGGTAGATTAAGAAACGCTATTGTTCATCAGGGGAATAAACCTTACATAATTGCTGAACCTCATGAGCAGGTTGTTGAACATATTGAAAAAATAGAAAGACTTATTAATACCCCTCCTAAAGCAATAGATATTTGTAGGAGAGATATTATTTCTACTCACGCTTCTGCTTCAATGGAAGATGTTATTAAGCTTATTGCTTCTTCCAATTATTCCAATATCCCTGTTTATAAGGAAAAGCATTTGATTGGAATAGCGAACGGGCAAAAAATTCTTAACGCTTTTGGATCTTATCTTATTTCTGGGGGTAAAGCAAAATCATTTTTAGAAAATGCACAGATTGAAGATATGTTAACTAATATTAAAGATTCTAATTATTATGACGTTTGTTCAGCTGATCTTACAGTTGAAGATGCCTTAAATAAATTTCATAAAAACCCTAAATTGCTCGCAATTTTGCTCACCAAAACAGGAAACCCTTCAGAAATTCCTCTTGGTATAGTAACTGGTGCTGATGCTATAGAACTTAACAAAGTCCTTGATAACTTTTGATTTTGTTGACAAAAAAAATTTTGAGTGTTAAAATGAAATGAATTTTATAAATGCTATGATGAAAGACAACATTTTTACTTTGAACTTTCAGAGAGTTGCCGGAAGGTGCAAGGCAATAAGGGGAAAGTTAAAATTATCACTTTCGGAGTTGCTAGCTGAACTTTTAGTAAGCTTTGCCGGGTCTTCCCGTTATAGAAGGTGCGTGTTGTAAGCACGCTGGTGTTGCAAGTGGTTTAATCTCGATGGAGTTCTTGTAGCCCATCGAATTTTTTTTAAAAAAAGGAGTTTATATGTATAAGAAAGTTGAAACCAAACTTGACTTTGTTAACAATGAAAAACAAATTCTAGATTTTTGGAAAAAAAATAATATTATTGAAAAAGGTTTGCATTTAAATGAAAATCAAGGCAAGGTTTTTTCTTTTTATGAAGGACCTCCAACTGCTAATGGTATGCCACATATGGGGCACCCTTTAACAAGAGCTATTAAAGATGTTTTTCCTAGATTCAAAAGCATGAAGGGTTTTTTCGTGCCAAGAAAAGCTGGCTGGGATACACATGGTTTGCCAGTTGAGGTGGAAGTTGAAAAAAATTTAGGTTTAAATGGTAAACAAGATATTGAAAAATTTGGCGTTGAAAAATTCATCGCACTTTGTAAAGAATCTGTTTGGAAATATAAAGGCCTTTGGGAAAAAATTACCGACAGACTCGGCTATTGGATTGATATGTCTGATCCTTATATTACTTATGATAATAAATATATAGAATCTGTTTTTTGGGCTTTAAAAGAAATGGACAAAAAAGGACTTGTTTATTTGGGACATAAAATCATTCCTTATTGCCCTCGTTGTGGGACTAGCCTGTCAAAAATGGAGGTGGAAAATGGAGATAATTATAAAATTTTAAAAGAAAATAGTGTTTTCGTTAAATTTAGAAGTTTGCAAGAAGATGATACTTTCTTTTTAGTTTGGACAACAACCCCTTGGACGTTGCCTTCTAATGTCGCTTTATGTATGAATCCTAATGAAATATATGCAAAAATTTCTTTCGAAGGGCATTTTTATATTATGCTTAAAAAACTTATTCCCTCCTTATTTGAAGATGGAACTTATAAAGTTGTTTATGAAAAAACAGGGAAAGAATTTGAATTTTGCAAGTATGAACCTCTTTTTGATTTTGTGGCTTCTGAAATTAAAAATGCTTATTTCGTTACAGTTGATGATTATGTAACAACCGAAGATGGTACGGGGATAGTCCATATCGCCCCAGCTTTTGGTGAAGATGATTACCAGGTAGGGAAAAATTATGGACTTGATTTTATTCAATTGGTCGATGAATCAGGGAATATGTCCGATAAAACTCGGTATACAGGTTTATTTGTTAAAAAGGCAGATAAATTTATTATCGATGATTTGCAGAAAGCAAATAAATTATTTAAAATTCTTCCTTTTGAACATTCTTACCCTCATTGTTGGAGATGTGGATCACCTCTTCTTTATTATGCTAAAAATACCTGGTTCATTAAAACTACCGCAATAAAAGATGTTTTGGTAAAAAATAACGCATCTGTTAATTGGTTGCCTGATACAATTAAACAAGGTAGAATGGGGAACTTTTTAGAAAATAATATTGATTGGGGCATTTCTAGAACAAGATATTGGGGGACCCCTCTTCCTTTTTGGGTTTGTGAAAATGGACATAAGCATGTTGTTGGTAGTGTTGATGAATTAAGAAAATTATCTGGTATTAATGAAGATTTAGATCTTCATAAGCCTACACTCGACAAAATAACCTTTGCTTGTCCTATTTGTGGTAAAACAATGACGAGAACTCCTGAAGTTATGGATTGTTGGTTTGATTCTGGTTCTATGCCTTTTGCTCAATACCATTATCCCTTTGAGAATAAAGAACTGTTTGAAAAAACTTTCCCCGCAGATTTTATTGCTGAAGGAATTGATCAAACAAGAGGCTGGTTTTATACATTACAGGCTGTTAATAGCGCTGTGTTTGGGAAAAGCCCATATAAAACTTGTGAAGCTATTGGTCTCGTAAATGATAAATTTGGTGTTAAAATGTCTAAACACTTGGGTAATGGTATCGACCCTTGGGCTATTTTGGACAAAGAGGGTGCAGATGGACTTAGATGGTATTTCTTTTATTCTTGTTCGCCTGGACAAGGGCTATCATTTAATGAAGATAATTTAATAGAACTTCAACGTAAATTTATGGGAACACTTTGGAATGTTTATGCCTTTTATGTTTTGTATGCAGAGATTGATCAATTTGATCCTACTAAAATTGCTTTGGAAAAATGTAAATTAAGCTTATTGGACAAATGGTTGCTTTCTAAATACAATTCATTAATTTTTGATGTAGATTCATCTTTGGAAAAATATGATCTGCAAAATGCAACAAGATTGATAACCTCTTTTGTTGACGATCTTTCAAATTGGTACGTTAGAAGAAGTAGAGAGAGATTTTGGCAAAATGGTATGGCAGATGATAAAAATGCTGCTTTTAGAACTCTTTATGAGGTTTTGTCTTCATTATCTAAACTTATTGCTCCTTTCGTTCCATTCATTTCTGAAACTATCTATCAAAATTTGGTCAAAAGTGTTGATAAGAATGCTCCAGAAAGTGTGCATTTCTGTTCTTATCCCGTTGCAAATTTTAACCTTATTGATAAAAAGTTGAATAGGGGTATGCAAAAAGTTTTAGATATTGTTATGTTAGGGCGCGCTTGTCGATCTTCAAGTTTAATTAAAAATCGTCAACCTCTTTCAAAAGTTATCATTTGTTCTACCGAAAAGCTTGATTTAGACGATCAGCTTAAAGATTTAATAAAAGATGAGCTCAATGTAGAAAACTTACAGTTTAGTCATGATGCTAATGAATATGTTAATTTTGAGCTTAAACCTCAATTAAAAACATTGGGCCCAAAGTATGGAAAAAGATTGGGGGAAATTCGTGATTTCCTTGCTTCTTGCGATTCAAATGATATCGTCTCGCAATTGCGTAGTGGCAAACAGGTTAGTTTTAGTGATTTTATCATATCTGAAAATGATGTTCTCATTTCAGTTAAAAATAAAGAAGGATTTGTCAGTGAAAGCAATGGCAACATTACCGTTGTTCTTGATGTTAATCTTACTGATCAGTTAAAAGAAAAAGGTCTGATTAGAGATTTTATTTCACTTGTCCAACAAACAAGAAAAGATATCGGACTTGAGGTGACTGACCATATTAAAATTTCAATTAATGGTGATGAATATCTTAAACATGTTTTAATGCATTATTCTTCTGAAATTAAATCGGGGACCCTTTGTGATTCTCTTGAATATGGCGATGGGAAATTTGATTTCATTACAGATAATTATGCTGTCAAATTTGATATTACTAAAGTTTAGAGGGGTATAATGAAAGTTGCTCAAGGATGGCTTGATTTTGAAGTTTTAGCTACCGGTGATGGTAAAAAAATCGAAAACTGGAACGGTTGGGTGCTTGTTCGCCCAGATCCTCAAGTTATTTGGGGAGATTTTTCTCAACGTAAAAAAAAGTTTGATCACCTTATATCTGCTGAATACTTGCGTTCTTCTTCCGGAGGAGGTTGTTGGCAAGAAAAGAAAAAATTGCCCGAACAATGGACTTGCTCTTGGAATGAATTAAGTTTTATTGTAAAGCCTATGGGTTTCAAACATACAGGTGTTTTTCCAGAACAAGCTGTTAATTGGGACAGAATGCAAAAGTTGATTTCTCAATCTCATCGTGAAATAAAAGTTTTAAATTTATTTGCTTACACTGGTTGCGCTTCTGTCGCTTGTGCTTTTTCAGGTGCAAAAGTTACTCACGTCGATGCAAGCAAAGGTATGGTTGATAGGGCTAAAGAAAATGCAAAGTTAAACGGGATTAACAGTATTCGTTTTATTGTTGATGACTGTAAAAAATTTATTGAACGAGAAATTAGAAGAGGGAATAAATATGATGCTATCATTATGGACCCACCAAGTTATGGGAGGGGCCCTGGTGGAGAAATGTGGAAAATAGAAGATAACTTATATGATTTTGTTAAGCTTTGTAAGCTTCTCTTATCCGATAATCCACTTTTTGTTCTTATCAATTCTTATACAACCGGTTTACAAGCAGGTGTTATTAAAAATATTCTTTGTTTAATTTTCGGTAAAGAAAATGTCGATGCTGATGAAATTGGATTATTAACAAATGAAGGGATCGCTTTGCCTTGTGGGAACAGTGGTTTCAAAATTTGGAATAATTAATAAGTTTTTGTGAGGTTTTTGTATAATGCAAATTGTTTATGAAGATAATCATATTATTGTGGTTATTAAACCACAAAATCAGCCTACCCAGAAAGATCAGTCAGGTGATATTGATTTGCTTAATGAGATTAAAGATTATATAAAGCAAAAATATAATAAGCCGGGGGAAGCTTTTATTGGCCTAGTTCATAGACTGGATAGACCAACAGGTGGACTTATGGTTTTTGCAAGAAATTCTAAATCCGCTGATAGGCTTACAAAACAAATCCAAAATGGTGAATTTGATAAAGTTTATTATGCTGTTGTTGATGGAAGAATTAAAGTTAAAACCGAAAAATTGGTTAATTATTTAAAAAAAGATGAACAAAATAATATTGTTAAAATTTGCCCTCCTTTAGAAAATGGTGCAAAAAAAGCAGAACTGATTTATAACACTTTAGATATTAATGAAAATAAAAGCCTTTTATCTGTAAAAATTTTGACGGGGAGGTCTCATCAAATTAGAGTCCAACTGTCAAATATAGGGTTCCCTATTGTTGGGGATATGAAATATAATAAAAATGCTTCAAAGGGTTTTTTGGCGTTATGGGCTGGCAGACTTGAATTTAACCACCCAGTTACAAAAAAGAGAATGGTTTTTATTTCTTCCCCAGATGAGACTTTATTTCCATGGAACCAATTTAATATTTCAAAATATTTTGTGAGGTAAATATGAAAAGAAGCGCTGTGCCACAAAAATATAAGTGGAATTTAAGCGAATTTGCCAAAGATGATGAAGATTTTAAAAATAGAACCACCAATCTTTTGAAATATATAGAAATTTTTAAAAATTTTGAAGGCAAACTTTCTGATGAAAAAAATCTCTTGAAAGTTTTAGAATATTCAAGTGAATATGCCAAAGAAATGATTTTATTATTTAATTATGCACAACGCAAATTAGATGAAAACTTGAATGATAGCAAATCTATGGAGAACTTAAATTATATCTCGCAAATTGAAAATAAAGTTTCGGTTGCAATGTCGTTTATAACTCCCGAAGTTAGCAAGTTTTCAAATCAAAAATTAAATAATTTAATGAACAATCCTGAATTTTGCAATTTTAAATTATTTTTTAAAGATATTATTAAAGAAAAACCCCATGTATTGCCTAAAAGTGAAGAAAAACTTTTGTCTGGTATGGGTGATTTTTTGAGTGGATTTTCTGATAACTATGATGCGTTTAGCGATGCCGATTTAAAATTTAATGATGTAATTGACGGCAACGGTAAAAAACATGAGTATTCACAGGCTTTGTTTAATAAATTCATGCGTAGTAGTGATAGAATTTTAAGAAAAAATGTTTTTGCTGAGCAAAATGGTGCATACGGAAGATACATGAATTTTTTAGCAAACAACTATATTTCAGAAGTAAAAGCAAATTGCTATTTTGCAAAAATTAGAAATTATCAAAATGCTTTGTCGCATGCTATTGAAAGTGAAGATGCAAAGATTGGAGTGTATAACACCCTTATACAAAGTGTTCATAAAAATTTAAAATTGCTTTACAAGTATTTTGAAAAAAAGAAAAAATCATTCGGATATGATAAGTTTTATATTTATGACCAGTTTGCTCCAATTAAAAACACTGCTAAAAAGAATTATACTTTTGAACAAGCAATTTCAATAATAAAAAAAGCAGTTCAGCCACTAGGTGAAGAATATGTTTCGCTTATTGATAAAGCTGTGGATGAAAAGTGGATTGATGTTTTACCCAATGAAGGAAAAGCTAGCGGGGCATATTCAGCAGGGGCTTATGGGGCACACCCAGTTGTGCTTATAAATTTTACTGGCGATTTTTTGTCAGTTACCACTTTGGCGCATGAGCTTGGACATGCAATTCATTCTTATTACTCCAATTCAAACAATATTTTTGAAGAAAGCGATTATGTGATTTTTGTAGCTGAAGTTGCAAGCACAGTTAATGAGATGTTGGTAAGATTGATGCTTTTAAAAGAGTGTAAAAATCAAGGCCAAGCAAGTGAAATTATTGATGAACTGTTTTCTGATGTGAAAAGCACTATTTTTAGACAGACAATGTTCGCTGAATTTGAACAATGGGCGCATCAACAATATGAACAAAATCAACCTCTTTCAAAAGACAAACTTTGCCAAAAGTATTTAGAACTTAACAAATTATATTTTGGAAAAGGTGTTTTACTTACAAAAGAAACTCAATATGAGTGGGCAAGGATCCCACATTTTTATAGAGCCTTTTATGTTTATAAATATGCCACTGGGCTTATAAGCGCGTTAAATATTGTTAGCAGAATTTTAAAAGGTGAAGAAGGTGCAAAAGAAAAGTATATAAACTTTTTGAAAAGTGGTTGCAAAAAAGGACCTGTTGAACTTTTGCAAGACGCTGGCGTTGATTTAGAAAAACAAACAACATTTGATGAAGTTTTTAAATTTTTGGAAGATTTATTGAAACAAATGTAAAAAAAATGCTTAGAAATTTAAGCATTTTTTTAATTGCATTTTTGCCCGAGCAAGTATCCTCCCGCAAATATAAGTAATCCTATTGGGATTGCAATGTTTAAATAACCGCAACCACCCATCATGTTGTTGTTACAGCATGGTGTGTTGCAACATTGTTGGGGGAAAGATGGAGGAGGGCAATGGCAGGGCATGTTGTAATAACAGCCCGGTGTATAACAATTTTTCATTTGTAAGCACCTCCATTTTCATGATATGCTTAAACATTTTTTTATGATATTTTATTTTACAAACATTTTTCCTATAACTTTAATAAAAAGCGATTTAGGAACAAAGCGTGAGATAAAATATAGAAATTTTTGCCTGCCAATAATTGTCATTGGTTTTAACTTTTTGCGTTCAATAAACTTCGTCATTTTTTTGACTGCGTTTTCAACACTCATGCGCTTTTCTTCGTGGCTGTCTACATGCTCTGTTGATTTTCTTACACTGTCGCCATATCGAGAATTTGTTTCAAAATCTTTAACACGATTTTTTGTAAAATTTGTTTTTACTTCGCCTGGACAGATTGATGCAACTTGAATGTTTGTGTTTCTAAGCTCCATTCTAAGTCCGTCAGTTATCATGTTTACTGCCGATTTACTTGCACAGTAATATGATCTAAATGGAAGTGGAAATAATGCGCAGGTTGAACTTATGTTAATTATTTTTCCATTTTCTTTCATTAATGGTAAAGAATGTTTTATAACGTCTATTAACCCAAAAAAATTTATATCAAATTGTTTGCGTATTTCTTTATCTTTTACCAGTTCGACTGCTCCTGACAGACCTTGACCAGCACAATTTATAAGTATGTCAATCTTTTCATTTTCGTATTTTCGAAAAAAATTTTCAAGGTCAATCTTATTGGTAATATCACAAGAACAATCTTTTGAATTCCTTGATAAATCTATCACCTTGTCGCCTATTTTTAAATATTGTTTTTTTAATTCTTCTCCTATTCCACTTGATGCCCCAGTTATTAATATCGTTCGATTCATTTTTTTCTCTCCTACGATTATTATACTATTTTAAGTTTTTTTTCAAAAGAAACTTTGTTTGATTTTTTTTTATTTTTTTTATATAATAACTTATATGGTGGTTTATGAATGATACTAAAAGAATGCTTATAAAATTCAGCGCTATTTTCGGAATTATTGATTCTATTGCTTATTTTATTACGGCAATTAATATTTTTTTAAATGTTGGCTACTTTGGCAATACAAAAACAGGTAGTGGGAATATTCAGGGATTTTTCAATTTTTCTGAATTGGATTTTTTTATACTAGCAGGATCACTAATTGTGCTCGGAGTATTTTCATTAGTTGGCGCAGTTTTGCTTTTTATTTCTATATCTGATCCGGTTCTTTTTTCTCAAAAAAAAGGGATTTACATCTCAGGCTGTATTTTTAATATAATTGGCGGCACCTTGTTATCTTTATCTAACATTTTTCTTTACATTTCTTTTGCTTTTAAAACTGACAACAAGGGTAGTGAAGAGGAATTTGATCCACATAAACAAAATGATTCTAATGATTCTTTACAGTTAAAAGAAAAAATTGAAAATTTAAGAAAATCGAAAGATAATGGAGAAATTTCTGAACAGGAGTTTACTAAAAAACTTTTCGAACTTTTAAATAAAAATTAAAACCGAACTTATTTTTCGGTTTTTTTTCTTTTTGTTTTGAAAAAACTGCTCATTAATTCACTCGCTTGCTTTGATTCAATTTTTTCTATTTCTACTTTGTGATTTAACCTTGTTGAATTTAATATTTTTTCCAATAAATTGTCTTTTGATGTTTGTTCCTCTGCGCCAAAATACAATTTTTTTATCCTGGCATTGCATATTGCCCCAGCACACATAGGGCAGGGTTCTAATGTTACATATATTTCACAATTTTCTAATCTCCAAGATTTTAATTTCTTACAGGCTTTTTCTATTGCTATTATTTCAGCGTGTTTTGTTGCTTGTTGTTTTTTTTCTCTTTTGTTATATGCTTTTGATAAAATTTTATTATCTTTGACTATAACAGCTCCAACTGGTATTTCTCCTTTTTTATAAGCCTTTTTTGCTTGGTTTATTGCTTCATTCATGTATTTATTCATATTTATATTTTACCTTAAAAAGCTTGGTTTGTCTACTAAAATGTTGTATACTGCTTTTATGAAAAATAAAAAAATTATCAATTACGATAAATATAAATTTTATTCTATAAAAGACATGGGCCTGGCTTTTATGTGTGCTTTGATTGCTCCGTATGTTATTGCTTTGCTAATTCTTTTGGTCAGTTCATTAGCTTTAAAAACTGGTGTTTCTCAAAATGATATTTATAATTCTATAGTTTATAACGTTTTTTCTTTGTTGGCAAGCCCAATTGCTTTTTGTATTGTCTTTTTGCTTTTTAATAAAATAAAAAATGTTTCCTTTTCCGCTTCTAAGGTTAAATTCAAAATAGGTTTATGGAATCTAATAATTTGTTTTATTTTACCTCTTGTTTGCGTTTTCGGTTTGCAATATTTTATTGGTGGAATTGATCATGTCCTGGAATTACTAGGTTATAACCTTCAAACTATTAATTTGCCTTTGGATAATTTTGGCTGGCTTGTTTTAGCTTTAATTTTAATGGCGCTTTTACCTGCTATATTTGAAGAATTGGTTTTTAGGGGAATTATTTTAAATGGATTAAGAAATGGGCTTTCTGATCTTAGTTCTTTATTACTTTCATCTTTTCTTTTTGCCATTATGCACTGTTCAATTCAACAGTTTATTTATCCGTTTATTTTAGGTTTTGTTCTTGGTTGGATTGCTTTAAGGACAGGTTCCACTGTGACAAGTATGATTGTACATTTTCTTAATAATGCTATTGTTGTTATTCAATCTTATATTTCGATACATTATAACTGTGGTATAACTTTAGAGTATAATGTTTGGCAATGGATTTTGTCTATTGCTCTTGTTATCATAACCGGGCTTATCATTTTCTTAATTGATAAATTTTATTTCAAGCATAAAAATCAAAACTATGTGAGTGGTGAGGAAGATTCAATTAATGCCGAGCAACAGTTAAAATCTAAAGATAAAAACCTTTCGAAAGGCATAAAAAATATTCCTGTTCTTTTGTGGGTTGGGATTGGTATAGCACTCGTTCTTTTTATAATTAATACCGCAATAGGATTCATGCCAGAAACTTTATGAATTTATATTTATTAAGAGGAATATAATAAATGAATATGAGAGAAAAACAAAAAAATTTCGACTTCGCTATGCTGACATACTTTTTGATTGTCATATTTTTTGTTACTTTAAGATTGTTATCTTCTTTTGGTTTGCTTTCATTTATGGGGGATTACGGTGATTATGTTTTCACTATTTTTGTGCAAATCATTTTACTTTTTGGTGGGTCAATTTTTCTTTTTTCTTCTTTAAAAAAACAAAAAATTTCTAAAACCTTTTTAGATTTTGGCGTCAATAGAGTTTCTTGGAAGGTGATTGGTCTTAGCCTCATACTGGGTTTTGTTGTTTATTTTATTAATCTTTTTGTTTCATCGACCTTTAATGGAATTATAGATTTATTTGGTTATGAACATAACTATGGTAGTGCCATAACCTCTTATTCTTTCTCTTCACTTATTATTAATATTTTTTTTACAGCGATTTTGCCTGGCATTTGCGAAGAAATAGCTCATAGAGGTATGCTTTTTAAGGCTTTTAGACCATTTGGAACTTGGAGGGCTATTTGGATTTCTGCTTTGTTATTTGGCTTACTTCATGTCAACATCGAACAATTTTTCTACGCTACTTTAATAGGAGTGTTCTTAGGATTTTTAACTTTGATTTCTAATTCTATCATCCCAGCTATGATTGTTCATTTTATGAATAATGCTTTAAGTTGCTATGTTATATTCTCAAGTGTTAATGGGCTACCTTTGGGGAATGCTATAGCTTGGTTCGAAGGTGTTATTAACTCAAATATATTTGTGGGTATTTTAGTTTCTATTCTTGTTTTAATTTCTTTATTCTATTTGCTCATTTTTGTTACTCAACATATTGCTAGGCTTAGAATAAAGGAAGATTTGGCTGACATACAGATGATTTTCAACAAGGAAATTATAAGACAAAATTATTTATTTGATTTAGAAAAAACTAAATCCGAGCTTTCTGGTCAGCAATTTGATCCCACTTACGATCTTGAAAATGATAATTTGGATGATCCATTTTTGAAAATTAAAGAATTTGTGTTTAGCCAGGATTTGCAAACAGAAGAGACTTTTAAACCTTCTAAATATGGTAAGTTGCTCTTGTTTGGCTCCTTTTTGCTTATGTCAGTTCTTACTCTTTTTACTTTTGTTTGGGGGGTATTATGATAACTATTAACTTGGTTTGTGTTGGCTCTTTAAAAGAAAAATTTTGGGTTGAAGCCCAAAATGAATACATAAAAAGATTGCAAAAATTTTGTAAATTTAATTTAATAGAAGTTGAAGATAAAAATGTTTCTAGCCTCCCAAAAGAAGTTTTACAAAAAGAGGAAAAACTTATTTTAGAAAAATGCAAAGGTGGTTTATTTTTGTTTGATATTCAAGGTGAAAATATCACCAGTGAAGAATTTTGTAAAATTATTGAAAAACAGGGTATTATTAGTAGCACTATAACTTTTGTTATCGGTGGTTCATATGGCGTAAGTGAAAATGTTAAAAGTAAGGCAATTAAAAAATTAAGTTTTGGAAATATAACTTTGCCACATAATTTGGCTAGAATTGTTGCTATCGAGCAAATTTATAGAGCTTTTAATATATCAAATGGTACTAGTTACCATAAATAATTAAAAGGCATAAAACCTTTTTTTATTATAAATAATTATAAATTTCGTCTCTATGTTCGTAGGCATATGCCACCGCTTCTTGGTGTGCTTCATCAACTCTTTTTGTCCCATGTGTTTTACTTAGTAGAAAATGTATGCAAGTGTGCCCATCCATTCCTGTGTTTTCAATATAACTTTGTCCGTGTGGGTAGCCATTAATGCTTCCTGCTACAAAATTTCCTTCACTTAGCTCAACCCATACTGGTCGTCTGGCCCAGCTCCATACTCCGCCGTAAATTTGTTTAAATATGGCCGTGTTTTCTTGGTTTATTGGTTCTACATCAGCGTGGTTATGTCCACCATTTCTATAAACATAATATGTTAAACCACTTTTTATGTCAATTACTCGTGTCTTTTGATAGGTTTTGAACATAGTGTTTACTGTGTCAAACCAATTTAGGTTGGACACACTCACTCGTGCTTCCGGGCTGTATATTTCATTTTCTGTTTCATTATAGTTGTTTATGTTATATATATCGGTTTTTGTTAAATTGCCATAATTTGAAAATATTGGGTAGGGGAAAAGACAGGTGATTAAGCCACATGTGATTATCAATATCAATACATAAAAGGGAAATTTGTTTCTCATGAATTATATTTTGCGTAATTTTTTAAAAATTAAAAAAATATATTTATTTTAATGAGAAAAACTTTTTCTGTAATTATGTTAATAATTGGCACTGTCATAGGTTCTGGTTTTGCTAGTGGTAAAGAAATATCAGTTTTTTTTTCTAGATTTGGTAATGTTTCTTATTTTTTTATTGCTATCACTTTCTTTTTGTTTTGGGGTATTATATATTTTTTCCTTTCGTTTGGTAATGATAGATTGCTTAAACTTACTTCTTCTAAGATTTTTTCATTTCTTTGCATTATCATTTCTTTAATTTTTACTTCTTCTATGTTCGCAGGAGCTGTTAACATTTATGGCGATAGCCATTTTATTAAAATTTTAATTTCTTTGATTTTGATTATCATCTGTTGCTATGTTTCTAGAAGAGGGGTGCCATTTTTAGAAAAACTTAATGTTTTCTTAATACCTTCCACTTTAATTTGTATGGCCATTGTGTTGTTTTCTAATGTCAATCACTATGAATGTTCTATTGTGGGACAAAATGCTTTCGCTGGGCTTTTTTTTACCTTGCTTTATTCCGCTTTAAATTTTTCTATTAGTGGTGTGGTTATCGCTAAATCCGGCTCTCTTTTATCAAAAAAACAAAAAGTGTGGGCTAGTTTTTTATCTAGCTTCACACTTTCTTGTTTTTTAATGCTGACTAATTTCGTTATTCTTTCTAACCCTGAATGCATGGAATTTGATATGCCTTTAATTTCTTTATCTAACGGTTTCTCTTTTGTGTTAATTAGATTTGTGGTTTTTTCTGGTTGTATCACTACTCTTTTCTCTTTAGTGTTCACTACTTCAGAAACTCTTAAAAAGTTCAATTTTAAACAAAACTTAATTTATTTCGTTTCCATTTTGTTTCCTGTTTTTGTTTCCGTTCTTGGATTTGGTCATATCATTAGCCTTTTATATCCATTTGCTAGTGTTCTAGGTGTTATTTTCTTTTTATCAATGTTTTTATCTTCTGATTTGCAACATAATTCTTCTTAACGATTGTGCCATTTTTCTATTAAACATACTGTTAAATACATCAATGCAGCTAATAAACATAATAATACAGTGCTCGTCATTACTAAATCTATTTTAAAAATTTGGCTTCCATATACTATTAGATATCCTAATCCAGCACTGCTAGATAGATATTCTCCCATTATTGTTCCTACCCAACTCATTCCTACATTTATTTTTAATACAGATATGAATTCTTCCATCGCGTTCGGGAGAATCAGTTTCGTTAAAATTTGAAACTTATTTGCATGCATAGATTTCATCAGTTGTATTTTATCTGTATCACATGAGTTGAACGCATTTAGCATTGTTATTGTAGTTAATACTATACATATAAGCACACACATTACTATTATCGCACTCATCCCTGAGCCAACCCAAAGGATTATGATCGGTCCCAGTGCTATTTTAGGAAGAGAATTTAGTACAACTATATAAGGTTCTAGTATTCGCCTCAATTTCTCATTCCACCATAGTATTATTGCTATCAGTGTTCCACCAATCGTTGATATCGCAAATCCTACTATCGTTTCTAATAATGTTATCCCTATGTGCCTCCATATTGCTCCACTTTTTACTAGATCTATGAACATGTTAAATATTCTCGATGGACTACTTACAAAAAAAGGATCAATTACTTTCGTCGATGCTAATAACTCCCATAGCCCTATTATCGCTAATAATATTAATATTTGAAATACTATTACTATTATTTTATCATTTCTTAATCTTTTTATATATTTCTCATGTGCTTTAGAATATGGAGCAACTTTTGACATCTTTTGTTTATTTGTTTGTTTCTTCATTTGTAAGTTTCTTCCAAATTAAATCAAAGAGAGCTCCAAAATTTGTGTCTTCTCTTCTCTTTAACGGTGTTTCTCCATTAAGTTTTAATTTCTCTACATGTTTTACGGAGGCAGGTCGAGATGAAAGTACTATCACTTTATCTGACATCGACAATGCTTCCGATATGTCATGCGTTACAAGTATGGCTGTCTTTTTTTCGCTTTTGATTATTTCATGAACATCATCGCATACTTTTAGTCGTGTTTGAAAATCCAATGCCGAAAATGGCTCGTCGAGTAATAATAATGCCGGTTCCATAACCAAAGTCCTTATTAATGCCACCCTTTGTCGCATGCCTCCACTTAGGGATCGAGGTTTTGTTGATATAAATTCGTAGAGATCATACTTTTTTAGCAGTTCTTTGGCAAATTCTTTTTTTTCATCAGCATTTTTTGGTTTGCTTAATTCTATGCCCAGAGTTACATTTTGCCATATGTTTCTCCATTCAAATAAATGATCTCTTTGAAACATATAACCTATCCTTGAATCATTTTTCTCAATCTCTTTCTCACATAAAAGTATTTTCCCAGAACTCTTTTCTAATAGTCCCGCTATCAAAGATAATATTGTTGTTTTGCCACAGCCACTTGGACCGACTATAGACGCAAATTCTTCTTCGTCAACTTCAAAATTGAGATCTTTTAACGCATGTATCTCCGCTTTCTTTGTTTGATAAAAAAAATTTACATCTTTAAATTCTAACATCGTGCCCATTTATAACCTCTACATTATCATTTTACTCTGAGATTTTAAATGTGTGAATATTTTTTCGGCACTCTTTATTGCTTTCTGGTTTTTTCAATATTAAAATGCTTTTGAATTTTGTAAGAGGTGAGGAAATTGAAAGAACTTAGTGAAGAAAAATTGAAAAAAGCTTTGCTGAAAAAAGCTCTGGGTTATGTCACTAAAGAACAAATTTGTGAGTACTCTATTGGAGAAAATGGGGAAGAAGTTTTAGCTAAAAAAAAAGTAACGAAAAAACAGTATTCTCCAGATCTTTCAGCTTTGAAAATTTTGCTTGAAAAATTTTATAATGTTCTTTCGGTAGAAAATATGTCAGATGAGCAGCTTGAGGCAGAAAAAAACCATCTTTTACAACTTTTAAAAGAGGAGGAAAATAATGCAAATCGAAAGATGTACGAAAGTGACCAAATGTGATTTCATTGGTTGTAACAATTTAGCAGATTATTCTTTTAGTACTAAAGGTTTGATTAAAAGAGAATTGGCTTTTTGTGAAGATTGCCTTAAAGGCATGTATCAAGAAATCGCCAAGTTACAGGTACCTAAAGGAACTAATTCACATTTTAAGTTAAGACCTAAAATTAAAAAGGAGACAAAATGAAAAAAATGACTAAACAACAAGAACAAATTGTTAAATTTGTACAGGAAGATTTCGCTGAGCGCCAAAGAGCTAGAAAACCTTTTGAAACTCAATGGCTCATGAATATTAATTTTTATATGGGAAATCAATTCTGTGATATTGGTTATGCTGGCGAAATTGAAGATCTAGATAAACAATATTTTTGGCAAGAAAGAGAAATATTTAATCATGTGGCACCTATTGTCGACGTTAGATTAGCTAAACTCGGTAAAATCAAACCTAAAACAAATGTCTTGCCTGCTTCTAATGATGAGAGAGATGTCTTCGCTTCTAAAGTTTCTAAAAAAATCTTAGATAGCATTACTAATAAGTTGGATTTATCTAAAAAGTTAACTGAAGCTATGCAATGGAGCGAAATTTGTGGGACTAGTTTTTATAAAATTTCTTGGGATCCTTCTCAAGGACAAGTTGTTGCCAAAGAAGATAACGGAGAGGAAGTCAGAAGTGGTGAAGTCGACATTACAGTTTGTTCCCCTTTCGAAATTTATCCAGATAGTTTCACTTGTGAAGATATAGAATCTTGTCAAAGCATTATTCACGCTAGAGCTATGGATGTTGATAAAATTAAATCCATCTATGATATTGATATCTTAGGTGAAGATATTAATATCTTTTCTCTTGATTCAACGAGTGTAGGCCTGGGGGGACTGGGATACTCTTCTGCTGCGCCTAAAATTTGTCAAGGCGTGAAAGCCAATAGCGCTATCGTTATTGAGAGATATGAAAAACCTACCAAGGATTTTCCTTTTGGCAGACTTACTATTGTTGTCGGAGATCATCTTTTCTATGACGGAGAATTGCCTTTCGCTATCGGCAAAGATTATTCCAGGGATTTCCCTTTTATTAAGCAAGTTTCTCTTAATCAAGTGGGTTCTTTTTGGGGCGCTAGTGTTATTGACAGGTTAATACCTGTTCAAAGAGCTTATAATGCAGTCAAAAACCGCAAGCATGAATTTATGAACAGATTAACCATGGGAGTGCTAAAAGTTGAAGATGGGTCTGTGGATATTGAAAACCTTGAAGACGAAGGATTGTGCCCTGGTAAAATTATAGTTTATAGGCAAGGTGCTAATGCTCCTGAGTATTTAAATGGAGAAAATCTTTCTTCTAGTTTTGCCGAGGAAGAAAAAAATCTCTTAGATGAATTTAAATCTGTTAGTGGAGTAAATGAGGTCCTTGATACTGATTATGTGTCTTCTAATATTTCTGGGGTCGCTCTTCAATTAATGGTTGAGCAAGATGAATTGAGACTAAATAATTCAGCCGATAATATGAAGATTTGCGTGAAAAATATTTCTCAAATGATTTTAAGATTATATAAGCAGTATGCTATTATTCCTAGGCTTGCCAGAATTGTCGGAGATAACGGTGATGTCGAAATTTTTTACTTCAATTCTAGCGATATTTCAAGTGACGATATTGAACTCGAAACTCAAAATGAATTAGGCGAAAGCCTTGCTCAGCGCAGACAAATGGTGTTTGATCTTATTGAAGCTGGTTTGTTAAATGATCAAAATGACGGTATGAGTAAAAAAATGAAAGTTAAAGCTTTGGAAATGTTAGGTTTTGGTATTTGGGAAAATGCTCAAGACACAAGTGAGCTTCATATTAAAAAAGCTGATAATGAAAATTTAAAATTGTTAGATGGCAAATCAGTTAAAGTTTTAGAAATAGACAGTCATGAACTTCATATCGATAAACATATCGCGTTTATGTTAGGAGGAGATTTTGAAGAAAAATCTCTAATTAATCCTAAATTGGAAGATTTATTTTTAAATCATATTAGAGAACATAAAAAATTTCTTGAAAAGTCTAACGAATTAAATTAGGAGGTTATTATGGAAGATAATTTAATTAAGGAACAACCAACCGAGGAACAGGCAACAGTTTCTGACGAAACATTAGTTAAAAGTGCCGATAGTGAGGGGGGCTCCTTAAACAACTTAGGTGTTAATTTCGGCAAATTTAAATCTGCTGATGCGCTTTTCGAAGCTTATAAAGCTCTAGAAGCCGAATTTACACGTAAAAGTCAAAGGCTAAGCGAACTTGAGAAAGATAAAACCGAAAAAGCAACCATCAATGAGAATTTTATCAATGATGAACTTTCTTCGTTCCTTTCTAGACAAAGCGATGCAAGTCCTTTTGCTGATGAGCTTAAAAATTTAAGCATCCAACAGGGCGGTAGGGTTGATTTTGATAACTTATGGGCATCATTGTTAGTTAATAAGTTGGCTTCAGGAGAATCAAAACTCGATAACCCTATTATTAAAAAATATGTTTTTCAAGACGAAGAACTTAAAAATCATGTCATTGAAAATTATATGAAAGAACTAAAATCTAATCAACCACCTTTTGTCATTTGTCGCGATAACGGGGAAAAAGTGACTGGACAAAAACCGGTCACCCCTTCTTCGCTCGCAGAGGCTAAAAAATTGGTGGAAGATTTGTTCAGTTAATTAGGAGGAATTATTATGGTTACTTTAACTAGTGCTGAAAACGCACTTAAAACCGTTTATCTTGGAGTTGTCGCTAATCAACTTAATGTTGCAGCAAACCCACTCTTAACCAAAATTAAAAGAACTAATAAAGATGTTTGGGGGAAAGAAGTCATCAAACTTGCTCCTTATGGTATTAACGGTGGTATCGGAGCCGGCGGCGAAAATACTCAATTGCCTAACGCTTCAGGGAATAATTATGTTCAATTTAAAACAGATTTAAAAAATCTTTATGGTAAAATCGAAATCACAGATAAAGCCATTCGTGCTTCAGCTAACAATGTTGGTGCTTTCGTTAATTTGCTTTCTGATGAAATGGAGAGCCTTGTTAAAGCAAGTACTTTTAACCTTGGAAGAATGCTTTATGGCGATGGAACAGGTGCTTTAGGAAAAGCAATTTCTGTTTCTGATGGGGTTATTACTTGTGATAAAGTTAATAATCTTATTGAAGGTATGTTAATAGATTTTGTTGATTCTAGAAGTTTACCAGTTCTTTCAAGAGCTAAAATTTTGTATGTAGATAGAATTAATAAGACTATTAAAATTGATAAATCTTTAACCATTACATCGGGATCTTACACCATGTATGTTCAAAATTCAAAAGATCTTGAAATTACAGGTTTGGGAGCTATTTTCTCTGATTCTACAACTTTGTATGGCCTTACAAGAGCTGATTATCAATGGATGAATCCTTATATGTCGTCTTCTGAAACCGAAATTTCAGATAACTTAATTCAAACTGCTATTGATTTTCTTGAAGAAAATGCTGATTCTAAAATCAACTTTATTGCTTGTTCTAGTGCTGTAAGAAGAGCTTATCAACAATATCTTACTGCTTATAGATCTAATATTGATATTATGAATCTTGAGGGTGGATTCAAAGCTATTTCTTACAATGGTATACCTTTGGTAGCTGATAGATTTGTTGATGCTGATACTATGTATTTGCTTAATACTGATGACTTCGTTATACATGAACTTTGTGATTGGAAATGGATTGAAGGCGAAGATGGTAAAATTTTAAGACAAAACGCTAATTTACCTTCTTACTATGCTACTCTTGTTAAATATGCTGAGCTTGTTTGTGATAAACCTAATGGCCAGGCTAAAATCAGTGGAATTAAATCTACTGTTACTAATCCTTTCTTATCTAATAGTACAGGCGATAGTTCTTCTTCAACTACAACTGGCGAAGATGACACAGGAGCTTAATTAATAGGGGCTTTTTGCCCCTTTGATTTTTAAAGGAGTTACTATGACAAGTCAAATTTTGATTGATAATGATCCTTTTTATATCACTGAAAGATTAAGGGATATTGATGAAAATTATTTTTTGGTTTTTAATAACATTAAACATACTTTTGAGTTACATAATTCTTCTCAAAAAGATTCAACGTTCGCTCTCACTTTGCCTTTTGATTGTTTGGATGAACGGACTGTTTTTTTGGCCAGAAAAACCAGAAAACAAAATTTTGATAAACTAATAGATGAAATGGATTCTTATAATGATAAATTGAAAAAAAATTTGTTAAATCATGCTATTGATCAAATAAAAGAGGTGCTCTAATGAATATTAATAATATAATTAAGTTAAGCTGCAAAATATTAGGTTTCGATGATCTCGTTGATGTCGTTGGAACCGAAAACGGAGACGATATTCAAAATGCTAAACTTGACATTTTACTTTCTTGTGCTAATTTGGCTTATGAAGAGATTGTTACTGAATATATTCCTATTTTAGTCGAAGAAACAGTTTCTTCTGATAACGGCTTAATTTATTTTGACAGTTTTTCTAAACCTATCAGTGGGATCATTTCAGTTAAAAACCATTCTGGTAGAAATGTTCCTTATTTACAATCTGTTGACCACATTAAATTGAATTCACAGGATCAAGTCGATGTCGTTTATCAAACCATTCCCGAGCCTTTAGAGTTCGGCGATGAAATTTCAGTGATTTTCCCAGATAGAGTTTTGGTTTATGGCGTTGTTAGAGAATTTTATTTCTTTCAAGGCCAATCTGATGAGGCTCTTTTGTATGAAAATAGATTTAAAGATTCTTTAGTATCATTTATGCGTAAAAAATCACTCATTAAACTTCCAAAACGTCCTTGGAAATTTTAGGAGGAGGTATTTATGTTCCTTAAAAAGAATTTTCAAACTAAAAATTCGAAAATAATTAATTTTAGATTTGATAAGTTTAATCAACTTAAAAAAGGTGACGATTCAATTATTGATGCTAATGAAACAAAAAGTTTTTACAATTTTTCTATTTCTTCAGGTGCTTTAACTCAAGGGTTTGGCTTCAAAAAACTTCAATTGCCTGTTTTATCTCAATCAAATGTTATGCAAGATTTTGATGTTACTGCAACAGAAATAAAGGCCCTTTGGTTTTTTGTTCTATTTGATAATTTAGAAAATATTGATAAATATTATATAGTTTATTTGGATCAGAATCTTAAAATGTTTTTCTTTAATACCCTAGGCAATAAGTTTATGTATGATTCTACAAAAACTTTTACTCAGATACCTAATGCCGCTCCGTTTAGAATTAATTCGGATAACGATACTTTGTTTTTAGCTTCTGCTTCCGACCAAACTGTTGGTTTAAATGGCTCAGGAACTCAAGTTTATGATAATATTCCCAAATTTGTTTCTGCTTGTTGGCATGGCCCATATTTTTTCTTGATTACAGTGGGTGCTAATAATGAACTTATGTATAGTGAAAGTCGGATTAATATATGGAATGATGACAATGTTTCCACTATTGAAATACCTGGTGTAAGAGGTGGCTTAACAAAACTCATTTCATTGGAAGATGATTTGTTTATTTTTCGTGAATTTGGTATCAGTAAACTTTCTTTATATAGTGCAGATTCTAAAATCTCTGTTGATAATATCTACGAGTCTAATTCTTATATTTATCCAAATTCTATTGCAAAAAATGGAGATGTTATTATCTTTTTGAGCGATGACGGATTATTTAAACTTAATGGCAATTCAGTTTCTAAAATTGAAGTACCATTTATTGATAAAATTGTTTCTCAAAATAATAGTGATTGTAAAGCTGTTTGTTTTAAAAATAAATATTTCCTAGCTTGTAAATTGAACGCTAATGATTCTTATGCTATAGGTGTCGAAAGCGGACAGTTTGTTAATAATGCCGTTTTGATTTATGATTTGTCAGAAAACACTTTTGATATTTTAAGAGGGGTCGATGTCGCGGATATGATTATTTTACAAACCCCTCAATTAAACAAATTATGTGCTATTTTTAGAGGGGATAAAAAGAACTGTATTGGTGAGCTTACTCAGGACGGTTGTTTTTTTGGTGCCCCACTTAAAAAAGTTTGGCAATCGGTCAATACCGATTTTGGTTATGCTTTTAAAGATAAGAGAATTTCAGAAATTATAATTAAACCTGGATTTGTAGGGAAGATCATTATTTCATCTGAGGGTGATAACTTTTCTTTTGATATTGCTTTATCCAATTTGACTCAAAGATTTAGAACAAATATTTTCGGTAAAAACTTTTCAATTTCTTTTATCTCAGATAGTGGCTCAGTTTTGCTTTCTTGTCCTGAAATCTCATTTAAGGTATTTTTATGATTTTGATTGATAGATGTTCTTCATCTTTTTTAAAAAGACTTTCTTTAAGAGGAGAGAAAATTGAAATGAATAGTTTAATTAACCAAATTAAAAAAAATGACAGCGGTGATGAAAATAATCTAGTTTCTTCAGATTTATTTAATGAGCAATTACATATCTATAATGTTACCTTGAATTTTTTAAAAAATTTTGATAAAGAAGTTGCTTTAAGTTTTCTTGAGACTAATGGACAATTAAGAGGAATGTTGGGCATTTTCTACGATAAACTTGTTCGAGAATTATAATATGGCTGTTTGGCAAGAAATTGTTAGTGTGATTATTAGCAATGGTATTTTTGCTGTTTTGTTTGTCGCTTTATTTTGTTATCAGTTAAAAGATAGTAAAAAAAGAGAAGAAAAATATCAAAAAACCATTGAAAATCTTACCAATCATATCGGCGTCATAGATCAAATCAAAGAAGATGTTGAATATTTAAAAGAAGTTGTTACTCCTAAAAGGAGGAAAAAAAATGAAGATAAAAAATCTGATTCGCTCGTATAGTTTTTGGACAGCTTTAGCAAGTGCTTTGGTTATACTCATAGGTGCGCTTGGCAGAGCTTTTGGTTTTGAAATTGAGGAAAAACTTGTCACCGATATTGTTATGTCTGTTGCTGGGCTTCTTGTGGTGTTTGGTGTGGTGACATTGCCTGCTTCAACAAAAGATAAAAACGAAGAAATTGAAATTACAACAGATTATGATGATTCGAGCGATGAAAAAGAGGGCGAATAACCCTCTTTTTTCTATTGACAATTTTACCATTTTATGGTAATATATCCTTATGTAGGAGGCAATATGAGTATTTATGAGGATTTAAAACGTGTGGATTTTAATGATGATTTGTTGGAAGATTTACTTTATGTTTCGAGACCTAATGCATTAGGGCAGAGCATATTAGTTATGAAAGATGGTCGCGATTCTGCTATATGTCATTTGGTAGATATGAAAACAAGTGCATATTTAGGAACAACAAACAAAGTGGTGAAAGATGATTTCGGTAAAATTTTTAGAGAGTTTGCCGAAATTGATTTAAAAAATAAAGAACTGCCTTTATATTCATTAGCTTTGGCACAGTTTTTGGCTAACGGTTATGACAGAGGTATGAAAAATATTAATGTAAAAGTTTCAGATGAAAATGCCGAAATAATGGCCAAGGCAAGTCAAGCTTATGATAAAATTAGCGCTAATTTATTAGAGAAAAAATAGTTTGTTGAAACAAAAAAGTCGAGATTAGAATCTCGACTTTTTTAATTTCTTTCTGTATTTTTTATTTTATCAAGTTCTTTAGCAAATTTTGATTTTCTTCTGGCTGCACAATTTGCATGAATAACGCCATCTGCTACTGCTGAATCAAGAATCGATGTCACCTCACTATATGCTTTTTCACTGAGAGCAACATCATTGGCCGCTATAGCTGTTTTAAACTTTTTAGTATATGTTGAAATTTTGGATTTTACAGCTTTATTTCTCTCGTGATTTTTTTCAATTACCAAAATTCTTTTCTTAGCTGATTTAATGTTTGCCATTTTTATCTCCTTTTGAAGTCTCTTGAGAGAGTATATCATAATAAGTCATTTTTTGCAAGTAAAAATAAATATTTTTTTCTTCTTTGTGACAAAATATATTTGTATGATAGATTTAATTGATGAATGTGCATCTGATTTAAAAAAATTGGGCTATAAAACTGTTCAGCCAGGAAAGTATTCTTTGACAATTGGAAAACTTGAAGTAGATTCTTTAGCTAAGTCTAAAGAACTAGGTTTTGATAAGGGCAGTTATTTTATTTTTAATTGTCCACTTATGCATTATTATGGAATGGATTGTTTTGAGTATTTAGCGTATGAAATTTCAAAATATTTAAAAAAATTATTAAGAAAGCATAATTTGAATAAAAAATCTCGAGTGCTTATCGTTGGATTAGGAAATCCTGAAATTTTGGCAGATTCGGTAGGAGATAAAGTTTTAAAGCTTACTCAAATTGATGTTTTTAAAAAATCAATAAGAATTTTTAAATTCGCGCCAAATATTTTTGCTAATACCGGGATAAATTCTTTTGATGTGGTGCATATGCTTGCAATATGGCAGGACATAGATGCAATTTTAATTATTGATGCATTAGCTACAGAAAGTGTTTCTAGACTCGCAACTTGTTTTCAAATTAATGATGTGGGTATGACACCAGGGAGTGCTGTAAATAATCTTGGGCATAAGTTATGTAAGGATACATTAGGAGTTCCTTGTCTTTCTATTGGTGTGCCAACTATGCTGTTGGCAGGCAAAGTCGATGAATCCTTTCCTGATGATTTGATTTTAACTCCAAAAGATATTCATCAGCAAATTGATAATGTTTCTAAAATCATTTCTTTGGCAATCTCAAGAACAATTTAGCATATATTCATTATGTGAAAAAGGTCGCTGTTATTGATAGTGGTAGTGGTGGATTGAATGTTTTAAAAGAATTGTTTGCAGATTGCAAAGATTGTAATTTTTTATTTTTGGCAGATGAAAAAAATGCGCCTTATGGTCAAAAAAGTCAAAAAGAATTGATAAATATTTCTTGTTATTTGATTGATTTTTTAAATTCTTTTTTTATGCCAGATATAATTATTTTTGCATGTAACACTTTAACTGCCACAACAATAGATTTTGTAAGAAAAAAATATAAAAACATTATTTTTATTGGCTGTGAGCCTGCTTTAAAACCTGCTTGTGCCAAATATAGGCAAGAGGAGGTGTTGCTTTTAGCCACTCCTGTCACTTTAGAAAAAAGCAAATTAATAAAAAAATATAAAAACGTTAATAAGTTGGCTATTGAAAATTTGCCTATGTTAATTGATAAAAATCTTTTTGATTTAGATCTTTTAGTCCCAATTTTGAAAAGTAATATTGAAATTTATAGTCCTAAAGCTATTGTTTTGGGTTGTACACATTTTGAAGCAATTAAAAAACAAATTTCTTCTTTTACTAATGCTGAACTTTTCGGAAGCAGCATAGGTATAGCTAAACGTTTAAATAATTTTTGTAATAAAACTGGTGGTTGTGATTGTTCATTTATGACAACTGGTGATGGAAGTAGTTTGGCTAATTTTTATCATTATTTAACTAAATTCGATTGACATATTTTTGTAAATGTCAAGGATTTCTATCGCATGATATTTTAAATCTATATTTTTACTGCTTGTTAACATTATACTTTCTAATTCATCTGCTAAATATTCGCATAAAGTTATTATTTTATTATTTACGGTTGTTTTAAATGTGTCATTAAATTTTTTTACTAAAGTTTCTACTTTATTTTTTAAATTTTTTAACTTTTCATTTATTGTATTGTCATCATATACATTTGTTTCTTTGCCCACACTTGCATCTTTCATTATTCTGTATGAATAAAAAAAAGAATTCACTGATTCTTGTATTATATTATGCTCTTCTGTTGATACCTCTTCATTTATTACAAATCCAGACAACTTTATTTTTATTGTATTACATTCTATATTTTGTTTTTCTAAATTTTCTTTTACTAATTTTGATTCATTTTCTGTTTCGTATATATTGTAAACTATATGATAATAGTCGCCAATTTGCCAAATATAACCTGAGGCATTTATATCTTCATAGTCTTTTGATATTACTATTGCCGAATTTATGTTTTGCGTTTTTGCTAAACTTACCACATATATTTCGACCTCCTTAAAGTGTTCTAAAGTTTTGTAATTCAATTCCACACCCATATATAAAGCAGTCGAAAAATAATTTGCTGTGAAAATTACTCCCAGTATTGATAAAAATAATGTGAGCAATGTTATTATTTTAAATTTTGAATTAAATTTTTTGGTCTTTTTCATTTATTTATTTTTATGAGCTAATTTGACAAAGTATGCTCTCAATGTTGGCACTTTTGCTTTACAAATTTATGACTAAATAGTAAAATCTTATATATATTTAGGAGGAATTTATGAAATTAAAACCATTATTTGATAGAATCGTTTTAGCACCCAAAAAAACCGAAGAGACAAAAGGTGGTATTTTGTTGCCATCTGTTGCTCAAGACAAATCTCAAATCGCTAAGGTCGTTGCTGTGGGAGAAGGAAATACACCAGACGGCAAAGAGGTTAAAATGTTGATAAAAGTCGGCGATGAAGTTTTGTATTCGAAATATGCCGGCGTTGAAATACAAGAAAACGGAGAAATGTTTGTTATAGTTAGACAAGCAGACATTTTGGCCGTTATAGAATAAAAGGGAGGGATAGTATGTCAAAGTTAATTAGACAAGGTCAAGATGCTAGGAATAGTCTTGAAAAAGGAGTGAATATTCTCGCAGATACGGTCAAGATTACCTTAGGCCCTAAGGGACGAAATGTTGTTTTAGGTAAAAAATTTTCTTCTCCACTTATTACAAATGATGGAGTTACTATTGCTAAAGAAATAGAACTTCCTGATCCTTTTGAAAATATGGGAGCTGAGCTTATTAAAGAGGTTTCAGTAAAGACTAATGATGTGGCTGGGGATGGAACAACAACAGCAGCTGTTTTGGCTCAAGCTATTATTAATGAAGGAATTAGAAATTTTGCCGCAGGAGCTAATCCTATCATTTTAAAAAAGGGGATTTTTAAAGCTGTCGATGTCGCAGTTGATGGTTTAAAAAATCTTTCAAAGCCTGTAAATGGCGAAAGCGATATAGCTAAAGTTGCTAGTATTTCTGCTGGAGATGAACAAGTGGGGAAATTAATCGCTGAAGCTATGAATAAAGTGGGGGCTGATGGGGTTATAACAGTCGAAGAATCACAGACCATGCAAACCGAACTTTGTGTTGTTGAAGGTATGCAGTTTGATAGAGGGTATTTATCTCCTTATATGTCTACAAATCCTGAGAAAATGATCGCCGAACTTGAAAACCCTTTTATTTTAATTACTGATAAAAAAATTTCTCAAATAGCTGAAATCCTAACCATTTTAGAAGAAATTGTGAAGGTAAGTGGTAAGCTTTTGATTATTGCTGATGATGTTGAAGGTGAGGCTTTGACCACTTTAATTTTAAATAAATTACGAGGGACTTTTACTTGTGTTGCTGTCAAGGCCCCAAGTTTTGGAGATAAAAGAAAAGCTATGCTTCAAGATATTGCCATTTTAACTGGTGGTAAAGTTATTTCTGACGAATTAGGCATAGATTTGAAAAATATTTCCATGGATATGCTTGGGAAAGCTAAATCAATAAAAGTTGACAAAGATTCAACTACAATTATTGAGGGAGCAGGTTCAAGTGATCAAATTTCGGAAAGAATTAAATTTTTAAAGACTCAACTTGCTGATGAAAAAAGTGAGTATGAAAAAGAAAAACTTTCAGATAGATTAGCTAAACTTTCTGGAGGAGTCGCAGTTATAAAAGTAGGGGCTCCTACCGAAGTTGAAATGAAAGAAAAAAAATTAAGAATTGAAGATGCTTTATCTGCTACTAAAGCCGCAAGCGAAGAAGGTGTTGTTCCTGGCGGAGGAATAGCGTTACTTAAAGTTAAACCCGCCGTTGAGAAGCTTATGAATAAATTATCCGGTGATGAAAAAACAGGTGTTTCTATTATTTTAAAAGCTTTGGAAGCCCCTGTTCGTCAAATAGCAAAGAATTCTGGCGTTGATGGAGGCGTAGTTGTTAATAAAGTGCTGGATAATATTGATAAAAATGCTTTTGGGTATGATGCTTTAGAAAATAAGTTTGTAGACATGATTGACAGTGGAATTATCGATCCGACAAAGGTTACTAGAAGCGCTTTACAAAATGCTGCAAGTGTTGCCGGGACTCTTTTAACCACCGAAGCTTTAGTTGTTGAAGTAGATGATAAAGAAGAAAAAGAGCCTTTAAATTAATTTGTACTTTTATTTTCTTGTAAATTGTTATATTGCATTTTTTGCTAAAATGTGATATAATATAATTGTGAAGGTGCAGTATTCTAGTCATTTTGCATTGGTTAGGAAGATGAAGTAATGGCATCGACAGGCATATCGATGAAGTTCCTGGTGTTTGCTTTGGTTGCCCAAACTGGGGTGAATGCTGGGAGTTAAGATTATTGGGCGCACTGTAATGGCATACAGTTCAACACCCAATTTTCGTGGAGACTCAACAGGGTGAAGTAGTTTACTCTCTGAGAAAGAACCTACATGCGATAAAAGTTGTGTGTAGTGTAGCCTATCTTGAGTGAATATTTCGGGATTAAGTTAAATTTATAAATTTTACTGGCCAATAAAATTTGTATCTTCTTATGAAATTATATTTGCAAAACAGAAGAATAACTTGTGCAAAATGTTAAGGAAAGCTTCTAGACTGTTACTTTTTTGTAGGCAATATGAGGATTATAGTGTGTTCTAAGTGGCGATTCGGTGTTATATTCTGCTTAAAAGGAAACTGCTTAAACGGTGACGTTGAGTGCGGAATTGGGAAATCCGACCGAACCTATGGCGCAAGGTTTACTTATATTGTTGCCTTCTCTTAGAGCCTATGATAAGGCTCTATTTTTTAAAATTTTGTTTTTTTGAGGTTTTGTATGGCTAAAAAACAATTTGATAACAATAAAAAAAAGAATTCTTTGTTTAAAACTTGGTTCCAATGGCCCTTAATTGTTTTATTCCTTTCCTTTTTTTTGTCTATGATTTTTGGTATTATTAGTGAACTTGCTTTAAATAATGCCAGCATAGTTATTTCTATTATTGTTATTCTTGTTTTCGTTATTTTGTCCATTTTAACAGATATGATAGGGGTTGCGATTGTCGCTTGTGATATTCAACCTTTTATGGCTATGGCTTCAAAAAAAGTTAAAGGAGCCAAGCAGGCTATAAAACTTATAAAAAATGCCGACAGAGTCGCAAGCATTATTGCAGATATTTTAGGGGATATTTGTGGCATATTAAGTGGTGCTGCTGGGGCATCTGTTACTATTGCATTAACCTATGAAAGTATGTCACCATTCGTGGCCATTGTTATTGCTTCTTTAGTTTCTGCAATTATTGCCGCTCTTATCATTTCAGGAAAGGCTTTAATGAAAAGATATTCGATGGTGCACGCTGAAAAAATAATTCTCATCTTAGGCAAAATTTTAACAATTTTTTGGTTTGAAAAGAAATCTAAAAAACAAAATAATAATAAAAATTTATCTCAAGAAGAAAATGTTGAAGATGAGTCAGTTAAGCTTGATGAAGATAACAATCAAACTGACAACCAAGAAAGTAAGATTGATATTATTGACAAATAATTTAAATTTTGTGTTTAATATTTTATTTTAAGGCAAAAAAAGTTTTGAGGTGTTTATGAGAAAACTTAAAATATTTGTTCTCCTTTTTTGCCTTATGTTTTTTTTAAGCGCATGTGAAAATTCTAATAAACTTATTATTGCTAAGTTTTCAAATGTTACAGCCGCTGGAAGCAGTGATTTTGCTGTCAAAGTTGTTTTTGAACAAGATGATCGTTTGTCAGAAAAATATTATGATTTACAAATTATGTCAGATGTAGATGATGTTAATATCACTTTTTGGAAAGAATTTGAAGATAAAGTAACAACCACAATTGCCGAAAAAGATAGATGGAACTCAATTACTTCTCTTACTGTTTCTTCATCAGGTCTTGTCAATACTGAGAGTTTTCAAAAGTTAAAAGATGCGAAAGGGTTCACAATTATTTTTAATGTCGATAGACCTGTTAAATTATTTTTAAGAATAGTGGCAGGTGAGGTAGAACCAAATGATTCTGGACTCGGCTATGTAATTATAAATACTGAACCTGTTAGTGATGAGTTTATTTTAGATTGTTATATGAAATAAAGGTGATAAAAATCGCTTTTATTTTTTTTTGTTTTATTGTAAACTATACTCGTAGGAGTCGGTATGTTATCAATTAAACATTTATTTTTAAGATATACAAGAGAATTTTATGCTTTATATGATATTAATATGGAAGTTTCAGATGGCGAAAAAGTTGCTTTAGTAGGAGCAGAAGATAGCGGGAAAACAAGTTTACTTAGAATTATTTCCAAACTTGAGGAGCCAACAAAAGGTGAAGTTTATTTAAAAGATAGGCCTTTAAAGAAAATTAATTTTAGATTTGATATTAGTGCTGGTTATGTGCCTGCCACCCCCGTTTTTTTAGAAAATAAAACTGTATATGAAAATTTAAAATATATATTATCGGAACGTAAAGTACCTCCAATGGAGATAGAAGCTAAAATCAATGATGCCGTGATAGATTTTTCTTTAGAGAAAATAAAAGATGAAAAGATTGCCAACTTGTCCATTGAGGAAAAATATATATTATCTTTAATAAGGCTTTCTTTTAGAAAACTCGATTTTCTTATGATTGATAATATTTTTGATGGATTATCAGAATTTTATCTTGAAATTGTTGAAGAAATTTTGGATAAAATTGTTTCGCCGACGACCACATTAATATTAGCTACAACTGATGAAAAGATAGCTGATAGATTTTGTAGAAGAAAAATCTATTTCAGAAGTGGCTCGATTGTTACTCAAAATGAATTTTGTGAGCAAAATAATCAATAATTAATCTTCGGGAAATTCCTTTTCACCTATTTCAGATGAAGAGGTATTTTTTTTATTACCTAATAATGATAATAAATTAAGCAGTGGATTTTCATTATTTTCGCCTGTTATTTTGTTACTGTTTTCATTCATAGCAGAAAGTAAATTGCTACCATTTAAAAATTTTAATAATATTGGAAGCAATGCGCTTAGTCCGTTTGAAGAATTCCCGGAGAACAGATTTGACAATGCTGTTTGTGTATTATTAGATGTTTGTTCTGGTTTATTTCCGTTATAGTTATATTCAAAGTTATTATTATTATTTTGTTTTTCATTATCTGTGATAAAGGCGTGAACATTATTTTGTTCGGTGTATGCTTCTGGTGGATATAAAGGAGGGAATTTTGAATTAAAATTATTACTCATATGCCTTATATATGTTTCAAATTATAAAATTGCGACTGTGTAGTAGAATTAATTTATCTCAACTCATATAATGCAAAAGATAGGGGGCGTTTAAAGTGGGTAAAAACTTTTGTGATTTTAAATTAAATGAACAAAAAATTAATCCTAATGAAAAAATAGATAAAAGTACTAATCACGAAGAAAAACTTAAATCAACATATGATGATTTAAAAAATTTAGATTCTGATTCATTATCTTATAAATTAGCAGAAGAAGTAAAAAAACAGAAAGAAGAAGGAACTTTTAATTTTGATTTAATTAAATCAAGCATTGAAAGCATGAGACCTTTTTTAACTAATGAAACCTATATTAATTTAAAACAAATTCTCGAGAACTTAAAATGAATATAAACAAAATTGATTCTTATCTTGTTTTTATTACTACAACTGCTAATGATGAAAAAAAATTTAAATGTTTAATTAGTACTAATAGATTTAATCAACTAAAATCTATTCTTTTACATAGAAAAATAGAAATTTTGAATGAATATTTATTCATAAAGTCTTTTTACATTTATGCTACAAAAAGAGATATTGAATTTCTTTCGCTCCAAAATAATGTTAAATTTATTTGTTCTAATAGTTGTGCAATGGCTTTAATGTATATAGCAAAAAAGGTTTTAAAATTGCCTGAAACTTCTTTGACGGGCGAGGGAATTGGAGTGGCTTTTATAGACACTGGCATTGCGAATCATTATGATTTTTGTTTAGGACAAAATCGCATTAAAAAATTTATTGATTTTGTTAATGATAAAAAGACGGTTTATGATGATAACGGTCACGGAACTTTTATAGCGGGGGTTTGTTCAGGATCTGGTGCCGTTAGCGCTGGTAAATATAAAGGCTTTGCACCTAAATCCAATATTTATGCTTTAAAGGCTTTAGATAAAAATGGCGAAGCATATTCTAATAAAATTCTCTCCGCTATGGAGTGGGTTTTTGATAACCATAAAAAAAACAACATCAGAGTTGTTTGTATGAGTTTTGGGAGTGAGCCCCTTGGGTATAATGATCCAATTATGAATGGCGCAGAAGCTTTATGGAAAGAGGGTGTTATTGTTGTCGCCGCAGCTGGCAATAGTGGTCCTGAATTTCAATCTATAAAAAGCCCAGGAGTTAGTCGTAAGATTATCACTGTTGGGGGCATGGATGATAACAGGTTAGATGATAGATCTTTTTCTCCTGAGTTTTATGAGATAGCCAACTTCTCATCAAGAGGTCCTTCTTTCAAGAGCTTTAAGCCGGATATTGTCGCCCCAGCAGTGGATATAACTTCTTGTGGAAGTGGTGGAGACTATGTTAAGTTAAGTGGCACAAGTGTGGCGACACCAATGATTGCGGGAGCCATGACTTTATTTTGTGAAAAATATAAAAATATTTCTCCCGATGAAGCTAAAAGAAAATTATTGCTGTCTTGTCAACCTATTTCTTTTAATAAAAATATGGAAGGCTTTGGTTATCCAAATTTAACTAAACTTTTTAATTAATTCAATTATTTTTTTTGTTGCTTCGTTTTTATCTGCTTTTTCAAGATTTTTCTTATATTTATTTATATTTGTTAGCATTTTATCAATGGACTCTTTAAGCTTTTCTTTAGTTAGATTTTCGTCCAATATCATTTCTCCATATCCCAGTTTTGTAAATAATTTAGCATTGTCTATTTGATCGCCTCGCGAGGCATCTTTTGAAAGAGGGAGCATTAACATAGGCTTCTTTAATGCTAAAAGCTCATTAATTACGCCAGAACCAGCTCTTGTTACTACTAAGTCTGCAGCAGAATAAAAGTTTGATATGGGATCTAGGTATGCAAATGGATAATAATTTTCTTGTGCTTGTATATTTGGGTAATTATTTTTACCAACCGAATGTATTATAACATAATTTTGGGTTAAATAAGTTGGATCGTCAAGTAGATCGTTAATTTTTTTTGCACCTAGACTGCCTCCAACAAATAATATTATAGGTTTGTTTGGAAATTTAATTTTTTTTAATACTTTTATTTTATTTCCTTCATATATTGACTTTCTTAAAGGTTGCCCTGTCCATAAATATTTTTTATTAAGTTTACTGGTTTCATAAAACGTAGTGCATACCACTGTTGCATATTTAGAAATTATTTTGTTGGCAAGACCTAATGTTAAATCTGATTCATGAGTTATCAATGGTATATTTAATTTTTTCGACGCTATTGCAACTGGCAATGAAACATAGCCTCCTTTTGAGAAAATAACGTCAGGTTTTATTTCTCGTAAAATTTTTTTTGCTTGTTTTATGGAAAATAACAATTTGATCGGTAATAAAAAATTTTTAATTATGTTGCCTCTGTTAAATTTTACAGCTTTTATTTCATGAAAAATAATATGGTCATATTTTTTTAATATATCTTTTTCCATGGCGTCTGTTCCTATATAATGTTTTTCATAATCAACCAATTCTTCAGCTATTGCTAAGTTTGGGTAAATGTGGCCAGCTGTTCCACCACCTGTAAAAACTATTTTTTTCATTTTAAATTTCCTCTATATTATAATACGCACATTTCCATATTTATATTAATGTGTTTTTATGCAGTAAATTGAATAAAAATACGATAATTTTCTTTCAAATTTTCTTGGTTAAAAGTGTTAAATATGGTATACTAATTTTGTAATAATTTGTAAACACAGGAGATGTTATGGCTGAATATAAATCTAAAGATATTGTTGTTTTGGAAGGCCTTGATGCGGTAAGGCTTAGACCCGGTATGTATATAGGGACAACAGGGGCAAAGGGCTTTCACCATATTCTTTGGGAAATTGTTGATAATGCTATTGATGAAATCGCTAGTGGTTTTGGTGATACTATTAACATAATTTTAAATCAGGATGGTAGCGCTACAGTTGAAGATAATGGAAGAGGTATCCCTGTTGACATTCATCCTACTATGAAAAAATCGGGGGTGGAAGTAGTTTATACAACTTTGCATGCCGGTGGCAAATTTAATAATTCTAATTATAAATTTTCAGGGGGGCTACATGGTGTTGGTGCTTCTGTAACTAATGCTTTATCAAGTTGGTGTGATGTTACTGTTTTTAGAGATGGGAAAGAGTATAATATGCGTTTTGTTTCTAAGGAAACAAGTGATGGAAAGATTCATGGAGGGCTTGTTGATAAATCTTTGGCTGTCGTTGGTTCTACAAAAAAAACAGGGACAAGAGTTACTTTTTTACCCGATGAAAAAATTTTCGGCAAACAAAATTTCAATTTTGAAATTATTTCAAGAAGGGCTAGAGAACTTGCCTTCCTTAATAAAAATCTTAAAATAAATGTTATAGATAAAATTGAAGGTGGGCAAGCTTTTTTTCACTATGAAGGTGGAATTGCTGATTTTGCTAATTATCTTGTTGAAGGAAAAAATAAATTATTTGATAAGCCTCTATACATAGAGCAAGAAGACAAAGATTTTCAAATGGAGCTTGCTTTAATTTATACCGATGGCTATACCGAAAACTGTTTCTCTTATGTGAATAATATACCAACCACTGAGGGAGGGACACATGAAACAGGTGCGAAATCAGCTATAACAAAAGTTTTTAATGATTATGCACGTTCAAATAATTTTTTAAAAGATAAAGAGCCAAATTTTCTTGGTGAAGATTTTCGTGAAGGGGTGACTATTGTTTTGTCTGTAAAAATGAACAATGTTCAATTTGAAGGACAAACAAAAACAAAATTGGGCAACCCTGAGGCAAGAGTCAAAGTTGAGGCTTTGGCAGTTAAAGGTTTGTCGGAACTTTTATCTAATAAAAAAATGTCTGCTGTCGCTACTTCTATTCTTGACAAAGCAAAAGCGGCTGCTAAAACTCGTGAAGCCGCAAAAAAAGCTAAGGAACTATCCCGTGCAAAAAACTCAGCTGATAATTTTAACCTCGTTGGAAAATTAGCTGCATCTTCCTCTAAAAATAGGGAAAAAGCTGAACTTTTTATTGTCGAAGGGGATTCGGCAGGAGGAAGTGCTAAACAAGGAAGGGATAGATCTTTTCAAGCAATTTTACCTCTCAGAGGAAAGCCTTTAAATGCCGAAAAGAAAAGAATTGATCAAGTTTTAGGTAACGAAGAAATAAGGACTATTATTAGTGCACTGGAAACTGGAATCGGTGAAGATTTTGATTTGTCTTCTTTGCGTTATAATAAAGTCATAATTTTGTCTGATGCAGATCAAGATGGAGCTCATATTAGAGCAATACTCTTAACTTTCTTTTACAGATATATGAGAGAATTAATTAATGATGGTCATGTTTTTATTGGATTGCCTCCTCTTTATAAAGTTTACAAAAAGGGTTTCGAAGAATATGTTTACTCTGATGCTGAATTGCCGTCGGCAGTTGCTAGGTGTGGTAAAGGTTATATGATTCAAAGATATAAAGGACTTGGGGAAATGAATCCTGATCAGCTTTATGAAACTACTATGGATCCTGAAAAAAGATCTTTGATTCAAGTTACTATTGATGATGCTGCTGAAGCTGAAAAAATGGTTGTAACTCTTATGGGAGATGATATTGAAGCCAGAAAAGAATATATTTCTCAGCATGCTAATTTTGATCGTGTCGATAAATTTATGGATGAATATAAGGGAGGTTAATTTTTATGGAAGAAATTATATATAAATCGCTTGATGAAGTTTTGCATGATTCCATGATCCCTTATACTGAACATGTTGTTTTGGATCGTGCCTTGCCGAGAGTTGAAGACGGATTAAAGCCTGTTCAAAGAAGAATTCTATATTCTATGATGGAACTTGGATTACAGCCAGAAAAACCTTATAGAAAATCTGCTAGAATTGTCGGTGATTGTATGGGTAAATATCATCCACATGGCGACAGTTCTGTTTATGATGCTATGGTCAGAATGAGTCAAGATTTTGTTTTAAGAGCCCCACTTGTTGATGGCCATGGTAATTTTGGTTCGGTTGACGGGGATAGTCCGGCCGCTATGCGTTACACTGAAGCGAGACTTGCTCCTCTTGCTATGGAATTATTAAGAGATATTGAAAAAGATACTGTTAAATGGAGTTTAAATTTTGATGATACGTTAAAGGAACCTGATATTTTGCCGGGAAGATTCCCAAATCTTCTTGTAAACGGTGCTTCAGGTATCGCTGTTGGTGTTGCGACTAATATTCCTCCTCATAACTTAGGTGAAGTCATTGATGGAGTGGTGGCGTATATTAATAACCCTAGGATCAACCTCGAACAAATGATGTCAATTATTAAAGGACCTGATTTTCCCACAGGGGGAGAACTTATTTTTGATGAAGGTTTAAAAACCGCTTACGCTACTGGTAAAGGTAAAATAACTATTAGAGCAAAGGTTGGGATCGAGTCTAATGGCGATAAATGCAATTTGATTATTACTGAAATTCCTTATCAAGTTAATAAATCTGCTTTACTTCAGAAAATTGTTGAATTAAAAGATTCCAATAAGGATAAGCTTTCTGTTATTAGTGAAATAAGAGATGAAAGTGATAAAAATGGTATGAGAGCCATAATTAAATTAAAAAAAGAGGCCAATCCTAAAAAAGTCTTAGAGATACTTTTTAAATCTACTAACTTGCAAGTTTCATATGCAATCAATATGGTGGCAATAGCTGGTGGTAAACCTAAACTACTTGGACTGATGGATATTATTTCTTATTATGCTGACTATCAGAGAGAAATTATTATCCGACGTACCAAATTTGATTTAAATGCTGCTAAAGAAAGAGCCCATATTGTTGAAGGATTACTAAAAGCAATTGCAAATATTGATGCCGTTATAAAAATTATTAAATCAAGTCCCACAGTATCAGAAGCAAAATTACGCTTAAAAGCAAAGTTTTCTTTTTCTGAAAAACAAACTCAAGCTATTATGGATATGCGTCTTGCAAGGTTAGTTAATCTTGAGGAGGATAAACTTAAGGCTGAGCTAAGTGAACTGATTCAAATCATAGATAATTTATCTAAAATTTTGGCTAGCAAAACTCTTCAAAATGATGTTATTAAAAAAGAATTGCTTGAAATTAAAAAGTCTTTTGGATCACCAAGAAAAAGTCATATTTTAAAGAACGCTGATGTAAAAATTTGCGAAGTGGACAATCAAGTTTCTTCCAGTCAAAATTATATTTTAGCTTTGACTGCAGGAGGAACAATTAAGAAAGTTACTGTTAAAAATTATTCAATGTCAAATAAGAGCTTGAATGATTCTTCTTCGTTAACTGATGTCCACACCCAGATTATTGAAGCTTCTTCTTCTGATACCGTTTTAGTTTTTTCTAATATGGGTAATGTTTTAAAAATCTCTGTTGATAAAATTAAAGAATGTAAATGGAGGGACCCTGGTTTTTCAATGAATCAGTTAGATAACTCTTCATTAGTCACTGAGAAACCTGTTAAGATTCTAATTTCTGGTAAAGCTAATGAAATTTTATTCTTTAGTAAAAAGGCAATGATTAAAAGATCCACATTAGCCGATACTTTAACACAGAAATCTTATTATCAAGCTTTAAAAATTCAAGATAAAGATGAACTTTTGAATGTTGAATATTTAATGCCAGACGCCAAAGTTCTCATGCTTTCAGAAAGTGGCATGAGCCTTTCCTTTGACCCAACTGAAGTTCCTTTGCAAGGAAGAATATCTATTGGCGTCAAAGGCATTAACATTGAAGATGGGGATACTTTGATTTTTGCTGGATTAATTTTGAAAAACAATTCCATTATAACCGTTTCTTCTGACGGATTTGTTAAGAAAATTGAATGTGAAAAATTTCCTTTAGCTTCACGATATAGAAAAGGATTAAAATATTTTTCACTTGCAAACAACAGTAAGGTGATTTTTGCATCTTCAGATAATATTTCTTCTGTTTTAGCAGTTGACTTTGGGTTGAAAATTTTACCTTTAGAAACTAAAAAATTTAAAGCATCAGAAAGATTGTCATCTGGAGAACCGATAATTAAAAAGAAATTTTTAGGTGTTTATGCTTTTTGTTAATATTTCATTTTAATTAAAAAGAGTATGATTTTGTTGTCATACTCTTTTTTTGACATATTTTTTATTCTTTTTTAATAAAGTAAATTAAGCTTTCTTATTCGACATTAGTCGATTGAACTAGACAAATTATTTCAATGCATTAATTTGAGCAGTTAAGCTAAATTTTGTATTATTAAAAGCGAGGTTTGCATGCATTTTGCAGTTGTTAAATCGAGAACAATAAAAATTGTTATTGTAATGATAATAGTTTGCGTTTTACTCACTATTAGTTTCAGTGGAGCTCGTCTTGCCGAAGTTTTTTTCGGATACTCCACAAGATTGGTTCCTATTTATTCTGTTGAAACAGATGAAAAACAAGTCGCCATTTCTTTTGATGCTGCTTGGGGTGCAGATAAAACTGAAGGCATTTTGGAAATTCTCAAAGAGTATAACGTTACTGCCACTTTCTTTTTAGTCGGATTTTGGGTTGACGAATACCCTGATATGGTTAAAAAAATCGATGAGTCTGGCATGGAGATTGGTACACATTCTAATAAACACCCAGATATGGTTAAACTTGATGCTAACTCTATTGAAAATGAGCTCAAAACCTCCATTAAAAAAATTGAAGACATCACCAACAAAAATGTAAATCTTTTCAGAGCACCTTTTGGCTCCTATAACAACACTTTGATTGAAAAGGCTCAAGAATTGAATTTAATGACTATTCAGTGGGATGTTGATACTTTAGATTGGAAAGGTATTTCTGCAACAGAAATGTGCAATAGAGTAGTGAAAAATGTTAAAAATGGGTCTATTGTTTTAATGCATAACAATTCTGATAATATTCTTGAAGGACTAAGGATGATTCTTGATCGTCTCACTATGCAAGGTTATAAAATAACAAGTGTTGGTGAACTTGTTTATAAGGATAATTTTGAGGTAGATAGAAATGGCGTGCAACACGAAAAATAAAAGGAGAAAATTTAATATGGATTACGAAAAGACAAATTCGGTTTTACTTTCAGGGACGGTATCATCGTCACCAGTTTTTAGTCATGAATTATATGGGGGAGAGAAGTTTTTTAATTTAGTTGTTGATGTTCAGCGTTTATCTGGGGTGGTTGATTCAATTCCAGTTACCATTTCAGAATTTCTTATGGCTTCTAGCAAATTAAATTTTGATAAAGGTGCACCCATTGAAATCTCGGGAGAATTCAGATCACATAATTTTGAAGAAAATGGTAGAAGCAAGTTAATTTTATCTGTTTTTTGTAAAGATGTGGCTGAAAGAACTGATAATTTGGATGTTAATCAAATAGAACTTTCAGGTTTTGTTTGTAAACCACCCATATTTAGAGAGACGCCTTTTAAAAGACAAATTAATGACATTTTGTTAGCAGTTAACAGACCTTTTTTTAAAAAATCGGATTATATTCCTCTTATTGCTTGGGGAAGAAATGCATTGTTTGCTAAAAACTTTAGAGTAGGAGATAAAGTTGGAATTGTTGGAAGAATTCAGTCAAGAAGATATAATAAAGTTATAGACGATGTTCCTTACGAGAAAACTGCTTATGAAGTTAGTATTCAGGATATAACAAATTATGAAGAGAAGATTGAATCGCATTTAAATTATGATGAACCTGGTTTAACTTTTTAATAAATAAAAAAAATTATAACGTGATAGTTATAATTTTTTTATATTAGTGGAGGATTCATGCTTTTAGGTATTTCAATACCTAATAATTTTAGAATAGTTGGGGCAACGTTTGCTATTGATCCTTTTTTATTTTTTATTTTTATTTTGTTTTTGCTCACTATTATAAACGGAACTTTATTTGATGTATGTGAAGTTATTTTGTTACCAAATTTGTCATACATAAGTTCAGCATTGCCATGGTCGGCTGTTATTATACATGTTCCATTAGCCATTAATGTGGCAAGTGCTATGGCATAAGCTTGCTTATCAACACATTCGGCAGATTCTTTTGCTGAATTAAAATTGCCTGTATGACCTAACATATCGGTGTTTGAATAGTTTATTAATATAAAATCATATTTATTGCTTGCTATCGCATCAAGAGAATTGGAAGTTATTTCTAATGCCCTCATTTTTGGGTATGGAGTGAAATCTTTCGTTTCAATGCTATCAATTAGTTTTCTTTCTTCACCAGGATATGCTTTTTCTATCATTCCATTAAAGAAAAATGTAACATGAGCATATTTTGTTGTTTCTGCAATGTGGTATTGAGTTAAATTGTTTTTAGATATAATTGCTGAAAGGTTATCTTCTACCGTTACCGTAGGGAATATGACATTTAGATTCTTTAATTTTTCATCATATAGTTCCATCGCAGAAAATAACAAATTTCTATATTTTTTTGTTTTGAATTCATTAAAATTGTTATCTACAAAAGCTGAGGTTATTTCTCTTGCTCTGTCAGTTCTAAAGTTATAAAATAAAACGCTGTCGTTGTCTTTTATTGTTCCACTTTTATCTATTATGCTTGGATTAATAAATTCATCAGTTATTCCATTATTATAATTGTCTTTTATAGCTTCTAGGCATGAATTATATTTTTGTCCATCACCTTTTGTCAATAAATTATATGCTTTCTCTAATCGGTCATATCTTTTTTCTCTGTCCATCATATATATTCGGCCACATACGGTTGCTATTTTACAGTTGGTATTTTTAATATATTCTTCTAAATCTTCTACGAAATATTGGCCTTCATTTATTCCTGTGTCTCTTCCATCTGTTATAACATGCACATATATTTTTTCTAAATTATTTTCTATTGCTAATTTCAAAATTGCTTTCAAATGATTTATGTGTGAATGGACCCCACCATCTGATAACAGTCCTATTAAATGTAAAGATGATTTGTTTTGTTTGGCAAATTCTATCGCTTTTAACAAATTCTTATTTTCAAAAAAAGACCCATCAGTTATTGATTGATTTATTTTTTCAAGATTTTGTAATATTATTCTTCCAGCTCCTAAAGTTAAGTGCCCAACTTCTGAATTTCCCATTTGCCCTTCAGGCAAACCGACAGCGCTGCCACTCGCTAATAGTTGGCAATGAGAATATTTTTTTTTAAGCTTTTTTAAATATGGGGTTCCAGATGCTTTTATCGCATTCCCAAATCTTTTTTTATTTATTCCAAAACCATCTAATATGACTAATGTTATCATTTTCACCTCATTTGCAAAATATTAACATTGTCAAAATAAAATGTCAAATTATTTTCTGTCTAAATGTTCATCAAAAAAACTTTGCTGATGGTTATTTCCTTTATTATAATTATTATAATCATAATTGTCATTTATGTTGCTGTGTTCATTATAACCGGTTTCTTTTCTGCGCATATCTTCTTTTGAAGCTTCAATATTTTGTGAAATTTGAGCTGTCTGCAACATTTCTTTTTTTCTTTTTTTGGAACCCCATACATGTATTGAACCTTTATCAATAAATAATTTTACAACTAGAAATAAAGCCCCGGCTCCAATCACTATATAGACTAAACGTGAAAATATACTGCCTTGGTAACCAAAAATTCCTGCTACGAAATCATATTGTAAAAGACCAATAAGTAGCCAATTGACACAACCCGCAATTGTTAATGCAAATGCTAGAAACGTTATCATAATCCCTCCTTTTTGAATATTATGTGATAATTTTTCTTATTAATTCTTTATTTAAAAATTTTATTAATTTGATTGACTTTTTTGTTTTTTATGCATATAATATCATTATTCTGTAATTTGGAGGGGTAATATGCCAGCTAAATATTTGACACCTGAGGGTAAAAAACAACTTGAAGAAAAACTCCAATATCTTAAGACTGTTAAAAGACCAGAAGTGGTCAAAAAGATTGGTTTGGCGAGAGAATTTGGGGATCTTTCTGAAAATTCTGAATATGATTCAGCTAAGGAAGAGCAGGCTCTTTTGGAATCTCAAATTGCTGAAATTGAAGATACTTTATTAAATGCTATCATTATAAAAAAATCAGATATAGATGTTTCAAAAGTTAATATCGGAACAAAGGTTAAGCTTTATGATGAAGAATTTGATGAAGAAGTAGAATATAAAATTGTAGGTTCTGATGAGAGCGATCCAGCAAATGGCCTTATCTCAAATGAATCTCCAGTTGGTGCAGGATTAATAGGCCACAAAGTTGGAGAATCTGTTGTAATTAATACTCCAAATGGCGAAGTAAAATATAAAATTTTAGATATTAGCATTTAATATTATTTTTTCGTGTTTATTTTTAGTTGATTAAAAGATAAACTTTTGCTATAATTAAAAGAGGAAAAGTTTATATGAATTTTAAAAATTATTTGAAAATTTCTTTTGCTAATTTTGATAAGACATGGAAACTGGTTTTTTATCGTGTCATTGTTTGGCTTTTTGTTATAGCTTTGATAGCTCCATGTTATAATATTTTAAAAGAACTTATTTTATCTGTTTGGAATGATGATTTGTTCATCAATTTTGCATCGGCTGGAATGTTCTATGGGAAAAACGTAGCTCCTGTTTTTGCTGTGATTTTTGTTATTATACTTTCTTTGGTCGAAACCCTTTTTGTTTCTTACACAGCTGTTGGAGTTTATTTAGCAATTATTTTGTTTTTAATTAAACCTATGCTTATGGCAATTGGCAGATATGTTGTCAATGAAATGATGTATGGGTTCATGTCAAGTTATACGAAAATGGGATTTGCTTCCACTTTTGTCAAAACTCTTAAAAAGTCCATCGGTTATGCTTTTTTTAGAACTTTATTTTGTTTACCTTTCAATTTTTTGACTCTTTTCGTTTTTTACTTACTTTTAACAATTTCTAATGAAGCTTTCATTATAGTCATGCCAATTGTATTCATAGTTTGTGCCACTTTTATTTTGGCTCTCAAACTTATATTAATTCTTGGTTGGGCTCCAGCAATGATAGTTTACGGAGAAAATGTTTACAAAGGTTTTGGAATTGGAATTAAAGCAACATTTAGAGGATTTGGTAGATCGACAATTTTTGCTCTTTGCATTTATTTCTTCTCACTTTTGCTCGCTTTTGGATTCGGTATTTTTAGCCTTATTATTATAGTTCCAACAGTTAGTATTACTGCCTCTATTTTTGAAACAATGAATTTCTTTGATTGCCAAGGTATGCGTTATTATTTAGATAAAGATACCATTTTATCTTCAAAAAAATTAGAAGAACAAGACACAATAACAAAAGCTAAGTTTTTGCTGTAACATATGGCAAAGTAAATGTTTAAATTTAATATATCGACTTATAAGTCGTATAATTTTATATTTTTAAAAGGAGAAAAATGAATAATAAAGTTAAAATCACCTTCCTTGGTGGTGTGGGTGAAATTGGTAAAAATATGACTGCCATTGAATATGAAAATGAAATAATCGTTATTGATGCTGGATTGACTTTCCCAGGAGAAGAGTTACCGGGAGTCGATATCGTTATTCCTGATATTAGTTATCTAATTGCAAATAAGGATAAGGTAAAAGCTGTTATATTGACTCACGGACATGAAGATCATATAGGAGCCCTTCCTTTTGTACTTGGTCAAGTTAATGTGCCTATTTATGGATCAAGGCTTACTCTTGCATTGGTTGAAAGCAAAATGAAAGAATTTGAAAAAATTAAATATAAAGCCATTTCAGTAAAACCAAAAAATGTTTTAAAATTGGGTTCTTTCACCATTGAATTTATAAAGGTAAGCCATTCCATAGCAGGAGCTTTAGCTCTATGTATTACTACGCCTGCCGGGAATATTGTTCATACTGGTGATTTTAAAATAGATTTTGAACCAATTGATGGTGTTATGACAGATTTAGCTAGGTTTGGTGAATTAGGTAAAAGGGGAGTTAAATTATTACTCTGCGAAAGTACCAATGTTTGCAGAAAAGGTTACTCAATGAGCGAAAGATCTGTTGGGAGAACGCTTGATGAAATTTTTGAAAGGAATCCTTCAAAAAGACTTTTTGTTGCAACTTTTGCTTCCAACATTCACAGAATGCAACAAATTCTTGATTTAGCTGAAAAACATAAACGTAAAGTGGCTTTTACTGGCAGGAGCATGATTAATGTTAGTGAAGTGGCAATGAAAATAGGCGAGCTCAAATACAATAAAGAAAATATTATTGACATTGATAAAGTAGATAAATATGAAGACAAAGAATTGTTAATTGTAACTACAGGAAGTCAAGGTGAGCCTATGAGTGCGTTGACTAGAATGGCCGCTGGCGAATTTAAAAAGATAAAACTTAGAGAAAATGATTTAATAATTTTTTCTGCTTCTCCTATTCCAGGTAATGAAAAGTATGTTTATAATGTTATTAATGCTTTATATAAATTGGGCGCAGATGTTATTTATGATGAGTTGGCAGAAGTTCATGTTTCAGGACATGCGTGCCAGGAAGAATTAAAAACCATTCATGCTCTTACTAAACCAGCTTTCTTTATACCTGTTCATGGGGAGTATAGGCATCTAAGAATGCATTCCTTACTTGCTCAACAACTTGGAATGGATCAAAGAAACATACTTTTGCCATCTTTAGGTATGCAGGTCGAACTGGGCCAAAATTCAATAAGGCAATGTGGTTTTGTTACGGCAGGACAGCGATTAGTTGATGGTATAGGGATTGGCGACATGGATAGCAATGTTCTTAATGAAAGAAAACAACTTTCAGAAGAAGGTATCTGCGTTGTTGTGGTTAACATTAATAATGTTAGTGGTTGCGTATCAAGTGAACCATTTATTATAACCAGAGGGGTGGTTTACCAAGATGAAATGGAGGCATTTGTTCAAGATGCTAAAGCTGCAATCATAGCTTCTTTAAAAGAACAAGATTTGAGAGGAGCTGAACCAGCAGTTATAAAAAATACAATAAAAAGAAATATTTCTAATTTCATTTTTAGAAGAACTAAAAGAAGACCTATGATTTTGACAATTGTAACTTTGGATTAATATGAAAATAGAAGAAATTAAAAAATTATCTCGGGAAAAATGGCTTCCTATCATTAGAGAAGAAAGCGCTAAATTTTTATGTGAATTGGTTAAAAAACAAAAACCTCGTAAGATTTTAGAAATAGGCACTTGTTTTGGTTATTCTGGGTGCCTTATGCTTTCTCAATCAGAAGATGCTTTTCTGACAACAATTGATTGTGATGAATTTGCTGTCGCACAAGCAAAGAAAACTTTTTTTGATGAAGGTTTCGCAGCTAGAGTTAATGTCATTTGTGATGATGGTTATTCGGTTTTAGAAAGTTTGTATAAAAACAAATTAAAATTTGATTTAATTTTTTTAGATGGCCCAAAAGGTCAATATTTTAAATATTTGCCTCTATTAAAAAAAATTTTGTCAATTGGAGGCTTCCTTGTCGCAGATGATGTTTTATTTCATGGGTATGTAAAGCAAAACGGTCCTGTAAAACATAAACACAGAACCATAGTTACTAATTTAAGAAAATTTTTATTAGATCTTTCAAACGATTCAAATTTTGATTTTAAATTGTTAGAGTTCGAAGATGGTGTTGCAGTTGCGAAAAAAATTTCAGAATAATTTTCTTGGTTTTTTTTATTCTTTTTGATAAAATATATATATGCAGTTTGAAGTTAATATTATTGTAGCTTTACAATCTATTGCTAATGATAATTTGACAAGTTTTTTTGAAATCATTTCTTTATTCGGGAGCTATTTGGGTTTTGCGATTTTGTTTTTGTTATTTTTTTGCATAAATAAAAAAGTTTCTTTTTTGTTTGCATTTTGTTTTTTATTTGGGGTAGGTTTTAATTACTTGTTAAAATTATTAATTAATAGGCCAAGGCCTTATGTTACTTATAACCAAATAATGAATTTGACTAATACTTTTGGACAAAGCATGCCGAGTTCGCATGCATTATGTTCTGTAATTATGGCTTTATTTTTATGTTATTTTATTTTTAAAATTACCAATAAAAAATTTTTTAGAGTTTTTTTTATAATATTTAGTTCGGTGTTTGTTTTATTGATATGCCTTTCTAGATTATATCTAGGCTTGCATTATTTGACAGATATATTGGTTGGGGCTATAATAGGTGCTATAATTTCTTTTATAGGATTTTACATTTACAAAAAAAGAGGGCAACAAAATGACTTATAATTCATACTGTGAAAAAGATACTTTCAAAATAGCTAAAAATTTTTCAAAATCTTTACTTAAACCATCGATTATTTTATTATATGGAGATTTGGGCGCAGGGAAGACCCATTTTGTAAAAGGATTAGCAAAAGGATTAAAATATAAAAATCTGGTGACAAGTCCTACTTTCACGATCATGAATGTTTATGAAGGTGGTAAATGTCCTATTTATCATTTTGATATGTATAGAATCAAAAATTCTCAAGAAGCCGAAATTTTAGGCTTTCAAGATTACTTTGATAAAAATCAGTTAGATGGGATAAGTGTTATCGAATGGCCTGAAAATATCCCCGAAATGATTAATGGTTGGAACTATAAAGTTATCATTAATAAATTAGAAAATGAAAACCATAGGTTAATTGAAATACAAAAAAGGAGTTAATCAAATGCTTGCAATATCTACTGCAACAAAAAAAGCTTTAATAGCTATTGATGTTGATGGAAAAAAATTCTATTCAGAACTTGAGGCAAATTGTCATCAATCTGAAAAAATGATGGTTGAAATACATAAAATTCTTACCAATAATTCTATTACTTTGGACCAAGTAGGGAATTTTGCATTAGTTATTGGGCCGGGCTCTTTTACAGGTTTAAGAATTGGCGCAGCTTTAATTAAAGGATTTTGTGCTGGTTTGCCTGATAAAAAAGTAGTGCCTATTCCAACTTTAGAGCTCATGGCTAAACAAGTTATAAAAGATGTTAAACCAAAAGCTTCTTTTTCTTGTTTCCTTAATGCTCAAAGTGGTTTATATTATACAGCAGATTTTAATAGCAAAGGTAAAAAAATTAATGAAGAACATTTAATTGAGAATTCAGATATTTTAAAAGGTAAAGGCGCTAAGTTTTGTTTAGTTGAAGAGTCTTTTCTTTCATTAGGGGTTGATATTTCTTGTGAGACTTTGCTTGAAACTGCATTAGATTATGAAAAAAATGGACAATTTATATCTGCTAAAGATCTTTCGGTAAAATATATTAGACGTTCTTCTGCAGAAGAATAGTCTTTATATTTTATTTAGAGACAATATTTTCTGAGATATGTCATAATTATATTAAAAAATAAATTATTAAAATTTTTTTATTTTTTTTAAAAAAATGCTCAAAATTAGTGGACAATGTTTATTTATATAGTTATAATGGCAATGTAATTTTGGAGGATATATGAAAAAACCTGAATATAAAAGATGCCCAAGATGCGAATTAAATTTTATTAAAAAAAATGAAAAACTTTGTTCTGTTTGCCAAGCTGAACTCGCAAATAAGGATGACTATGTCGACGATTTGGATTTAGAGCTTTGTCCAATTTGTAAAACCAATTATATACAACCAGATGAAATTATGTGTTCATCATGTCTTAAAGAGCACCAATCTGAAGATGGGGAAGTAAACTCTGATTGGAGTAAATATGTGGATAGGGACGATGAAGATGATTTTGTTGATCCAGATGAAGAGACAGGAGATATGGCTTCGGTAACCGATCTTGATGATTCCGGAATTCTCGATGGGGATTTCGATGAAGATATGACTTTTGGCGAAGATTTAGATGATGAAGATATTGATATAGATGAAGAAATTGAAGATGATATGGACTTTTATGATGAAGATGATGAAATAGATGATGATGAAGAAGATGACGACGATGAAGACGATGATGATGACGAAGACGATGAAGATTAAAAAAAGAACCTAATTAAAGGTTCTTTTATTTTTTATTATTTTCTTTATTAGAAATTAATTTTTTTTGAATGGATAAAAGGTAATCAGAGCTTTCTACATATGTTAAATGTTCGTTATATTCTTCAATTGTTTTTTGTAAAGAATTCCTTTTTTGAGCATAAGATTTAAATTGTTTTTCAATGTCTTTGGTTACTTTCCCTTCTTTTCTTGATAAAGCAACCGTTTCTTTATTTTTATTTTCAAGTTCTTCTAATTCTTTAGAAAGTTCATTAATTTTTTCTTTTAAAGATTCAATTTCTGATTTTTGAATATCCTTTGCTTCGTTCATTAAAATGTCTGCATGGAGACTTTGTTCCCTGTCATAATTTTCTTTTGTCTTTTTGTCAAACTTCTTCACTTTAATGTGTCTTAAACTAAATCCAACTATTGCAATTATTAAAGCTAAACCCATGATCAAAGAAGGGACAAGCAACCATGTTGTGTTATCTGTTGATGGAGATTGTTGATTTTCATTAGTGTCAGCAGAATCTTCATCATCTTCTTCATCTGAAGCATCTAATGTGGTGGTAAATATTGTTTTGCCAAAATTATCATTATTTTTTGCTGAATTGTATGAGTCAGAATCACTTTCTTCCCATTTTATATCTGTAACATAAGCATAGCCCGTTGTTGACAAGCAATCTGATACTAAACTCACAATAAAGTTTGATTCTAAATCTTCACTTGCACTAAAGAAAATTGTGAATTCTTTCCATCCTTCATTTGAAATTAATCCTTCTATCAAGGAATAATTACTCAATCCAATTTTAACTCCGAATTTAGAATCGGTCTCTTTTCCATTGTGTATGTGTGAACCTGTATAGCTAGGGAATGATGTTAATAACCTGAAAGATAATTTATAATAACTCCCGCTAGTAAGATTTAAAGAGAAATTAGATGTTAACTTATATGTTGAAATTGTGTTTGTTTCAATAACCAAAACGTTTGTGATTAATGAACCATCATCAATTGATTGTGCTTCGCCATTTTTATCAATAAAATAATAAGAGTCATTATTTGCACCTTTTATTATCCCACCATTAGCATTGCTACCAGACTCATGTGTTCCAGAAAAAGCTATGGAAGTGGATATTGTGTTAGTTATCTCGTTATTTGGATCTAAATTTAGCATAAAACCTGACAAATCAATTTGAGTTGTTGATGATTGGAAAGATTCTTCATCACTGTCTACTAATTCAACATAATCTATAAAAACATATCCCGAAACTTTTTCTTCTTGAGTTCCTAATTCAATAACTAATTGTAAATTTTTTGTTGATTCACCAGAATTAATTACACATTCATATACTGACCATTCACTAGAAAAAATTGCTTTATCGTTTAATATTGTAAATCCATCTTCGTCGATTAATTTAACGTTAATGCTTGCATTTTCACCATAAGTTTTAAAACTAAAACTTAGTTTTTTATAGGTGTTCTTAGCTATCTCGAAGCTTGTTGAACTTATTGACTGATAATCTTGTTTTTGATTATAAATCATTAAGATATTATTAACATCATTTGTTGATCCATATTTATTCGGTGAACCTGGATTTGATAAACCTTCAGCCCAATAATAATTATATGTGTTAGAATAAGAATTAAAGTAATCGTTATAAATGTTTATAATTCCAATTTCTTTTTTCCATGCCGAAGATGATTGTGAAATTTCCCAATTTGCAGGTATTAAAGGATAATTTAATTTATTGTCTCCATTTTCTGATTTGTTAAATTGACCGTTAGCAATAGTTTCTGTAATGTCTGTGGTTAAAGTGGTTAATTCAAGTAAATTCCCATCTGTTTTGAAATTTTCAGAGCTTACTAATTCTAGGGTTATATTATCGATAACAACGGCTCCTTTAGCTAAATTACTTTCGCTTCCTAAGTTTAATTGTAATTCTAATTCCGAATCATATCTATTATGGCCCTGTATATAAAATGTTAATTCGGTATAACCATTTATAAAATTATTTGTAGAATTGCTTGTTATTGATGATGAAGTCGCTGATTTCAATGTGTAGTTTTCAAGATATTCAAATTCTTCTTTTATTTTAGATGTTTCATTTAAAGAGACCGTGAATGCACCTTTTGACAAATCTGCTGTTTTAACATACATTGTAAGCTTGTAAAGACCGTGAGATTTTATTTCAAAAGGTAAAGATTGTGTTGATACATAACCATCATTTGTAGACCAAAGAACCATTGATTTTGTGTTCTCATAACTTAAATCTGTTCCAGGGTAGGTAAATGTTGTGATATTTTTAAAATTGCCTTCATTCATATCCAAAATCATGGCATGCGCATTTGCAGAACAGTTTGTTTTATTCCAATCAACTAAATTATTCAAAGAATCGTCTGTTGATTTTTCAAAATCAAAATTAAGCGAAGTTGTATCAATAATATTTCTATCTTCTAGTTGCACAGAAACAAACTCTTTGCCTTCAGATTGTCTTTGTTCCATATTGTTGTAATAAGCATTTTCTGATAGTTGTATGCCAATTACATCATCAAAAAATACTGCTCCAGGAGATGGCAATTCATCGGTTCCAAGCCATAAATCAATTGTTATTGTTTGTGTTGTGTTTGCTGTCGAAATGTAAAAGTAATATGTTTGCCACGTTGAGGAACTCTTTTTCTCGCTTGCAAGTTCAACGCTTTGTCCATTTTCATCGACTAAACCTGAAATATATATCGATCCAAATTCTGATGAATCTGTAAAAGAAGTGGTTTTCATTGAAACTTGGAATTGATAGTATGAATTAGCAGACAAACTTATAGTGTTTGAGATATATCCTTCACTTTTTGCCTCATCATTGTATCCTGTTGCATTCGGAGATGAGGAAGCCGAATTTATCATCATTATTTTGTTGTCATATCCCTTTTTCCCAGGATTTTCTTTTAAAAAATATTCTGAAGACATATAATCGCTGAATTTGTCTGTGACGTCAATTATCATTGTTGTCGCACCGGTATTTTTCCATTTCCTTGTCCAGCCAGTTACATCTCCTTTAGAATACACACTGGAAGTGCTATTAAAACTTGAATTTGTTATAGACACAGAATTTGAATACTCATCATATACCGTGTCTGCTTTTAATGAATTTTTAATTGGCATAATATCAAATAATGCAAAAGGCATTATTAATGCAAATATGATCAAAGAAATTTTTGTAAGTAAAGATATTGTTTTTGTCATGCTAACATCCTTTTTTGTAGTTTACGATTTAGTATACAACAATTTGACTTAATAATCAAATATTTTTTATATAATTATTTATAATAATAGGGTGAGAAAACAAAAAAAGTCTTTTAAAAAGTCAAAAAACAAGGTTAAAAATGGCTTTAATGTTAAAAAGAAATTATTGCTAATATTGCTCGGTGGAGTGATAGGTTTTTTAAATGGATTTTTTGGCGGTGGAGGTGGTATGATTTGTGTGCCAACGCTTGAAAAAAGTCTTAATTTGAATAACAAACAAGCTCATGCTACAGCTATTGCTGTTATATTTCCTTTATCTTTGATAAGTTGTTTTATTTATGTCTTTAATGGAGCTGTAGATTCACTCCCACTTTTAACAGTTGGGCTCGGTGTTCTTTTAGGGGGGATTATTGGTTCATTATGCTTAAAATTTATGTCATCGAAAATTTTAAGAATATTGTTTTCTTTAATAATGTTAGTTGGAGGAATTAGACTTATTTTATGATGTTTTTTTTACAGGTTTTATTTGGGGTTTTAGGAGGTTTTTTTGGTGGCCTCGGTATGGGCGGTGGGACGCTCTTAATTCCTCTTTTAACCATCTTTTTGGGATTTAATCAGCAGCTTAGTCAAGGAATCAATCTCTTGACTTTTGTCGTTATGGCTTTATTTTCGCTCGTCATACATTCCAAAAATGGTTTTATTGTTACAAAAAATCTCATTTGGATTATTTTGGGTGGAGTGGTTTTTGCTATTTTGGGATCGGTTTTGGCAACTTATGTCCCAAGTTTAGTCTTAAGAAAAATTTTTGGGGGTTTTCTGGTTATTTTAGCTATTGTTGAATTTTTAAAAATTTTTAAAAAACAGGGTATATAAAACTTTTTTTACAGTGTAAAGTTTAGTAAAATGAGTGGACAAACCACCTTTTTTGTGTTATAATTCTCCAGAGGAGCAGTAATTTATGATAGTTAATCAAAAAAAGTGCATTGGTTGTGGAACGTGTGTGGCTATTTGCCCAGTCGAAGCTATTTCTTTTGATAAAAATAAAAAAGCTAAAATAGATAAAACCAAATGTATACTTTGCGGAGCTTGTAAAGCAAGTTGCCCTGTAAGTGCTATTGATGAAGATTAAAGGAGATATTAATGGAAAAAATTGCAATTATAGAAATTAAAAATTCTTCAGCAGTTTTGTCTATATATGATTCACAAAATGGGCGAAGCAAACTCATTAGAACGGAAAATGACAAAATTAATGTTGGGAATGATATTGAAGAGGATAAACTCCTTAAACCTAAAACAATTTCCGATATAGTTTCAATTTTAAAATTATACAGAAACATTATTGAAGAAAATGATGTACAGAAAATTATTGGTGTTGCAGACGGTGTTGTTTTGCAAGCTAGAAATCAAAGAGGTTTTTTTGAAGAAATATATAATAATACCGGCATGACTTTTTCATTTTTGAATGACGAAGAAATTGTTAAAAATACTTATTATTCAGTAGTCAATAAAATTGATAACTCAAAAGGTACAATTATCAATATATCTTCACATAATACTTACATTATTAAATATAATCGCAGAACAACTTTAGGATTTGTTAATATTAATTATGGTTATGAAAACATAAGTAATGGGCTCACTAATTTTCAAGATATTAAAAGCGCTTTTTTGGAAAAATTGGATCTTAATGATTTAGTAATTGACGAAAACGAGCCTTTTGTTGGTGTTGGAAATGCTTTTATAAATTTAGGAAGAATTGCTAAAAAGGTTGAGCACTATCCTCTCGAAATTGATAATAACTATCCTGTAAGTCAAGGATTAGAGAAAAAGGTAACAGATTTTATAAACAGCCTTGATTTAGAAAAGATTAAAAAAGTTAAAGGACTTGTTGAAGATAGGACCGATGTCCTTATTTCACAACTTGCATTAATTTCAGCAATTTACGAGAAGCTTAAAATTAACGAGCTTTCTGTTTCTACAGCTTCGGTATCTGATGGTGTTATTATTTCCTCAGTTTCAACCGACATACAGGAAAAATTCTCCGATTTATTGGGATCTTCTTTTGATTCAATTCATGAATTTAATAAAGACGAAAATTCTGTTAATTTAAGAGTCGCAAATATGGCAGGTATTTTGTTTAAGCAGTTGAAAGTTATGCATAAGCTTCCTAGGGCTTATGTCAAACCAATGAGAGTTGCGGCTTACATGTTTGACTATGGCAAAAAAGTTAATTTTGAAGACTATGAAAAACATGGTTTTTACATGATTTTAAATTCCGGACTTTGTGGTGTTAGTCAAAAGGATCTTCTTTTGGGGGCGTTTATTTGTCAGTGCCAAACAGCAGATAATTTTAATCTATCGCAATGGATGAAATATAAAGATCTTTTAAATGACGAAGATTTGAATGCTGTTAGAAAGTTAGGTATAATTATCAAGTTGGCTGTTGCATTAAATAGTTCGAAAAAACAAGTCGTTACAGATGTGATGTGTGATATACTTGGAGATTCTGTCATTATGAAAACTATTGTTAATTCCGATCCAACTTATGAAATTTTACAGGGTATGAAAGTTGCGCAAGATTACCGTAAATTCTTTAAGAAAAATTTACAACTCATTTAAATTTGAAAGGAGTTATTATGCATTACAATTATGCCATAGAACTTGGTGGTGCTTTTACAACAATTTATGCAAAAAATCAAGGTTTTGTTTTAAAGGAACCTACTTTGGTGGCTGTGGAAACAAGTGATGAAGGTTATAAGGTTAAGGCTGTTGGCAATGAAGCAAAAAAGCTTGTTTGGAAAACTTTAGATGAAGTCGAAGTTTTTAATCCAATAGCGAATGGCGTCATTGATAATTTTGAATATGCAGAAATTATGCTTTTAGATTTTTTCAAAAAGATTAAATATAAAAAAAATTCTAATATAATCATACTCATTCCTTGTGGTTTAAAATTTGAAGAGAAACAACTTTATTTTAATCTTTTTGAAAAGTTGGGATTTAATGATATAAATTTAGTTCCTTCCGTTATTTGTTCTCTTATAGGTCAAAATGTCAATGTTATGTCGCCAAAAGCTAATTTAATTGTTGATATTGGGGGAGCAACAACAGACATTGCTGTCGTTAATTTAGGATCGATTTTGAAAGGCGTAACTATTGGTTTCGGAGGGAAAGCAATGGATATTGCATTAGCAAACGCATTAGCTATGTCAAAAGATAGCATATTGATTGGTTTGCCTACTGCAGAAAAAGTTAAAAATGAAATTGGTAGTCTTTATAAAAATGACAAGTTAAATATGGAAGTTATGGGACTTGATGGAGAAACTAATGTCCCAAAAACGCGAATAGTTTCTTCGAAAGAAATCAGGTATGTTTTCGAATCTTTTTTGGAAGAAATTGTAAGGACTATTAATGTTACCATCAATTCTTTGCCTCCGGAAATTTCAGCAGATATAATTAAAAATGGCGTTATTTTTACAGGGGGGGTAGCTCAAATCGCAGGCTTAGATGATTTCCTTAAAAGAAAAATCACATATAATTTTATTATAGACGATGACCCATCAAATTCAGCTATGATCGGGGCGGGGAAATTACTTAACGACCCAATGCTGTTAAACAAGATTTTATCTTAACAATTTATTTGACAAGAAAGAAAATTCTTCAACAAAATTTTTCTTTCTTTTTTTTTCTGTGCTTGTTAAAATTTAATTCGTAGAAGGAGAAATATGGCTAGAAAAATAGTTTTAACAAGTGGGAAAGGTGGGGTCGGCAAAACTACCGTTTGTGCAAATCTTGGAGTAAATCTTGCAAGCCTTGGTTTTAGAACTGTTCTCGTAGATGTCGATATGGGATTAAATAACCTAGATGTTGTCATGGGGCTTGAAAAACAAGTGGTGTTTGATATTACTGATGTTATTATGGGTAAATGTCGTGCAAAACAGGCCTTGATTGAAGACCCTAAATTTCCAAACCTATTTTTATTGCCATCTTCTCATTATAATGGTTCTACTCGGATTTTAGGTGAGCATGTTAAAAGTGTGCTTAATATGTTGGACTCATCTTTTGACTATATTTTGATAGATTGTCCAGCCGGAGTTGATGCAGGGTTCCATAGAGCAGTCTTTTCTGCTAATGAAGCTATTGTTGTTGTGACTCCTCATTTGTCAAGCATAAGAGATGCTAATAAAGTTTTAAGTTTATTAAATGAATATTCTATAAGCAATAAAGGTTTAGTTATTAATAGAATGAGAGGGGATTTATTGGCAAGTGGAGAGATGCTTAGAGTTGAAGATGTAGTAAGGGCTTTACATGTGCCTTTATATGGCGTTATACCTGAAGATGATGCTATTAGCAGTGCTTGTTCTATTGGTGGTTACTTGAATTCTCAGGAATCAACAAGAGCTTTTACTTTGTTATGTGAAAACATCCATAACGGTACGAAAAAGATATTTGATTGTGAAATGAAGTATAGAGGCTTTATGGGGTATTTGAGGAGAAATTTAAAAAGGAAGGTATAAAATGAACAGACTTGAAAACATTATCAAAAGCGATATTCAAAATGTTAGCGAAGAAATGTTAAAATTGTTAGAAAATGAAATAGAATTTGCTGTAAAAAATTTTGTTTCCTTAAGAGATAGCGTCAGAGTAAGATATTGTAGAAATGGTCAAAATTTAAAGTTTATGGTTGAATTTGAAGCAGATAGGGTTAGACCTTTAGGCTTTATACCTCATAGATATTGATTATTATAATTAAAAAAGACAGGCCTGATATTTCATTATTATTTTGTTTATGATTAATTTCAACTTTCCAATAAATTCATATCAAAATTTTGTAAATATTAAATTTATTTTTTGAATTTAATATAAAAAACAGCACTTTAACTTTTTTGTTAAAGTGCTGTTTAACTAGTTTAAAATTTTATAATATTTAATCAATTGGGATATTATTCGAAATACACTATTCCATAACATTTTGGGCCAACGTGAGAACCTACCACACAACCGATATCACAAATAATTTGGTTATCAGGATTTATATCGAGTTGTGTTGCATATTTTTTTACAAAATTTTCCATATATTCTCTGCAATCAGAATTACCAAAATATAATGGATAATTTTTATCTCGATTTTGGGCCTTGTTTACTAAAAACATATTTGCCTTTGTTTCTCCCAATATTTTCGCTTCATTTGTGACTTTGCCACCTGTTAATGATATTATCGGTTTTATGCTTAACATTGTTCCCATTACTTGACTTGTCGCTGAAAGACGCCCACTTGCTCTTAAATATTTTAAATCTCCTATCACAGCTATTAATTTAACTTTGTTTATTAATTCGTCTAGTTTTGCCACAACATGATCAATATTATCATCAGTTTCAATGTATTTGCATAACTCGATTATTATTGCCCCTTGCGCCCATGTTGTCACATTGGATTGACGATAAGTTATGTTTTTCATCTTTAATGATTCAACAGCGCCTTCCACTTGATGTATTGTCGCTGTCATTTCTGATGATATAGTTATCGCAATAACATGATATTCAGGATTATTTGCATAAGGGCGCATTAATTCTTCAAAAAGATATTGATTAGGCATAGAAGTTTTTGGAATTAATCCTGTTTCGTTAATTTTTTTATAAAAAGATTCATTATCTAAGCCTTCAGGATATGTTTCTTCTCCAAATCTTACTTCTATTGGAGCTAAAATAATTTGGTATTTTTCTACATATTCTTTTGGGATATCACAAGAAGCATCTGCAATAATTTTATATTTCATTTAAATTATCCTCACTTTTATCTTTTTTGTGTTCGTTTTCATGTTGGCCATTTTTTTCTTTTTTCTTTTGGAGTTTGCTCAGTCTTTTTTCACCTTTTTTTGAATGAGATTTTATCTTTTTATTTAATTTTTCATCTACTATATCAAATAAGTTTTTTGACTCTATTAATGGTCGTTCCTTTTCTTTACGTTCAGGCAATGGCTTTTTATCATATGGCATGCTAACTTTATCATTTCTCATTCTTACTTCTATTTGGTTAAAAGGAATTTTAACTTTATTCTTTTTAAATTCATTAAATATTTTATCAATCAGATAGTAATAAACATCCCAATAATCTTCGCTATCTACCCATGCATTTACTACTAATTGTATGGAATTTGATTGCAAGGCTTTAATTTTACATGTCGGAGCTGGGTCTAAGTATATTCTTCCATCACTTTTTGCAACATCTAATATTATACTTTTAGCTTTTTCTATATCTGTGTCATATGAAATGTCAAGAAATATATCAACTCTTCTTTTTTTAAAGGCGTCATAATTTGTTGTAGGATTATTAACTATATCTGAGTTTGGCAATGTTATTGATTTGTTATCTGAAGTCACGACGGTTGTTGCAAGCAGATTTATATTTTTAACCGTTCCTTCAATACCATTAACACTTATGTAATCTCCTTCTTTAAACATTTTCCCAGAAATTATTATTATTCCATTTGCAAGATTTGAAAGACTGTTTTGTAGAGCTAATCCTATGGCTAAAACAGCTGCCGACAACGCAGCGACAATTCCTGTTATTGAAATTCCTAGCTCGGCTAAAAGTATGATTACAAGGATAAGATATAATGACACTTTTAAAATGCTCATCAAAAATTTTTGCGCTATCTTTTCCATTTTCGTTTTTGACAGAATCTTTTTAATTGATTTTATAATAATTTTTATTATTATTAGGCCAAAAATTAATGTGACAAAAAATCCTAGAATAGCCCATCCGTTTCCAACAAAAAAATTTTTTATGTTTCCCCAAATTTGATTCCAATCCATACTTTTATTATAACTAAAATAAAAATTTTATCAAAATAAATATAACAATTTTATAAAATAAGAATGCTTAATAAAATTAATATTGTCATACTTTTTTCGACAAAAGTATTTCTTTTATTCCAGTTTATAATTTTTTTATTTATTTTATGGGAAGTATAATTTTAATATAAGTTTTTATTGTGGGGTGAGGTATTTGAAAAATTCATTATTAGAGGCAGAGTTATTGTCAAAGGATTTTTCTGAATTATTGGAGCCAGAAAAAGCAAAATTATGGAACCATGATTTTTTTCAGGAAAGAGAATTTATTTATCCAAATTTTATTCAAGCCACTATTAATTTTATTAAACAACTTAATAAAATCGATGTTCATAACTTTTATGATTGTGGGAGGCTTTTGTATCAAAGAAAAGTCATCGCTTCAAATTTGATAATTTATGTTGATAAGTATCTTTCAAAAACTCAAATCGAGATTTATAAACAAGCTTGTCATAATTTTAATTGCATATTAAAAAAAGCTAAAGAAAATTTTTTGGTTGAAAAAGTTAATCAAGGTTTTGATTGTTTTAAAATTATAGACGATTTAAAAAAAATCCCTGGCAGGCAAACTTTAGCCCTTATGTTTGATAATTTCATTGCAAAGGGGAAGATTGTATTTTTAAATGACAAAAAAAGTAATACAAATTTACGGGTAAAAATTGAAAATAAAACATATTCTTTTAATGAAATCAAAGCTATTTTTAATTTTAGTAACAATAAATTAGTTTGTATTTATTATAATGATTATTTAAATTATTATGAACCGTGTAATACTTCTGAAAAAATATTATCTAAAAAAATGTCAAAATAAAATTATCTTTTTATTCCGACTTCTTTTTCGTTTTGGTTTTCCTTTCTTTTCGGTTTTCCTATTTCACCTATGATTAATTCTTCTTCTTGCTCTGGCGTGCTTTCTGATGGGTCTTCTTCATACACGTCTAAGAGATTAAATAATACATCTGTTTTTTCTGCATTTTTAAATTTGTCAAAATTGTTTTGTCTTACAAAACTAATTTTGTCTCTTAATATACTAGCCTGAGGGTCTCCTGTTAAGTCCCAAGGTTTTATTAGTGAATATAAAAATAAACTTTCACAAATATTGTTGCAGTCTTCTTCATTCAATTCTTGTGCTTTTATCGCTGATAAAATATTTGCGTCATAAATTTCACGCTTTATAAATGGCGAATATTGAACAGAATAAAAATTAATGTTATTTTTTGTATATTCTAGTTTAAATAAAGCATAAGCCCCATATGCTGTTAATTTGTAGCTAAAAACTAGTTCTTTGACTATTTCTTTATTTTTCATTTATCTCCATTATATACTAGCTGTTTATAACCTGCTATTTTTGTGTATCAAACGGTGTCGCATCCAAATCATAAGGGTTTGGTCGATGTTGGATTTGTTGTGATAAAAGTAAATTTTACTAATTTAAATTTTTATTTCAAAAATTTCACTATCTTTAAATATAAACCTGCTATCACATTCAAAAATAGCACAAAGCCATGTTGTTCGTCCCTTATTTTTTGTTAATAATCGAAATCTATATTTATTATTTGCGACATGATCACATTATATCAGAAAACGTATAAAAAAGTAAAACAATTTTGAAAAAAACATCTAATGAAATGTTGAATAAAGATTTTGGAATGTGAATTTAAATAATTATGGCACACTTAAAATTAGAAAGCGAGTTTTCGGTATTTATTTTTATAATTTTTTGATTAAATTTATATATCTACGACATCTAAAAAAACAAAACGAACTTTGAAAATTTCTCAAAGTTCGTTTTCTCTTGTCTGGTGCGGGTGGTGGGAGTCGAACCCACATGTTGTTGCCAACAAAGGATTTTGAGCCTATTCCTTATCCTGCTTACTGTAAATTTACTTAAATTTCACTTATTTGTTTACTATATTTCCACCATCAACAAGCAAATTTGCTCCTGTAATCCATTTTGCTTTTTCACTCGAAATAAAGAGAATTGCATTTGCAATATCTAGCGAAGTTCCTATGCCAAAAGGATAATTTGAGCTTTGTTTTTTTAACATTTCATTATATTGTTCTTCGTTCATCATATTGTTGTGAATTTGGAAGCCAGAATTAAATATTCCAGGCGAAATAGTATTTACTCTTATTTTATATTTTGCTAAGTCTTTTGCTAGACTTTGAGAAATCATGTTTACTCCTGCCTTTGCACAAGAGTAAGCTATAGAACTTCCGCCAGCAGTTGCCGAAATCGAAGAAATGTTTACAATGTTTGCATTTTCACCTTTTTTAAGTAATGATAAAAATGCTTTCGAAACATAATAATAGCTCGAAAAATTATTTTTTATAACTTTATCCCAATCTTCAACTGCAAGTGTTTCTATATTACCTGGAATAATTGTTCCTGCATTGTTTACAAGTATGTCTATTTTTCCGTATTTTTTATCAATTATCTCAGCAATTTTTAGTAAGGCATTATAGTCTGATACATCACATTGCAAAAACTCTACTCCTGGTAATTCCTTCTTTGCTGAATTAATTTTGTTTAAATCAACTGACAAACTAACAACTTTTGCGTCTTTTTCATGTGAAAAAAGTTTTGCAGTTTCAAATCCTACACCTGATGTTGCCCCTGTAATTAAAATTACTTTCATAAATCTTCTCCTTATTTTATTTCTTTGAAAGTGCTGTAACTTCGATTTCTATTTTAGCACCATCTCTAACCATTCTATTAACTTCAACAAGAGTTGAAACAGGCATAGAATTCTTGAAATATTCTGCTCTTATTTTAGAAACTTTTTCAAATTCACTCATATCGGTTACATAAATAACTGCTTTTATAACATCGTCAAAACTTGCACCAGCAGATTTCAATATGTCACCAATGTCCGAAAATACTTCATGTGTTTGGACTTCAATATCGTCCGAGTCCACTCTTGAATTATTTTCTTTTGAAGCGTGAGCTTGAATACCGGAAACATAAATTAAATAATAATTTCCACAATCAATTTTCTTTGCTGGTGTATAAACACCAATTTTTTTTATACCCTGCTGGATTAATATTTTCAATCATAACTGTATCTCCCTAGATTTATTATATCATATAAATATTGATTTTGTATTGATTTTTCAAAAATTTTATATTTTGTGCTGACTTTTTTGAGATGTAGCGGTATAATTGCTTCAAAGGTGATGAATATGAAAAAAGCAGTAATCTATGCAAGATATTCAAGTGATAGTCAGTCAGAGCAAAGTATTGACGGACAACTTAGAGTTTGCAAAGAATATGCAGAGCGAGAAAATATTAAGATTGTTGATACATATATCGACAGGGCTATGACAGGCACAAATGACCATCGTCCAGACTTTCAAAAAATGCTTCGTGACAGTATTATGAGAAAGAAAAAGAGCAACCCAGCGGTTCGGATTGCTCTCACTTGGTGCAGGTGGTGGGAGTCGAACCCACATGTTGTTGCCAACAAAGGATTTTGAGTCCTTCGCGTCTGCCATTTCGCCACACCTGCATAAAAACAAGATCATTCTATCATATTTTTTAAATTATTACAACAAAATTGATAAAATTTATTTTTTATTTTTGTTAAAAAATATTTTTCTATTTTGTAAAAATATCGACAAAATTTATTTATATTGCCGTCATTTTTTTGACTGATTAATGTTATTTTTTAGTCATTTTTCGACAATTTTGTAAAAAAATCGAAATTTCATTTAAATATGTGGCACTAAAATTTGACTATTTATAAAGTGAATTTTATAATTTTGCTATATCAAAAAAAGGGAGAATATTATGCAAAATCACATTTGGGCAAAAACATTACTTTCATCTTATAGATTTTTAGAACGTATCGCAGGAGCTATTGATAAAATTATTGAAAAAAAAGCACTTTCATCTTCTCAAGTTTCTTTGTCTAATATTGTTACTAACAATACTTTAGTTTTGGCAGATCAAATAATTGATCTGTCTGAAAGAAAAATTAAACTTATAAATTTAAAAATTTTAATTCAGAATGCTCTTGGGAAAATAGATAAGTCGCAAGCTAGAATATTAATTAAGAAGTATATTGAAAAGAACTCTGTTGATCAAATCCTTGATAGTATGAGTCTTTCAAGAAGAACATATTTTAGAAAAGTTTCTGAAGCTGAATCTGCTTTTGAAGCCGTTTGCGCAAGCTTGGGATATCCTTACAATAAGTTAGATGTTTATTTGCAATCAGAAAAATGGATTTTGGAAATTAAAAATTCTTATGAAAAAAATTTAGATTCTTCTATTAAACTTAAAGTTTGTTAAAGATCATCTTCATTAAATTCATAATAGTCTTTTCCTCTTTTTATAGTTTTAAGTTTTCCATTTTTATCTTTTATTTTCTTTTTATGTGGCGTTAAAATTAAATATAAAATTATAAGGCATGGTAAACTAACTGCTAAAATTATGATAGCTTTTACTGTATCAGTTAATCCTCCGTTTTTTATATTTAATTCATTATCAAATGTTAATTCTCCAGTTATTTTTGGGAAATATTCGGTATTCTCTGTTATTTTACTTTTTTTATCACAATAATATGAAAACACATAGCCAAGTTTTTGAGTTTCGTTTTGGGTTGGTTTGCAATAATACCAGATATTGGTTGATTCTGGGAAAGGTTCTTCCCCAGTTTTTTCGCCATAATAAATTACATCATTTTCTAAAAAGCCTATTTTACCAATTGTTTGTGATTCGGTGTTTGGTTGGCTTTGCAATGATAACCCATTTTGTGAAAATACTCTAAAAGTAGAATTTGCATACGGAGTCTTAGGTACACCATCCATTGGAGTCACTTCATCTTTTTTTACATAGCCATATAAATCTAGATATTTTGCATAATAAAAATCTTCATTTGCGTTTGCTATTAGAAGTACAAAATAAGAACACGGTATCACAAATAATTTGTTTTCTTCACTTGTTGAAGGCTCTTCATAAAAAAAATTACCATCGGTTGTTATTTTAGCATAATAAGTCGATTGTGTGTTCGCTTCAGCTTTTATAGTTTGTATGCCTTGATTTTGAAAAATTATTGTTATTAATAGGGATAAAATTAATAATGCTTTCATGTTTTTATTTTAACTTTATGTTTTTTTTACCAAAAAGATTTTTCTGTCATAAAGGGGGGAGAGATGTCGCAATTAAAAGAAAGACTTGATAAAATTCAATGTGAGATTATAAAAAGAAAAAAATCTAACAATTTGTCAAAATATAATAATGGTGATAAAGTCCACCATAAACAAATTCTTTTCCACAAATGCCAAAAAAGAAATCGTTGGGTTTTTGGTGGAAATCGTAGTGGTAAAAGTGAATGTGGCGCAGTTGAAGTTATTTATATGGCCAGGGGTATTCATCCTTATAGGAATAATAGACAGGATGGGGTTAATGGTTGGGTGGTTAGCCTTTCAAGACAAGTCCAAAGAGATGTTGCTCAACAAAAAATCTTACACTATCTAAATAAAAGCTGGATTGTTAAAATTGTAATGTCCTCAGGTAGAGCAGATAATCCTGAAAGTGGTATTATTGATTTTATTTTAATTAAAAATGTTTTTGGTAACATTAGCCGAATCGGATTTAAAAGTTGTGACCAAGGCAGAGATAAGTTTCAAGGCGCATCACTTGATTTTGTATGGTTTGATGAGGAGCCTCCGTTTGATATTTATAGAGAATGCCAAATGCGTGTTTTGGATCGTGAAGGTGACATTTTTGGGACCATGACTCCTTTAAAAGGTTTAACATGGGTTTATGATGAAATTTATTTAAACAATCATAATTCTCAGGAAGTTTGGCACGAGCATATGCAATGGGAAGACAATCCTTATTTGTCAGATAAAGAAATTGAATTTCTCACTCAATCACTCTCTTCAGACGAATTGGAATCTAGAAAATACGGCAAATTTACAGCGCTCGGAGGCATGGTTTATCCTGAATTTGATGAGCAAATTCATGTTATTGAGCCTTTTAATGTGCCTTTAGAATGGCAAGATACTATTTCTATTGATCCAGGACTAAATAATCCTCTTTCTGCTCACTGGTATGCTGTTGATTATGATCAAAATGTCTATGTCATTGCAGAGCATTTTGAAGCTCAAAAAGATGTTAGTTATCATTCTCAAAGGATAAAAGACATATCCCAAAAATTAAATTGGCATTACAATTCTAACGGTATGATATGCGCTCTTATTGATAGCGCGGCTTCACAACGAACGCTTGCTTCTAGCAAAAGCGTTGTAGATCTTTTTTATGAAAATGGTATTTTGGTTAATCCTAGAGTAAATAAAGATATGTTTAGTGGCATTTCTACAGTAAAAAAATATTTGAAAGATGGTAATGGTAAATCTCATATTTTTATTTTTAAAAATTGTGTTAATTTAATTCGAGAAATTAAATCTTATTGGTGGGGCGATCAAGATTTGCCTATAAAAAAAGATGATCATTCCTTAGATGAGTTAAGATATTATTTAATGTCAAAACCTCAAAATAAACATAGTTTTAGTATTCAAAAATCTGAAACGCTTAAAGAAAAAGAAAAATTAATTAGAAAATTAAAACATCAAAATGTGCGATTTTGAAATATTTTTTATAATTGTTTGGAAAAATAAATTAAGTATGATAAATTATTCTTAAAGGAAATTATGAAAAGATTATATTCATTAATATATTTTATTTTAGTCGCAGTTTTGGCCCTATTTCCTCTTGTTGCTACAAGTGATTCTTCGGTTGTCTCTTTAAAGGCAGATTCTTTGCAAGAGATTTATGTTGATTCATCTGATAAAATAATGGAAATTTCTCAAAATGTTAATTCAGGAACAAATAATTATTCTAACACTAAAATTATTCTTAATCGTGATCTCACTTTGAGTGGATCTTGGGTGCCAATTGGTAATGTTAATTTCCCGTTTAAAGGAGTTTTTGATGGGAATGGATATACTGTACTATTCGAAAACGCTTTTATTAATAGTGGAGATGGAATCGCTGATTATTCTTATCAGGGACTTTTCGGCTATACAAATGGGGCAGAAATTGTAAATCTTCAAGTAAAAGGTTCTTATTCTTCTAACCTCATCTCTTCGGGAGAAGTTTATGCTGGTATGATGGTAGGTTATGCCGTTAATACTAAAATATCAGGTTGCGAAGTTGATGTGTATAATGAAAATTTTGAATTTGTAAACTTCAATCTGACAGGTAAAGTTACTTTTGGTTCTTTTGCAGGCAGATTTGACGGTGGAGAAATTACCAATTGTGCTAGTTATTATTCAAACCATATTACATATTCTCTTTCCAATTCATATAACATTAAAATCGGTGGAATAGTGGGATCTCTTGTTAATTCAAGCTTAATTAAAGTCGCTTATTTTGGGAATATAAAAGTTCAATCCTTAGATTCCGTTTCCTCTACACAATCTTCTAAATTCTCTATCGGTGGAATTGCCGGTGAGGTTGAAGGTAATATAACAAAAATTAAAGATTCTGTCATTGGTGGGCAAATTAATTTTATAAATAACTATTTTGATGAATGTTCCTTAGGTTCGGTGATAGGAATTATAATTACAGCTCCACAACCAGGGAATATTTCATCAGTTGCATATGTATCTGATTCAGAACCTTTCGGCGAGCAGGGATCTTATTCCTATGTTAATGTAGGGAAAAAAGATAATGTTATGCAGGTTTCTAACAACATTTTATATGCTCAGGAATTTTATTCATCTTCTTCTTATTCATTTATTTTAAACGGTACAACATATGTTTTTGTTTGGAATGAAGATACAGCTTTCTGGGATTTTGATAATATTTGGGTTATGTCACGAAGGAACAGTACTGATGAACTTCGACTCCAACTTTTTCAAAATTTTAAAATATATCCAGCAGGTTTGTTGGACCCAGCAGGATTGTTAACATTGACCTCGGATTATCAAGATGATGTTGAATATCCTTATGGAGAAGAGGTTTCAATTAATTTTAAGTTCGTCGATGATGAAAATTTTAAATATTATATTATATCGGATATTTTACTTAATGGGCAAACTTTGAATTTAAGTAACTTTTTACATCAAGAAAATGGGGATATGGTTTCTCAAGATGGCGAAATCATTTTAACAAAAAATGCTGATGAAACTTTTTCTTTGAAAGTTAAAGCTACAAATTCTACACAAGGATCATTTTCTTTTAGGCTTTCTGCCGTTGAATTCACTAATTATATTGTTGCAGGTGAAAATGGACAGGTGAGGTATAGTGGGACAACTTCGCTTTCTTCTTCCTTAACAAGAAATTTATCAAAAGAAAGTAGTGAAATTAAAGTTGAAGCTGTGGGAAATAAGCAGTATGTTTTTACCTCTTGGTCTCTTTATTTTTCGAGCGAAGATGGTAATTATGAATATGCTGGACAAAAATGGGCTCCTGCAGAAAAATCCTATTTAGAAAATCCTTTAAGCATAACTTTTGGAACAGGAGATTTTCTTGACTCGTTTTTATTAGTTGCAAATTTTAAAAATGATCCTTGCACTTTAAGTTTTAACTTTGACAGCAATTTTATTGATAAAATTGATATAAATGGATCGGTAATTTTGAAAACCGGTGAAAGTGTAATGTTGGATAAAAATGAAAATGTTGTTTTAAAAGTTTATGTTAAAAAAGATTCTCAAATAAGTGAAGATGAAATTGTTTCTAATATCAAAAAAATTTTTATTAGAGATACAGCATCAATTAATACTAGTATTTATCCTGATGGCTTAAACCAAGATTTAACTGTTTATGAGTTTTCTTTTTCAACAGCTTCCATTAATTTTGAAACATCTTCTTCATTCACTTTAAATATTTCTGGGGCAGCTAAAATCGTTGAGGAAGGCGGGAATACTACCCTATGGATAATTATTGGCGTTGTCGGTGGAGTGGTTTTACTTGGTGGAAGTGCTTTGATAATTTGGCTTATTATTAGAAGAAAAAAACTAGGAAAATTAAAAAATAGAAATGATGACTATAAAAACTATTACTATTAATAAAAAAGCTCTTCGGAGCTTTTTTATTCTTCGGTGTGGTTTTTTCTGTTAATATATTCTGCATTTTCACTTGCTCTAAATATAGCGTCAGTTCCATATTTTTCGGTTATCTGTTCAATTCCTATTGCAGTGTTTTCTTTTTTGTTTTCAAAAAATGAGAGTTGCTTATTTTTGTCTATTTTTGTCAAGTTAGACGCTCTTATTCGTATTGCTCTTATCGGTAATTTGTAGTCAAAAAAGCTGTCAATTATATACATTATTCTTTCCGATATAACCTCACTAGCGAAAGTCGGTGGGAAAGAACAAGATTTTCTTAGTTTAGTTAATTCAGCCGTTTTTAATGTTACAGACAATGTTTTTGCTTGATAACTTTTTTTTATTAAACGTTTGCTAATTTTATCTGCTAAAAAGGTTACAACCTTTTCTATGTCATTTCTATTATAAATGTCTTTTATTGTTGTGGTTCCATTTCCAATGCTTTTAGGTGGTATTTCTAAAAAATAACATTTAACAGCGTCGTTTTCGCTACCTAATAAGTTTTCCAATAATTTTATTCCGTTTTTCCCCATAATAGAATTTATAAATGTTGGTTTTAAGTTACAGAATTCTCCTATTGTTTTTATGTTTATTTTTGTAAATTTTTTTTCTAATCTTTTGCCAATCCCAATGATTGAATTTAAAGGCAAAGGATAGGTTATTTCTTTAAATTTGTTTTTAGGTATTACGGTTATTGCATCAGGTTTTTTCAAATCTGAACCTAATTTTGCAAATATTTTAGAGAACGAAACTCCCACTGAAACGGTAAAGCCAAAATTATTTTTTATATATTCTTTTATTTCTAATGCTATTTCTTCTCCTGTTTTTTTTAGTAGTTTTGAGGAGCTTGTAACATCTAGCCAACACTCATCTAAACCCAAAGGTTCCACTAAATCAGTATATTTTAAATATACTTCATGTAGTTGTTTCGATATCTTTTCATATTTTTCATAGTGTGGAGGCAAACAAATTAGATCTTTGCATAAATTTTTAGCTTCATATATTGTTTGGCCTGTTTTAACACCAAAAGATTTTGCTATCTCATTTTTTGCCAAAATAACTCCTGTTCGTTTTTCGGGGTTCCCAGTTACAGCTACCGGCAGATTTTTTAATTCTGGACGAAGGCAACATTCTACTGAAGCAAAAAAATTATTAACGTCTGAATGTAAAATTATCCTTTCATTCATTTGCTCAACCTCATTAAAAATGTTATAATCTTCTTAATATTTTAACCTTTGTGGAGAATTTATGCAAGAAACATTTCGTAATTATTTTTGTTTGTATGATGAAAATATTCTTTTAAAAAATAAAATGGCTGGGGTCGAATATGTGGAAGTTTTAACTGATGAACCTGAAAAAGTTAGTAAAGAATTCCAAATGTTAAACCTTAAAGGTCGTATAATTGTTAAGCCTTGTTGGATATTGAATAAAAAAAATTTTGAATCGGTTTCTAATCTCGATTTCCCTGTTGCAGTTTATGCCGATCTTATTGAAAATGATGAAAAAGTTTTGGAGAAAATTTCTTATTTAAATTTGCCAGTTGTCATACCACTTTTTGATAATTTATATAAAACTGGTCAAGTTTCTGCCATTTGTGATGGTTCCCCGGCAAAGTTCATTGAAGAACTAGGATTTTTAGATAGAGACTGCTCTATTGTCGGAGGTGCTTATGCAGACAAAGATGATTTATCGATTTTAGCTGACTATAAAACTAAGATCATCATTTGCCCAATTGCCTTATCAAAAAAAGGTTGTACATTTACCAACGTTCCTCTAATGAAAAAATATGGGCTTCGTTTATGTCTTGGGACATGGGATAACGAAGAGATCGATTTTGAAAAAGAAATTGAATATTTAACTTTAACAAATCTTTCTTTATTGGAAGATGAAAAGGCAATTTCTAAAGAAGAAATAGAAAATATAGCAAAAGGAGAAAATTAAAATGGAGATATCAGAAAAACTAGCAGGAGAGTTTGGGCTTAAACAAGTTTATGCTGAAAATATAATTTCGCTTTTAGATGAAGGTGCGACTATACCTTTTATCGCAAGATATAGAAAGGAAATGCATGGTTCTTGTGATGACCAAATTATTAGAGAATTTGCTGACAGGCTTAAATATTTGCGTTCATTACAAGAAGAAAAGGATAAAGTTCAAAGAGTTATAACCGAACAGGGGAAATGGTCTAGCGAAATTGAAAAAGCTTTAAATGATGCCCAAACTTTGACTGAAGTTGAGGATATTTACAGACCTTATAAGCCAAAAAGAAAAACAAGAGCTTCTGTTGCTATCGCAAATGGTCTTGAGCCTTTGGCTGATTTGTTGCAAAAGCAATCCAAAGATTTTGATATTATCTCAGAAGCTGAAAAATTTCTGTCGGATGCAGTGCCAGACGTTGATAGTGCCATTCAAGGTGCAAAAGATATTATCGCAGAAAGAATTAGTGATGACGCAGAATTGAGAAAAACTTTGAGGGAGATTTTATGGGACAAGTCACAAATTTTTTGTCAGCTTTTAGATGGAGAGAACAAATTAACTTATGAAGGATATGATGGTTTCAAACAGGAGGTTAAAAAACTTCCAAGCCATAGGATACTTGCCATTAACCGAGGCGAGAAAGAAAAATGTTTGAAAGTTGAAATCGAAATTAATAAAGAACTTTTAATAAAAGAAATTAATTTCGCTTATAAAAAAGACAACACTTCAACTTCAAATATTTTTGATGAAATTATCGAAGATTCTTTAGATAGGTTGCTTTTCCCTTCTTTAGAAAGAGAATTAAGAGCTAACTTAACTGATATCGCTTGCGAACAAGCTATAAAAATGTTCGAAGTAAATCTTAAACCTCTATTAATGGAGGCCCCTTTAAAAAATAACATTATTTTAGGGTTAGATCCTGCTTATAGGACGGGTTGTAAAATTGCAGTTATTGATAAAAAAGGAGACGTCCTTGACACAACGGTAATTTATCCAACTCCTCCACAGTCGAAAACCGAAGAAAGCATTGATAAGCTTAAAACGTTAATAGAAAAATATAATGTAGATATTGTATCTATTGGTAATGGGACGGCCTCAAAGGAAGCAGAGATTTTTGTTGCTGAATTAATTAAGCATGTTTCCAGGCCGGTTTCTTATGCTGTCGTTAGTGAAGCAGGAGCTTCCGTTTATTCGGCTTCTAAGCTGGGTGCAGAAGAGTTCCCAGATTATGACGTTTCATTAAGAAGCGCAGTTTCTATTGCCAGAAGATTACAAGATCCACTCGCAGAACTAATTAAAATTGATGTTAAAAGTATCGGAGTGGGGCAATATCAACATGATATGCCACAAAACAGGTTGACAGAAGTTTTAACAGGCGTTGTGGAAGATTGTGTTAACAGTGTTGGGGTTGATCTTAATACTGCTTCGCCTTCTTTACTTTCTTATGTTTCGGGACTTAATATGCCTATTGCTAAAAATATTACAGCTTATAGAGCTAAAATTAAAGGCTTTAAATCTAGGGATGAGCTTTTGTCTGTCCCTAAACTGGGCCCTAAAGCCTTTGAACAATGTGCTGGATTTTTGAGAATTACTGACGGCATTAATATTTTGGATAATACAGGCGTGCATCCTGAATCTTATGATGCTGCGAATAAATTGTTGAAACTTTTTGATTTAACAGTTGAAGATATTAAAAAGGGCGATCTTAATCTTGAGGGATTAGTTAAGTTAAAAGGTGAGGAAAATGTGGCTAAAAGCATTGGAGTTGGCTTGCCTACTTTAAAAGATATCATTTCTGAATTGTCAAAACCTGGTCGAGATATTCGTGAGTCTATGCCCAAACCTGTTTTAAGAAGCGATGTGATCACTATGGAAGATCTAAAACCCGGGATGATTTTTACAGGGACAGTTAGAAATGTTATTGATTTTGGCGCCTTTATTGATATTGGCGTTCATCAGGACGGATTAGTTCATATTTCACAAATTTGTGACGAGTATATTAAACATCCTTCGGAAGTATTAAAAGTTGGACAAGTTGTTGAAGTTAAAGTTCTCGCTATAGATTTAGATAAAAAACGCATATCACTTACGATGAAAGGCATTGATAAAGAGTAAAAGGAGAGTCGATTTAAATTGGACAAAAAAAATTGCACTTATTGTGGAACTTCTATGAAGAACATTCGTGAAAGTGGCTTTGTTGGATGTGAGCATTGCTATTTTGAAATTGAACAATTAAATCAAATCGCAAAAAATCTTTTTAACGGTAAGTCTTTTTCAGGTAGAAAACCTTATAGGAGGAATGATGGATAATTTTAATAAAGTTGCCATTTCTTCTCGCATTCGTTTAGCTAGAAACATTTCTGGTATTGAATTTATGCCTAAATTAAATGACTTGGATAAAATTTCATATATCACTTCTTCAATGCAAGCTTTGTTAGATTCCTCAGGCCAGTTCAGCACTTTCGCTTTGGCAGATTTATCTTTAGATCATTGCACTGCTTTGTTGGAAAGGCATGTTATTAGTAAAGAATTAATTGCTAATAAAGATATATCATATGTTTCTACTAATGAAGACGAATCTATTAATATTATGATATTAGAAGAAGATCATTTAAGATTGCAAAGTGTTTTGCCAGGTTTGAATTTGGTGGAGGCTTATAATCGTTTGATGCCAATAGATGAAAAAATATCAAAAAGTTTTAATATTGCATTCGATGATGAACTTGGTTATTTGACATCTTCTCCATCTAATCTTGGAACAGGAATGCGCGCTTCAATTATGGTTTTTATTCCTGCATTAGAAAAAACGGGCAGGATCGATTCTTTAATTGTTCAGGCAAGACAATTTGGTTTGACATTTAGAGGTGTGTATGGTGAAGGAAGTGAAGCACTCGGTTTCATCTATCAAATTTCAAATCAAGGGCTTCTTTGTTTGTCTGAGGAACAAATTATAGACACAGTAAATGACTTTTTCTTTAATATATATAATGAAGAAATAAGTTTAAGAAATGATTTTTTTGAGAAAAATCATGATGTTATTTGTGATCAGGTTTTAAGAGCTTATGGAACAATTATAAATGCCTATTTGCTCGAAGAAAAAGAGATGTTTGCTTTACTTGGATTAATTAGATTTGGCCATGAGCTTGGAATTCTGAATATTAGAGATGTTGATTTGTTTATGAAGTTGTATTACCATGGCTGTTCTGCTTCTATGAAAGAAATTCGATCTTTTTCGCAAAAAGAAAAGGAAAACCGTCTTAGAGCCGAGTATATTGCAAAGAGGGTAAAAAATCTCGTTAATATTGGAGGAATAAAATGAATTTAGGTGCAAATTATTTTTCAGACAACATTGAAAAAGTTATTAAAAATGCAAGCCGTATTGCTTTGCGTTTTGGAAGCGATGTGGTAGGCACAGAACATATCTTATATGGTATCACTTCTGTTAAAGAATGCATAGCATCAAAGGCATTAGCAGAACAAGGGGTTACAGAAGATGATTTGTTTGACTTATTTAGTGAAAATTCTTTTGAAGAACCTGTTTTTGGCTCTGTTGAGCTCTCTCCTAGAGTTAAAGATTTGTTTAGAGTTGCTCAACAAATTGCCCTTGAATATAATCATTCTTTTTTAGGAACCGAGCATCTTTTGCTTGCTCTTCTTTCAAGTTCTGGTTCTGTAGCTTTAAAATTACTTGTTAATCATTATGGAATTGATCTACAAAAACTTGTTAATAAAATTTCAGCTTCACTTTCTAGTGGACAACAGTCAAGTGTTAATAAAGATTCTCAAATCAAAAGTGCTCTACCAGAAAAACTTCTTGAAATGGGAAGTGATATCACTTTGAAAGCTAAGGAGCATAAGCTCGATCCTGTTATTGGGAGAGAAGATGAAATCGAAAGAGTTATTGAAATCCTTTGTCGTAAAACAAAAAATAACCCTGTTTTAATAGGAGAAGCAGGTGTTGGTAAAACCGCTATAGTAGAAGGCTTGGCACAAGCGATTGTTAGCGGTAATGTTCCAGAAATTTTGAAAGATAAAATTATTTTTTCTTTGGAAATTGGTGGGTTGATGGCTGGAACAAAATACCGTGGCTCTATGGAAGAAAAATTAAAAGATACTATTGAAACTATTATTCAAAATAAAAACATCATTGTCTTTATAGATGAAATTCATACTTTGGCTCAGGCAGGATCGGAAAAGGGAGAGACTAGCCCTGCAGATATGCTAAAACCATATTTGGCCAGAGGGGAGATGCAAACCATTGGCGCAACAACAACTGATGAATATAGAAAATTTATTGAAAAAGATAAAGCTTTGGAAAGAAGATTCCAACCTATACTTGTTGCCCCTCCATCTGTTTCGGATACTATACAAATTTTAAAAGGTTTGAAAGATAGTTATGAAGCTTTTCATAAAATTAAGATAACTGACGAAGCAATTGAAGCAGCAGCTGTTCTATCTGACAGGTATATTATGGATAGAAGTTTGCCTGACAAAGCAATTGACCTTATTGATGAAGCATGTAGTAAGGCCAAGGTAAATTTTTCTGTAAAACCTCAAGATATTAAAAATATTGAAGATAAGATTTCTCAGCTTTCTTCTTCAAGAGATGAAGCTTCTTTACAAAGAAATTATGAAAAAGCTGCTTCTTTGCAATCTGAAATTATTAAATTAGAAGATGAATTAAAGAAAAAGCAAGACAAATATAAACCTAAAAAACAATCGACAGGTCAAATTGGAGCCAACGAAATTGCTTCGGTGGTTTCTAAATGGACTGGTATACCGGTTACTAGAATTACTGAAAGCGAAAAAGATAAATTACTTCATTTGGAAGACATATTGCATAAAAGAGTGGTTGGTCAAGATGAAGCTGTTTTAGCTGTCGCAAAAGCAATTAGAAGGTCTCGTGTGGGTCTGCAAGATTCAAAAAGGCCTATAGGTTCTTTTTTATTCCTTGGTCAGACTGGTGTTGGTAAAACCGAGCTTTCAAAAGCTATCGCTGAAGCTTTATTTGATGATGAAAATAATATAATAAGAATTGATATGTCGGAATACATGGAATCACATTCTGTTTCCAAATTAATAGGAGCCCCTCCGGGATATGTTGGTTATGACGAGGGTGGACAACTCACTGAACAAGTTAGAAGAAGACCTTATTCTGTTGTGCTGTTTGATGAAATCGAAAAAGCACATCCTGATATTTTTAATGCTCTTTTACAAATTCTTGATGACGGTAGATTGACGGATGGGCAAGGTAGAACGGTAAGTTTTAAAAACACTGTTATTATTATGACTTCAAATATAGGGGCTAGTGAGGTTCACCAAAATAAAAAACTTGGTTTTGGAAATGAAGAAGAAAACATTTCTGATAAAGATATTTATTTGCATGCTTTAAAAGAAAAATTTAAGCCTGAATTTATTAATAGAATCGATGTTATATGTGTCTTCGATCCTTTAACTAATGAACAACTTATTAAAATCGCTAAAATTCTTATTTCAAACATAAACAAACGTTTACAAGAAAAAGATTTATCATTAAAAATTACCGAAGATGCTTTGTCTTTCATAGTTAGTAAAGGCGCGAATTCCGAATATGGAGCGAGACCACTTAAAAGATTTTTACAACAAGAAGTTGAAGATAGAATCGCTGAAAAAATTTTGCTTGGGCAACTCAATGAAAAAGGTGTTATTATAATTGATTATAATGGACAAGATCTTGAATTTACTTCTGAAAAGTAATTAATTTATTTTGAAATTTGTTCATTATTTGATACAATATTCACGAAGGAGATAAATATGAAAATTGAATTTTTAGAAAGAAATTACAAAATTTCTAATCGTCTTAAAGAGATTATTTCGGATAAAATTGAAAGACTTTCAAAATATTTTGGAGATGACGCAAAAGTGAAAGTGCTTTGCAGTGAACAAAATAAAATTCAAAAACTTGAATTAACAATTGTTAATAAAGGCATGCTTTATAGAAGTGAAGTTTCAAGTGATGAAATGTATAACAATATTGATTTGGCTTTACCTAAAATTGAAAGACAAATTGTTAGACATAAAGATAAGAAAATCGCAAAAAACAGAGTTAAAGAAATTGGCGCTTTTGAATTTATCAAAGAAGCACCAGAAGAAAAACTTCCAGAAGTTTACAAGAAAAAAACTTTTGAACTTGAACCAATCACTGTTGAAGATGCAAAAGATTATATTGACAGACTTGGTCATGAATTCTTTGTTTTCTTAAACGCTGAAACTGGCAAAGTTAATGTTCTTTACAGAAGAAAAGATGAAAAATTCGGCTTGATTGAAGTTAATTATTAAAAAACGGAGCATCGCTCCGTTTTTTAATGCCAGTCTATCGGTTGGCAGCCGTTTGATTTTAAAAAGTCATTACATTTAGAAAAATGTTTGCAACCAAAGAAGCCTCTGTATGCAGACAGAGGGCTTGGATGTGGGGCTTTTAAAACCAAATGCCTTGCAGGAATTTGACTTGCAAATTGTTGGGCGTGTGAGCCCCAAAGCATGAACACCATGGGCTCTTTTCTTTGCGCAAGAAGAGAAATTATTTTGCCAGTAAATTCTTCCCAACCTTTTCCTTTATGGCTCATTGCAACATGTTTTCTAACAGTTAGGGTTGTGTTTAAAAGTAAAACCCCTTGTTTTGCCCATCGGGATAAATTTCCACTTTTTTCTGGCTCAATTCCAAGGTCGGATTTTATTTCCTGATATATATTCATAAGTGATGGAGGGAGTGGGGTTGGGTCTAACACCGAAAAACTTAGCCCGTGCGCTTGGCCTGGTTCGTGATATGGGTCTTGTCCCAATATCACCACTTTAACTTTATCATAAGGGATGAAATTTAATGCGTTAAAAACCAAATCATCTTCGGGATAAACATCATATTTACTACGCTCTGATTTTAAAAATTGTTGAAGAGATTTAAAATAATCTTTTTCAGTTTCATCTTTTAAAAGTTCAAGCCAAGTTTTTCTTATTTTCATAATTTACTCCAACAAAATTTTATCATATTTTTGCTAATTTGCCAATAATAACATTTAATGTTTTGAAAAAAAGGAGATTGTTGATATAATTGAACAGGAAGGTGAAATATGGAAGAAATAAAAATTAAATCGGTTCACGCAAGACAAATTTTGGACTCAAGAAGTAACCCAACTATGGAAGTAGATGTAACGCTTTCAAATGGTGCAATGGGCAGAGCGGCAGTTCCGTCAGGAGCTTCAACTGGTGCATACGAAGCAGTGGAACTTAGAGACGGGAACAAAAATTATTATAATGGCAAATCAGTGCTTAATGCTGTAAATAATGTAAATAAAATTATTTCTAAAACTGTTGTTGGACTAAATTGTTTTGACCAAAAAAATTTAGATAAAAAACTTATTGAACTTGACGGCTCAGTTAATAAAGCAAATTTAGGTGCCAACGCAATTTTAGGTGTAAGCCTTGCAACAGCGGTGGCAGCCGCAAATGCAAAAGGCGTTCCATTATACCGCTACTTAGGCAAAGAAAGCATATTGCCGGTGCCTATGCTGAATATTTTAAATGGTGGCAAACATGCTGATAATAACTTAAATATACAAGAATTTATGATTGTTCCTACTGGTGCGAAATCTTTTTCGCAGGCGTTGGAGTGGTCTTCAAACATTTATCATGCGTTGAAAGAATTGTTAAAAAATAAAAATCTTTCAACTGGTGTGGGAGATGAAGGCGGGTTTGCGCCTAATTTAAAAGATGATGAAGAGGCTTTGGACTTTATTGTTCGAGCTATTAAAAAAGCAGGGCTAAAATTGGGTGGCGATGTTGGAATTGCACTCGATGTTGCAGCAAGTGAGATGTTTAACGAAGCACAAAAAATTAGCGAAGAAGGTAAATATTATTTTTGGAAAACTAAAAAACTTTTCACAACAGAAAAACTTATTGAGTATTATCAAAAACTTGTTAAAAAATATAATATAATTTCAATAGAAGATGGACTTGCTGAGGAAGATTGGGAAGGTTGGGCAAAACTTACAAAAATTCTTGGCAACAAAATTCAACTTGTTGGTGATGATTTGTTTGTAACAAATGTTGAAAGACTTAAAAAAGGCATAAAGCAAAAGTGCGCCAATGCAATTTTGATTAAAGTTAATCAAATTGGTTCGCTTACTGAAACTGTTGAGGCAATAAAACTTGCTCAAAAAAATAATTATGGGGTTATAGTATCCCATCGCAGTGGAGAGACTGAAGACACTTTTATTGCAGATCTTGCAGTCGGACTTGGGTGTGGGCAAATTAAAACGGGTGCACCATGCAGAAGTGAAAGAGTTGCGAAATACAACCAATTACTCAGAATTGAAGAAAAATTAGGGGCAAAAGCATGCTACGGTGTAAAAGCACACTAAATGCTTGACAAAATTTTTGTAAGAAGATAGAATGTTTATGTTAAAATCAAAATGGTGGAATAAAACAAGTAGGTTTTTTTTGGCAAATCAGAGAGCCTTGGCGGTTGGTGAAAGCCTTGGTCGAAGGGAAAACTGAATTACAATTATTTCAAGTTTTGCGCTTTGCTTTGCGAAAAAGTTAATAAGGTGTTTAAAACACGAATTTAGGTGGTACCACGAACGCACGCTTCGTCCTAAAAACAGGGGAGGTGTGCGTTTTTTAGGAGGAAATATGAGCAAAATTGACACAAAATTATATGATACTTTAAAGGAAAGAGGGCTTCTATATCAATGCACAGATGAGGAAGAACTTAAAAAACGCCTAACATCTGGTGTGCCAATTACATTGTATGAAGGAACAGACCCTACAATGGACAGTTTGCATTTAGGGCACTGCATTCCATATTGCATTTTAAGAAGATTTCAAAAGGCAGGACACAAGGTTTTGTTGCTTATGGGCGGAGCAACTGCGTGTATTGGTGACCCTAGTGGCAAAAGTGAGATGCGCAATATAATGTCAAAAAAACAAATTGAAAATAACATAGAAAAGATTAAAAATTCTCTTAAAATATTTTTGGATTTTGACGGCGAAAACCCTGCAATCATAGTTAACAATGCAGATTGGTTTAAAAATTATTCTTATATCGACTTTATGCGTGAAATAGGTGTTCATTTTAATGTGAACAAAATGCTTGCCAACGAACTTTATTCAAAAAGAATGGAAGAAGGGGGGCTAACCTTTTTTGAAATGGGTTATATGCTCATGCAAGCATACGACTTTATTGAACTTAACCGTAAGTATGGTTGCACTCTTCAATATGGTGGTGCAGACCAATGGGGAAATATCGTTGCGGGTGTTGAACTTCAACGCAAACTTAACTTTGCAAACGGCACAGAGATTTCTTTAATTGGTGCAACCAATCCGCTTTTAGTAACGCCTGCTGGTGTGAAAATGGGTAAGACCGAGCGTGGTGCAATTTGGCTTGATAAAGATAAAATTTCGGCATATGATTTTTATCAAGGAATTTATCAAACACCAGATGCTTGCGTTGAAATGATGTTTGCCTTGTTTACAGATATCCCTATGAACGAAGTTAGAGAAATGATTAAAAAAGATATTGTTAGCGCTAAAAAGAAATTGTCATATTTGATTACTGAATTCGTTCGTGGAGAGGCAGACGCGATTGAAGCACAAAAAATGAGCGAAAATTTGTTCACTCATGGTGGTGATGATGCTCCTAAGTTTGAAGTAAACGAGTCGGAATGTCCAATAAATATTTGCGATTTGTTGGTAAAAACCACACTCACATCTTCAAAGAGCGAGGCAAGAAGGCTTATTGAAGGTGGTGGTATAAGTGTTGATGGCGAAAAAATTTCTTCAATCGACCTTATGATTGATAAAGATGTTTTGCTTAAAAAAGGCAAGAAAGCATTTATTAAAGTGGTAATTAAAAAATGATTAACTTACAGGGTGAAATAGAAATTAAAAAATCCAGATTTTGTTTTTATAGATTTGATGGCAGTTTAAACGATTTTTTAAGTGAACTTGAAGAACTTAAAAAACAGCATAAAAAAGCCACGCATATTTGTTATGCATACAGTTTTTCGCAACCTTTCGAAGAAAAATGTTTTGATGACGGCGAACCGAAGGGAACTGCAGGGCAGCCAATTCTTTCGGTTATAAAAAAGAAAAAACTGCAAAATGTGGCAGTGGTTGTGGTTAGATATTTTGGTGGAATAAAATTGGGCGCAGGAGGTTTGGTGCGAGCATACACCAAATCTGCCAGCGAAGCATTGAAAGGGGATTAAATGCAAATAACCGAAATTAAAAAAATTGGTAAAGGCGACAGGTATTCGATTTATATCGATTATGTTTTTAATGGTACATTAGAAGCAGAAATTTTAGTTAAATATAAATTAAAAACCGGCGATGAAATTGATGAAGAAAATTTAAAAAATATTAAACTTGAAAATGGAAAACTTGCTACTTTTTCTAGGGCTTTAAATTATATCGAAAAAGGACTTCACACTGAAAAGCAAATTGTCAAATATTTGAAAGAAAAAGGTTATGAGCAAGAAAGTATCGAAAATGCTGTTACAAAATTAAAAGAATATGGCTATATAAATGATGAGTATTATACAGAAAGTTATATTCGTAGTTATAAAGATAAAAAAGGGAAAATTAAACTAAAATATGATTTGATTTCTAAAGGTGTTAATCCACAGATAATCGATCAAAAAATTCAAGAATTATTAAATAACGAAGATTCTTTATTTGCATGTAAAAAGCTGTTAGAAAAGTATATAAAAAACAAAACTTTTGATAGAAAATTGAAAGCTAAGGCATTCTCTTATTTAATTAGCAAAGGTTTTGAAAGTGATATTATTATTAATTTATTAAATGAGGTGGCTTTAAATGAAAGTGGGAATTGATCAAGAAAAAATATCAAGAATGAGTCAAAAGCTACTTGATAAAATTGCAACTGAGCAAGAAAAAGAATATGTTTATAGTTTCAAAAAGAATTTTAAACAACACATAGCTTCATTATGGACTGCTAAAGAAGCAGTAATAAAAATTTTGGGAAAAAATATTGGATTTTTGGATATAGAAATTATTCATGATATATATGGTAAACCTTTTGTGAAACTATTAGGAGAAGCAAAAACTATATTTGAAAATGCTGGTTTAAGTGAAATAGATATTTCAATTACCCATACCGATGAAATAGCAACAGCTGTTGTAATCGCAAAATAAAACTCGACTTTATTAAGTCGAGCTAATTTTTATTAACTTAATTTCGATGCTATTTCAGTGTTTATAATCGAATCATAATTTGTGTTACCATTTAGCATGCCAGCATTTTCGGTTATTTCCAATAATGTGTTAAATGACTCTTCGCTCATTATTAAATTAGGCGAGAAAGCTGAAATTCTATAATATGCTTCAACGGCAATTTTTAGATCTTCAACTGTCATGCCGTCAAATGAATCTATTAAGGAAAGAGCCGCATCTTCAAGTTTATCATTTTCATAGCATTCCTTTAAATAGTTATAACCTTTTTTAATCGCTTTTAAAAATTTTTCTGCGATATCGCCATGTTTTTCGAGATAACTATTTTTTGCAATAAAACAAGTGTATGGGATGTTGGTATCAACTAAATCGGCAACAGCTCCGACAATATGATATTCAGGGTGTGCTGCAACTAAATTTGAAGCGTTTGGTTCAAACAAAGTGCAATAATTAGCACTAGAATTTTCAAATTCACTTGCTATTGAATTAAAGTCCACATCTGTTCTTAAATTAACTTGATTGCTTCCTGTTCCAATTTCATATCCAGCATTTTCTATTGCATATTGAAGTGTCATAGCTGGAAGACCACCGGCTCTTCCTCCTATTATTGTTTCACCAACTAAGTCACTAATTTGAAAGTCAGCTCCTTTTTTTGAAACAATGAATGATCCATCAGTTTGAGTTAGTTGGCCAAAAACCTTAGGTTGATCGGTTATGCCTTCCTGTTGAGTGTAGACAACTGTTTCAGGACCAGCTAAAATAATGTCGGCAGAACCTGAAATTAGGGCGGTCATTGAAACATTGGAGCCACCGCCATTTGTTAGTGTTATGTCTAAGCCTTCTTCTTCAAAATAACCCATATTTATTGCTGTGTAAAGTGGAGCATAAAAAATTGAATGAGTAACTTCATTAAGATTTATTTTAGTATAATCTTTTTCTCCACATGCAGCAAATAACATAGTAGATAAAGCTATGGCACAGCACAAAATGGCCCCTAATGTTAGTTTAAGCTTTTTCATTTTACCTCCTTTTAAGTAAACAATACATTTTATGAATGTGGTATTATTATTGTGAAAATTAGGGTTGACAAAACATATCAATCATGATAAACTGATACTAATTTGGAGGATGGTATGTCACTTTTGCTTGATAATAACATTTGGGAAAGATTATCACAACCTAATGTTTTAACAGGGATCATTTTACTTGTTGTTGGTATGTTAGTTGCTCTTTTTGCAAAAAAAATTACAAAACTTATTAGAAAAACCGAAAAGGTGGAAGCTAATGATAGAATTTTGCTTTCCTTGAAAGCTTTTGCATTAGTCGTGATTTTGGCATCTTTGATTGTTATGATTATAGAATAAACAAGCTATTTCGCTTGTTTTTTTTTGTCAATTTTTATATACTATATTAGTTATTAATTATGTGATTGAATTTAGGAGTTTTTTATAATGGATAATATTTATGAACCTTCAAATTTTGAAAGTAAAATTTACGAAACTTGGTTAGAAAACAAGTATTTTAGTTCTAAGCCGGATCATTCGAAACCAAAATTTTCCATAGTTATGCCTCCACCTAATGTAACAGGCAAAGCGCATGTTGGACATGCATTAAATAATACAATTCAAGATGCTATTGTTAGAAGGAAGCGTATGCAAGGCTTTGAAACTCTTTGGGTGCCTGGAACCGATCATGCTGCGATTGCGACAGAAGAAGTTTTGGTTAAAGCTTTAAAAAAAGAAGGACTGACAAAAGAAGACATTGGAAGAGAAGCTTTTATAAAAAGAGGTGAGAAGTGGTATGCTGATTATGGAGATTTAATTAAATTTCAATTACAGAAACTTGGTATTTCTCCAGATTGGGATAGAACTGCTTTTACTATGGATTCAAATTTATGTTCAGCAGTTAGGCATGCTTTTGTTGAGTATTATAAAAAAGGATATATTTATAGAGGGAAAAGATCGGTTAATTATTGTCCGTCATGTAAGACCACAATTTCGGATAATGAAAATGTTTATATAGATCAAAACACATTTTTGTGGCATATAAGATATCCGTTCGCTGATGGTAGTGGAGAAGTGGTTATAGCAACAACTAGACCTGAAACTTTGTTTGGTGATACAGCAGTTGCAGTTAATCCTAAAGATGAGAGATATAAAAATTTTATTGGGAAAGATTTGATTTTACCTTTGACCAACAGAAAGATTAAATTAATAGCAGATGATTATAGCGAAATGGAATTTGGGACTGGTGCTGTTAAAATAACTCCTGCTCATGATCCAAATGATTATGAAATAGGGCTTAGACATAACCTAGATGTGATTGTTTGTATTGATGATGAAGGCAAATTGACAGAAGTGGCGGGGAAGTTCAAGGGTATGGATCGTATCCAAGCAAGATCTGTTATAGAAGACGAATTGAGAAAGCAGGGCTATCTCGTCAAAGTTGAAAAATATAAAAATAAAGTTGGGACCTGTGAAAGGTGTGGATCGATGACCGAACCAAAAATTTCTACTCAATGGTTTGTTAAAATGGAAGAATTGGCGAAACCTGCAATTGAGGCAGTAAAAAATGGAGAGGTTAAATTTATCCCAAAACGTTTTGAAAAACAATACTTGAATTGGCTTGCGAATATAAAGGATTGGTGTATTTCTCGTCAAATATGGTTGGGTCATAGAATCCCAGTTTTCTATTGCGACGATTGTGGAGAACAAATAGTTGAGGAAGAAGATCCAAGCTTTTGCCCTGTTTGTGGCAGTAAAAATCTACATCAAGATACAGATGTTTTAGATACATGGTTTTCTTCTGCATTATGGCCTTTTTCAACATTAGGCTATCCTAAACAAACCGAGGAACTTAAATATTATTATCCTACCGATGTGCTTGTTACCGGTTATGATATCATAACTTTTTGGGTATCTAAAATGGTTTTTTCGGGATTGGAGTTTATGAAAAAAATTCCTTTTAAAGATGTTTTGATCAATGGAATTGTGAGAGATGCTAAAGGTATAAAAATGTCAAAACATTTAGGAAATGGTATAGACCCAATTGAAATGATTAAAAAATATGGGGCAGATGCTTTAAGACTATCATTAATAAACGGAATGAGTATGGGGTCAGATTTAAAATATAGTGAAGATAGAATAAAAGAAGCTAAAATTTTTATAAATAAAGTTTTTAATGCTAGTAAGTTTGTTATTTCTGTCACACAAAATTTAGATGAAATTATACTAGAAAATTTAACCGAAAAAGATAAATGGATTTTGTTTAATTTGAATAAAACTGTTAAAGAATTTAATAAAGCTATGGACAAATATAATCTTTCGGGTGCTTTGACTTTGTTAATGGATTTCTTTGTAAGTAAATTTTGTGACTGGTATATAGAATTGTCTAAAATTGATTTATATGGAAATAATGAAATTATTAAAATTACAACTCAAAGTGTTTTGTTAAAAGTTTTAACAGATTGTTTAAAATTATTCCATATATTTATTCCATTCATTACAGAAGAGATTTATTTGTCTTTGCCATTACATGCGAAAACTATCATGTTAACAAAATTCCCAGAAGCTGAAAATAAAACCCAAAATTCAAAAATTTTTGATTCTATAGTTAAACTTGTTAAAGCTATAAGGTCTCTTAGAACAGATTATAAAGTGCCTGATAATAAAAGGACAAACATTTATATTAATTTTGCTGATAATAAAAAATATTTTGATTTGCTGGCAGGTATAAATAAATTAGGTTTTGGAAAAGAAACCATTGTCATTAATTCGGAAGAAGAATTGAAAGGGAAGTTTGCTAAAGCGATTTCTGAACTTGGAACTGTTTATCTGCCGTTAAACGAACTTATAGATGAAAGTAAGGAAAAAGAGAGAAAAGAAAAAGAAATCCAATCTTTGTTATATGAAATCCAAAGAAGTGAAAAAATGCTTTCTAATTCTAAATTTGTTGAAAAGGCACCTAAAGAATTAGTCGAATCAGAAAAGGTTAAACTTGAAAAAAACAGGACATTATATAATCTTTTAATAAAGGAAATTTGATGAAAAATAACATGCAATATCTTCCTTCCACGAGAACGGAAAAAATTATTAGATGGATACTTATTGTATTCGATGTTTTAATTATTTTATCAGGAATAGGTTTAGCTGTTTATTATAAAATAATAGGTGACCCTGATAACAGATTTTTAGCTAGTCTAAGTTTACTAGGTTTTGGCGTTTTGCCATATATTTTTGAACTTATTATGAGATCTAAAATTCCCAATTCAGTGTTTTTACTTTTCAACGTATATTTGGTTATTGCTGGATTATGGGGAGCGGCTTTAAATGGTTATTATAATTTTTCCTGGCTTGACGTCGTTGTTCATATTTTGATGGGGTACTTAATGTGTGCTTTGGCGCTTTTTGTTTTAGTAAGAACAGGACAAAACAAAAAGATGCATTTTATCACCGTTGCATGTTTTTGTGTTTTCTTTTCTTTATTCGTTGAATGTGTTTGGGAAATCTCTGAATGGACTGTGGACAATATCGCCGGGCAAACATCGCAAGGTATACCTATTGAAGGATATGGAGTGCCACTTGTTACAGATACAATGGAAGATATTTTATGTAATTTTGGAGGAGCATTGATTTTCTTTTTCCATTATTTGTTAAGCAAATTGACAAAGACAAATTTACTTATTTCAACTATGGAAAAAGAATTTTCTGTAAAACATAAATTACTTGAAAAAAAAGATGAAAAATTGAGCGAAATTGAAAAAAAATCAAAAACAAATGAAGAAAAAAATAATTTTTTGTCAGATAAATAGTAAGAAAAAAATATATTAAAAAAATCACATTTTATGTGATTTTTTTAATTTGTTTTTTTTAAAAATTTTTTTATTTTAAAATTTATTTTATTCTTTTTTATCTTTATTTTCGTCAAATTGACTTGTATATAAGGAAGCATAAAAACCATTTTTGTTCATTAATTGTTTGTGTGTGCCATGTTCAACTATTTCACCATTCGCCATTACTATAATTTGATCAGCATTTCTTATGGTTGATAATCTGTGAGCAATAACGAAACTTGTTCGTCCTTTTGTTAATCTATCCATAGCAGTTTGTATTAAAACTTCTGTTCTCGTATCCACTGAACTTGTTGCTTCGTCAAGAATTAACATAGGACTGTTTTGTATCATTGCTCTTGCGATTGTTAATAATTGTTTTTGGCCTTGGCTTACCATAGAATCTTCTTTAATAATCATATCGTAATTTCCGGGCAATGTTGTAATAAAATGATGAACGTTTGCCATCTTGCATGCTTCAATCATTTGTTGATCGGTTGCGTTAGGATTACCATATTTTAAATTGTCTCTTATAGTTCCTTCAAAAAGCCATGTATCTTGTAATACCATGCCAAATAAACTGCGCACATACTGTTTTTTCATATCTTTCGTATTAACACCATCTACAAGTATTTCACCAGAATTTACTTCGTAAAATCTCATTAATAAATTAACTAAAGTTGTTTTTCCAGCACCGGTTGGACCCACTATGGCTATTTTTTGCCCAGGTTTTGCAATAAAAGAAAAATTGTTTATTATTGTTTTATCTTTTTCATAACCAAAGTATACATTTTTAAATTCAACATTTCCTTTTACGTTTTTGATTTTTTTGTCGTTTGTATCATCTGGTTCGTTTCTTTCTTGTAAAAATTCCATAACCCTTTCACTTGCTGCAGCAGATGATTGAAGAGTGGAGAAAATTGTGCCCAATTGAGATATTGGTTGATTGAAAAGTCTTATATAAGTTATAAACGTTATGATTGAGGTTATGAAAAGCAAATTATTGTTACTTATAGCAATAAAAGCTCCTATTACGCATATTCCTACATATATCAAATTTCCTATAAAATTTATCGTTGGCATCATTAAAGCAGATAAAAATTGTGATTTTTTTGCAGATATTTTTAAATTAAAATTTATATCGTCAAATTCTGAAATAGCTTTTTGTTCGCCATTAAAAGCTTTTACAACATTGTGAGCTGAATAAATTTCTTCTATATGTCCATCTATTTCTCCCAAATACTTTTGTTGTCTAACAAAATATTTTTGAGAAAATTTAACAATAATTGAAATTAAGCCTAAGGCCAAAGGTATTTCTATAAGTGAAAATAGGGTCAATTCCCAGCTTATTGTAAACATCATAACAGGTATGCCAATTATCATTGTTGTTGATGTGATAAAACTTGAAAGTGAATTATTTAAGGTTTGACCAATTAAATCCACGTCGTTTGTCATTCTGGATAATAGGTCCCCATAAGAGTTGTGATCAAAATAGGAAAGGGGAAGTTTATTTATTTTTTCTGTTATTTGTTCTCTAAATTTTTCTGATACTTTAGCTGCTACTTTTGACATAATAAAATTTTGGATATAACTAAATCCGAAAGCAAAAACATACATTATAACAAGGGTCAGACCATATCTGGTTATTATGTCGAAATTAAACGGTGGTTCAATTATTTCTTTCATCATATTATTTAAAATGTAAGGGCCTAATATTGAAAGCACAGTTCCAGCTATAGCCATTAATAGTGATATAACAACTAACAATCTAAATGATTTTAAACTTTTAAACAGGTATTTCATAGATTTTTTAAAATCTTTAGATTTATCTACTGACATGTTTTTTCCAAAAGGTGGCATTATAGTTCCTCCTTTTTTAATTGAGATAAAGCAATTTCTTTGTACACTTTGCATTTTTTTAATAATTGTTCATGTGTACCTATGCCGACCATATTGCCTTCATCTAAAACTATAATTTGGTCTGCATTCCTTATAGTCCCAATTCTTTGTGCGACAATTAAACAAGTTGTTCCTTTTATATGTTTTTTTAGAGCTTGCCTTAATGTTTTATCGGTTTTATAATCTAATGCCGAAAAGCTATCATCAAATATTAAAATTTCAGGTTTTCTTACTATAGCTCGAGCAATGCAAAGTCGTTGTTTTTGACCACCAGAAACATTATGCCCACCTTGAGATATGTGTGAGCTTAGTCCTTCAGGATTTTTATATACGAATTTAGCTTGTGAAATTTTTATTGCATTTTCTATATCTTCTTCGCTGGCATTTTCATTTCCATATTTTATATTTTCTTCAACTGTGCCTGAAAACAAAACCCCTTTTTGAGGCACATAGCCAATCTTATCGTGCAAGTCATTTAGTTTATAATTTTTAACATTCACATTATCAAGTAAAACTTCGCCCTCTGTACAATCATAAAATCTTGGGATTAAATTAATTAAAGTTGATTTGCCAGAACCGGTTGACCCAATGAAAGCTATAGTTTGACCTTTTTCTGCTTTAAACGAAATATTGCGTATGACATAATCGTCTGCTCCTGGGTATTTGAATGAAACATTTTTAAATTCCACAGTGCCTTTTTCTTCAGTAGAAAAAATTCCCTCGCCATCTTTTATAGAGGATTCTGATTTTATTACTTCCTTTATTCTTTGTGCAGAAACCATACCTCTTGGCACAAGTATTAATAATAAGGATACCATCATAAAAGCTAAAATTATTTGCATAGCATATTGAGTAAATTCGGTTAATGTTTCAAAACCTACTGAGCCGTTTGAAATTAAATAAGCACCCAGCCAAACCAAAGCAAGAGAAGTGCCAGACATAATTAAAGTTATCCCAGGATTCATTATACCTGCGACTCTATTTATAAAGATATTTGTCTTTGTAAGTTTTGTGTTCACTTCTTTAAATTTTTCTTCTTGAATTTTTTCTGCGCTGTTAGCTCTAACCACTTTTATGCCTGTTAAATTCTCTCGTGTAACTAAATTTACCTTATCAGTTAATGTTTGCACTTTTTTAAATTTCGGAACAACAAATATAAACATAATTAATATAAGCAAAAGTAATGCCACAATCGATAGCGCTGTTACTATAGATAGATCGTAAGAAAGATTGACAATTTTTATTATCGCAACTATTGCCATTATTGGAGCAGTAAGCCCCATGTTTGTTACCATTATCATAACCATTTGTAATTGGGTTATATCATTAGTTGATCTTGTAATTAATGATGCTATTGAAAATTTGTTTATCTCATTCATTGAAAAATCGTTGACTTTTTCAAAAACAAGTCGCCTAACTTTTGCCATTACTGATGTGAAAATGTATGCACTTAGATAACTTACTATAAATGTCGACAAAAAAGCGCCAGTGACTAAAAGAAGCATTAACCCACCATTTTTTAAAATATCATTCCAAAATAAATTTAAATTTCCGATCATTGCACCTTTTTGGAGATCTCCGATTATGGCTCCCATAAATTCAGGCAATGTTAAATTGCAATAGGCATTAAGCCCCAAAAAGCCTAAAATTACCACAAAAATTATCCACTCTTTTACCGAAAAACATTTAAAAATTTTTGACATGTGATAAGTATATGCTTTGCTTTAAAATTAGTCAAACAAAATTAGCAAAACGTTTTTATTTTTTTTAAATGTTATGATATAATTCTCATAAAGAGGTGAATTATGTCTTTAAAATTATTTAGAAGTGAAAAAATTGTTGATCCAACAATACACGATGAAGAAGAAAACATTAATCTTTCAATGGGTGTTCATATTTTAAGTGGATGCAAAAATGTAAGTGTTTCGGGTAAAGCTGTAATTCTTGAAGCTATTAACACTCATTTTAAAGAGGTTAGTGGCAAAACTTTTATTCAAATGTTTGATTCAAGCTCTATTGAAAGTATGTACGGTAAAGCTACAATAGGTTTAATGAAAAGTGGGTTTATAGGATCTGTTTCGGGTAAATGTAAAATTACGACTATAAATGACTGTGTTATAGATTATGTGTCCGATAAAGTTAAAATTGGGACAATGAATAATGGCTTTATTCGTTTTTTAGATGATAAGGCAGAGCTCGCAACGGTAACAAAAGGAAAGATTATGTTTGTAAGAGGAAAGTCCAGAATAGTTACTTTAATAGACGGGGACATAACTGCTTTAGAGGATACTGCTGAACTTGTTAGTATGATGAATGGTAAAATAACTTATTCTCTTAATAATTCAAGAATAGGAACTATTAATAATGGCCAAATTTCATTAATAGCTGATGATGCAGAAGTTTCAACAATGAATAAAGGCGAAATTAACGAAATGTTAGGTTCTAGCTTAATTTCTGCAAATATGGAAGGCGCCGTTAAGCATATGTGTTCAAATGCGCTTATTTTATATAGCCCTGATCAAAGCGAAAAAAAGAAAGAAGAATTTAGAAAAAATAAAGAAGAATTGATGAAAACTGTTGTCACTCAAGAGAAAATCGAAACAAAACAGATGAAATTGAATTTGGATGAAGAATCAGAAGGCATGGCCACAAGTGAGTCGGAGAACGCCAACAATAACTCAAAAGAGGTTTTACAAGTAAAAAAACAAAAGAAAAGCGTAACTAAAACCAAAAAAGAAGATTAATTTGAGGCACTATGCAAATTTTATTAACTGCACTTTCAGATGCCGCTCTTGATACTCTGAAAGTTTTTCCTATATTATATTTAGCTTACCTTTTAGTCGCATATTTTTCGCATTCCAAAAGTAAAAATCTTACTAAGTTTTTGAATAAAACAAAAAGCGCAGGACCGTGTGTGGGCGCTTTTTTGGGTTGCGTGCCACAATGTGGCTTTTCCTCTGTCATGGCTGATTTGTATTCTCGAAGAGCTATAACATTGGGAACATTATTTGCTGTGTTTATAGCTACATCAGACGAAGCTATACCCATTTTAATTGCTAACCCTAATTTTATTATTGATTTATTAATTCTTATAGGATTAAAAGTTGTTTTTGCTATAATTTTTGGGTATATTGTCGATTTAGTTTTAAAAATATTTGCTAACAGAAAAAAGAAAGAGCTTGCTTGCCGAGTTTTGGCAGAAGATTTAGAACATATTCATGACCATTGTTCTTGTCATGGTCATTTTGATTCTAAAAATCATTGCAACGAAAAAAATATCTTTTTAGATGCTCTTTATCATTCTTTAAATATTGCAATTTACATTTTTGTTGCAACTTTTTTGATTAATATAATTGTTGAGTCCGTTGGTATGGAAGCTATGACGAATTGGTTTGGCGGGAATTTATATGTCCAAATTTTATTAGCAGGTCTTATAGGGTTAATACCGAATTGTGCTTCTTCAGTATTTTTAGTGGAATTGTTTATAAATGGTGGAATTAATTTTTCGGCAATGTTTTCAGGCCTTTGTGTCGGCGCAGGTGTTGGCATAATTATTTTATTTTCGAAAAATAAGGGGAAAAATAAAATTTGGCAAAATTTAGCAATTATGTTTCTTTTATACATAATGGGAGTGGTTAGTGGTGTTCTAGTTAGTTTGTTTTATGCATAATTTTAAATGATTTTTAAAACTATATTGGTCGGAGTGGCGAGATTTGAACTCGCGACCTCATGGTCCCGAACCATGCGCGCTACCAACTGCGCTACACCCCGAAATGATTCAATGCCGATATTTATTCATAATATATTTTGTATCGAAATTTTATTATAAAATATTACAAAAGTCAAATTAAACGTTAAAAGCTTTTGAAAAAAAAAGTAAATATGTTAAAGTGTAAATATAGTGGAGGTCTTATGATTAAACTTATTGTTGATTCTACTGCATATATACCAAAAGAATTTGTTGAAGAAAATGACATTAAAGTCGTTCCACTTCGAGTTTTATACCTAGATAAGGAGTTTGAAGAAGGGTTGCCGGGAACTTTTGATGATTTTTTTGCAAGTTTTACTCAAACTAAAATTTTTCCTAAAACTTCGCAACCATCGCCTGAAGAGTTTATTAAAGTTTATAACGAAATAATAGACGCAGGAAATGAAGCGATTGTGTTTACTATTTCTTCTTCTCTTTCTGGGACTTATTCTGTAGCAAATTTATCTAAAAATGATTGCAAGGATCCAGATAAAATTTCAGTTATTGATTCAATGTCTACCGGCCAAAATATTTGGGGATATTGTATGGAAGTAATTGACAAAGTTAAAGAGGGTTGGAACAGAGAAGAAATTATAAAATATATTCAATCTTTGCAAGTTAACAGTCAAATATGTTTTGTACCTGATTCATTAGAATATCTTAAAAAAGGTGGAAGAATTGGTAAAGTTAGTGCTACAATTGGTTCTCTTTTACAAATCAAGCCTATTTTAACTTTTAGGCAGGGTACCCTTTTATGTGCAAAAAGGATTTTTGGGTCTGCAAAAGCAATAACTGACCTTATTGCAATGGTTCCTAAAAAAGTTAAAAGATTGTTTGCTATTCATATAGCAAATACTAAACATTTTGATGCATTATTCGAAAAAATGAAAGAGGCTTTCCCAGACATAAAAATTTATGAAGGGGAGTTAGGCCCAGTTGTAGCTTCTCACATTGGACCAGCGATAGGAGTTTGTTATATATGTTAAGAAAAGTTGCATTAATAACCGGAGCAACTGGAGAAATTGGTAGTGCTATAGCTTATTCTTTGTCGAATAAGGGCTATAATCTTATTTTATGTGGGAATAAAAATAATTTTCCAAACAAAAAATTTAAAACCGACTATGAAGAATACAAATTTGATGTTAGTAACAATCTTGAAGTGAAAAAATTTTTTGATATAATTAAATCTAAATATAAAAAAATAGATCTTGTTGTGTGTTGTGCTGGGAAAAGTTATGATGAAATGCTTTTAACTGATCAAACTGATCAACAAATTGATGACTTAATTAAAGTTAATCTATGTGGTACAATTTATGTAAATAAATATTGTCTTTCGGTTTTAAACAAAGGTGCGAGTATAATCAATATCGCTTCTTTCCTTGGTGTCCAAGGTTGTAGTTGTGAGGCAGTTTATTCTGCTAGTAAAGCTGGGATCATAGGTTTAACAAAATCTTTGGCTAAGGAGTATTCTTCTTTTGGAATAAGGGTTAATTCTATAAGCCCAGGATTTATTGAAACCAAAATGAATAGTGAATTTTCCTTAGATGAGAAAATTGAATTGACCAAAAAAAGTTTAATAAACAGACTTGGGAAACCTGATGATGTGGTAAAGTCAGTTTTATTTTTAGTGGAAAATGACTTTATTACTGGGGAAAATATCATAGTTAGTGGAGGATTATCGGTATAATAAAGTTAAGTAAAAGTTAATATAACTTTTACTTTTTTTTAATTTTTATCTTTGACAAAACAACCATTTTTTCTACAAAAGTGGTTGTTTTTTTTAGCAAAATAAGTTTTAAAATGAAATTGCGAAGGAGGAAAGATGAAATTAAAATCGAGAATTTATAACGGAACTTTGTATGTTCTTTTATGTGGAGAACTTGATGAACATTCAGCTACTTATGTAAGAGAAGAAATGGATAAAGCTTTTGGAAGTGGAATTTTTAAACAAATTATAATTGATTTGTCAGAGCTAGAATTTATGGATTCCACTGGTATAGGTGTGCTTATAGGAAGATATAAAAAAATGAAAGATAGGCAAATTCCTATTTATATTTGCAATCCTTCTTCACATGCAGAAAAAATTTTTAAAATGACTGGACTTTATGATTTGATGCCAAAAATAGTTTAAAAAGGGGATGTGAAAAAATTTATGAAAAGAAATAATTTTATGGAAGTTAAATTTAAGGCTGAATCAGTCAACGAAAGCTTTGCAAGGGTTTGTGTGGCAAGTTTTTGTCTTCCTTTAAACCCTTCAATAGATGAGATAAACGATATTAAAACTGCTGTTTCTGAAGCTGTTACCAATTCTGTTGTTCATGCTTATCCTAAAAGCGATGGAGATATTGTTATGAGAGTGGAATTTGAAAATAACGATGTCATTATTTCAATTATGGACCAAGGAGTTGGTATTAAAGATTTTGATAAAGCCCGTGAACCTTTTTATACCACACGTCCTGATGAAGAAAGAAGTGGTATGGGCTTTGCTGTGATGGAGAGCTTTATGGATAGTGTGGATTTAGAAAAAAATGGTGAAAGAGGGCTTAAAGTTATTTTGAGAAAAACATTAAAAAGAAGCGCACTTAATAAACAGTCATGTTAGATAGTGAAGAAGTAAAAAGGCTGGTAAAATTGGCGCAAGAAGGAGATGAGGAAGCAAAGAGTGCGCTGATTGCGGAAAATTCTCCTTTAATAAAAAGTATAATTAAACGATTTGTCAGCAAGGGATTAGAATACGACGATCTTTATCAGCTTGGTTGTTTAGGTTTTGTTAAAGCAATAAAAAATTTTAACCCTGAATTTAATGTAAAATTTTCAACATATGTGGTTCCTATGGTTATAGGTGAAATAAAGAGATATATGAGAGATGATGGCGCAATAAAAGTTTCAAGAGCAATAAAATCTTTAAATATAAAAATAAAAAAATTTATAGAGTCTTATTATGCAGATAAAAAGGTTAAACCTACAGTTGAAGAAATAGCAAATCATTTTCAAGTGGAAGAAGGGGACGTTGTGATGGCCATGGATTCATCAAGAATGCCTGTGTCGTTATATGCGCCTTTTGATGAAGCTGATTCCGACAGCTTACTTGTTATAGATAGGGTTGACAATGAGAATAATGCTAATAGTTTAGTAGACAAAATTGCTATAAGAGAGTTGGTTTCAGAATTATCCAATAGAGACAAAACAATAATTTTAATGAGATATTTTTATGACAAAACACAGAGCGAAATTGCCACATTACTCCATATATCGCAAGTTCAAGTTTCAAGATTGGAAAATAAAATTTTGGAAAATTTAAAGAAAAAATTGTCCTAAGAGACAATTTTTTAGTTTTTAATTAAACGTTCTATTTTTTTATTTATGTCATTTAAGAAAGAAAGGGTTTGTGTGTGTCCTTTGGCCAAATCTTTGTCTTCAACACCTAAAGACTCATTATTTTTTATTTCTTGATCAGAGGAGTCATCCTTCATCATAACAGACTTAATTTTCAAATCTTCTTGTTTATTATCATTAAATTCTTCAGTATTATTAATGTTGTTTTCTTTTGTTTTAGCCGGTAATACTTTTTTAGTATCTTCTTTTCCTCTTGTGTCAGATATTTCTTTCTTAAAGCCTTTTTCATTTGGATATTTTTTTATGTTTGAGTTGTTGTCGACAGACATTTTTTGGTTGTTTTGAGAAGATGTTTCTTTTGCTTCTACTTTATCTTTATCTGTTTCTACAACAACATTATTCTCTTCATTAGAATTATTTGAATATAAGTTTTCATCTGATGTTTCTGTGTCATTGTTAGTTTTCTTTTCTAAATCATTTTCTTTTACGGTAATATTATTAACACCATTCGATCCTCCAAAATGCCTGTCTCCTTGAAAATTATTATAACCATTATAATATCCGTTGTTATAATTGTTGTAACCATAATTTCTATATGTGTCTATATTTGTTATTCCAGGGCCATAAGTATCAGTATTTCTATTAGGATTAAATGTATTATTTCTATAATTGTTAAAATTTTCGTATTGATTATAGTAAGGGTAATTATTAATCATTGCATTTTCTTGTTGTAGATTTGCAGATTCAGATGTTTGCTCAGAAGTAATAATATTATTCATGTCTAATGATTGATTTGCATCATCGTAATTTAAATTATAATCTTCTTGATTGTCAAGATTTGTTAAAATGTTTTCAATATTATTTAAAGTTAATAATATGTTTTTTAAATAACAGTTCCTTGCCTCTAAACAGCAGTTAAGTCTTGTTGCTTTTGCATCTAATTCATTTTCATCTATCGTATTTATTTGTTTTGCGATGCTTTTTATGGTATTTTTATAGTCACTTTTGGTTTTCCCTAGATTTGTAGTATATTTTTGCATGCTTGATGTAAGCTCAGAAATTGCGCTAGCATTTTTATTGCCAAGATTTACGCCTCCAGCTATTTCTTTTTTTAACATTTTCGCTTTGCTAAGAATTTCGGTTTTATTTTTTTCTATATCTGAAGAGGTGCTTTTAGCATTTTGATAAATATTAGATAATTTAGCGAATGAATTTGATGAAGAATTTGACAAAATTTTTGAAACGCCTTCGACGTTAAGATTGTCTGTTGGTTCTAATGTTACACTTGAAACGGTGTTTGTGGTTTTGTCTAATTGATGTGATAAATTGTCGATTATTGCCTCTTCGTTAGATGTGTTATTGCAACCTGTCATGGTTAAAATTGTTGCCAAACTTAAACCAGCGATAAATAATGTTTTTTTCATAATTCCTCCTAATTTTTTTTAGTTTGAGTAATAAATTTATGTTTATTCTTTGAGTAGCAAAATAAAAATTATTTTGCAATTTATCTTGATAAAAAGCCTGATTGAATATGAAAGTTCTTGTTTTTAATAAAATATTTAATGTTTATTTGTTTTTATAATTGTTTTTTTATGATATAATTTATCTATGAATAAGAATAAGCGTGCTATCAATTTAATTATAGATTCAGATCTAGGCAGAACTATAGAAGATGATTTGGCACTTTGTTATGCGTTTTCTGAAAAATGTTTTAAAATTGAGGCTATTACATTATCTCCGTTCAAATTTGGATCTATTAATGTAAAAAATTCTCAAGTAGAGAATCAATTAGAATTACATAGACTGCTCAGATACATAGGCTTAAAAGACTATAAGATATGTTTTGAGGGGAGCCAAGGATTTTGCGACGATTCATATTATGAATCTTCACCTGCGGTTAAAAAAATCATCTCTTTGGCAAGTAAAAAAGAAATAACGGTTGTCTGTCTTGGTGGATTGACAAATCTGGCGATTGCTATAAAAATAAAGCCAAATATTGCTAAAAATTTAAAAATATTATGGATAGGCCTCAGGCATATATTCCATCAAGAATTTACAGATTTGAATAGTCAAACCGATAAAAAAGCTTTTGAAATTGTTGCTAAATCAGATGCTGATTTGACTATTTTCCCAAGTTACATAGGTAAGCTGTTTAATGTTTCATTAAATAAAATTCAAAAAGATATATGTGTAAATCATTTAGGGAATTATTTATACAGAAGGATTACTGGGCTCTTTAATTTCTCTCAAGAATTTTGTAGAATGTATAGCATAACACCGATAGCATATCTTATTAACCACGACTTTTGTTATGTAAAAAAATTGCCTTTAAATCTATTGCTAAAGGATTTTCAAAAAACTTCTATGACAAAGTTAGTTAATTATGTGTATGATCTTAAATCAACAGAAGAGATATGGAAAAATTTTGCCAATAATTTGACAAAACTAAGCAATAACTTTTCCCCAATAAATCATTTCTTTATTTCTGATACACACTTAGATGATAGCCGAAAATATAAGATAAAACAATTTGGTTTTAAAACAAAAGAAGAAATGACCGAAACAATCATAAAAAATTGGAATAGTGTTGTTTCAAAAAAAGATATAGTTTATCATTTAGGTGATTTTGGTAATTATAAAATGATTAAAAGACTTAATGGCAAGGTGAATCTTATTTGTGGCAATCATGAAATTGCTGATATGGAAAAAATGGGATTGAGCTTTGAACAATTTAAAGCAAAGCTTAGGAAAATGGGATTTTATAATGTCTTTAAGGAAGGGGTAATGTTAGATAAAAAAGTGTTCGGTAGAGATGTTTTTATGAATCATTTCCCTTCCAAAACAAAACCCGACATTGTAAACTTTTTTGGGCATGTGCATTCTCTAAAACCTGTAAAAAGGTTGGGGGTTAACGTGGCTGCGAATTATCATAATTGCACACCTATATGTCAAGACGATATGTCTAAGTATATTTCTTTTGTGTCCGATACAGCTTATACGGTTGAAGATTTTTCGAATTAAGCAGTTTCTGTCTTGCCTTGAAAATTCAATTTGCGTTTTAAATTTATATAAAAAAATTTTAAATTTTCTTTTTTATAAAAGCTTTATCAAATTTGATATTTAAAATTGGCAGTTGATGAATTATTTTCAGCAACTGTTATTTATTATGTTGCAGTTTTTATTTTAAGAAATAAATGATGTTTATTCTATAATATTTTGGAGAAAATAAATAAAGACTTTGGAGAGTTTATGAAAAACGAAAAAATTAATGAAGCATATAATTCGTATGTTGAGGCAAGAATACCTAAAACAAAAGCTTGGCCGTCTTTATTTAATTCTTTTTGGGTGGGTGGATTAATTTGTTTAATCGGGCAAGGAATAAATGATTTGATCATTTATATATTTCCATCTATGTCCCAACAATCAGCTTGGGCTTGGACTTTAATTATTTTAATTTTTCTAGCATCTTTATTAACGGGGTTAGGTGTTTATGACAAAATTGGTAAATTTGCAGGTGGTGGCAGCATAGTCCCTATTACAGGATTTTCTAATTCTATAGCATCTCCAGCTATTGAATATAAGCACGAAGGAATTATTTATGGAACTTGTGTGAAAATGTTTAGCATAGCAGGTCCTGTTATAGTCACAGGAATAGTTGCAAGTATAGTTGTTGGTATAATTTATTTTATAATAGGATTATTTTAAATAAAGTAGATATAAAAGTGCAATATTGTTAATAAATTTAGGTTGCTTTAAAAGAAATTTTTGTCAGAAAATCAAAGTTTTGTGATCAAATTTATGTTTAAAATCTTTTGTTTTGTAAAATATAAACTTATAGTTAATTAAAAAAAACAAGGTTTTGTTAAAGAGCCTACAATAGTTGAAACTGTAATTTATAATCAAAGGATTTCAAATATGCAGACAATAGAATTTAAAAGCAAACCAAAAATAATAGGAAGCTATTCGATTGTTGGACCAAAAGAAGGAAAGGGGCCTTTCGGTTCATTTTTTGATTATGTTATGAAAAGTGATGGCTTTGGCGAAAAAACATATGAAATGGCAGAAAGAAAAATGTTCGAACAGGCTGTTACGGGGGCTATACAGAATGCAGGATTGCATTCTGGTGATATAGATTTATTGCTAGCCGGAGATTTGTTAAATCAGATTATCTCTTCTTCTTTTACAGCGAGAGCATATGAATTTCCTTATTTAGGTGTTTTTAGTGCCTGCTCAACCATGGCAGAATCATTAGCAACCGGAGCCATATTGATAAATGCTGGACATTTTCATAATGTTGCATGTGCAACAGGTTCACATTTTTCAACTGCGGAAAGACAATTTAGATTTCCTTTAGAGCTTGGCAATCAAAGAGTGCCAACTTCACAATGGACGGCAACGGCAGCAGGAGCTTGTGTTTTGTCTTTAGAGGGGGAAGGACCCGTTGTGTCTATGGCGACTTTTGGAAAAGTTATTGATTATGGGATAACTGACGTTAACAATATGGGGGCAGCCATGGCTCCATCAGCGGCTGATACGATTTATACCCATTTAAATGAAACCGGAAGGAAGCCGAGCGATTATGACTTAATTCTTACAGGAGATTTAGGAAAACTAGGAGCAGAAATATTGATAGATTTATTGGAGGGACGAGGAGTTAAGTTGGGCCCAAATTATTCGGATTGTGGGCATTGTTATTATTCTAGAAAACAGGATACCATGTGTGGTGCGAGTGGGTGTGGAGTAAGTGCTTCTGTTCTTAATTCGTATATTATAAAAAAGTTGAAAGCCAAAAAGTTTAAAAGAATTTTGTTTGTTCCTACCGGGGCATTGATGTCAACAACTGCAACACAACAAGGTGAATCAATTCCCGGTATAAGTCATGCGATTGTTTTGGAGGCAGGAGGAGATTAAATGGAATATTTATGGGTATTTTTAATTGGTGGCCTTGTGTGTATGCTAGGGGAAATTTTAATTATAACAACCAAAATAACTTCTGCAAGGATATTGGTAACCTTCGTTTTGATAGGCGTTATTTTGCAAGCTTTTAATTTGTTTCAGCCAATTTCTGAATTTGCTAAAGCTGGAATAAATGTGCCAATTATAGGTTTCGGGGCGTCTTTAGCAAAAGGGGCGATGAACGCAGTTGAATCTTCTGGACTGTTGGGGGCCTTCGTAGGTGGTTTGGAAGCAACAGCAGGTGGAATTGCTGCAGCAGTAATATTTGCCTTTATATTTTCCTTAATTTCAAGGTCCAAAACAAAATAAGCATAGTATTATGTCATAAATAATACAATATATAGTATCAATTTTGCAAATAAAAAAACATATATATATGTATGCAAAAAATAAAACGCAAAAAATATAATTGGAAAACCAAAGCCTATATAGGTCTAGGTATAATTCTTTTTTTGATTTTGTCTGTTTTTTTATATTTTAATTACATCGTTGGCCCACTTGTTGTCGAAGTGTCTAGGGCACAAGTAGATTCTGTTGCCACCACTGCTATTAGCGATGCTATATATGATGTTATACAGGAAAAAGGGTATGCTTATGATGATTTTATAGATGTAACATATTCTTCTGAAAATAAAGTTTCATCAATAACTGCTGATTCAATTACCCTTAATAATTTTGCTAGAGAACTTTCAACTGAAGCTCAAATTTTGTTGGATAAAGTTAGTGAACATGGCATTAGTGTTCCATTAGGAACTTTTTCGGGTTTAAATGCTCTTTCGGGAATTGGACCTAAAATAAATATAAAAATATTACCTATTGGTTCGGTAATTACTTCTTTTAGTTCGGATTTTATCTCGGCAGGTATAAATCAAACTAAACATTCGTTATATATTAATGCTAATGTTACTATAAGTGTTATATTGCCTTTGACAACAAAAAAAGTGGATTTTATAACACAAATTTTAGTGTGTGAAAATATTATAGTTGGGGAAGTACCACAATTTTATTTTACTTCAGGTGATTCGGTTTTTTAATATCTCTGTGAAATCTTTTGGTAAATCTGTTTTTACTTTAATTGGTCTTTTATAAAATGGTAATCTAATTTCCATTTTATGACAGTGTAATAAAGATCTGTCGACGTTATCTATTATACCATATAACTTATCTCCTAAAAGAGGATGTCTAATTTTTGACATATGTAATCTTATCTGATGTGTTCTGCCTTGTTCTAAAGATAGTTGTATTAGAGAAAAGTTGTCGAAACTTTTTAGAACTTTTACATGGGTGATTGCCTTTTTGCCGTTTTCGTTAATTACTCGTTGTTGTTGATTGATATTATTCTTTGTGATGGTTAAAATAGGGGAATCAATAGTGAATTTTCTAGTTTTAAATGTGCCATGACAAATGGCTACATATTCTTTTTTGTATTTTATCATCGAACTTGCCAATTGATTTTTTGTAATTAAAACTAGTCCTGAAGTGTCTTTATCAAGTCTCCCTTCCACTCTAAATACAAAATTTTGTTGTTTTTTGCACATATATTTACAAACTGCTCCTGCTAAGTTATAATCATAGTGTCTTTTAGAGGGTATTGTTGGGATTCCTGCAGGTTTATCTATAATCAGTAAGTCGTCGTTTTCAAATATTATATTAAGTGGCATATTGTTATATGGAACTTTAGTGCTGGTGTTGTCATAAAAATTTAAGGTAATTTTATCCTTTTTATATATTTTTGTTTTGATTGTGGAAGCTTGCCCATTTATAAAAATTGTTTTTGGGTTATTGCGCAAAAAAGAAATTAAAGATTCGGATAAACCTTTATCTTTTAAAAAAAAATATAAATTTTTATAGTTTTTGTTAGATTTAAATTGTATGGTTTTCATTTGAAAAAAGTATATCATATTATTTGACAAAACAAACCATTTATGATAATATTTTTTTGAATTTAAAAGCTATGATGAAGGAACATGGTTGTTTTAAGACATCTCAGAGAGATTTTGGTTGGTGCGAAAAATCATGTCTAATCAACGAATTCGCCTTTGGAGCTGTTTGGTTGAAAGTTAGTAGTAGGCCAAATCGGTGGCAACCGTAATATTGCAGAAGAAGGGCATTTTTTGTAATGAAATGCTGAAATTAGGTGGTAACGTGGAAGACGCTCTTTCGCCCTAATATAGGCGAAGGAGTTTTTTAAAGGAGAAAAAATGGAGCAAAAATTAATTGAAATAAGAGACAACGCAAGAGAGGAATTGTGTGGAATAAAAGAAAAGGAAGGATTGGCTTCTTTCAAGGTTAAATATTTAGGAAAACAAGGTTTGCTGACAAGCGTTTTGAGGGGCATGCGAGATATTTCTCCTGAAGATAGACCAAAAATAGGTATGTTAGTTAATGAAATAAGAGACGAAATAGAATCTAAAATTAATTTAAAAGAGAAAGAATTTGACAATGTGGAGTTGTTAAAAGAGCTTGAAAATACTGCCATTGATATCACTGAGCCGGGTAAAGCTCACGAAAAAGGTGGGTTACATCCACTGTCTCAAGTTTATGATTTGTTAATAGATTCATGTGTAAATATGGGTTTTAAAGTTGTTGATGGACCAGAAGTGGAGCTCGATTATTACAATTTTGAAGCTTTGAATATACCTAAAAATCATCCTTCTAGAGATATGCAAGACACTTTTTTTGTTTCAGAAAACATATTATTAAGATCTCAAACATCTTCGGTGCAAGCTCGTAGTATGCAAACAATGAAGCCCCCTTTTAAAATTATATCGCCGGGCAGAGTTTATAGGAATGATAGTGATGCCACTCATTCTCCTGTTTTTCATCAAATGGAAGGACTTGTTATAGATGAAAATATTTCTATGGCCGATTTAAAATCCATGTTAACCATTTTAATGAGGAAGACTTTTGGTGAGGCAACGCAAATAAGATTTAGACCTTCCTTTTTCCCTTTTACTGAACCAAGTGTGGAGGTTGATGTTACATGCCCAAACTGTAAAGGTGAAGGTTGTCGCATTTGTAAAGGAACGGGATTTATGGAGCTATTGGGCGCTGGGATAGTCAATCCAAAAGTGCTTGAAATTAATGGAATAGATAGTAAGAAATATCGTGGATTTGCTTTTGGATTCGGAGTTGATAGGGTTGCAATGGTTAAAAATGAAATAGGAGATATAAGATCAATGTTTAGGAATGACATCAGATTCTTAAAACAAATGAAATAAATACTATTATGTTATAGAAACATAACATAATACTCATGTTTAGGATAAATTTAATATATTTTAAATAGTTATTAAATTATAACATAAAAGGCAAAATAAGGAGATTATCATGAAAATAACTTATAACTGGCTTAAAGATTTCGTGGATATTGATGTTTCTGCAGATGTTTTAGCAGATAAATTAACGAATTCAGGCTTTGAAGTTGAAGAAATTATTTATCAAAATGCGCATTTGCATGATGTTAAAGTGGGTAAGATAATTAAAATTGAAAAGCACCCTGATGCTAACAAACTTCAAGTTTGTCAAGTCGACATAGGTGATAAAAATGTACAAATCATTACTGCTGCAACAAATATCTTTGAAGGAGCTGTTGTTCCAGTTTCTTTGCCTGGGGCAGATTTGGTGAATGGTGTTAAAATTCAAAAGTCTAAATTAAGAGGTGTCGAAAGTGAAGGAATGTTCTGTTCTGGAGAAGAACTGGGGATTGATGACAGCTATTTTGAAGGAGCATCCATAAATGGCATATTAATTTTACCAAATAACTTTGAGATAGGGCAAAATATTGATACGGCTTTAGGCTTAGATGATGTTATTTTAGATGTAAATATTACTCCAAATAGACCTGATTGTATGAGTGTGATTGGAATCGCTAGAGAAATTTGTGCTATTTTGGGGAAAAAATTTAAAGATCCTGATTTGACTTATGAATGTGTGCAAGAAAGGAGTGAAGATAATCTTTCGGTTTTAAGAGAGAGCAATTCTTGCCCAAGATATATGGCTGCGGTTATTAAAAATGTGAAGATAGAAAAATCACCATTATGGGTTAGACAAAGATTATTTGCAGTTGGAATAAAGTCCATTAACACCATTGTTGATTTAACCAATTATGTTTTGGTAGAAATGGGGCAACCTTTACATGCTTTTGATAAGTCTAAAATTGAGGGAGATAGCATCATTGTTAGAGATGCGAAAGAAAATGAGCCAATTTCAGTGCTTAATCACAATTCTTATAAACTTTCTTCACAAGATTTAGTAATTTCGGATGTTAATAAAGCTTTGGTCATTGCCGGAGTCATTGGTGGTGTTGACTCTTGTATAACTGATGAAACTCATGATGTCGTTATTGAATCAGCTGTTTTTGATTTAAAATCTATCAGATTGACAAGTAAGAAAATTGGTGTAAGAACAGATTCTTCTGCTAGATACGAAAAAGGGGTATATTTTTCAAGCGCAGAGCAAGGGATCAAAAGATTATTAAATTTGGTTTACAGACTTCAATTAGGGGACATTCTTAATGGTATAATCGATAAGTTTGATCACAAGCCTGAATCTAAATATATAGAATGTTCTTGTGAAGAAATTAACAATATATTGGGTGTAAAAGTACCGGAAAAAAATATTTCAAATATTTTATCTGGGCTTGGTATTAAGTGCAATATTGAAAAATCAATTATCAAGGCGTGGATTCCTTCTTATAGAGAAGATCTCGAAAACTGTTATGATTTAGCTGAAGAAATCATAAGGATTTATGGTTATGATGTATATGATAAATGTGATAATGCCTTGTTTGATAAGTCAAAGGTAACCGAGGGAGGGCTTGATGACAAAACTTTATTGGAAAGAAAACTGAAAAAAGCTTTGGTTTTCAATGGGTTCTTTGAATCTGTTTCATTTTCAATCTGTCCGTCTGATATATGTGAAAAACTTAATATAAATGATAACAGAAAATTCATGGTCAAAATTGCAAACCCAATTAGTGACGAGATTTCTTGTTTGAGAACTACCATGGCTCACTCTATGTTGTCTAATTTGGCATACAATTTCAGCGTTGGTAACAAACAAGTTAATTTATTTGAATCCGGTAGAGTGTATTTGCCTGAAAGTTTGCCGGTGGTTAAACTCCCTGAAGAAATTAATTATATTTCTTTAGGGTCAATTGGTATGTCATTTTTTGAATTTAAAGCTTGTATTTTATCTGCTGTGAGTGAAACTAATTTGAAGTTTTCAATTGTTAGGTCTAAACAACCATATCTCCATCCTGGTATTTCGGCAGATTTAGTTGATGAAAATGGAGTAATTTACGCTACTTTTGGCCAACTACATCCTTTGGTGGCAAAAAACTATGATTTGCCAAAAAATACTTTGTATGGAGAAATCAATTTAACCAATCTTTTGCCTTTTAAAGATAAAGAGTTCCATGTTAAATCTGTTTCAAAATATCCAATAGTTGATCGTGATCTTGCTGTTATTGTCAAGGAAGAAATTTCTAATGCAGATCTGATTTCTGCTATAATTTCTGCCTGTGGAAAATTATTCTATGAAGTAAATTTATTTGATGTTTATAGGAATAAATCTTTAGGTGATGGTGTTAAAAGCATGGCTTATAATATTAGATTATCTTCTGATTCTAAAACTCTAACAGATGAGGAAGTTACTGCTGTTATGGAAAAAGTTTTAAAATCTTTAAAATTTAGGTATGGAGCAAGTTTAAGATGATTTATCTTGATAATGCAGCAACAACTGCAATGAGTGAAATCGCAATTGAAGAGTATAAAAAATATGCTCAAGATTTTTTCTTTAATCCTTCTGCCACTTATATTCAATCGGTTGAAATTTCAAATATTTTAAATGAGGGAAGAGAAAAACTAAAAAAGATTTTGGGGGTAAAAAAGGGAGATATTATTTTTACAAGTGGTGCGACAGAATCAAATAATTTGGCAATTAGGGGAAGTGTAAGAGAGGGCAAATGGGAGTATGTTTTCTCTGCAGGCGAGCATCCTTCGGTATATAATATTGCTAAAGAAATGATGAGAGAAGGTAAAATAGTTAAATTTGTACCACTTTTGAAATCTGGGGAAGTAGACTATTTTTCACTTTCAAAAGTTTTAAACGATAAAACCAGGTTGGTTAGTTGCATGTACGTTAATAATGTCACCGGTGTTATAAATGATGTGAACAAAATTTCAAAAATTGTGAGAGAAAAATCTCCTTCTGCTCTATTGCATGTTGATGGCGTCCAGGCTTTTTGTAAAATTCCTTTTAATTTGCAACAAACAGACGTTGATTTGTTCTCGCTAAGTGCACATAAATTCAATGGGCCAAAGGGTGTTGGAGCATTGTATGTAAAAAACAAATCGGGGCTTAAAAATATAGTGTTCGGTGGGGGACAAGAATACGGATTAAGATCTGGAACTGAAAATGTTCCCGGGATAATGTCTATGGTAAAAGTAGCAGAACAGGTGGATATAAAGAAAAACTATGAAAAAGTTTTTAAATTGAAAGATTGCTTTCTTCAAAAGATGAAAGTTTTGCCTGATGTTAAAATAGTTGGGGGAATTACAAGTCCTTACATATTATTAATAATTTTCCCTGGGGTGAATGGAGAAACGCTCGTGAGAGTTATTGAGAAAGATGTGGTTGTAGGTAGAGGAAGTGCTTGTTCGTCTAAAAAAGCTGGCAATTATGTTTTAGAAAATATGGGAATTCCTATAAACCAGTTAAAGGGTGCCATTAGGATCAGCTTTAATCCTAATTTGTCTGAATCAGAAGTGAAACAGGCAGCAGAAATCATAATTAAAGGGTATAATGCTTTATTGGAGAAATTGAAATGAAAACTATTTTATTGAGAATGGGAGAATTGTTTTTAAAAGGTGAAAACAGAAGCTTTTTTGAAAATACATTGGTAAACAATATAAAATTGAAGCTCAGTGGTTTAAAATATAAACTTGAAAAAACCAGAGGTCGTTTATTAATTACCGAATTTGATGACTGCGATGAACTTGTTTGCAGGTTAAAAAAAGTTTTTGGATTATATTCATTAAGCATAGCGGACGAACTTCTTGCAGAAGTTGATGAAATTTTAAATTATTTTAAAAAAATTGATGTATATAATAAAACATTTAAAATTGATGTTAACAGAGCTGATAAAACTTTTCCAATTAATTCTATGGAAATGGCAGCGAGAATCGGAGAAGTGGTTCTAAAACAAAATGCGAAAGCTAGAGTAGAGCTTTATAAACCTGACCTATTATTTTGTGTGGATATAAGGTCAAATGGGAAGGCCTATGTATACCATGAAGTAATAAAATGCCAAGGAGGTTTGCCACTTTCTACGTCTGGGAAGGCATTGCTTCTTCTATCAGGTGGCATTGATAGCCCGGTTGCAGGATATATGATGGCAAAAAGAGGGTTAAGGCTGGAAGCAATACATTTTCATAGTTATCCATACACTTCTCCTGAAGCTAAACAAAAAGTTTTAACATTGGCAAAAAAGCTATCAGAATATATTGATGAGATTAAAGTTCATTGCATTTCTTTTACAAAAATTCAAGAAGAGATTCATTCAAAATGTGCCCCAGAATTCATGATTACTTTAATGCGTAGAATTATGATGAGAATTTCCGAGAGGGTGGCTAAAAAAAATAATCTTGGCGCCATAATAACGGGAGAGAGCTTAGGGCAAGTTGCAAGTCAAACCATGCAGAGCATGACTGTTACAGAACAGGTTGTTATGGATCTGCCAATTTTTAGACCATGTGTAGGACTAGATAAAGAAGATATAATTAAAATAGCAAAAGACATTGACACTTTTGAAACTTCTATTTTGCCGTATGAAGATTGTTGCACTGTCTTTTTACCTAAAAATCCAATAATTAAACCTAAAATTTCAAAAGTCTTAAATCAAGAAAAAATGTTAGATATAGAAAGTTTAGTTAATGAGGCTTTGGAAGGAGAGGAGATTATTTCGATTGTTAATGAAAATTAATTTTAAGCAGTCGCAAAACGACTGCTTTTATTTTTTTAATAAAATGAATGCTTGATTATATTTATAAATTTTATATTTATAATTTTTCATTATTATAAATTGTTATAAAAATTCATTGAATAAATATACAAAAAACACTTGCATAATTATTAATAATGCTGTATAATAATGAAAAATTCATTTATAAATATGAATTTATAAATATTCATGGTCTCTGTATGCCTTTATTTTAAAGGTAAATATGGATTGGAGGAGCAAAATGGCAAGAAGTGCTAGACAGTCAAAAATTTTAGAACTCATTTCTACAAAAGAAATTGAAACTCAAGATGAACTTGCAAGAGAACTTAAAAATGCAAATTTTGATATCACACAAGCAACTATTTCAAGAGATATCAAAGAGCTTGGGTTAACTAAAATTTTGACCAGCTCGGGTAAATATAAGTACGCTATAATTGGGTCAGATGAACAACAGATTTCCAATAAATTTATTACCATTTTCCGTGAAGCAGTTATTTCAGTTAAATCGGTTTTAAATATTGTTGTGGTAAAAACTTTGAAAGGTATGGCCTCCGGCGTTTGTAGTTTTATTGATAAATTAAATCTTTCGGAACTTGTTGGAGCCGTTGCTGGTGATGATACTGTAATGTTAATTTTTCCTTCTGCCTCATATTCTTCTGATGCAGTTGTTTCATTAAATAACATGATTAGTTAAAGGATTGACAATATGCTTAAATCTTTATCTATTAAAAATTTTGCTTTATTTGAAAATCAAGAAATAGAATTTAATAAAGGATTGAATATAATTTTGGGTGAAACTGGTGCCGGGAAAAGTTTAATTTTTGATGCACTGTTTTTTGTTTTATCATTTAAAACAGATAGGTCTTTATTAAGAACTGGGGCAGAACAAATGAGAGTTGATGCAGAGTTTTATCCTATTTCAAAAAATGTTCATCAAGTTTTAGCTGAAATGGATGCCGACGATGAGAATTTAATAATTTCAAGAATAATGTATGTCGATGGACGTACTTCAATAAAAGTTAATGGGGCCCTTTGCCCACAGTCTATGTTAAAAAAAATATCAGGTCAGCTTATAGATTCTCTTATGCAAAATGAAAATGTTGATTTGTTAAAAAATAAAAATCATCTCTTATATTTAGATAGATTTTGTAATTTTGGGGATTTAAAAAATCAACTTGGAATGTTAATCTCAGAAAAGAAAGAAATAGAGAAGAAGATTGAAGAATTGGGAGGAGATGAGGCTGAAAGAGAAAGAAAAAAGGATCTTTTAAATTACCAAATTGAAGAAATAGAAAAAGCAAATTTAAAAATTGGTGAAGATGATGAATTGGATTCAAGAATAAAACTTTTAAGTAGTTATGAAAATATTTATGAAAATTTAAATGAGGTTATCGCTTTGCTTGATGCTGGTTCATCTAATGCTCTACATTCGATAAACATAAGCGAAAAAATTATGTCAAAAATGACCGATATCCCACAAGTAAGTAATTTTGCAGATAGATTAAATTCTATTCAAATAGATTTAGACGACATAGTTTCTGATATCAAAGGTTTTGTTAATTCTGTTAATTGTGACTCGAATGAATTGGAAAGACTTGACGAAAGGAAAGATAAAATCAAATTTTTAAAAAGAAAATATGGTGGGACAATTGAAATTGTTCTTAGTAACTTAAATGAGTATAAAATTGAATTAAATGATCTTGATAACAGTGAAAATATCTTGGCAGATTATAAAGAAAAATTACAAATGGTTTTAAATGATATAAACAAAATTTGTTTGGAAATTCATAAACAAAGACTTGAAGCAGCTAAAAAAATTAAACATGCTCTTGAAGAAGAATTGACAGATTTAGGTATGAAAAACGCAAATTTTGAAATAGCTTTTAAAGAAAAAGATTATTCTCAAGATGGTTATGATGATGTGTGTTTTATGTTTTCAGCTAACAAGGGCCAAGAACTAAAAGAATTGTCTAAAACAGCATCTGGTGGAGAATCGAGTAGAATATTGCTTGCTATGAAAAATATTTTTGCTAATAATTCAGATGAGAAAACTTTGTTATTTGATGAAATAGACTCTGGAATAAGTGGAGAGGTAGGTAATAAAATGGCTATGAAGTTATCTAGCATAGCAACAAGAGATCAGGTGATAGCTATTACACATTTGCCTCAAGTTGCCGCAACAGGAGATTATTTCATTAAAGTAGAAAAAATTATTAAAAACGAAAATACATATAGTTGCGCTTCGATTATAAAAAATGATGAAAGTGTTATAGAAGAAATTGCGCATATTATAGGGGGGCATAACATCACCGATGCTATGTTGAAAAATTCAAAAGAACTTTTTGAACGAGGAAGAAGAAAGTTAGTATAAAATTTAAGATAATGATAGAAACTATTTTTGACAGAAAGTAAATTTCTAGATTGGATTTTGAAATCTTCAAAATAGTTTTTTTATGGAGGAAAAATGAAAGGCAAGGTTTATTGGCTTATATGTTTGTCAGTTTCAATATTGTTGCTTTTTATTTTTAACATTGGTTTTAAAGAAATTTATTCTCTCCCAGAAGGCTTTATGGCTACTTATGATGAAATACAAAATGCGAACGATAAGAATATGTTTGGTTCTTTAGTTTCTGTTAGTATGGAGAAAAATAGCGAAAGTGTAGGGACTCTAAATGATCGAGAAGGGACGGTAATTTTTAAATTATTTGGTATTATTCCAATAAGAAAAGTGAATGTGATATGTTCAAATGAAGAAGAAGTGTATGTAGGAGGGGTGCCTATAGGTATTGCTATTTCAACTAACGGAGCTATAGTGATAAATGAAAAAGTCGTTGAAACTGAGTCTGGATTTAAGAGTACAGAAAAGAGCGAAGATTTTAAAGAAGGTGATTTACTTACAAGTGTGAATGGACAAAATTTTAGTTCACTAGAAGAATTAAGTAGTATTGTAGAAAGTAGTGAAGATTCCACCTTTAAGGTTAAATTTAAGAGAAATAATAAAGAATTAACCTCTATTATTAAAGCAGAAAAAGACAAGAATACAGGTAAATTTAAATTAGGATTATGGGTTAAAGATGATGTAAGTGGCATAGGTACTTTAACTTTCGTTGGTAAAAATGATGGGAAATTTGCGGCATTAGGTCATCCTATAACAAATAGTGATAATGATATAGTTGTTTCAAAAGGAGAAATTTTTGATTGTAAATTGTTGAGTATTGAAAAGGGCGAAAAAAATAATCCGGGACAATTAAGATGTATGTTTTTACAAAATGATGATGCCAAAGGCATAATTGAGAAAAACACTCGTTTTGGTGTTTTTGGCTCTATTACAAATAGCGAAAGTTTGATTGACACAAACCTATCTATTAAACTTGGTGGCAGGCTTTCGGTAAATCCAGGCAAAGCATATATTGTGTCAAGTGTTAGTGGTATAAGAGAAGAATACGAAATAGAAATTATAAAAGCTAATTATCAGTCTAAAGCAAATGATAAAAGCTTGGTTTTTAGGGTGAAAGATAAACGATTATTAGAGCTTACAGGAGGTATAGTGCAAGGAATGAGTGGCTCTCCAATAATTCAAAATGGTAAACTTGTTGGGGCTGTTACCCATGTTTTTATGGTAGACCCAACAAAAGGATATGGCGTATATAGTGATTGGATGGTTTAAAAAAAGGAGTTTATAACAAGATAATAGTTATAAACTCCTATTTAAATGTGAAGCAATTCTCCTTCACAGCTATAAAATGTGTAATTATCATAAAATTATACATTTAATCATTACAATTTAATTTAATTTTATTTGCCACTTGTTTACGCATGTCTTCACTAATAGCTGCATAGTGCTTTTTTGTTGTATTGACATCTTTATGGCCCAAAACATCTGCCACAATATAAATATCTTTGGTTTCTCTATATAAATTTGTACCGAAAGTGCTTCTTAATTTATGAGGTGAAATTTTTTTTAATGGAGCTGCTTCTTTTGCAAACTTTTTAACTAAGTTTTCAACTGCTCTCACAGATATTCTCTTTTTTTGTAAACTAACAAACATCGCATGTTCATTTTCATCAAGATTTAAAGTGCTTCGTTTTTTAATCCAAGTTTTTAAAGCTTGTGCGACTTCTTCAGAAAAATATAGAACGGTTTGGTTTCCACCTTTTCTTGTGACTTTAAACGCATTTTGCGAAAAATCGAAATCTTCGATATTTAAACCAACGCATTCAGAAATACGAATGCCTGTGCCCAAAAATAAAGTGACGATGGCATTGTCTCTGTCTTTTGTATTTAAGTCATATGCTTTTTGCCTGTTAGAAAAAGTATTATTTGAAGCGACAGCATCGAAAAGCCTTGAAACTTCATCGGATTCCAGCCTTATTATTTCTTTATTATGGAGCTTAGGAGTTTGGACCTTGCTGGCAACATTTGAAGAAATTAAATCATGATTGAATAAATACTTAAATAAGCTCCTTATTGAGGCTAACTTTCTTGCTTTTCCTTTTTCTCCGTTTTTTATAATTTTACCGTCGATATCATAATAGCTTAAATGTGATAAAAATTGTTCTATTTGATTTGGCTTTATATTATTTAGGTCGTCTAAATTTATAAATTGTTTTTCCTTGTTTAAAATAACACTTAAATAATCAAAAAAAATGTTTAAATCCATAGCATAATTTAATCTTGTAAGGGAAGAAGAATTGTTTTCTATACCTATAAAATAATCATAGCAAAAGTCTGGCAGAGTTGCTATAATTTTCCTAATTTTTTTTTGATTGTCCAAATCTCTCTTTTCGTAATAATTAAGATTATTCATATTTAATTATAACATTATTAATTAAATTTACAAAATATTTTTTAATACTATATGCAGTATTATGTATAACATAAAAGATACTAGATAATAAAAAATATTAAGTATATGTTCATAAACAAAGTAAAGATATTTGACTTATTTTATATTTTATTCTAAAATAATTATGTAATTTGGAGGAAAATATAGCATGATAGATATTGCAATTTTAAGAAGTGATCCAGAGAGAGTTAAAGACAATATTAAACGTAAGTTTCAGGACAAAAAACTTCCTTTAGTTGATGAAGTTTTAGAATTAGATAAAAAAAATAGATTGCTTAAAAAAGAGGGCGATGAAAATAGAAGTAAAAGAAATTTATTAAGTTCTCAAATTGGAATATTAATGAAATCTGGCAAAAAAGATGAAGCAGAGATAATTAAACAACAAGTTAATTCTATAAATAAATGTATTGAAAATATTGAAAAGCAAGAAGAAGAAATTTCTGTGAAAATAAAAAAAATCATGATGACCATTCCTAACTTTGTCGCAGAAGATGTCCCTGTGGGAAAAGATGACAGCCAAAATGTTCAATTGGAAACTTTTTTAGAGCCTAAAATTAAAGATTTCGATGTACCTTACCATACAGAAATTTTGGAAAAGCTTAATGGAATTGATTTGGATAGTGCAAGACGAACGAGTGGCCAAGGTTTTTATTATCTTACTGGAGATATAGCTAGATTGCATTCTGCAATTTTAACTTATGCACGAGATTTTATGATTAATAGAGGTTTTACTTATGTTATCCCGCCTTTTATGATAAGAAGTGAAGTTGTTAGTGGAGTTATGTCTTTTGATGAAATGGATAATATGATGTATAAAATTGAGGGAGAAGATTTATATTTAATTGGAACGAGTGAACATTCCATGATTGGAAGGTATATGAACACAATTATAGACGAAAAAAATCTTCCTTTAACATTGACAAGCTATTCTCCTTGTTTTAGAAAAGAAAAAGGTGCGCATGGTCTAGAAGAAAGAGGTATATACAGAATACATCAATTTGAAAAACAAGAAATGATTGTTATTTGTAAGCCTGAAGATAGTGAATATTGGTATGAACAACTATGGAAAAACACTGTTGATTTATTTGTTTCAATGGAAATACCAGTCAGAACGTTAGCGTGTTGTACTGGGGATTTAGCTGATTTGAAATATAAAAGTTTAGATGTGGAGGCTTGGAGCCCAAGACAAAAAAAATATTTTGAAGTTGGTTCGTGCTCAAATTTAACAGATGCTCAAGCAAGAAGGCTTGGCATACGATATAAAACCACAGAAGGAAACATTTATGCTCATACTTTAAATAACACTGTGGTTGCTCCACCAAGAATGTTGATAGCATTTGTAGAAAATCATTTAAATAAAGATGGAAGTGTTTATATTCCTCCGGTTTTGAGACCGTATATGGGTGGGAAGGAAAAAATAGAACCAAAAAATTGATATAATTTATGTGGGAGATTATATGAAAACTATAAGCAAACAACTCATTGAATCAATTGCTGAAATGGATAATTCGGAATTTGTAAACGATGTCGAAGAGAAAATAAATAGTTTGGTTTATTTAGCTGTCGATGATATGTCTAAAAGTATTCCATATGTTGATGTAGATAAGTGTGTCTTACAACCTGTAAATGAAATTTTTAATGGTGCAATTACACCAGAAAGTGAATTTGTTTACTTTTTGGGATTTTCCAGCCCACAAATTGAAATGAATTGTTTGCAATATAACGATTTTTGGAAAAAATTAAAAGATAGACTATTATATGCCTGGAATGAATCTAAAAAGTCAAAAAAGAAAAAGTCAAGGAAAAAAATTGAAGAAGCACCTAAAGAAACTGTATATGAATTTAATGACACCAGATATAATTTGGAAATGTTAAAAGCAGATTTGCAAAAAGCCTTTGTAAAAAATTTAACTATGACAAGTATTGTTTATAATTATGATAATTTTATAAGAATTATTGGGAGAGATGAATTTGGTATAAGAACACAAATAATTATCTATCCTTGTTTAATAGAGGGAAATAATTTTAAATTTTTTATAAATAGAAAAAAAGGTTTTTATAGTATAAATTTTGAAAAAAGAACAGAACTTTTTATAGATAAGACTTCAAGAGTAGGCGATGTTTTTGTGAAAATGATTAAAATATTTAATACTTTATTTAGGAATTCGGCTAGGACATACATCATGCCAAATCAAATTTTTATAGAAAGTCTGCTTTATAATACACCAGACGAATTATTTGATGGAGAAAATATATACGATACATTTATAAAAATTGTTAACTTTTTAAATATGACTGATATAAATGATTTTAAAAGCATTTTAGATCCAAATTTAACTATTTCACAAGACAAAACTACAAAAAACAACCAGATGATATTTTTAAGATTTTTAAGAACTTTAAGAGATATGAATTAATAAATATTGACAACGAAATAATTATTAAATTTTAATTGTTATGATTAAATAACATAATAAATTAAAAATAAATGGTATTATGTAACTTTCTATTCGCAAAACTTGTGTTTTGCGAATAGATATAAAAATTTTAATTGGGTATTATGTCTTCATAATACCCCCTATTTTTGTTGACACAATAATAAAATGTGAGTATAATAAAAGCAGAAATAAGGTGAAAATATGGAAGTTTTAGCAAAAGGACAGCTTTCTTACATGATACTCTCCTGTTTGAGTGAGAGAGATATGTACGGTTTAGAGCTTATTGATGAGATAAAAAATAAATATGGTAGAGAGGTTAAGCTACCTAGCCTTTACTCTAATTTAAATAGAATGAAAGAACTTAAATACATATCTTCATACTTGAAAGAAAGCTCGAAAGGTCCAAAATGTTCATATTCAAGCATAACAGAAGCTGGAAGAAGGGCTCTTGATGGGCTAAAAGAAGATTTTCGTGGGTTAAATGTGGTTAAACCAGTTGAAAAAAAAGAAGAACACTTAAATGATTTAAATGATACAAATTTTAGTTTAGATCAGAATGAAGGTGTCAATTATAACCAACATACTCCCCTTTTTGGTGAAAATATTGAAATTGAAGAGAATCACCAAATTGATATTAATGAAAAAACAGATCAAGAAGACGATTATGATGAATATTTTGATTTGTCTATAGAAGAAAATGAACCTAAAAAGGCAAAAGAACAGGAAAATATTTTGGCGCAATTCAATGGTAATAATGAGCAAAATGAAGAGAAGTTAGATGATGATATTTATAGTGAAAATTATATTGAAGAGCCTGAAATAAAATCAGAAGAAAACAGTTTTAGACTGAATGAAGAACAAAATGAAATTAAAAACCATTTGAAAGAACAAGAAAAATCAAATTTAGAAGAAAAAGAGACAGAAAAAAAGTCAGTTGAAGATTACAATCAAAAAGTTTATGAAGCTGCCAAAGATTTTTCAAGGAATAAGTATAAAAGATCTTATGCAGAAAATCAAATTGAACTCGCTCTTTCTACTTCCCCATCACGTTCCCAAGAGTCTCAGCAACAGAATTTGACTGAACTAAAAACTGCTTTATTGCAAACTAGACAGGGGCACTATGAAGATTTTAATAATTCTACATTCGATAACAATTTAATTAAGAATAAAGATATTCAGAGTTATAATGAGAATGAGTCAGAAGAAAAACAAGAAATTAAAGATGATGGTGTTTTCATTACAGAACGAATCGCAGAGGAAAACATACCAAAACCTAAAAAGATAGAGCCTGCCAGGTTAAATATAGTTTTAAATAACAACGATAAAAAACTCCCAGCTCCAAGAAGAAATGTGTCAGTTGATCCTACATGTAATGATGTTAAGGCAAAATTAGAAAAATTATATGCCAAAGCAGAATTAAAAAAGGATAACGAAGTTATAAAAGAAGATTTTGAAAGTTATGAAGAATTAAAGAATTACTATGCGACACAAGATGTAGAATTCAAAATATATGAAAAACAGGACAAAAAAATAAAGCATAACACAAATTTATTAAAATTTTATGTAAGCTTATTTATTTTCGGACTTATTGGTATTGGAAGTGGGGTTATGTATTTAATTTTTAGTTTATGTGGTTTGACCTCAGTTGAAACCAATTTTGTGTATTATCTCTTCCCTATTATTTCATTTGTTTACGTTGTTTATAGCTTTTATAATTATAAAACATCGACAAGTAAAATTCCCGAGAAAATGTGGCATCCTGCAGTTGTTTGGACTATTTTAGCTTTATTAATTATGATTATTTTTCTTATTAATTATGCTTGTGGAGTGCCATTTAATGAGCTAAATTCATATTTTTCAACTATATTAGTTCCAATCTTTGCTGTGGTTTGTGAAACAGTTGGATTGTATTATACTCAAATATATACTTATAAAAAATTTTGGAAATAATTGAATAATAATTTAAAAATATCGCATTATATTAATAGGTCGTAGCACATGCGACCAATGAAGGAAAAGGTTGAATATTATTTATTTCAACCTTTTTCTTTTTCTTATATTGTTAAAAATTATTCTTATTATTTCAAAAATTATAACAGTAAGAATCATAAATAATGCTATAAGCAATATGATTAAAGTTGAATTATTGAAAATTATGCAAACTAATAAAATTATCGAACAAGCAATTAAACTCCCAATAAATATGGCTATAAATGATTGATAAGGTTTTAAATCGGTTAAGCCAGCTATGATACTGCCCGACCAAACCCCAGTCATAGGCAAAGGGATGGCGACAAAAAGGGATAACAAAATTAATTTTTTTATGTTAGAATTTTTAGTTGATAAAGCTTTTATTTTTGAACTATATTTTTCAACTATAAAACCTGTAAAAAATTTATTTTTTAATTTTTTTGTTAATAAAATAAGTGGTATAGATGGTATTATACTTCCTATTAATGAACAAAAAAAAGCCCAAGCCGGAGATAAAATGCAATCTCCTAATATCTGAGCGCTCATGGCAAAAGGAATAGCTATACGTCCTTCAAAACCTGGAATCATAGCGATTAAAATAACGGCTAAAAAAACATACTCACCAAAAAAAGATGCAAAAAATTCTAGAATGATTCACCTCTTTTTACAATCTATTCAAATTAAATTAAAGATATTCAAAAAAAGCTTGTAATATTTTACAAGCTTTTAAATATAAAATTTTTATTTTGCAGTTTCTGAATATCTACTTTCCCTTATAACGTTTACTTTGATTTGACCAGGATATTGCATTTCATCTTCAATTCGTTTTGCAATTTCTTTTGCAAGAAACATTGCGTCATTATCAGACATCTCTTCAGGTTTGACAATAATCCTTACTTCTCTGCCAGCTTGAACAGCATATGCTTTGTCTACTCCATTAAAACTGTTAGAAATTTCTTCAAGTTGTTGTAAACGTTTAATGTAGGCTTCGAAACTTTCTCTTCTAGCTCCAGGTCTACTGCTTGAAATAGCATCTGCGATTTGAACTAAAATTGCTTCTAAGCTTTTAAATTCAACATTAAAATGATGAGCTTCAATACAATGAATAACCTCAGGGTTCTCTTTATATTTTGTTGCTAAATCTACTCCGATTTGTACGTGAGTGCCCTCAATTTCATGATCCAAAGCTTTTCCTATATCATGTAACAGTCCCCCGCGTTTTGCTATAGATGGGTCGGCTCCCAGTTCAGTTGCAAGTTGCCCTGCAAGTATTGCCGTTTCGATACTATGTTTTAATGCGTTTTGTCCATAACTTGTTCTAAACTTTAATCGTCCTAAAACTTTAATTAATTCAGGATGTAAATTATAAATTCCAACTTCTTCACAGGCTCTTTCGCCAGCTTCTTTAATTGTTTTGTCAACTTCTTTTGTCATTTTCTCAACAATTTCTTCAATTCGTGTTGGGTGGATTCTTCCATCTATAATTAATTTTTCAAGGCTAAGACGTGCAATTTCTCTCCTAATAGGATCAAAAGATGAAACGGTTATGCTTTCAGGAGTATCATCAACAATAAGTTCGACACCTGTTGCGCTCTCTATTGCTCTAATATTTCTGCCCTCTCTACCGATAATTCTACCTTTCATTTCGTCTGTAGGTAAAGAAACCACAGAAACAGTCATTTCTGTTGATAAATCTGTTGCACATTTTTGAATAGCAGAAGCCACTATGTTTCGAGCTCTTTTGTCCCCTTCTTCTTTTGCTTCGTCTTCTATTTTTTTAATAATCAGTCCGGCATCTTTTTTAGCTTCTTCGGTCATACTACCAATTAGCATATCTTTTGCTTCTTGTTTTGATAAACCACTAATTTTTTCTAATTTAGCAAGCATGTCCAATTTAATTTGTTCTTGTTGTTCTATTTCTTTAGTCAGTTTATTTTTTGTTTCTTCTATATTTTTCTTATCTTGCTCAATTTGTTCACTTTTTCTGTCCAAAGAAAGTTCTTTATTTTCTACAAATTTTTCTCTTTCAGTTAACCTTTCTTCAGATTTTTGGATTTCAATTCTTCTTTCTTTAAGTTCGGCCTCAACATCATCTCTATATTTATGACTGGCTTCTTTAGCTTCCAATGAGGCTTCTTTTTTTATAGTCTTTGCCTCTGCATATGCCTCTTCGATAATACGAACAGCGTTCGATTTTGATTTACCGAGTTTTTTTGTTGCAATTATTTTATACAATCCTATGCCCCCACCGATACCAACGGCGAAGCATGCAAGAGCAATCACAACGGCAACAGCAGGAGCAATGACATTTAACATGTAAATGCTCATACTTTTACCCCTTTTTTTTAATTATGAATTTTTACAACTCACATTAAAAGTATACTTTATTTTTATTAACAAGTCAAACAATTTTATAAGTACAAAAATAAAAAAGCCTAACAGTGTTAGACTTTAAAATTATCTAAAAATTTATTTTTAAATTCTAAAAATCTATCTTCAATTATTGCTTGTCTAGCCATTTTAGATAAGTTTATTAAAAAATGTAAATTGTGTATAGAAATTAATGTAGCCCCTAACATTTCCCCAGCATTTATTAAATGGCGCAAATAACTTCTAGAATAATTTTTGCATGTATAGCAATCGCAATCATTTTCAATTGGAGAGAAATCATCTTTATATTTTGCATTTTTTACCACTAATTTACCTTCCTTAATAAACGCAGTCCCATTTCTAGCTATTCTAGTTGGTAAAACGCAATCCATCATATCTATACCTCTAGCAAAACCTTCTATCAGGCAATCAGGGGAACCGACACCCATAAGATATCTTGGCTGATCATGTGGTAATGCAGGATTTAAAATATCAAGGATGTCATACATTACGCTTTTTTCTTCACCTACTGAAAGCCCTCCAATAGCTATACCACACTTTGCAAAAGGTAAACAATCTTTAACGCATTCAATTCTTAAATCTTTATATACATTACCCTGCACAATTGGGAAAAGCATTTGGTTCTCATTTTTGTGATGATTAAAACATCTTTCTAACCAAATTTTTGTAAGTCTTTTTGCTTCTAAAGCTTCGTTATAAGATGTGTTTGCTTCTGTGCATACATCAAGTTGCATAATAATGTCAGAGCCCAGTGAATTTTGTATATCAATACACTTTTCAGGAGACATAAATTTTTTTTCACCACTAAGATGAGATGAAAATTCCACACCTTCTTCGCTAACCTTTCTTAATTTAGAGAGAGAAAAAACTTGGAATCCTCCACTGTCGGTTAAAATAGGTTTATTCCAGTTCATGAATTTATGAATCCCACCAGCTTGTTTGATAATATCTTCTCCTGGTCTAAGATGCAAATGATAAGTATTTGAAAGTATTATTTGAGCTCCCAAATCATTAAGCATTTCAGGTGTAAGGCCCTTTACAGTGGCTTGAGTTCCAACTGGCATGAAAACTGGTGTTAAAATATCTCCATGAGGGGTATGAAAAATACCAGCTCTTGCGCCAGTTTTTGGACATTCTTTAACTATTTCAAAACTAAAATTATTCATAATACCTCTATATATTGTATTTTGTATGCTATAATAAGCACTATTTAAAGAAACAAGCATCACCGAAACTAAAAAATCTATATTTTTCTTTTACTGCTTCTTCATAAACTTTCATTGTTTCATCTCTACCAATAAAAGCACTTACAAGCATTATCAGAGTGCTTTCTGGTAAGTGAAAATTGGTTATTAAAGCATCCACTGCTTTAAAATTATAAGATGGATAAATGAAAATGTTTGTGTTTGTTTTTGTTGGAACAAATTTGCCTTTTTCATTACAAGCAGTTTCTAAAACCCTAACACTGGTTGTACCTACAGCTATAATTCTTTTTCCTGATTTTTTTGCTTCGTTTAAAATTTGAGCATTTTCTTGACTCATTTCAAAAAATTCTGAGTGCATTTGATGTTTTAATATATTATCTTCCTTAACAGGTCTGAAAGTTCCAAGCCCTACATGTAACAACACTTCAACAATTTGTATGCCTTTATCTTTTATTTTTTGTAACAATTCTGTTGTAAAATGCAAACCTGCTGTTGGAGCTGCTGAAGAACCTTCTACCTTACTATAAACTGTTTGATATCTTTCGCTATTTTTTAATTTTTCTTTTATATACGGAGGAAGTGGCACTGTTCCAACTTCGCTAAGTCTATGTTCAAATGTGCCATCAAAGTCGAAGCAAACATTTACTAAACCATATTCTTTTTTTGATTTTATAATGCAAGATAAATGCTCACTGAAAGTTACCCTGTCACCTTGTCTTAATCTTTTTGCCGGTCTTACTATGCATTCCCAATTTTTCAAATCTATTCGTTTTTGTAAAAGAACTTCAATTTTCGCACCAGTATCTTTATACCCAAATAATCTTGCTGGCAATACACGTGTATTATTTATAACAAGAATATCATTTTCGCTTAAATAGTCAATGATATCACGAAAAATCCTATGTTCAATTTTCCCTGTTTTTTTATCATAAACGAGTAACCTAGAGCTATCTCTAGGTTCTAAAGGTGTTTGAGCAATTAATTCTTGGGGTAAATCATAATAGTATGATTTTTTGTTCAATAAATCCATTTTTTCTTCCTAAATTAGTTATTATTCGGTAATTTTAAATGCACATATGCTGGTTCGAGTGCAACCCTTCCTCTTGGTGTCCTTGCTATAAAACCAAGTTGTAATAAGTAAGGTTCATAAACATCTTCAATCGTTGATGAATCTTCGCTTATTGTTGCTGAGAGTGTTTCTAGCCCTACTGGACCACCGTTAAACTTATTTATTATAGATCCCAAAATCTTTCTATCGATAAAATCTAATCCTAAATCGTCTATTTCCATAATGTCTAAAGTTTTATCAGCGATATCTTTGGTTATTTTCCCTTCACCATGGACTTGTGCATAATCTCGGATTCTTTTTAATAGTCTATTAGCAATTCTTGGTGTCCCTCGGGACCTTTTAGCTATTTCTATGCTTGCTTGTTCATCAATTTCTATATTTAAAATTTTCGCTGATCTATTAATTATAATTTGGAGTTCTTCGGTAGAATATAATTCTAGTCTGCAAATTATTCCAAACCTATCTCTTAAAGGATTTGTAAGCATTCCAGCTCTTGTTGTGGCTCCGATTAAAGTGAAAGGTTGTATTTTTAGGCGCATATTCTTTGCTGATGGTCCCTTGCCGACAATAAAATCCAAAGCGAAATCTTCCATAGCAGGATATAAAATTTCTTCGACTGATTTATTTAATCTGTGAATTTCATCTATAAATAAAACATCGTTTTCATTTAAATTTGTTAAAATAGCTGCTAAATCTGCGGCGTGTTCTATTGCGGGCCCTGAAGTAATTTTGAGTTGAGCCCCAAGTTCATTTGCGATAATATGAGAAAGAGTTGTTTTACCAAGACCTGGAGGGCCATACAATAAGACATGATCAAGACTTTCTTTCCTAGATTTAGCAGCTTTAATATAAACAGATAAACTATCCTTTATTTTACATTGCCCGACATATTCTTCAAAGTTAGTTGGCCTAAGAGAGTTTTCAATTTCTGAGTCTGTTAGATTTTTTGTGCTTGTTATAAATCTATCTTCCATCAAGCTCTATACCCCCTTAATGATTTTGAAATTATTTCTTCTGCTGTTGAATTCGGTCCAGCATTACTTTTCGCAAGATTGTAAGCTTCATTTTTATTTATGCCAAGAGAAATTAATGTCTCTGTTGCTAGATTAACAGCATTTTCATCAAACTCATTATTTGTTGAATTATTTTCAAAATTTATTCCTATTGGCGAAATTTTATCTTTTAATTCAAGACATAATCTCTCAGCTGTTTTTTTACCAAGCCCTTTAATTGAAGCAAGCGCCCTTAAATCTTCTCTTATGATTGCAGTTACAAGCTCCGAAAGTGGCAGACCAGACAATATGCTGATTGCAACTTTTGGACCAATTCCTGAGATTTGAGTTAACTTTAAAAAAAGATCTTTTTCCTCTTTATCCGAAAATCCAAATAAAGAAATTCCATCTTCTCTCACAGACATGTAAGTTAAAATTTTAACAGTCTCGCCTTTATTTGGTAAAGAATACAAAGTGTTTTGTGAAATATTTAGCTCATACCCCACACCATTCACATCTAATATTAAAAAATTATCATATTTATCTTCAATTATTCCTATTAAAAATGAAATCATAATAACTCCTTAAATTTTATTGTTATTCAGTGCAGGACTTATCTGAGCATGTGTTAATGCAACAGCTAAAGCATCGGCGGCATCATCAGGTTTTGGTATTTCTTTTAATCCCAGTATATTTTTTACCATAAATTGAATTTGAGCTTTTTCCGCTCTTCCTTGCCCCGTAAGAGCCTGTTTAATTTGCATAGGTGTATATTCATAAATATTAGGACAGAATTTTTGAGCTGTTAATAAAATTACGCCCCTGGCTTCTGCGACAGGTATTATGGTTTTTTGATTTTTAAAGTAAAACAACTCTTCTATTGCTACGGCATCTGGTTTGTATAACTCAAACAGGGTTGTCAGGGCCTTTTCAATGTTATGTAGCCTAAGAGAAATCGAGTCATCTTTTGGTGTTGTGATAACGCCAAAATCAACAGCTAATGATGACTTTTTTGTATCAATAACACCATAGCCAATTATTGCATAACCTGGATCAATACCTAAGATTTTCATAATTAGATTTTATATTATTAGTCATATTTTGTCAAATAAAAGACAATAAAAAAAGAAATACAGAAGGTGTATTTCTTTTGATTAAACAGAAATTTGTTTATTCTTCTTCTTCAACAAATTCATCTGGGATATTTACATTATGATATACTGTTTGAACATCATCAAGATCTTCTAAAACTGTTATCATCTTTTTAAATGTTGCGAGTTTTTGCTCATCTAAATCTACATACATGTCAGGAATTAATGTTGATTCGCTCAATGCAATTTTGTAGCTTTTGTTCTCCAAATTGTTTTTAACTTTTTCTAAATCGTTAGGTTCTGCTATTACTTCAATTTCATCGTCTAATTCAATTACATCTTTGGCGCCAGCATCTAAAGCATCCATCATTAATTCATCTATGTCTAAACCTTCTGCCCTAGGAATTATTATAACCCCTTTTCTTTGGAAAAGATAACTAACGCAACCTGTAGATCCTAAAGAACCTCCATGTTTATCAAAAGCATGACGCACATCTCCAGCAGTTCTATTTTTATTATCTGTTAAACAGTCTACTATCACTGCAGATCCTCCTACTCCGTACCCTTCGTAGATTATAGATTCATAATTAACATTTCCTAGTTCGCCTGCAGCTTTTTTTATACTTCGGTCAATATTATCGTTAGGCATGTTATTTTGTTTAGCTTTGGTTATCACAGCCCTTAATGTCGCATTGCTGGAAGGATCTGGGCCTCCAAGTTTAACAGCGACAGCAAGTTCTCTGCCAATTTTTGTAAAGATTTTACTTCTAGCAGCATCTGCTTTTCCTTTTGTGGCTTGAATATTGTGCCATTTTGAATGTCCAGACATAATTTTCCTCCTTATTTATTTTTTTGAGAATGTATGTGATACATAATAATGGATCCACATACACCTGCGTTTAAACTTTCTATTCCTTCTTCCATTGGAATAGTAAGAGTTTTTGAACATATTTTTGAAATTTCTTTGCTTACCCCTTTACCTTCATTACCTATCACAACACCAACAGGATTTGAGAAAATAAATTTATGTATATTTTCTCCCTCCATATCTGTTTTAAGTAAGGTAAAATGATTAGTTTCTGATAAGTTAATAAATTCAGATTTTGTTAGATAATAAACAGGAATGTTGAAAACAGCACCAGCTGAACTTCTTATAACTTTACTGTTCGTTGGTTTAACTCCATCAACAACAAAAACACATTCCATTCCAAAAGCTAAAGCGCTTCTGATTAAAGTACCAACATTTCCTGGATCTTGAAGATTATCTAAAACTAAAAAATTATTTTTGGGAGCCGTAACAACAGGTTGTGTATATTCTAACATAACAACCACACCCTGTGGGGTTTTGACATCAGATAACGAATCAATAACAGTTTGAGAAGTTAAATAGGTTTCACAATTTAAATTATTGATTTTATCCTTTGTTGTTAGTGCTAATATTGGTTTTGCCCCTTGTTTAATAGCATCAAAAATAATTTTTGGGTTATCCAAAAAAAGCAAAAAATTATTTTCTCTTTTTTGCTTTTTTAGTTTTTTTACAAGTTCGCCACTTGCTTTCAACACTATGCTTTTACCTCAGCAACGAGAGATTTAAATGCTTCTGGGTCTTTGACAGCTATATCTGCAAGCACTTTTCTGTTTAAATCTATATTTTTAGATTTAAGACCTGCAATAAATCTACTATATGAAATATCATTTTGTCTGCATGCAGCATTAATTCTTGTTATCCAAAGAGCACGGAAATCTCTTTTCTTTTGTTTACGTCCGATGTATGCATACATCCCGCTTTTCATTACTTGTTCACGAGCAGTTCTATAAAGTTTTGATTTAGCTCCACGATAACCTTTTGCTTGTTTTAAAATTTTTCTACGTTTTTTTACAGCGTTTACAGCTCTTTTAATTCTCATACCACTGCCCTCCTATTACTTTGCACCAAGTAAAGATTTAATATTGTTAGAATTTTTACCAGCAATATATGAACCTTTTCTTAGTTTTCTTTTTCTTGATTTTGATTTATTTGTTAAGAAATGTCCCTTTGTTGGACGTGCGTACTTAACTTTACCTGTTGCGGTTAATTTAAAACGTTTTTTTGTACCACTATGTGTTTTTTGTTTTGGCATTTTATATCTCCTTTTAATTTATGCTTTTTTAGGACTTACAACGACAATTATGTTACGCCCGTTAACTTCTGGCTCTTTTTCACAAGAACCACAGTCTTCAAGTTTAGAAGTAAAGTTTTTTACGACATCTATGCAAGCTTTAGTGTAAGCTTGTTGTCTCCCTCTCATTCTTAAAGTAACTTTAACTTTGTTTCCGTCGGCCAAGAATTTTTTTGCATTTGTAACACGATAAGCAATATCATGGTCGCTAATTGTCATGGATAATTGAATTTCTTTTATCTCAACAATTTTTTGATTCTTTTTCATTTCTTTATCTTTTTTGATAGAATCATATTTATATTTACCGTAGTCCATAAGTTTACAAACAGCAGGGCTAGAGGCTCCGTTCATAAGAACAAGATCAAGATTTTTTTCTTCTGCGAGATGCATTGCTTGTGAAAATGTTACAACTCCAAGTTGTTCACCTTCTTCACCAATTAATCTTATTTCATCGGCAGAAATTTGTTCGTTAATTAAAAGTTCCTTAAAAATTTTCGTTGTCTCCTTTTATAAAAAAAATGGTGGAATGCAAAACATTTCCACCAAAAAAAACTCATTAATAAAAAGTTTTTAACGCAGTCTAAATCAAAAAGTTTGACTGGTGAGAAGTGGAAACTTCTGCTTTCGACTCAATGATGATAACATAAAAACTTATTTATTGTCAAGAGATTTTCTATGATTTTTATTTTTTTTATAAAAAAATAATTTTTCTATTAATTTACTTAAACGCATTATTATTTTGTTTGAGTTTTTTATAGCATGTTCTTTCATAAGCGCTTTAAATAAAATTGTTAAACCAGCTATTATTGAGCTTACTAGTGTTGAAATAAGAATAACCAAATTATTCTGTGAAATATTTTTAGATATAGAAAGAATTATACATGCCCCACCTGCGCCTGATAGTATTCCACAAATATCTCCGACCACATCTGCACAGAAAGAACAGACTTTTTCAGAATTTTTTTTAAGCTTTAAAGCTATTTCACTACCCTGATTATTTTTTTCTTTTTGTAGTAAGAAATATTCTTCATCAGCGCTTGTTACTGCAATCCCTATCATATCAAAAATAACACTTATGAAGATGAAAAGAGCAATCATGATTGCAGCCATAATTGCTCCCAAGGATGACAGAACACTTTGGCTCAGTAAAGAAAACAATGAAGATAAACAAAGCGATATCACGAACATCTTAAATGCCCAACGATATCGCTTGATTTCTACCGAAGTTGTTTTAACCTTTTTTTCTTTCATATAATAATTATATTTTATAAAATTGTTATATATGTTAATTATTAATATACAATAATTTCGTCTAATTTTTTTGAAAGATTCTCTTCCTTCACAAATATTTTTTCACCGGTTTTTCTTATTGTTATTTCTAATTCACCATTTTCAATTGTTTTAGGACTGATCACAATTCTAACAGGGATTCCCATCAATTCACTATCAGTAAGTTTAACCCCTGCAGACGTGATTCTATCGTCATATAGTACTTCAAAATTTTCTGCCGTCAATTTGTCATATAGTCTTTCAGCTTGTTCTTTTACATTTTGATCATCATTTCGAATTGCGCAAAGGTATATATGCCAAGGGGCGACACTCATTGGCCAAACTAAACCTTTTTCGTCACAATTTTCTTCTGCGATGCTGGCCAAGCAACGTCCTATACCAATTCCATAACAACCCATAACTGGATTTGCTTGAGATCCATCAGGCATATGAATTGTTAATCCCATTTTTGAAGTATAACGTGTTCCAAGTTGGAATATGTTACCAATTTCAATACCATTTTTAACTAAAAGATTAGCGCCACAAACTGGACATTTTTCTCCTTCCGAAACTTTTGAAATATCGACATATTTGTCAGGTTTTACATCTCTTGTCATTGAAACACCAATAAAATGATAGCCTTCTTTGTTTGCTCCGGTAACGAAACTTTCAAGGCCTTCAAGAGATTTGTCATAATAAATTAGTGCATTTTCTAAATTTAAATTAACGCAACCAATATTACCTTTTATTAGTCCAGAATCTTCTAAATCTTTTATTGCTATATCAGAACCTACCAAAGATTTAAGCTTTGCTTCGTTTACCTCTTTATCGCCTCTTAAAAAAGCGATAACAACATTTTTATCATTTCCAATTATAGCATAACACACAGCTTTAACAACTTGTTTTGGATTTTTATTTAAGTTAGAACATACTTCATCAATGGTTTTTGCTTCACCAGTGAAAACTTCTTGTTTTACACCAAATATGTGATCGTTGTCATCAATAACTGAGCAAGCGACATCGATGTTTGAAGCTGTATCGCAATTTGGACAAATAATAATCGTATCTTCACCTATATCTGTTAATAGTTGAAATTCATCAGCAACTTTTCCCCCCATCATACCACTGTCTGAATGCACTGATATGACTTTTTTTAATCCTATTCTTGAGAATATTCGAATATACGAATCGTAAACTTTTTTATAATAATTTTCAAGGTCTTCTTGGGTAGTGTGGAAAGAATATGCATCCTTCATTAAAAATTCTCTAACTCTTATCAACCCTGCCCTTGCTCTAGCTTCATCTCTGAATTTGGTTTGTATTTGGTAGATCATAAAAGGAAGCTGTTCATAGCTTTTTACTGTCCCCAAGGCAGCGTGCACTGCGGCTTCTTCATGAGTCATACCAAGAACTAAGTCATGCTGAGATCTATCTTTGAATCTGACTAATTCGGCACCTATAGATTGGTATCTTCCACTTAAATCCCAAAGTTCTCTAGGCATAACCACTGGAAACAAAACTTCTTGCCCATCAATTGCATCCATTTCTTCTCTAATAATATCTTGAATTTTTTTGCTAACTTTTTCAGCTGGAGGAAGAAAAGTGTAAATTCCATTAGCGACTTGTTTTATGTACCCAGCACGAGAAAGATAAATGTGGCTTCTTGAAGTAGCATTGGCTGGTGCATCTTTAAGTCTTTCACCAACAAGTTTAGATATTCTCATTCTAATTCCTCCAATTTTAAAGAATCCATTTCTTTTTTAATTTCGAAAATTTTACCTTTTGTTGATTTTAGTTGTTCGTAGCAAAATTTAATTAGTTTCATTCCTTCTTCAAAAATAGAAGTTGCATCTGCTAAAGGAATACTTTCTGTTGATAATTTTTCTATAATTTGATTTAATTTTTCGATAGCAATTTCATACGTCATTTTTCACCTCTTTTGGTTTTGCAATTACAGTTCCATCTAAAAATTTTATTTCTAAGTCTGATTCTAACATAATGTTTTTGGCCTTGTCAACAACTTTTCCTGATTGCTCAATTTTAGCAAAACCTCTTTTTAAAATTGCTGTTGGATCTAATTTATTTAAAGAAGTTTCAAGCAGACCAAGTTCATAATTTTTATTTAAAAAATATTTTTCTGTTAAATTTTGAAAATTTTCATCATTGTTTTTTAATAATGAAAATTTGTTCTTTATAAAATTATTAAGTGTGATTTTATAAGTATTAAATGTTTGAATAAATTTATTTTTTTGTTCACTTTTTTCTTTTGTTAATAATTCAGCAGCGGCTGATGGTGTTGGGGCACGTAAGTCGGCTACGAAGTCAATAATTGTAAAGTCAGTCTCATGTCCAACTGCGCTCATTATGAATTTTTTACAATCGAAAGTTGCTCGAGCAACTTTTTCTGTATTATAAGCCGACAGATCTTCCAAGGAACCCCCTCCTCTAGCTACAACTATGACATCTACTTCATTAAATTCGGAAAGATCTTTTATTGCGGTAACTATTTCGTCATCAGCGCCATTCCCTTGGACCTTTACTGGATATAAAACAATGTTTATAGAAGGATCTCGTCTTTTTGCAATATTGCAAATATCATGAATTACTGCACCATCTTTAGAAGTTATAACTGCGATTGATTTTATAATTTTTGGCATAGGTTTTTTATTTTCTATATTAAACAATCCTTCTTTTTCTAGTTTATTTTTCATTAATATAAACTGTTGATAAAGATCTCCTTGCCCTTCTTTTTCTATATTTAAAACATTAAAAGAAAGCCTGCCACCTTTTACATAATAGTTTGGTGAACCAGTTATGATGATTTTATCTCCCTCTTGAATATCTTTTAAAAGATCAGGATAAAAACAAACACAACTTATCATTCCCCCATCGTCTTTTAGTGAAAAATAAATTGCTGTTTTCGAAAAAGATAATCCAAAAACTTCCCCTACAATTTTAATATTGTGGAGAAGTTCTTCTGCATCAAAAATTTGTTTAATATAATTATTGTATTGAGAAACAGTTAAAGTACCTAACATTTCTAATTATCCTTTTCAGCATTTCCTTTCACTATTGAAGCAAGAATACCATTTAAAAATTTAGGAGCTTCTTCTGAAGAATAAACTTTTGCAATTTCTATTATTTCGTTTATTACAACAGGCGCTGGTGTTTTAACATAATCAATTTCTGCAACTGCTATGGACAATAAAGCTAAATCGATTTTATGGATACGAGAAAGGCTATAACCGATAAGTAAATTTTCTATTTTATTTTCGATTTCCTTCTTGTGGTTGATATAATGCTCAAAAATTTCTTCTGCTAAATTTTTATCTTTATCGTTTAATTCTTCCCATAATTCGTCGTCAAAAGGTTGAGTATTAAATAATCTTTCAAAAACTAACTTGAATGCAAAGACACGCGAATCTCTTCTCATTTTATTCCTCTTTTGTTAAGCATCAATGCGATCACATATAACATTCATAACATGAACATTTATACTTGAAGCTTTCATTTCGACCATGCTAGAAAGGTTATTTTTTATATTTTCTTGAATTCTATAAGACAGGTCAGGCATGCTTTCGCCTATATAAACATCAACGTAGACATCAATTCTTAATGATCCATTAGATTCAAAGCGAATTTTTACACCTTCATAGTCTTGTTTAGAAAACAATTTTTTATACCAAGGTAAATCAGAATTAGAAAGCCTTGCCACACCTTTTATCTCTTTTGTGGCAAGGTTTACAATTGAATAAAGAATATTTTTATCACATGTTATTTTTCCATCTTCATTATAACGTTTATTATCAGTCATAATATCTCCTATGAAGATATTATATCACATTACTAACAATATTGTCCAATCATTCAACAGGAATTATTTTAATATTTTCTAATTCTGTACCTAGTTGTTCTTGAACAATGGCAACGATTTGTTTGACTTCTGTTTCATTAAGAACATCTGCATCAACTAAAACATTAACGTTAGTAGAAGACATAGTTATAACACAATCATTAAAACCGATACCTTTTATTAAACCTTCGACAACAAGTTCTTTGTCCATTTGAGCAATTAAATCTATTCTTGCTTGATCGGCAGCCGCAATTGCTTCAGCAGTAGAAGAAGGACTTTCAGCTATAGCTTGATAATAAAGAAGTTCTTGATCCCTTCTTGATTCTCTATCTTGTCTATAAGAAGCGAAGTAGCTTGTGGTTGTTGTTTGAGTTGGGACTTCATCTACAGAATTATTTAACACAACATTTAAATAACCCGTTACACCTAATAAAACAACCATAACTGCAAGAATAATAATTTTAGTTCTTTTTTTCATAATTATCTCCTTTTAAACTCTTGTTAAAATTGTGATGTCTTCATTTGCGACGTCGATTACAGTTTGAATAGCTGTAACGAGGTTGAGCTTGACGGATATATTGTCAGCGCCGGTTGCTGAAACAAGCACACCTGAAATTTCCGGATAAACTTCCTTAACAAGAACAGGTTCTCCAGAAACTAAAACAATAGTATTTGTGGTAGTCGAGCCGGAAGAAGTTTCTTTGATAGTTTCTTCTGTGGCATAGACATATTCAAATCCACTTCCGAGAGTAACAAGAACACTGACCTCACCTGCTCCTTTTACTTGTGACAATATTTTAGCTAATTTATTTTCTAAACTATTGGCATAAGCTTCGGCAGCTGATAGAGATATATTGGTGTTATCATTATTACTATTACTATTGTTAGAATCAGACGGAGAATGTATGAAAAGAAAGTAGCAACAAATTAATAAAATTCCAAATAAGATGGCCAGTCCAATTTGAAGTTTACGATTTGTTTTTATATTTTCAGCGAAATTTTTAAATAAATCTAAAAATTTATTTTTCAAAATACACCTCCGCCCTATCGACTTTTGCATGAGAAAGAACAATATTTAAAATTTCATTCTCAATGTCTATAATATTTTTATGTTTAGCATTTTCTGATATGACTAAATTTGAAAGTTCGACATAAACTGACTTAATTTTAAAATTAGTTGAAAAATTTTCACTTGAAACAGAAACGATAACATTCTTGTATCCACTATTTTCTATATCTGATGAAATTTCATTTTGAATAGCTTCAGTTTTATAAACATTTAATTGATAAATATAGTCTTCTTGAAGTTCATATTCTTGTGAGATAGACAAATCATTAAAATTGAAATTTTTTCCAATTAAGCTAGGCAAAGGCGAAATAATAACTAAAACAATAATAAAGGAGAATATACTACGAATATATTTATTGATTTGACCTTCTGGGAGCATCAGTTCAACAATAACTGATAAACTAATAACACCTGCAATTGAAAGTATCCAAGAGGAAACAGAGCTAAACATAAACCCTCCTATTTAGATAATATTAGCGCTGCACATAACAAGACCGGTTAGAATTACATACATAAAAGAAACTGCCACAATCATTGAAATAAGCAAAGCCATATTTTTAGATATAGTACTTACGAAAGATGCGACTTTGCCATCTCCAAGAGGTTCGATAATTCCTGCGATTAATTTTAATGCCAGCATAAAAATTATAAGTTCAATGACTGGAGCTAATATTGTCCCAACCAGCATTAAAAGTCCACATGCGCCGACAGCGTTTTTAATAAGAGACGATGAAGCAAGGACAATATAAAGACCATCGGAAATATAAGAACCGACGATGGGAACATAACTTTTGATTGCAAATTTTGCAGTTTTAATTGAAAGGCCATCAATTGAACCAGCAGTAATTCCCTGAATAGAAGCAAATCCTATAAATATGGTAAATACCAAACCAATTACCCATTTAAAAAGAGAGTTAATGAAAGAAATAAATTTATCAAGTTTGATGTTATTGGAAAGATTGCTTACTAAAGAGAGCACGGTAGAAATTAAAAACAAGGGCATCAAAAATATGGTAAAAATATTTATAATTATAGTGGTTAAAAGAGCCATAGCGGGCTGATACACTGAAACAGAAACCGTGCCTCCAACTGCCGTAAGCATTGTTAATAAAATTGGGAACACAGCATCCATTTGGGATTTTATTGAGCCTAGAGTGCTAGAAGTTACAGAAATCATTTTCATGATGACAGTAAAAACAAGGATAACTACAACTCCATAAGTGACAAAATGGACAACAGAGCCTATGGATTTTCCACCAAGGTTAGGTTTTAAATTTTGTATCATTCCGCCCAGAATTGAAACAGCAATAACTGTGGCAATAATTGGTAAAAAAGAAAGCAGGTTATCGAAAACTAAATTTAATAAAGCTTCCCATACAGAGTTTGAGTCTTCTGCAAATTCTCCATTAATAATTGATGCAATTTTTTCTAAAAAGGTTTTACCTTGAAACAAATCTTCAACGTTTTCAGAACTATTTAAAAGGTCTTCCAGTTCACTAACATCGAGGTCGTCAAGTTGGTCGTTGACCGAGTTTTCTATTTCATTTTCAAGAGAATTTTCAGTAGAAGCTTTTAAAATTTCAATGTTATATTGAGAAGGACTTATCAAATAAGAATTTATAAAAATAAATGGAGAAATAAAAATACAAATTAAAAATAAATAATACAAACTTTTTTTCATGATGGCAAAAGCTCCATAACGATATCTAAAATGCTAGTGATAATTGGAAGAGACATAACCAATATGACAATTTTTCCACCAAGAAGTACTTTGTCCCCTAATCCAGCACTTCCAGCATCTGCACACATGCTAGCGCTGAATTCAGTTAAATAACCAATTCCAATTATTTTAAAAACAATTGAAAGTAAGTTGCCGTTTACTCCGGTCTTTTGAGCAATTGAATTTATTAATGAAATTGCAGAAGAGAGACTGGATAAAATCATAACGAGGATAATGATACCCCCGACCATAGATATAAGCATAGCAAAATCATTGCGAACGGGTTTAACAATTAAAGAAGCGATACAAGTGATAAGCCCAATACCAATGATTTTGAAAATTATATCCATTAACTACCTCCATGAATTAACTAACTAAATTCGAACATATTTTTAATAGTTCCAAAAAGGTCTCCGATAAGAGAAAGCACCATAACTATAACAATAATTAGACCAGCGAGAGTAGCGAATGTGCCAATTTCTTCTTTCCCAGTCTGTTTTAAGATTTGAGTAACAACCGCAGTAAGTAGGCCGATAGCAGCAATTTTAAAAATTATTTCAACGCCCATAAACACAAATCCTCCATTAAATTAAAATTACGACAATAAATAATCCAGCAATTATTCCAAGCTTAAAACATAATGAACCATATTTTTTATTGTCAGAAAGGCATTTATTAAGTTTATCATCGAAACGTTTTAAAAAGTTTTGGATTTCTTTGGTCTGCCCAATAACATCTGTTCTACCTAAACTTTTAAAAAATAGAAAAATCATTTCCTTTTCATCTTGTTTCAAAATATTACAATTTTTAAAAAGTAATTCATATGTTAATTCTTGATTATCATTAAGGTAAGCTAAAAAGTTATTATCAATACCAAGCAAATTTTTTTTAGTTTTTTCATCAATATTCTCAATAAGTTTTTTTAATCTTTCTCTTGAAAAATTAATTTCAACGTCTAATTTTTGGGCGAATAAAATTAATGCAGAGTAAAAATTTAAACGCTTTTTATATTTCATAGAAAAGAAATAACCGACAAAAACACATAAACCAAACATCAATGCTAAAAATAACCATTTCATTTCACCACCTCATAATCCTATTGAAATTTTCATCGTATATACCCTCTAAAGTTCCCGGCCCTTCTTTCATAGATAAAACAATAAATCTTTTGAAAATTTTTTCATCAATAATTTCCTTAAATGCAAATTTTTTTAGGAAGGATTCCATGTTGTCACTGTGAGTGGAAGCAAGAATTTTTACTCCTGAGTTAGAGGCATATTTAATAGCTTCCATATCATCCCATTCACTTAACTCATCAGTAACAATTAAATTGGGAGCAAGTGACCTAATACCATTTTCGAAACCAACTTTTTTTGAAGCAAAAGATATAATATCAGCGAAATTGCCAAGTCCGTTGCCTATGTTTAGCTCGCCTCTTTCGTCGAGTACTAAAACATCATACGGCAGGTTTCTTTCGGAAAGTTGACAAATAAAATCCCGTAAAAAAGTGGTCTTGCCTGCTCCGGGAGGTGAAATAACCAAGGTGTTATTTATTCCAAAATCTGAAATAATGGAGGAATAAGCTTTAAGTGAACAATTTTTAACTTCATGAGGTATCCTAATATTAATTGAAGAAAAAGTATTCATTGTTTTAACAAAACCATTTTCTTCAATAACATTGCCAGCTAGTCCAAGTCTGACACCATTAGGAGTAACAATGAAGCCTTTTTTTATTTGTTCATTTACTGAGTAAATTGAACATTCACTAGCTCTAAAAATAATCTCTTCAATCATTGAAAAAGAAGCAATTATAGCTTCATTTAAACTTCTTGTTCTACCATTTTCGCTTAAAAAAAATTTTTGGCCCATGATAGAAAGGATTATGGGTTTGTTCGCTCTTAATCGAATTTCATTAATAGAAGAAAACCCAACTTTATTTTTAATGGGTAAAAAAATTTGATCTGGTAAAATCCCGTTAAGCATATTCTCCTCCCTAATGAAATATATGAAGAGAATACCAAGACTAATGTGGAGAAAAAAAACGAAAATTATCGAAATGGAAAAGATGCCAACAAAAAAAAAGAGCCTCAAAAGGCTCTAATTAATAATTCAATTTATTTTGCTCTTTCCATGTAGCTTCCGTCTCTTGTATCAACACGAATTTTATCTCCTTGGCTCACGAAAAGAGGCACATTTATAACGTAACCTGTTTCTAATTTAGCAGGTTTAAAAGCTGCCTTAGATGTATCCCCTTGTATTGCAGGTTCACAATCAACGACTTCAAGTTCAACAAAAGTAGGAGGATAAACTGCAAATGGATTTCCTTTATAAAAATACATGGTTGCGTTCATATTTTCAATAATAAAATTTAAAGCGTCTTCAACAGAATCTTTATTTAAAGGAATTTGTTCATAAGTTTCTGTATCCATAAAATAATATAAGTCGCCATCGTTGTAAAGGTAAGTCATTTCTTTTTTCTCAATAACAGCTACTTGAAATTTATCTGAAGGATTGAAAGTAAGCTCTTTAACTTGACCAGTCATAACATTCTTAATCTTAGCTCTAACGAACGGCGAACCTTTCCCGGGCTTTACATGTAGGAAATCTATAACTGTATAAACTGCCCCATCCATTTCAAAAGTAGTACCTTTTCTAAAATCTCCTGCTGTAACCATAACTTTTCTCCTTAAAATTTATCTATATATCATTCTAACATATTTATAACTGTTGTGCAAGTGTTTTCTCATAAATAGTTTTCATTTCTAAAGCATCTTCAGCCATATGCCCAGCTGATTCTGACAGAATCCTAGGATGAAGGTTTAATTTAATTAAAGCTTCAGCCAAATGTTCAAAATCAGGCCCATAAATATTATCATCAAAGTTTAGATGGCGTATTTCTCCTTTTTCGCCATATTGAATTTTAGAAAAATGTATATGACAGTTAGAAGTTTTATCAAAGCCAATCATTTCAATAGATTGACTAAAAATTTTAAGATAATCGTCGCATGATTTTAGACCACCTTGTGTTAAAGCATTGATATGCCCAAAATCAAATGTTGGTATGAGATGTGGATTTAAACTACAAATTTCTAAAATTTCTTGATAAGTGCCAATTTGCTGTTGCTTTCCCATTGTTTCAGGACATAGGAAAATATTGTTTAATAAATTCTCTTCTTCTAAATTATCAATAAGTTTAGAAATTCTATCTTTTGCAATTTGAAAAGCTTCTTTTCTATCTAATTTTCCTGAAGAGGCTGGGTGAAAAATTAATCTATCAGCTTGGAAATTATTTAGAAATTTAATTCCTGTATAGATATAGCCATAAGTTTTTTGTAAAAGCACTTCATCAGGAGTGGCAAAATTTATGTAATAAGGTGCGTGTAAAGATAATTTTATATCATATTTTTTAAATTCTTCTCCAAGCTGTTGAGCGGTAGCAGAAGACATAATATAACCTTTGCCAAATGAATATTCAAAAGCATCAAGACCTTTGTTTTTAACCCATTTAGGAGCTTGAATTGTAGATTTATTTCCATCTAAATAGAAGGATTCGCTATTTCCAGCGGGACCAAATAATGGCTTCATTATATCTAATCTCCTTAATTAAAATAGTCTCATAATTAGTTTTAATTTATTATTTTTAATTTCTCCAATGCCTAAAAAAATTGAAGAAAAAATCTTATATTTCCCATCATCACCCGAATGGTCTATAATTTGACCGTTTAATAATTTTGTTTCGTTATTGTGATCAATCTGTATTTCTTTATAATCAAACAAAAACTGTGGTTTAATAATATGGTATTGATTATTTTTAATTTGTTCTAATGTATATGAATCTTTAATATCAAAATCACCACATTTAGTTCTGGTTATGTCGTAACAAGTACCAAATGTTGATAATCTGTGTGCCATATCTCTACAAATAGAGCGTATATAAGTGCCAGAAGAACAAGAAATTAAAAATTTGAATTTATTTATGCCGGTTTGTTCTAAAAGCTTGATGTCGAAGATATTAATCATTTTGGAATCTAAATTAAAATTTTCTCCTGCTCTAGCTAATTCATATGCCCTTTTACCATTTATTTTTTTTGAAGAATAAACTGGTGGTAATTGCATTTGTTTACCTATAAATGAAGGTAAAATATCCAGAACTTGTTTTGCTGAAATCATCTTATTATCTTTTTTTATGATTTCACTTTCCAAATCTAAAGTGCTGGTTTCTTCTCCAAACTTAAAAGTTGTTATATATTCTTTATTTTTATTTAAAAAATAATCAAATAATTTTGTTGATGAATTTAATGTAACAGGCAACAGGCCTTGAGCTTCCACATCTAAAGTACCAAGGTGCCCTGCTTTTTTTAGGTTTAATTGATGCTTTACAACATTTACCACAGTGTTTGAAGACATATGTCTAGGTTTGTTTATTAAAATTATGCCTGTCATCGTAACTTCCTTATAGCATTAATAACGGCTTGTTTGACATTTTTTTCGTTGTCATGTATTTTACAAGCTGAAGCATGAAAGTGTCCCCCACCCCCTAAATATTCAGCAATAACTGAAACATCAAATTTACCTTTTGATCTAAAAGAGCAAGAGAAGACATTGTTTTGTTCTTGTTTTATAAGACAAGAGATATTTATATTTTGTAGGTAAAGAAGTTTTTTTGAAAAGTTTGTACATTCATTAGGTTTTCCTTTTGCTCTTTTAAAGTCTTTTGAATTTAAAGAAGATATTGCAATATCTCCATCAAAAATTTCCATTTTTTCTGACATAATTTGAATAAGTTTAAAACTGCTTAATGACTGTTGTTTAAAGCATATATCATTTACTTTAATGTTATCAGCTCCAAAAGAAATTAACTTCAAAGCATTTTCATAAGTCAGTTTGTTTACTGTTTCAATTCTAAAAGAATCGGAATCGGTAACAAGTCCAGCGAATAAATATGTGGAAATTATTTTGTCTGGTTTATACCCCATTAGTTCAATAAGATTTAAAATAACTTCCGCAGTAGAGCAATATGGTAGTGTAATTTCTATATTTGCATCCTTGAAAAAGCCTTTGTGATGATCTAACCTAATTGTGTTATGGTGTTGTTGAAAAATTTTACAATATTTGCCTAACCTTTTTGCATCAGTACAATCAACCATAATGTATAGATCTGAATCTTTTTCTTCAGTTGATAATTTCCTAACGTCAAAAATTTGTTGGTCGGTTATATTTATAACTGAATCAACAAACATAAAAACTTTCTTTTTTAATTTTTTTAAAAAACTATACAAACCGTACAGAGAGCCTAGGCCATCAAGATCATAACTTGTGTGAGTAAAAATCGATATAGTTTTGGCTTGATTAATTTTTTCTATAACCTTTTTAAACTCATTCCGTTGTTTCATCTGAGTTGCCATAGTTTTCCTCCATAGGGATATTTAAATTTTTTAATAGTTGTTCAACTCTAATTGCATTTTGCATATTTTTATCGAAAACAAAATCTAACTTAGGAGTATAAGGAAGTTTTATCATTTCTGACAACTTATTTTTTATATAACCTTCAGATTTTTTTAAAACACTGATTATTTCGTCAGCTTTGGAATAATCACCATCGGTCAAAGATATCTTCACTTTGCAATATCTAAAATCTGGAGTAACTTTTGCATCACTGACACCTACAAAAGATGTTATTCTTGGGTCATTCATGTGAAATTGAATAATATCTTGAATGGTTTTCTGTATTAAAGCATTTGCTCTGTCAATTCTATTAGACATATTTAACTCCTTTTAACAGGCACATTTACATAGAATTCAATTATATCATTTTCTTTAAAATCAACATCATCGTGAAGCTTAATTCCACATTCATATCCTTTTAATACTTCAGCTTTTTCTTCTTTTATTATTTTTAAGCTTTCCACTGTTGTTTTAGCAATTTCTTCATTACCACGTTTAATTTTTGCAATACAACCTCTGCTTGCTTTTCCATCCTTTACCATACAACCTGCGATTTTCCCAGCAGAAGAAAGTTTAAACACCATTCTAATTTCAGCGAATCCAATGAGCTGTTCTTCATATTTTATTGAAAGCATTCCATTTATAGCATTTGTGATATCATCAACAACTTCATAGATAATTTTATATTCTTTTATTTCAACTTTTTGCTTGTCTGCCAAAAGTTTTGCTTTTTGAACAGGTTTTACATTAAAAGCAATAATAATAGCCTTAGTTGTTTCAGCGAGTTCGACATCGCTTTCTGTGATAGCTCCGGCAGCGGAATGAATAATGTTAACTTTGGCTTCGTCATTAGCAATAGGTTTTAAAGTCGAAGTTAAAGCTTCTACAGAGCCTTGTGTATCAGCTTTAATTATGATATTTAGATTTTTTAATGAGCCTTCATGGACTCTGTTCATAAAGTCGTCTAAACTTACGCCTGAAGTTTTTAATGATTTTTCCTTTTTAATTTTATCTATTCTTTCTTGAATTATTTGTTTTGAAATAGATTCAGGCACAGCATAAAATTCGTCTCCTGAAGAAGGAACTTCATAGAAACCTAAAACAGAAACAGGAGTTGAAGGAGGCGCCGTTTTTACTGCTTTACCATTTTCATCAAACATAGCTTTAACTTTACCATAAGTAATACCTGCAAGAAAGCTATCTCCAATTTTTAATGTACCGTTTTGAACTAATACGGTTGCAACAGGACCTCTATTCTTATCTAATTCTGCTTCTAATATAACTCCCGTTGCTTTTCTGTTAGGGTTTGCTTTAAGCTCTTCCATATCAGCTACAAGAAGAATCATGGATTTTAGATCGTCCATACCTTGACCAGTTTTTGCAGAAATAGGAACAACAATGGTGCTCCCTCCCCATTCTTCAGGAAGGATATCATATTCAGTTAATTGTTGTTTAACTTTATCTATATTTGCTTCTGGTTTGTCAATTTTATTTATGGCAACTATCATTGGTACTTTTGCGGCTTTGATATGATTTATAGCTTCAACAGTTTGAGGCATAATTCCATCGTCGGCTGCTACAACAAGTATAGCTATATCAGTGGATTTAGCTCCCCGAGCCCTCATTGCAGTGAAAGCGGCATGACCCGGAGTGTCGATAAAAGTGATTTTCTCGTTATTAAAAGAAATTTGATATGCTCCAATTTTTTGTGTAATTCCTCCAGCTTCATTACCAACTAAATTACTTTTTCTAAAAGCATCAAGCAATGAAGTTTTACCATGATCTACATGCCCCATTACGGTAACGACAGGAGGCCTTTTAACTAAGTCTTTCTCATCATCATTATGACTTACATCAAAAAGTTTTTCTTCCATAGTTTTATCAATTTTAAGTTCAACATCGATGCCAAATTCACTACATATTAATTCAGCAACATCAAACGTAATAGAAGAATTGATTGTGGCCATAATACCTAATATCATAAGTTGCTTAACAATTTCAACAACAGGCTTACCTGTTTTTTCGCTTAATTCTTTAACAGAGACATCTTTTTGAGACAAAACAATGTTAGTAACCTTAGGGGCTATAACTGTTTCTTGTTTTTTCTTAATTTTATTTGTGAGTTTTCTGGAACCCATTGTTGTTTCTTCAAAACCATCTTCACTCATTGTGATTATGCTTTTTCTATTATCAACAAATTTTTTAGCTTGAGGTTTTGCTGTTTTTTCCTCTATAATATTTTTCTTTGGAGACTTATTTTTATTACCATAATTTCTTTCAGGCATTGTTAAAATTGGTTCTGATTCGACTCCAGCGAATGATCTAAAGTTATTAACTTTCGTTGATACAAAATTAGAAGATTTAGCAGAGAAGTCAGGCTTCTTATTGTTTTGGAAATTTGGTCTATTATTAAAAGGACGATTTTTAAAATTATTTTGATTTGGTTGAGTTTTAAAATCTCTATTTTGTTTAAAATTTTGATTATTTTGAAATTTATTAAAATTGTTTTGGTTAAAAGACTGAGATTTTGAGTTGACAAAAACTTCCGATTTTTTTTCTTCAACCGGAACAACTTTATCTACTTGGTTAGATTTTGAAACGCTATCATGATTAACAGTTTCTTTTAATTCAATATTTTTCTTGAATGAAATAATGTTATTACCAAACTCATCCAATTGATTCTTTAAATTACGAATATCCCTTAAAATTTCAAGTATGCTTCCTTCTTTTTGCATATTATGAATTGTTTTAAGATTATTAAGTCCTTGATTTGCCAAATTTTACTCCTTATTTATATATTTTTTTATTTCGTCACTAAGACCTTTATTTTTGAATGCTATGATTTTACAGTTTATGTTACATAGTTCAAATAAACTTTCTACTTCATATCCCTCAATATTTCTTTTCTTTAAATTTTCATAAATTTTTTTACAACATTTCCCTGAATTTTTGTCAATGAGTATTAAATAAAGTTTTTTATCATAACCGTCAAGCTTATCACTGCCTATTACTGCATATCCTGCTTTAAGTGCTAAATTAATATAATCTTTTATTTTGTCTCTTCGCATATTATTTGAAGCTCCTCATAAATATTTTCAGGAACAACACATTTAAAGGATTTGTTTAAAATTTTATTTTTTTGTAATTTTACTAAACATTCGGGATTTTTGCAAACATATGCTCCCCTTCCTGTAAGTTTGCCGGTTAAATCGACAGAAAGATCTCCAGATTTATTTTTTACAATTCTTATAAGATCTTTTTTATCTATCATTTGTTTGCAAACCACACACATGCGAAGCGTTTGTTTATTATTCATTATCTTCTCCTGAAATCTCTTCTAAATCATCAAATGATGTAAAAGAATCTTCATCTTCAAGATCAACTAATTCATATTCAACTTCTTTAGGTTCTTTCACTGTTTCAGTTATTGAGCTCTCAGGTTTTACTTCAATTTTCCAACCTGTCAAGCGTGCTGCCAACCTAACATTTTGTCCATTTTTACCAATAGCTAACGATAACTTATCATCTGGGACTATAACTCTTGAAGCATTTAAACTATCATTTGTTTCAACGCTCAAAACTTTTGCTGGGCTTAAAGCTCTTGCAATATATTCAAGAGGATCATCACTATATAAAACGAGATCGATTTTTTCTCCATTTAATTCTGAAACTATAGTATTAATTCTTATTCCGTGATTTCCAACACAACTACCAATAGGATCTAAATTTTGTTTATCAGTATAAACTGAAACTTTTGATCGACTGCCTGGATCCCTTGCTATATTTTTTATTTTAACGTCACCATTAGCAATTTCAGGAATTTCTAACTCAAAAATTTTTCTAACAAATCCGATATTGCTTCGAGTAACTTGAATTTGTGGGCCTTTATAAGAATCTTTTATTTTTTTAACGTAAACTTTTATTCTCTGCCCTGTTTCAAATTTTTCACCAGGTATTTGATCAGAAGGAAGCATAATTCCTTCAACATGAGATCCAGAGATTTGCACATAAACGGTTCCATTATCAATTCTTTTAACAATGGTTGTCAAAAGCTCATCTTCTTTTTCTGATATTTCTGAAACTGCCATATCTCGTTCTAATTCTTTAAGACGTTGCATAACAACTTGTTTAGCTGTTTGTGCAGCTATTCTTCCAAAATCTTTTGTTGATTCTTCGGTGGCAACAACATCTCCGATTTTATATGATTTTTTTATTAATCTCGCTTCATCGATAGAAATTTCTTTATCACTATCTTCGACTTCATTTACAACTGTTTTATAAGAATATATTTTGATAGTATTCTTTTCTGGGAATAGCTTAACAATAGCTGATTTAGCTTCGCCATACATTTTTTTATAAGCAGAAGTGAGAGCAAATTCTAAAGCCTCAATAAATTTTTCTTTATCAATCTTTTTTTCTGTTTCCAAGTCACTTAAAGCTTGGAAAAAATCTTTATTTATCATTTTTAACTCCTTTAAAATTCAATAACCGGCACAATATGTGCGATAATGCTTTTATTTAAAATAATATTTTGTTTTTCTGTTTCAATTTCTATTTCATTTTCATTAAAAGAAATTAGTTTGCCTTTTAAGGATTTAACACCATCTTGTTTTTTAAAGAAAGAGATCTCTATTTCTTTATTTAAATTTCTTTGAAAATCACGTTCAGATTTTAACGGCCTATCGATACCTGGAGAACTAACACAAAGGATATAAGGTCTATCATTTGTAGGATTTAAATTTTCTAAAACGGGATCAATTAGTTTATTTATTTTTTCACAATCATCAATTGTAATGCCTTTATCATTATCAATGTAAAAAGTCAAATTCATACCATTTGATTCTTTTTGATAAGTGATATCCACAAGTTCATAACCACTATTTTCAATTATGGGTTTAATTTTTTCTTCACAAATCTCTTTTATTTTTGACAAAATTTCCTCCTTCTATAAATGAAGTGGGCATCTCTGCCCACTTCCAAAATTTCTAGTCATCAAGATTATACCACACAAAAAAGATAATATCAAGGATTTTTCAATATTTTAATCAATTTCGTTAAGTTTTAAAAGTATTTTAGCAGTTGCAAATGCGTCATTATAAGCCCTATGGGCGTTAGAAAGATCTATATTCAATGCCGAAGCGACAGAAGAAAGTTTATAATTAGACAATTTTAAATTACTAGACCTAGCCAGCAATAGAACGTCAATATTTTCATTGTTAAATTTAACACCAAACTGCTGGCCAGCTTTTCTTAAAAATTTGTTATCAAAATCTGTGTTATTATAGCCTGACAAAACACAGTCTTTTGAAAAATCATAAAAGTCTAAAATAACATCTTCAATTCCCGGAGCATCCTTGACCATTTCATCAGTAATATGATTAATTCTTGACGCCTCTTGAGGTATTGGTGACTTTGGTTTAACAAAAGTTGAAAATTTTTTTGTAATTTTGCCTTTCTCAATTTTTATTGCCCCAATCTCTATAATTTCACAAGATTCAGGATCTAATCCAGTAGTTTCTAAGTCATAAACCACAATATTTTTTAACGCAATGATTTCTTTGTAAACAGGCTCTTTTATAAAAATGTTTTCTTGCTTATGGTCATAAAAGTCTTCAATATTGACAACGGGAGTTCTTTCTATAAGAAAATCACTATTTTTATTTTCATCTCCATATACTTTATTAGATTTTTGAGCTAAAGACATGGAAGATATGTAATATGTTAATTTATTAGATAATCCAATTTTTATATTACCTAAACATAAAAAGTACATTCCGTCTGCTAAAGCCGAGCATTTTTTTTCATTTGTTTTTGTTGAGAAATAAACGCAATCTATGGAATTGCCATCATTTAATGAAAAAGTAAAATAAAACTTTTCTTCCCCTTTTCTTTTACCAGATTTAATAACAAAAGATTTTTTTTGTAGATTAAAAATTTTACCAGATAAGATAACGTTAATTTTAGGTTTATTAATGTCTTTGATAAATTCAGGATAAGGAGAAATGTCTTTGCCAAACAATTTTTTAATAATTTCGACGTTATATCTCGATACTTTTTTAGGTTTAACTGAAATCGCGACTTGTGGTATTTTGTCAGCAATGTTATAGCTATCACTTTCAATAATCGTAATTTGAAAATTGCCAATAAAATTATTATTTAATTCTTCTAATAATAATTTTTCAATAAACACATTATCAAACATATTAATAATTTCTTTGCATAAATGTAATTCAATCAAGATTAAATTTTCATTTTTATTAATAATAATTTGTTTTTCATTCAATTGAGCAGATATTGATTTGAAATTGTTTTCAAAAAATTTCAAAACAATGGTTTTAAGTAATCTTTCATCTAAAAAACTTTTTTTAAATTTAACTTTTATATTACAATGTAATTTTAAATAATCTGTTGCAAAATTTAAGATATCGTCCCTTGTGTTTTGGTCGATCTCTGAAAGTTCTTCTGGGTATAAAAAAACTATCTCACAAAGATTCTGAGATTTATCAAAACAAACATTATATAATTTTAAAAAATCATAGGCCCCATTCTTATATTGTTGAAGTTTTAATAAAAAATCATTCATGAGATAATTTTACAAGACAAAATGTAAAATGTCAACTATTATAACAAATCCAAACAATACGCATAATCCAATAAAATGTATCATATTTTCAACATTTCGTTTTATTGGTTTGCCCCTTATCCATTCTATAAGAGTAAACAAAACATGCGAACCATCAAGAGCTGGGAAAGGTAAAATGTTAAAGACAGCAAGATTAGCAGAGATAAGAGGAATTAAGATCAACAAATTTAGCCAGTTGGCCTGTGTTGCCCCAGCAATTGAAGTTATTGCAGTAACAGGTCCACCTACAGAACTTATTGGAAGTTGAAAAGTGATAAGAAGCCATAATGATTTTAACACTATCCATGCTAACCCAAACGCAAACTCCCAACATCTACCTAAAGCTTCCCAAAATGTATAAACATAAGGTTGATAAGTTATTGCTAACAAATAATTTTGTGAGTCAACAGTAATACCGTCTTCTTTCATAACAGTGACATCTTGAAAATTTAAATCTAAATCTATATAGCTTTGCCCACGTTTTACCGTTACCATAAAAGTATAAGATTCTATATCGTTGCCGTCTTCGACCCATTTTTCTGCTTTGTCTTGCTGTGCAGAAATCAAATTCTGAAAGGTATCGCCAAAAGCAAAATCTACCTTCACACCTTCTACCGCTAAAATGACATCATTTTCTTTTAAAACTGTTTGAGTAAATGTTTGACCATCAGAAGTTGTTAAAGTTGTGGTTTTAATTTGAGGAACGTCATAACCTATTGTGCAAAGCAATATCAAAGAAAAAATTACAGCGGTAAGAAAATTCATCAATACTCCGGCAAAAAAGACAATGATTCTTTTCCAAGGTTTTTGAGCATTAAAAGAATCGGATTCTGGCTGAGAGCTATCGTCACCTTCTCCTTTAAAGGCACAATAGCCTCCCAAAGGAAAAATGCGCAAAGAAATTTTTTCCCCACGTTTGTTAGTACGAGAAAATAAAGCTTTGCCAAAGCCAACAGAGAACTCTTCAATTTTAAATTTCAATAATCGCCCAGCAATATAATGGCCCAATTCATGAAGAAGAACCATAAAAAGCAAAATAAAAATTGCTATGACAATATAAAGAAGTCCTGTTAAAAAATTCATTATACTCCTAGATTAAAACAAAACAAAAAGCCAAAAGTAAATATGGAGCTACAAAAATATATGAATCAATCCTATCAAGCATTCCCCCATGTCCTGGTAAAATTTTCCCACTGTCTTTTATGCCGGCTTTTCTTTTTAATGCAGATTCAAAAAGATCACCAATTTGAGCTATTACTGATCCTAATGCTATAATTATGATAAATTTCCAAATAGCGAAGTTAGAAATAACAGCGAAAAAGTAATCTATAGAACCTAATATCAAGTATACACAAACTGAAAGTAAAATACACCAAATTAAACCACCGATCGAGCCAGAAATTGTCTTATTTGGGCTAATTTTAGGTGCTAATTTTTTTCCACCAAAAGCCATTCCTGTAAGCATAGCAAAACTATCGGTTAAAATAGGAATCAAGAAAGCAAATATAATAATAAAAACCGATAGAGTATTGTTATAGTTAATAATGGAATCTATTTGGATTTGATCAAAATGATTAATAAAAATCAAAAGCAAAAATAGAAAAGAAGGATAAATAAATCCTAAGAAAGTGTGAAAAGCTTTTTTAATAGAAAATAAAGCAACTGAAGATTGTACTTGTCTTATTTTCATTTCAAAAAGTGTTTTTCTTTTAAATATTAAACTTATAAAAAACAAAACAAGAAGCATTATTAATGCACAAGCTATGTTTAAAATGATAGTATATCCAAATCCAATTTCAAAATATATACCAAGTATACTTATAATGGTTGAAATAGCTGGAAATAGCACAATTAATAAGGGGAAATTATATTTACCACATCTAGTTAAAATATTTGCAAATTCATAAGAAGCAAAAATTGAGACAATCAAAAAGAAAGCATCAAAAAAATAAGAGCTGACATAAATTTTCAAAACAAACATTAACACAAGAGTTATAGCAATACCAAGAGAAGTAAGTAATCTCGTTTTCATTAGTAACCTCCAAATCTACGTTTTCTTTTTGAAAAAACTTTGAGTGATTTTAATAAATATTTTTTGTTGAAATCTGGCCATAAAACTTTTGGGAAATATAGTTCAGAATAAGAAATTTGCCATAATTGGAAATTAGAAAGTCTTTGTTCTCCACTAGTTCTGATTACAAAGTCAGGATCTGGAAAATTTTTAGAATATAAATTTTTAGATATATCATCAAGTGTAATAAGTTTTTTGTTTTCTTTTAATAAAGAATTTATCGCATGAACTATATCTTCTCTTCCTCCATAATTAAGACAAAAACCAGTAACTAAAGTTTTATTGTTTTTTGTTTTATTTGAAACTTCTTTTAAAACGATTTGTAAATCCATAGGAAAAGCAGATAGATCTCCAAAAAAGGTTACTTTAATGTCATGACTATTGAAAAAATCTATTCCTTTTGAAAAATACTGTTTTGCTAAATCAAAAAGCCCAAAAATTTCTTCCTGACTTCTCTTCCAATTATCGGTCGAAAAAGCATAGAAACTAGCATATGGAATTTTTAAATCAATTAATGCTAATAAAGTTCTTTCAATAGCTTTAACCCCTTCCCTATGTCCTAAGGTTCGAGGCAACCCTCTTTTTTTGGCCCATCGGCCATTCCCATCTAAAATGAATGCTATATGTTTAGGGTTAGTCATAAAAATCTCCCTTTTAAATTTCTAAAATTTCTTTTTCCTTAGTTTCAAAAAGGGATTCAACTTTTTCTACATATTTATCTAGAAGTTTTTGAACATCGTTTTCAAGAACAGAAAATTCATCTTCTGATATTTCGCTATTTTTCTTCATATCTTTAAGACTGTCCATAATGTCTCTTCTTGCAGAACGCATAGATATTTTAGTATCTTCAGCTATTTTTTTTATTTGTTTTACTATTTCCTTTCTCCTTTCTTCATTTAGTTGAGGGAAAATTAAACGAATAACCTTTCCATCATCAGAAGGGGTAATGCCGATATCGGAAGCCGCGATAGCTTTTGAGACATTCTTAATTTGAGAAAGATCCCATACAGAAATGCATAATATCCTTGCTTCTTGGACTGAAATATTTGCCAATTGTTTTATTGGTGTTGGGACTCCATAATAGTCTATGGAAATTTTATCAAGAATATGTGGATTAGCTCTTCCTGCACGAATAACTTGATATTCATTATTTTGATGAGATAAAGCTTTATCTAATTCAGCTTCAAAATCAAAAAATTTTTCGTCAATTAAATCTTTATTCATATATTCTCCTTATACGAAATAGTATACAAAAATTTTTAAATAAATCCAAATAAAAATCTTTTAGTTTAATATATTTAATAGATTTTTATAACAAAAATCTGTTTAAAATAATTAATATAAATTATTTTTAATTAAAGGATTAATTTGTTCAAAAATAAAAAAACCTTGAAATCACTCAAGGTTTCATTTTAGTTACCAGACATTTTTGCGACTTCTTCTGCAAGATTATCTTGGCGTTTTTCTAGGCCTTCACCCATTTCATATCTTGTAAATCTACGAACAGATATTTTTTCACCAATCGTTAAAGTTGCTTCATTTAAAACTGTTTGAATTGTTTTTGATGAATCTTTAACAAATTCTTGGTCTAGAAGACAGAAATCTTTATAAAATTTAACAACTCTTCCTTCCACCATTTTTTCAATAATTGCTTCTGGTTTCCCTTCATTTTTAGCTTGAGCACGAAGAATTTCTTTTTCTTTTTCAAGCACATCAGCAGGGACTTCCTCTCTAGAAACATATTGAGGATTCGCTGCAGCAATTTGCATTGCTATGTCTTTAACAAGTGCCTGGAAAGCATCTGTTCTAGCGACGAAATCGGTTTCACAATTAACTTCAACTAGAACGCCGATCTTACCTCCCATGTGAATATATGAGCCAACAACACCCTCAGAAGCAATTCTGCCTTGTTTTTTTGAAGCTGCTGCTATACCCTTTTCTCTAAGCCATTGAGTAGCTTTTTCGAAATCTCCATCACACTCTGTTAAAGCTTTTTTGCAATCCATCATACCAGCATTTGTTCTAGCACGAAGTTCTGCAACATCTTTAGCTGTAAACATATAGTTTATTCTCCTTTTGTTTCAGTTTTTTTTGATTTTGTTGTTTTTTTAGGTTTCTTAACTTCGGTTTCGCTATCATTTGAAACTTTTTCTACAGTTTCGGTTTTTGCAACAGAAACGGCATCATCTATTTTTTCAGCACTTTCTGTTTTTTCAGTTTCGCCTTGTTTAGCAGAAGTTTTTTTAGTAGAAGTTTTCTTCTTAGGAGCTTTTTTTTCTTTATCTTCAGGCTTAACGTCTTCGATATTGATATCTTTTAAAGCTTCTTCAAGATTAACTATATCTTCTTCATTGTCTTCTTCTTTTTTAAGAGAAACTCCCTCTTTAGCCTCGATAACAGCATCTGCAATAGCAGAGGCAATCAATTTAACTGAACGAATAGCATCATCATTACCTGGGATCACATAGTCAATACCTGAAGGGTCACAATTAGTATCAACAAGCCCGACCATAGGAATTTTAAGAGAAACGGCCTCTTTAACGCAAATGTGTTCATTTGAAGGGTCAACAACAAAAATAACACCAGGCATTTCACGCATATCTTTAATTCCACCAAGATTTTTTTCAAGCTTATCTCTTTCAGCTTTGAGAATAGAAACTTCTTTTTTAGGTAAAAGATCAAATTCCCCTACTTTTTCCATTTGATTAAGTTTATTTAATCTATCAATTCTTTTTGTAATAGTTTTAAAATTAGTAAGACAGCCACCAAGCCATCTTGAATTAACATAAAACATACCACATCTTTCAGCTTCTTCCTTTATAGCATCTTGTGCTTGTTTTTTTGTCCCGACAAAAAGGACGTTTTTCCCTGAAGCTACAACATCACGAACAAAAATGTAAGCTTTATCAATTAGCTCACTTGTTTTTTCAAGATTAAGAATATGGATATCATTTCTAGCCATAAAAATGTAAGGTTTCATTTTAGGGTTCCACTTTCTTGTTTGATGTCCAAAATGTACGCCAGCTTCAAGAAGTTGTTTCATTGAAATAACCGACATTGTTTTTTCCTCCTTTAGTTTTTAGTCTTCCCCATTCCGTTTCTTTCTCTCCTTAACAACCTGCTATTAATTTGACCCCAATTAATAACGTGGGCAACAATAAGGAAATGGGATATGGGTGCTTATTTGTCTCAATGACGAAACAAATATTAACACAAAAATCAACTTTTTGCAAGTGTTTAGACATTAAAAATAAAGAAAAACAAAAAAATCATTGCAATTAAGCAATGATTTTATCTTCTTGATTTGTTGGTTTGTTATTTTTTTTAATTTTTTTCCTATTTTTATGATTATATGCGATAGCCCAAAGCCCTGGAGTAATGAAAACAGACGAATAAAAACCAGCAAGGACACCAATAGTGATAGGTATAGCGAAATCTCTAATATCTGTCACACCAATTATAGCCACTAAAGCTATAGTAATAAAAGTTGTTAAAGTGGTGAAAATGCTTCTTGTCATAGTTTCTTTAACAGAATTGTTAGCAATCAAAGAATTAGGAGCCTTTTCATATTTGCCACTTTTTTGGTTTTCTCTTATTCTATCAAAAATAACAATAGTATTATTTATTGAATAACCTAAGATAGTGACAAGCGCCGCGATAAAAGATGAATTAATTGTTATTCTGAAAATTAAAACGAAAGATGCCATAATAAGCAAATCATGGAAAAGTGCAAGAATTGTTGCCAAACCACTTGCGAGTTCAAATCTAAAAGCAACATATATCAAAATAAGTGCAAGAGCAACAAGCATAGCAATAAAAGCATTCATAAGAAGCTCGTTGGAAGCAGTTGCTGTTGTAACTCCCCCATTTGTGATTGCATAGTTACCATTAGAAATGTCGTTATAACCGAAAGCTTTTAAAAGATCTTCTTTCACTTTTTGATTTAGTGATTCAATTTCACTTGAAGATGCTCCGTCTATATTTTGGTATTTAACTATAATACCTTGGCCATCATAAACGTCGAGCTCATTTATAGTCATTGTTGTTGTTTGGTAAACGCTTGCATAAAGATTATTTTCATTTAAAACTTCATTAATAATCTTTTGCATAGAATTGAAATCTTCTGAATTTGAAATATTATAGGATTTAACCCCCTCAATTTTACTTTCATCATTAGCATAAATTGTCATAATTGAACCACCGGTAAAATCCATTCCCAGATTGAAGCCAACCGTAAAGAAAAGAATAATACCAATTAATATTATGACGGCGGGAGCTATTAAAAACCATTTTAAATTTTTACAATAATCAAAATTAGACGAAGCAATTTTTTCATCAAAAGAAAGGCGATCTGTTTTTTTAAATTTTTTCATTAGAGACCTCCTCATTTGATGAAGATAACAAGTTATTCTCTTGTTCATCATTGTTTTCTTTGATTTCAAAGTCAGGATTCAAATATTTTGAGCGTTTTAATTTAAGTTTTTTAGCATTAGTAGAGTTTAAAGGCAAATACCATTTAACCAAAAATCTTGTGACTACCATTGTTGAGAACATAGATAAAACTATTCCTAAAAGCAAAGTTAAAGCAAAACCTTTTATAGAAGCAGTGCCAAGTATATAGAGAATTATCGAAGCAAAAATAGTGGTTATATTAGAGTCGAAAATAGGCCAAAAAGCTTTTTTGAAACCATTTTTAACTGCAAGAGGTATTTTTTTACCTGAAGCATACTCATCTTTAATTCTTTCGAAAATAATAACATTCCCATCAACAGCCATACCAATAGAAAGGATAATACCTGCTATTCCAGGAAGTGTCAATTGAATAAAAGGTATTGCCTGCAAGAAGAATAACATAAGAATCATGTAAATAATTAAAGATAAATTAGCTAACAAACCAAAATGCCCATATCTTAAATACATAACCAGCATAACTAAAATAATAGCGACACCTGCAGCTATAAGACCGTAAGTTAATGCGTCTCTGCCTAAAGTCGCTGAAACCACGGTACTTTCAACAAGTTCAAGTGAAGCGCTAAATGTCCCTGACATAATCATTTTTGCATAAGCATCTGCACTTTCGTAGTCAACAATTGAACCACCTGAAATAAAAGTGCTCCCCCCTGTAATTTTTTCGGTACAAGTAAGTTGCAATGGGTCATCATTACCAATATAGACATACAAAATCTGAGAACCATTTGCTGCACTTTCAGTCATATTAGAAAATTTAAGATTCCCTGTGCTATTAAAATTCAAGACAACACCATAAGTGCTATCATTATTATTATAATTAACATAGACATCGCTTATTTCAGTACCTGAAATGTATTCACCTGTATAAGCTTCCGGATTATTAACATTAAAAGTATCTTGTAACGTGATATAAAGAGAGGCAGGTTGTCCTATAATATCAAAAAGTTCATCTGTGTCTGTAAGATTAGGAACTTCAATTCTAATTCTTGAAGAACCTTGGCGAACAATTGTTGCCTCAGAAAACCCTTCATCATAAAGAAGACTTTCTAATCTTGATATAGTTGACTCAATTGCGCTACCTAAATCTGAAGTGTTAGATGTATCTGAAATTGAAGCTTCGTAAACAGCAGAAACACCCCCGGACAAATCTAGACCGAGAGGTATAGCATTTATAAAACCATTATAATTATAATAAGTTCCTGCTATTGGAAAAGAAGCAAAGGACAAAACAAGACCTAAAATGACAATCAATCCAAGTATGACAAATTTCCAAATAGAACGTTTTTTAGTCATTATAACCCCTTTGTAGTAATTACTTATTTATTATATAAGAACCAAGGGGCGAGTGTCAAATGTTTTTTTATATTTACGAATTAGTTTTTTTAATATTGACGCATATTATACCACAAATTCCACCAATAATAGCTCCAAAAACAATATCATTTAATAAAGTGCGATCAAAGACGAAAGAAGAGTTTAAAATTGAAAAAGTCAGAAAAGCTAGCATTGTATAAAATAAACCAATCAAAAGCCCACTGACAAGTCCCATTTCTTTTTGTTTTTTAAGTCCGAACAAAACCCCAAGAAAAATACTTAAGCCTTTGATAACCTGATTAATAGGAGTTATAAGTTTGTCAGAAAGTGAAGTGAATTTGAGACAAAATGCGAAAATCAAGATTCCAATTAGACTAACACATAGAGCAATAAAAGTCCCCTTGATGATTGAAAGAAAAATCCCGTTATGTTTTTTTTCTTCCAAGTTTTTTGTTCTCATTTTCATATTTGACTCCTTAAGCAAATTTTATACTTTAAACTATGCTTGGACTCAAAAAAATATGATGATAATAAAAAAAGAAAGCAATTAACCTTCTTTTTTTGTGTTTTCTTTTTTAAGTTCATTTGCAGTTTCAGTTGTAGCCTGATCGATTTTTGAAGTTTTGTCATCTTTATTTTGATTTGTTTTTTCTTGCTCTTTACCAACACTATCTTTTGCTGAATTTTTCTCATTTTTATCATTTGGGATTTCTTTTGCAATAACAGGTTCATCTTTAATAACTTGATAAATTGCATAAGCATCAATTGTCATAAAGCTTTTATATTTATCGGTTCCTGTTTCAATAGTAACTTGTTTAGCCGATCCGTCAAGTTTAATATCAACAATTTTGCCATAAACTCCACTTGTGGTAAGCACTTTATCCCCTCGTTTTAAAGAATTGGTCTGTTCGGCCATTCTTTGGGTTTCCTTTTTATTTTTTCTCATGATCAAAATAGGATAAGCAATAACCAAGAGAGCAATCAAAACAATCAAAACAATTTGAGTTGCATCTAATGCTAAAATTTGTGACATAATATTCTCCTTTAATTATATTCTCTATGATTGTAGCATAAGTTTAAAACAAATTCAAAGCAAAATTTAACTAAATTTTTTTAGATTCTATTTCTTCCAATAATCTTTCGACAAATTTATTTAAAATTAAACCTGATTGATTTTCATTTCCTCTGCCACGAATTGAAATTGTATTATTATTTTGTTCATCATCACCAATTATAATAATGTAAGGAATTTTCTTATTGTGCGCTTCTCTAATCTTATATCCAATTTTTTCATTTCTGTCATCAATAGACACTCGAATATTGGCTTCTTGTAGAGTTTTAACTACAGAATTACAATAATCTAAATTTCTGTCAGTAATAGGTAAAACTCTAACTTGTTCAGGTGCCAGCCATAAAGGGAAAGCCCCAGCAAAATGTTCAATCAAAATTCCCATAAATCTTTCAATTGATCCATAAATAACCCTATGGATCATAATTGGTCTATGTTTCATACCATCTTCACCAACATAATCGAGATCAAACCTTTGAGGAAGTTGAAAATCCAATTGAATAGTCCCACATTGCCATGTTCTGCCAATAGCATCATTCAAATGAAAATCAATTTTAGGCCCATAAAAAGCACCATCACCTTCATTAATTACATAATCGACATTAAGATCATCTAAAGCATTCTTCAAACCATGGGTTGCAAGATCCCAATCTTCATCACTGCCCATACTATTTTCAGGTCTAGTTGATAATTCGACATGGTAGGTAAAACCAAATAATTTATAAACTTTATCTATCAAAGCAATAACGCCTTTAATTTCATCTTTAATTTGGTTTGGAGTCATAAAAATATGTGCATCATCTTGCGTGAAACATCGCACCCTGAGTAGCCCACCAAGTTCGCCAGATTTTTCATGTCTATGGACAATACCTAATTCTCCTATTCTTAATGGTAAATCTCTATAGGAATGAGGAGAGTTTTTATAAACTAAAATCCCGCCAGGACAATTCATAGGTTTAACAGCGAAAAGAGAATCATCAATCTTAGTTGTATACATATTATTTTTATAGTGATCCCAATGGCCTGATGTTTCCCAAAGATGTTGCGAAAGCATAATTGGCGTTGATATTTCTTTATACCCAGCTTTTTTATGAATCTCACGCCAATAATCAATCAAAATATTTTTTACAATCATTCCGTTAGGAAGATAAAAAGGAAATCCAGGTCCTTCAGGAGAAATCATGAAGAGCTCTAAATCTTTCCCCAATTTTCTATTATCTCTTTTTTTAGCTTCCTCTAACATAGAGATATGATCTGATAATTCTTTTTTAGTTTTAAAGGCATATGCGTAAACTCTTTGAAGCATTTTATTTTTTTCATTGCCCCTCCAATAAGCACCATTAACAGCATGGATTTTAAAAGCTGCATTTTGAAGCGATCGGCAATTTTCAACATGAGGACCTCTGCAAAGATCGACAAAATCATCTCCAAGATAATAAAGTGAAATTTCTTCATTTTCAGGCAAATCATTAATGAGTTCTTCTTTGTATTGATTATCTTTAAACAATTTTAATGCATCTTGTTTTGAAACCACCACTCTTTTAAATTCTTCGCCTTTTCTAATAATTTCGTCCATTTTGTTTTCTATTTTTTTAAAATCATCGGGAGAAATAGGTGTGTTTAAATCAATATCATAATAAAAACCGTCATCGATAGCTGGACCAATAGTTAATTTTGTTTCTGGATAAATATCGACCAAAGCTTTAGCCAAAACATGAGCCAGTGAATGTCTCATAATATGAAGTTTTTCATCAAATTCTTTTTTCTTTTCCATAAAACTCTCCTTATAAAAGTAAAATAAAAAACGTCCCTAAGAATTTAAGGACGATCTAAAATAAACCGCGGTTCCACCTTAATTGTGAAAAATATCACCACTTTAATTTTAAATTTGCATCAACACATAAAGTGGTTTCACATTCCTCTCCGTTTTGAGTTTTTCACCGACCAACTCTTCTCTGAACACTTTTAAGGATGCTACTTGTCTTAATGCTCCACAAATGTTATATTTAATATACAGCCAAAAATAAGATAAGTCAACTATTTTAGTAAAAAATTTAAATTTTCAATATTTTCAATATTATTTTCCTTAGTCGAAAGCAAATTGAACCTACGATCAAAAATAGTTTGCAATAAAGAAGTGGCGCTATTTTCACAAGAACAATACATGTTTATTTTTTGAGGAGAAAGATCAATAAGTGAAGAAATAAGGGCCGAAGAAGAAAGAGGTTGACTTTTAGTACCTTCGTCACAAATATAGTAACCTTTTTCATCTTCAACGACATCTATTTCTTCTTTTTCGATATCGAGATTATCAATTAAAAATTTAAGTAAATCAAAGAAAGCGTCTGTGGAAACAAGATAATCTCGATTTTCGTTTGCCAGCCTAACCAATTCTCCCCATTTGTCTCTCAATTTTTTTAATTTAAATTGATAAAAACTTTCTAAATAAAGGAATTCGTCAAAATTTATAGCTTTTGAAATGATAAAGTAATCTGTTTCTTTATCGAAATTAATTAAAGCTTTTTTAAAAGCAGTTACCCCAATTTCGTCTTGATTAGGTAAACTTAAGTATTTATTTAAATAATCGGCTTTAAAACTTTGGCAAATTGCCAAAGTGATTGTTCGTAATAAAATAATTTCGGCATCATTTTTAAAATTGTTATCAACAGCTATGACAATACAAAAATATTCATTTTGATTACTTATTGCAACAATGGCATTAAATTTAGCAAGCTCTTTTTTTAAAATGTTAAAAATAGAACTTGCAAGTTCATTTTTATCTGAATTTAAACTTATCGAAAATTCCCACATAAATCACCTAACCAAAAATATTTTATGCAATAGAAAAAAAAATACTCGAACAATTTTGTGGAATTTTGTTAATAAAAAACAGAAACAAAAAAAGAGGTGTTCCCTCTTTTTTTGTGATTGGTCAAAACCATAATTAAGAATCATAAAGATTCAGACATAAAGTCAGCTAGATAAAATTATAAAATAATTTTAGCTTAAGGACTTTATTTGTTGTTAGAACAGCACTTCTCATTTTTAGAAGAAGATTTGTTCTCGCTAGAAGCTTCTACATTTTTACTTGAAGAATTGTAATTTTTAGTAGCCTTCTTGCTTTTGTTAGCATTTTTTTTGCCAAACATAGTTTTCACCTCCCATTATTCAGGTTTCCCTGTGCTTTTATGGTAGGCAATTTAAGAAAAAATATACAATTTAAAATTATTTTTTATTTTTTTTGTTTTTAGCTTTTTCGCCTTCTGATTCTTCAATAAGGTTATAATATTGATCGAAAACAGATATAGCAATTTCTTCTCTATCCTCTACTCTCAATATAGCTTCACCGTTGTCATCTTCATCAACTCTAAAAACGACAGCTTCGTCATCAGCGATTCCATCAATTTTAGTTAAAGGCTTTAAAATACAGTATAAATCATCTTCACCATATGGGATAACTGCGACTTGTTCGAATTTAAGTTGTTTCCCTGATTCATCATACATGTAAATAGGTGCTGTATTGTTTTCATCAAGAAGTACATCAAGAAGGTCAACTTTTACAATTTCCTCTTCTTCTTGTTTTTTTACATCATTCTTTTTTACTGCGCTCATAATTTAACCCCTTTTAATTTTGTTGAGATAATTTTGCAAAATGATTTCGGCAGAAACTTTATCTAAAATTTTTTTCCTTTCTTTCCAATTTAATTTTGACTGTTTTAAAATTTCATCGGCTTCCAAAGAAGAAAATCTTTCATCTTCAAAATCAATATCAATTTGACTATAAAGAGAAAAGTCTCTGGCAAATGATTTAGTTTTCAAAGTCTGTTCACTTTCTGTGCCATCAGCATTTAACGGCAAACCGAAAACCACCTTTTTAACTTGCATACTTTTGGCTAAATCGGTTAGGTATTGGATATCTTGTTCATACCCTTTGCAAACATAAACTTCGTAACGAGAAGACAATGTAGCTGACAAATCTGAAAAAGCAATACCAATGCGTTTATCACCAAAATCTATGCCCATGTGCCTAACAAAATCATTTCTTATCACAAGAGAATTATACCATTTTAAATAAAGTTTCGTCAAATAAATTTTATAATTTATTTACAATCAAACAAATTTTCACCAAATTTAATAGAAATAGGCAAAGGCACATTAAGATTAATCCACTTTTCCATGGTATCGTGCAACAAATTTTCAATCAAGTTTTCTTCTCCTGGGAAAACGTCTAACACAAGTTCATCATGAATTTGTAAAATAAGCTGTGATTTTAACTTCATTTTTTTCAGTTGGTTTGAAACATTAAGCATACTAAACTTAATAATATCAGAAGCAGTTCCTTGCAAAGGCATATTCATAGCCACTCTTTCGCCGAAACTTTTAATATTAAAATTTGATGATTTAATTTCGGGTATATGTCTAATTCTTCCAAACTTAGTTTTAATAAATCCATATTCTTTTGCAAAAGCGATATTTTTTTCAGAAAACTCTTTAACTTTCGGGAAATTTTCAAAATAAGAATCTATATAATTTTTAGCCTCTTTTCTAGCGACTCGAATATTTTGTGACAAGCCATAGTCACTTATACCATAAATTATTCCGAAATTAACAGCCTTAGCTTCCCTTCTCATCTTTTGAGTAACTTGTTCAGGTAAAACATTGAAAATTTGGCATGCTGTCATTACATGGACATCTTGATTATTTTTAAATATTTCAATTAATTTTTCTTCACCAGACATATCAGCCAAAAGTCTCAATTCAATTTGATTATAATCTGCGCTATAAATCTTTCCGTTATCAAATTTTGAAATAAAGATTTTTCTCAAAACTTTCCCTTCTTCGTCATTTGCAGGTATATTTTGAAGATTAGGATCTGTGCTTGAAATTCTTCCCGTATTTGTAAGAGTTTGATTAAAGTTGGTATGGATTATATCCCCAGTTGAAGAAATAATTTTTAAATAGACATCGATGTATGTTGATTTTAGTTTTTGATACTTACGATAAGATATAATTTTTTCAATTATGGGGTGTTGCCATTTGATATCATTCAAAATATCAATGCTAGTGGATCTTTTTTTATTATTATAAGATTTAAGTCCTAATTTATCAAATAAGATTGAAGCAACTTGCTTAGGAGAGTTAATATTGAAGTCTTCACCGGCCAAATCAATAATATCATTTTGTAAATCTAGGATTTTAGATGAAAAGACAGAATTCAATTCATTTAACGCTTTTTCATCAATTTTAAAACCAGTTTTTTCCATCTCAAATAAAACTCTTGATAAAGGAAGTTCTAAATTAAAATATAAATAATCTAAATCTAAACTTTTCAGTTCTTTTTCTAACGAAGTTTTAAGCACAAAGAAATCGTCGCAAGAATTTGATAAATCAGTAACAGATTCTCCCACATGTATTAAATAATTAGCAAGACCAATATCAAAAAAATTGTTTAATTGAATATTTAATTTATCCAAAAAATGTAAAACATTCTTAGATGATTTTATAATTTTTAAAATATTACAATTTTCAAAAATAGGTTTTAGGATATCAATAACTTCATTTAAAGAAATGAAATCAGAAAACATATCTATTGTGGGATTGAGAAAATAAATTTCCCCACTTTTTATAGAAAACTCCATATTTTCCAAATCAAAGGCTATTTGTGTTTCTATTTTTTTGATGAGCTCAAAAATATCATTTTTAGAATTTAATTGAATTCTTATTTTTTCCTGCACAATATTTAAATCTGAAAACAAATCGTTCTTTTTTAAAAGACTGTTAAATCCGAACAACTCAAAACTCTTTTTTATATTTTCGTTAAAAGGAAAAATGTATGAATTGTTATTAAAATCAACATTTAATTGAGCATCTGTTTTAATTGTGGCCAATTTTTTAGATAAATAAGCCATTTCTTTTCCTATTAAAAGCTTTTCATTTAATTTGCCTGAAATAGAATTTAAATTAGAATAAACACCATCTAAATTGTAATATTCTTCTATTAATTTGTGAGCAGTCTTTTCGCCGATGCCTGACACCCCTGGAATATTATCAGAAGAATCCCCCATCAGACCTTTCAAATCGGTCAATTGCTCTGGTAAAATCCCATAATTATCTTTTAATTCTTTTAACCCAATTTTACTGACTTGGCTTACCCCTTTAATGGTAAGCCAAACTTGTGTGTCTTGCGATATTAACTGCAACAAATCTCTATCCCCAGACAAAATAATTTTTGAACCTTTTAAAGATTTAACCACCGTTCCTATAATATCGTCAGCTTCGATTCCTTCTTGCTCAATAACAAGTATACCCATTTCTTTTAAAAGATTTTTTATAACAGGAAATTGTTCTCTTAATTCTATTGGAGTTTCTTTTCTTGTTGCTTTATAATCTTTAAAAAGTTCATTTCTAAAAGTCTTTTTTGCATGGTCAAAAGCAGCAATAATACCATCAGGTTTTTCTTCAGTAATTAATTTTATTAAAATATTGACAAACCCAAAAACAGCACCTGAAGGATTCCCTTTGGTGTCAGTTAAATATGGAAGAGCATAAAAAGCTCTGTTTGCTAAAGAATTACCGTCAATGATAATCGTTTTTTTCACAAATCTCTCCTTAAGAAATTAAAGCTTCGGTAAGACCAAACAAATCTGCAAAGTAATCTGGGAAAGCTACAACAAAAACATAGAAAGCTGTAACAAGTATAAGTAAAATTAGAAGTAAAATTTTAAAAATATTACCTGTAAAATTAGTTATAGCGAAAGCAACCAAAAGGGCCACTCCTCCATACATTGAAACATACCTTAAAACTTCACCTGCTGTGCCTAATGAAGCAAAGTTTGGCACAGCGGCCACATAGATCATTAACCCCACATAAGCGATAACACAAATAGATAAAATAAAATAAATTAATCTTTTCATTATGCCTCCTTCTTATGTTTTTTTTCAAATTTGAGAATTTTTCTTTCTTCTTTAAGTTTTTCTTTTTCTTCTTTTAATTTAGCTTTTTCTTCTCTCTCTTGCTTCTTTTTCAAAAGAATTAAGGCTTTATCTTGTTTATCTTTTTTAGTTTTTTCTTTTTTCATTTTAACTGTTTTTACTTTTGATTTTTTTGCTTTCTTTTTTCGTTTTTTAATAATCATTTTCTTAGAACCATCATCAGGCATTGAAGTAAGCAGGCAATCGAGGTTTTCAAAAATATCCTTCCATAATCTTAAAGATTTTGCGAAATAAAATCCATCGGCAATTCTTTCATCCATAGTAATACCAACGCTCATAACTTTTCCCAATTTCAATTCTTTATTTTTCTCAACAACAGGTGCGATCTTTTCTTTTCCCATTGCAATAAACAAGCTGGCAGTACCAAACTCATAAAGATGATGATAAATAGCATCAAGTTTAATAGATTTAAGATTAGTCAAAAATAAACTTGAATGGAAACAACTCGCTTCAATGAGTGATTTAGGCAACATATTATGTCTGTCAAGCCACCTTATAACTTTTAAAGCAAATCTAAAAAGCCAATTTGGAAGTTTGCCCAAAATATCTGCGCCCTTAGTAGTTCCATAAACTGAATCTTCTGACACATTATCTGCTATTAATTTATCAACATACTCCTTTATTTCTGGCAAACTTTCTCTACCGGTAAAATGAAATTTAAGATCGACATCTTCTGACTCTTCGGTAAGCTTTTTTTTGACGACCATACTTATAGAAATGTCTTTATGCTCATATGCAACATTATGGTTTATGAAATAGTTCAATTTTGGACGTAAATAAAGTAATCTGACCAAAGATGCCATCATAACATGAGTATAAGTATAAGAATTTCCCAATTTACGTTGTTTCGAAATAAAATCATCAATTGCTTCACATCTAAAGTCAATTGTCATAAAATTTTGGGACCCTTCTCTTGTTGGAAGAAAGAATGATTCTGCTTTCATAACAGGGTCAAGTTTTTTAACTTTAATTCCATCGCTGCGTTTACTAAACATAATTATTTATCTCCTTTAAACTTTTTTCTAATAATATTTTTTTCTCTACCATTTTGTCCTGGTTGATAATAAATGTGATCTTTTATTGAATCAGGCAAATATTGTTGTTTACAATAACCACCAAAATCATGAGGATATTTATATGCACCATGCCCATCTTTATTTATAGAAGGATGATTTTTTAAATGATTAGGAACAAAATCATCTCTCAAATTTATCGCATCGTCTTTTGATTTATGCATAGCAATCAAAACTGAGTTGGATTTTTCGGCCTCACAAAGATAAATAATTGCATGAGACAAGTTTAACATAGCTTCAGGCAAACCTATATTTTTAACTGCATAATGAGCACATATTGCCATTAATAAAGCGTTTGAATCAGCCATACCTATATCTTCGGAAGCATGAGCTATCATTCTTCTAGCCAAAATCAAAGGGTCACAACCAGCTTCTATAAGTCTCTGCGCATAAAATAAACCTGCATCAGCATCACTCCCTCTTAAACTTTTACAAAAAGCAGAAAGTAAATCGTAATAGTTATCAATATCGATAGACAAAGGTTTACGATCGAGGCACTCAGAAACAACCTGTTTATCTATTATGATTTTTTTATTTTTATTTAAAGGGGTTGTGTTTGCAGCAAGTTCCAAAGCATTTAAAGCAGTTCTTGCATCACCTGATGAAACTTCGGCCAAATAATCTAAAGCTTCATCGTCAATTTCAATTGGCAGAATAGCAAGGCCTTTTTCTTCATCTCTTAAAGCTCGTATCAACACCTTTTTTATATCCATCCTAGAAAGTGGTTTAAGTTCAACCACTCTGCAACGTGAGACAATAGCTTTTGTCATAGAGGTATAAGGGTTTTCGGTGGTAGACCCAATAAAAAAAATATCTCCCTTTTCAATGGCTTCTAACACACAATCGCTTTGACTTTTGCTCCATCTATGGCATTCGTCTAACAACAAATATGTATTTTTACCAAATAGTAATTTATTTTTTTTTGCTTTTTCAATAATAGCTTTTGCATCAGCGACTCCACTAGCAACAGCGTTCAACCTTTCAATGTCGGCGTCAAGCGTTTTAGCGATGATTTGAGCCAAGGTTGTTTTGCCAGTCCCTGGGGGGCCAAAAAATATCATACTACCGACATTGCCAAATTCGATAGCCCTTCGAAGCAACTTGCCTTTACCAACTATATGATCTTGACCATAAAATTCATCAAGTGAAAGTGGTCGCATCCTTTCTGCAAGTGGTGGATTCAAATTTTCCATAAGGAAATTATATCACAACCACAAAAAATAAACAAGAATTATAATAAAATTTTAAAATTAAACATAAGTAAGGTTTTAAGCTTATAAATAAAGGGAAATAGAAGAATTTTATTAAGAAACATAAATTGACTGATTTTTGCTTGAAATTTCCTTAAAAGAAAGGGTTTTTTTATCAATATATTTAGTATTCCCAATTTGCAAATAAGGTTTGCCAAAAAAATCAGCATTTTTTATTATATAAATTACTTTATAATCAGAACCATTGAAAAGTTTTAACTCATTCAATTGAGAAGTATTTTGCAAAAAATATTGATCATTTTTTTTAATAACAAATTTTTCTTTTAAATTTATATATCTCTTCTCACTTTCAATATCATGTTGGCGTAAAAGCCAAGCCATATAAATTTTTTTTGGTAAAACATTATTTAAAAGTCTTTGCTCGCATTTATTATTTGATATAATTTGGACGTCAAATTTTTCTTTATTTTTTTTATCTGCTAATGTCATAAAAAAATCCATTTCATCTCGATTATGAAGTAAGAATTTATTTGATCCTAAATTGAAAAAGAATGACTTCTTTTGTTTGGGCTTTAAAATTATTTTTGATTTTAAATAAATCCTTGCATAAGATGAATTCTCAACGCCATCAACACAAGAAAATAAAAATTTATTTACATTAGAAGAAAAGTTAAAAAACAATTTTTCAAGACTAAAAAGATTAACAATCTCAATGCAATTTTGATGTCTTAAAAAATTAAAATAACCTTTACCTAAATTAAAATTTATTTCAAAATCAATTTCTTTATTATCTGAACTTGTATTCAAAAATTCTGCAAAAACATTATTCCCAGAAAGCATAAATTCACGTGTAAAACAACTAACATCATCAATAATCTTAAAACTTTCAAGAAAAAAGCCGTTCAAAGTTTTATCGATTTCATTGCTATTAATTCTGATAAAATTTTCTTGATTTAGCAAATCAAATTTTAAACCAGATTTATAATTAATGTTTAATTTTTTTATTTCTTTTTCACATGATGCTATAACATCAAGATCTTTTATTTTTTTAGTTAAAGCATAAGGCACCACAAGATTAAATTTCATGTTTTTTTTAGCATTTTTAAAGCACTTAATCATAATTTTAGTCAAAGGTTTTTCAAAAACAAAAACAGGAAGAGTTGGATCTACTCCTGCCTCAATAATTTTTTCAAAATCAATATCCTCTGCTTCACAATACGGGGCATGAAATTTTAATCGGTTAATAATCAAACTGGTCATATTAAAAATATAATTTTTTGTTTTCATAAATTAATTTTAGACTAAAATAAAAAAAGCAAACCTAAAAGTTTGCTTAAATCAGTTAAACTATAAGCCGAGTTCTGTATTATGTGGTCATCTATCTAGACCTTTTGTCGCCAAAAGGTTCAAGCGGTGTTTTTGGAGAACACGTAAGACTCGCATAGTTCTCACTTAACCTTGCATCGAGTGGGGTTTACAGAGCGAATTATGTTACCACAATTCCGGTGAGCTCTTACCTCACCTTTCCACCCTTGCCCTTACGGGCGGTTTATTTCTGTTGCACTTTCCTTGAAGTCGCCTTCACCAGCCGTTAACTGGCACTCTGTCTTATGATGCTCGGACTTTCCTCACTTTGCATATTAACAGCAAACTGCGACCACATGTTTAACTGACGATAACATTTTAACAATTTTATAAAGATTTGTCAACAATCAACTAACTGTGAATAAAAGTTTAGATTTAGGATTTTTCTTATCTGATGAAAAGCCTTGAATAATTCCATCTTGAGAAATTTTAATAGAAACTCCATATTTAGCCAAGTCAATTGCTGCAGCTAATCTTCCCCCGCCACTTAAACTTCGAGCTTCAATTTTTAAAATCGCTCCAACAGCAATGACAGTACCATCAAAATCAATAATAGTTGCTCCATCCATGGCGATAATTTCTTCTCTTAGTTTTCTGCCTAGTTCATGAAATTTTTTACCTTCAATAATTTGTTTAAGACATTGTGTCTTGTAACATTTATTTTTCAATAAAAATTCTTCATAATCACAAGAATAAAAATCCTTTGTTTTTTGAGCTGAAGAAAGATTATAAAGTTTATCGGCTTCTTCGAGTTCAATTTCTTTTTTTAATTTGTAATATTTTTCTGAAACAATATCTCTTGCATCGACATGGGAAAGAGCTAAAGAGGCTGAATCTTTTTTTAAATAAATTATGATACCTCCTGAATATTTAAAAGAACAGTCAATAGCAGAAAGATAAATCGCTCTTCTAATTTCTTTTAAAGAATGAGGACTTCGGTATCCCAAAAGCTGAATAACTTCTTCATGGCTATAAATATTCCATTTCCCTCTTCTTTTTGCAAACATGAGAGTTCGATTTTTAAATATTAAAAGATCTCCGTTTTCTGTTAAAGCTATGCCGACTTTTTTTTCTCCACAATATTTTGCAACATAATTAAATTCATTTGGTGCAGTTGAAGAATAATTTCTAATTTTAGACAAAGAAACATACCCCATTAAATATCCGTCTCGATTAAATTCAACAAAGGAGCTTTTACCGTCTGAAAGTAAGGCAAAGAAATCGGTAGACAAAATATTTTTATAATGAAGGGAAAGTTCTTCATCAGTATCATTTAAATTAAGGATAATGCCAAAATTAATTTTTTTACCTTCATAGGTTCTATTACTCCATCTATTAAGAAAAGTAACCAAACCAAGCATAGTCGATGAAGCTGTAAGAGCTATACTATCACAAATGGCTTTTTCAATTGCTTTTTCTTGTAAAGTTAGTTCATAAGTGGGATCAAGATACTCTGCTTCATTTACAGTATCAATTTCTTTTAAAATATTTTTTAATAGATTAATTTCAAAAGTTTGAAAAGCTCTTCCACGTTTTATAATCAACCTATAATCTGACATTTTATTTGGTTTTATTAAAAGAGAATTTTGTTTTCCTAAAGCGACTTCTGCTTCTCTGGCATTAGATTCCTCTTCCCCTATAAGTTGAGAACCTGTAAATAGTGGAAGTATCAATCTATTAACAACATCATAAAATTTCTCTTTAACCAAAATAACCTCTATTCAATAAAATAATACAATAAAAAAATTTAATTAGCAACTTATTTTAAATTTTATCATAATAATTTTTGGCTAAATCGTCTTTTATGAGATCAAGGGCTTTGGCTTCAATTCTTGAAACATAGCTTCTTGAAATACCCATTTTTTCAGCTAACTCTTTTTGGGTATAAATTTTTTCACCATTAAGCCCATATCTTTTATTTAAAATTTCCTTTTCTCTTTTAGAAAGATGCTTTTCGATAGATTGATTAATTTTTTCCATTAAAAAACTTGAAGAAACTGCATCTTCTACTTCATCTTCATCAGACTCTAAAACATCCATCAACAAAACTTCATTTCCTTCCTTATCGGAAGCGAACTTACTAGACAAAGAAATTGTATCTTTATGTTTTTTATTAACTCTAATCAACATTAAAATTTCGTTATCAATACATTTTGAAGCATAAGTTGCTAGGCCAGCGCCTTTTTCATATTTAAAAGAATCAATTGCTTTTATTAATCCTATAGTTCCAACAGAAATAAGATCGTCTACCTCAATAGAAACAGATCCAGCATATTTCTTAACAATATGAGAAACAAGCCTAAGATTATGGTTAATTAATTTAGATCTAGCTCTAGAATCGTTTTTTTCATGAAAAGCAACAAGCAATTCTCTTTCTTTTTCTTTAGATAAAGGTTTGGGAAATCCCTCAGTATTATTTACGAAAGCAGTAAAACAACGCAATTTGCTTAAAAAAAACGGTAAACTTTCAAACACAACACAACTCCTTATAGAGAAATGTATATGTCGAAATTTACCGAATTTTGCTTGTACATATTTTTTTTTAAAATAATTCATTTACAAAGTTTTCAGCATCAAAGATTTCAATATCATCAATTCCTTCTCCCGTCCCAATAAAAACCACAGGTTTGTTTAAATCTTTTTCAATGGCAATAACAACTCCACCTTTAGCAGTCCCATCTAATTTTGTAAGAACAATACCGTCAATTGGAACAAACTCATTAAATGCTGAAATTTGATTGAGAGCATTTTGTCCTGTAGTAGCATCAAGAACAATAAAAGATAATTTTTGTGCCTCTGGATACTCTCTATTTATAACTTTATTAATTTTCTTTAATTCTTCCATTAAATTTGTTTTTGTATGAAGCCTTCCAGCAGTATCAATAATAAGAACATCTGTTGATTTCGCCTTAGCGCTTGCGATCCCATCATAAACGACAGCAGCGGCATCTGCTCCTTCTGCATGTTTGATAATTCTTGTCTTTGAACGGCTAGCCCATAAAGTAAGTTGCTCGCTTGCTGCAGCTCTAAAAGTATCACCTGCGACTAAAGTAACAGTTTTACCTAAATCCGAAAAATACTTTGCGAGTTTACCGATAGTTGTTGTTTTGCCGACACCGTTAACACCTATAATAGTGATAACAGAAGGAAAAGAAAAATCTAATTTTGGAGCATTATTAAGCATAGAAATTAAAATACTTTTTAAAGCTTTTCTAACATCATCAGAAGTTCTGATTTTATTTTTTCTAGCAAAAATTCTAAGCTCATCAACTATTTCAAATGAAGTATTAACTCCCATATCACAAGAAATAAGGATGTCTGTTAAATCATCATAAAAATTATCATCTAATTCTCCATGGCTAAGAATAGTATCAATTTTTCTTGCAAAAGCCTCTCTTGTTTTTTTTAAGGCGTGCGCGATTTTTTTAAATAATCCCATTATTCCACCTCTGCTTGCTTAATAGCATCTGAAAGTTTAACCGAAACAATTTTACTAACACCTTTTTCTTCCATTGTGACACCGAAAAGAGCTTCAGCATATTCCATTGTAGGTTTTTTGTGAGTTATCAGAATAAATTGAGTTGAATCAGAAAGTTTTTTAAGATATTTATCTACGATTTCAACATTTGAATCATCGAGAGCAGCTTCAACTTCATCAAACAGACAGAAAGGCAGTGGTTTGATTCTAAGTATAGCAAAAATGAGAGCCATAGCTGTAAGAGACTTTTCTCCACCAGAATAAAGGGACATATTCTGAATTTTTTTACCAGGAGGTTGGACAAAAATTTCAACTCCACTTTCTAATGGATTTTCTGGGTCAACAAGTTCAAGCATAGCATTCCCACCACCAAAAAGCTCTTTAAAAGTTATTTTAAAACTATCATTAATTTTTTCAAGTTCGCTAGTAAACTTTTCAACCATGATTGAAGACAAATCTTTGATAATTTTTGTCAAATCTTCTTCTGCCTTTTTCAAATCATCAGATTGAGTTGATAAAGTGTTATATCTTTCAAGAAGTGCCGAACAATCTTCAATTGCATTAACATTAATAGGGCCCAAAGCACTGATAGATTTTTTAATTCTAGCTATTTCAGGCATGGCAATTTTAATATCAAAATCAGCTCTTTTAAAACCTAAACAATCATTGTAGCTAAGAGAATATTCTTCAAAAATTCTTTCTTGCATATTTTCAATATCGGTATCAACTTTAGAAAGATTCATTTCCTCTCTAAATTTACGGTCATTGATAGAACTTATGTTTTCCATTATAGAAGTTTTTTGTAAATCTAAATCTCTAATTAAAGCCGACAAATTGATTTTTTCTTGTTCAGTCTTTTTTTGTTTATCAGTTAAAGAATTTAATTCTTCTTTAACGGCACTTGAAGGAGCAGCGGCCAATTTTTGTTTAATCATATTTTCAGCGGAATCAATGAAAACCAAATTGTCTTGCAAATGAGAAGAAATTAAGTGAAGATTTTCTTTCTGAGATCCGATTTCATTTTCCAATCTTATAATATCAGCTTTAACAGAAGAGATATTAGATTTTGTTGAAGCGATCTCAACTTTAACAGATGTTAAATTAGCGCTTAAATTTTCTCTATCTTTACGCAATTTCTCTGATAGTTTTCTTCTTTCCTCCATTACAGCATTTGCATCGGTTTCATTACCACTTAAAGCACTTTGTAATAATGCGGTTTTATCATATTCAGCAGAAACAAGGTTTAATTTGTTAGAAACCGAGTTTTTTTCCATTTCAAGTAAATTTATATCGGCTAAAATTTCATTTAGTAAATTTGATTGTGACTCTAATTTGACTTTATCAGCAGATATTTCCACAGTTAAAGAAGATAAAGATTTATTCAAATTATCAAATTTTTCATTATTTAATTTAAATTCGTCTTCCAGAGATTTTTTTTCTTGTTGGATATTTTGCAAGAAAGAAGAAAGATTTTGAATTTCGTTTTTCAAAGTATCAATTTCTCTCTCTCTGCTCATTATGCCCACAGCTTCACTTTTCTTACTTCCCCCTGTTATAGAACCTTGAGGGTTGATAACATCTCCTTCAAGAGAAACAATTTTAAAGGCAAAACCTGATTTTCTAGAAATTTCAATAGCATCAATAAGCTTTTCAACAATAATAGTCCCTCCTAAAAGCCCAGAGATGACATTATCAATCTTTTTATCAAAATTAATTAACTCACTAGCAATACCAATATATCCCTTTAAATTCGATATACCTTCGACATTTACAGATCTTCTCTTCATTGAAGAAATTGGCAAAAAGGTTGCTCTGCCGAAATTATTAGATTTAAGATAATCAACAAGTTCCTTAGCCCCGTTTTCATCATAAGTAACAATATTTTGAACAGAAGAGCCGAGAGCAACCTCAATGGCAGTTTCAAATTTTTCAGGGACTTTAATCAAAGACGCAACCACACCAACAATATTTTTAGAAATTTCAGTACCTTGAGCATTAAGTTTTAATAATTTTTTTACTGCATAGTTATAACCTTCAAATTCTGCTTGCATTTCTGAAAGAAGCTTTAAGCGATTTTCAAAAACTTTCAATTCGGTTGTCTTATTTTGTCTGTTTGTTTCAAAATCTTGAAGTTGACGCTGTAATGAAGCTACTTTACCTGATAATAAAGTTTTTTCTGAATTTAAATTTTGAATTTTTTGAGAATTAACTTCTATTTTTTCTTTAAGTGAATTACAAGAAATTTCTAAATCCTGTCTTTTAGAGTTTTCCTCGTCAATTTGTTTAATTAGATTATCAAAACTAGATGAGAGTAATTCTTTTTCAGTTGCATATTTTGAAATAGAGCTTTTAACATCAGACAAAGAACCAAGGGCCTGTATAAACTCTTTTTGAGATTTCCCTGCTTCTATTTCGATTATTTCAATCTGTTTTGCAGAATTATTGTATTCTTCTGATAACTCATTAAAACTTAATTCTAGAGAAGAAAGCTTTTGTTGAAGATTGGAAAGTTCCTTAGTTTTGGTCTGCAACTGCTCATTTGCTGCATCAATAAATTTTTGAGCATTGCTTATATCTAAATTAAGCCTATCATTTTCTTTTTGAGTAAAAAGGATTCTTTCCCTGGCGATCTTGGTCTCTCCTTCTTGCTTTTCAAGATTAACTGTTAATTCTAAGATTTTAGCATTGATGGCAGAAAGAGAAGCGTCAAAATTAGAAAGTTTAGACATCGACTGATCATATTTATCACTTGCCTCTTTAAGATCGTTTTCTCTTAAAGAAAGTTCTTCATTAATGGCAGTAAGCTTGCCTCTAATTTTATTTTTAAACTCATTGGCATTTTCGTATTGATAAACATAGGCATTAACTTCTAAATCTTTTAAATCGTTTTTAAAATCTAAATATTTTTTAGCATTTTCGGCTTGTTTTCTAAGAGGGCCCATTTGTCTGTCAATTTCAAGAAGGATATCACCAACTCTATCTAAATTTTGTCTTGCGACTTCGAGTTTTCTCTCTGCGTCAGTTTTTTCCTTTTTATATTTAGCAATTCCTGCGGCATCTTCGAACATTGCTCGCCTACTTTCAGGCTTACTCTCAACAATTTCAGTAACCTTACCTTGTCCCACAATAGAATAGCCACTTTTACCCAAACCACTGTTATATAACAAATTTGTTATATCTCTAAGTAAACATGTATTTTTATTTATAAGATATTCACTTTCTCCCGAACGATAAAGCTTTCTAGTAATAATAAGTTCATCATAATCGAAATCAAAATAACGAGTTGAATTATCAAAATGTAACGAAACTTCACAGTATGACAAACTTTTTCGTTTTTCGGTTCCATTAAAAATGACATCTTGCATGTTATCAGCACGCAAATCTTTAACCTTCTGTTCCCCTAAAACCCAACGAATAGCATCGGCGACATTACTTTTACCACAACCATTAGGCCCCACAATAGCAGTGAAACCGTCATTAAATTCAATAATAGTCCTGTCGGCGAAAGATTTAAATCCAGCCATTTCAATCTTTTTTAATATCATATAAAAATCCTTTTAAATTCATTAGTTATCTTTAAACAAAATTTTAATAGCTTTTTCGGCACAATTTTGTTCTGCTGAAATTTTATCCACTCCCTCTGCTGATGCGATTAAATCTTCATCCATATAAAAGGAAGCAAGAAAACCATTTTCGATTTTGACAGTATCATACTTAATAGCACATTTAAAACCTGCTTGAACAAGTTCTTGCAATTTGCTTTTAAAATTAGTATTTTTAATGTCATTAAAATTTTTAAGATCAAAATTTTTCTCAATAAAATCATTAACAGTTTGAAGGGAACTATCCAGATAAATTGCCGCAATAATAGCTTCAATAATGTCAGCCTTAACAGCTTTTGAAAGTTGTCCCGTTAAACTTTTACCTCTGATAACATTTTCAGATAAATCGAGTTTATCAAAAATAGAGCAAAGATAGTTTTCTGAAACAAAATGGCTTCTCACAACTGTAAGAAATCCTTCGTCTTTATCTGAATTTCTGAATAAGTATTCCCCCACAAGAAAATCTAAAATACTATCACCAAGAAATTCCAATCTTTCATAATTTTTAGCAGACTTAGATGAATGAGTTAATGCCCTTGTCAGCAATGTTTTATCAGCAAACTTATATCCTATTTTGTCTTCAAGAGTTTGCATTCGTCACCTCAATTGCTTTTTCAATTTTTTGAATCAGTTTGTTATTATAAAGTAAAATGGCTTGTTCAATAGAAGAAGCGATATTATTTCTATTAGAAGAGCCGTGATTTTTCATTACAAGTTTCTTACAACCTAAGAAAGGAGACCCCCCATGCTTGCCTAAAACATCAATTCTGTTTTTCAATTCTTTAAAAGTCTTAGACATAAAAATAGCACCAAGTTTGCTAAGAAAATGGGATTTAATAGATCGTTTAAGTAAAGAAAGAACTGCCAAAACTGCTCCCTCTGAAGATTTAAGAAGGACATTACCAGCAAAACCTTCGGCAACCATAACATCAATATTCCCTGACATATATTCACGAGCTTCGACATTCCCAATAAAGTTAATTGGTGAACTTTTGAGCAAAGGGAAAGCCTCTTTAGTTAATTCATTTCCTTTATGTTCTTCCACGCCGTTAGAAAGTAACCCCACTTTTGGATTTTCGACACCATATAAAATGGAATAATACGCACTTCCCATTAAAGCAAAATGTTGCAAATTAATTGGTTTACAGTCTACATTAGCCCCGCTGTCAATTAGAAGGACATCTTTGTTTGGAAGCTTTGTAGGTAAAATAGGAGCAAGAGCAGGCCTAGATATTCCCTTAATTCTACCAATCTTCATTATAGCTCCAGTTAAAATTGCTCCTGTAGAGCCTGCTGAAACCAAAGCAATAACATCATCATTATTTTTTAAAATATCAAAAGCTTTAACAAGAGAAGAGTTATCTTTTTTCCTAATTGCCTCAGTGGGAGTATCATCATTTGATATAATATCTGGAGCATGTTCAATTGTAACTCTATTAGCATATCTATTTTCAAGAAGCTTTTCAAGAGTTAATTTATCACCACACAAAATAATCTCAAGATCATCATGTTTTTGCAAACTCAATAATGCACCCTCGACAATTTCTTTAGGAGCATTATCTCCACCAAAAGCATCTACAACAATTTTCATAAAAACCTCATTAAATCTACTGAGATATTTTATCAAAATAAAAAAAATAAGTAAAGTAATTTTACTTATTTTAATATCACAATATATAGTATGTATTATCACATAAGACAACTAATATTTTGAAATTTTACTTATTTTCCTTTTTGTCGGTTTTAATTACAGTTTGGTTTTTATAAACTCCGCATTTTTTACAAACTGCATGTGGAGCTTTAAGCTCGTGACATTGTGGGCACTCAACTAAAGTTGGTGCGTTTGCCTTAAAATTAGCGGAATTTCTTGAGTTTCTTCTTGCTTTTGAAACTTTTCCCTTTGGAACAGCCATGATATCCTCCTTAAAATTTCTACATTCTTTTCAATTATATTTATTTAACTAAACTTTGTCAAGCAAAATTTTATTTAACATTGAAAAATATATTAATTATTTAATTTAGCAACTTCTACAGTATCTCTAGCAATTAAAAGTTCCTCATTAGTAGGTATTCTATAAACCTTTATCTTTGAATCAGGCGTTGAAATTTCTTCAACAGTCCCTCTTGGTAAATGGTTATTTTTTTCTCTATCAAATTTAACTCCAACAAAAGATAAACTATCCAAAACTTTTTCTCTAAGATCTTCTTGATTTTCCCCAATCCCTGCTGTGAAAACTATAGCATCAGCACCATTGAGAACAGTTAACATTGCACCAACATGTTTAGTAATTCTATAACACATCATGTCCAATGCCAATTTTGCCCTTTCGTTTCCCTTCTGAATTGCATCGTTGAGTTCTCTCATATCGCTTGAAACACCTGAAATACCCATCACACCAGACTCTTTATTTAAATAATCTATAATTTGAGATGCTGTTTTATTTTTTTTATCAGCCAAAAAAGCCACTACTGTAGGATCTATGTCACCAGACCTAGTTCCCATCATAACACCTTCTAAAGGAGTAAATCCCATTGAAGTATCAATGCTTTTCCCACCTGATATAGCCGTTATAGAAGATCCGTTGCCGATATGACAAGAAACAATTTTAATATCCTTTGGATCTTTCCCCATTATTTTTGCAGTTTCTCCTAAAATATATCTGTGGCTTGTTCCATGAAAGCCGTATTTTCTAACATGGAAATTTTCATAATCCTCATATTTGATTCCATACATAAATGCTTTTTCAGGCATTGTTGAATGGAAAGCAGTATCAAATACAACAACTTGTGGTGTATTAGGCATAACCTTTCTGCACCCCACCATGCCGGCGATATTTGCTTCTGCATGAAGAGGAGAAATATCTTTTGTTTTCTTTAGATTTTCAATAACTTCATCTGTAATTAAAACGCTTTCGCTATATAACCAGCCACCTTGCACACATCGATGACCGACAGCAGAAATTTCGTCAAACGATTTAATAACAGCAAGCTCACTATTCAAAAGTGTATCGAGGACTGCTTCAAGAGCCTGAGTATGATCTTTCATAGGAAGGTGTTTTATTATTTCTCTCCCATTTGCCTTAAATTCAATAAACGGGTCAGCAAGACCAATCATTTGGCAAGCACCTTTAGCTATAACCTTTTCATTTTCCATTTCAAATAATTGAAATTTTATTGATGAACTTCCTGCATTGATTATTAAAATTTTCATTTTGTATTCTCCTTTGCTTGAAGTGCAGTAATCGCACTTAATGTGACTATATCTTGAACCGAACAGCCTCTCGACAAATCATTTACTGGTTTTTTTAAGCCTTGAACTATTGGCCCAATGGCATTTAAATTTCCAAACAATTGTATAGCTTTATATGTTATGTTCCCTGAATTTAAATCGGGGAAAATTAAAATGTTAGCATTCCCTTTAAGTTTTCCACCAGGCATTTTTGTTTCAGCAACTTCTGGGCTTAACGCTGCATCCAGTTGTAATTCTCCATCGCTTATAACAGCAGGTCTATTAAATTTATTCGCAGCTTTTTTCACTTTTTCAACTAATTCACCTTTTGCACTACCCTTAGTTGAATAAGATAAAAATGCTAAGTTCATTTCATCTAATCCAAGCATTTTGGCTGTATCAACACTTTGATTTGCTGTTTCAACCAATTGATCAGCAGTAGGATTTTCAATCAAACCACAATCAGCCAAAATCAAACATTTATTTTTTAAAAATTTGTTTTTCCCATATATAAAGAATGAAGAAGAAACTTTCCCATCTTTTTTATTAGATTTAATAATTTGAAGAGCGGGTTTAATTGCCCTTGCAGTTGAAGAAGCTGCACCAGCAACCATACCATCAGCTATATTCAAATCTACCAGCAAGGTGGAAAAATAGTAGGGATCCAAAACCAGCTTTTCTGCTTCTTCCATAGTCATGCCTTTATCTTTTCTTTTTGAAAAAAGATGTTTAACTAATTTATTTTTTAATGAACTAGTTTTAGGATTCATTATAGTAAAATCTAACAAAGATTTATCTCTTATGACCAAGCTGCTTTCATCACCGATCAAAATAACATTACAAATTTTTTTCTTTTTTAAAATTTTAACAGCTTCTATTATCTTATCGCAAAATCCAGCTTCTGGAAAGACGATTGTCTTATTTTTAGCTCTTGCTCTAGAATATAATCTTTTTACATCAAACATAAAAATATTTCCTTATTAATATTATTTATTAGATAAGAAGTAGTATATAAAAATGTCCTATATCTGTCAAATGCTTTAGGGGTGATTTTTGAAAAAAATAAAAATTTTAACATCATTAATAATACTAATGATTATTATAATATTATCAATTAATGCAAAAAAATATATTGCGGTTGCATTAGACGGAATATCCGCATGGACATTTAATGTTTTACCTTGTTTGCTCCCATTTATGATTTTAACAAAATTAATAATTGATTTGGACACTATGGAAATTTTTACTAAACCATTTTCAAAAACTATGATGAAATTATATAAAGTACCAAGTTGTGCGAGTTACATTTATTTTATGAGTATATTGGCTGGATACCCCGTTGGCGCAAAAATGACTGCCGACCTTTATGAGAATGGAAAAATATCAAAAAATGAAGCATATAAGATGTGCAGTTTTTGTTCTAATTCTGGGCCAATGTTTATCATAGGAACAGTTGGTGCCCTTTTAATGAATAGCGCTAAAATAGGGCTCATTCTTTTCATCTCTCATGTTTTAGGGGCTTTATTAAATGGACTAATATATAGGGGTATAAAAATTAAAGACGAAAAAGTTAAGCTTGATAATGTAAAAAAAGATAAAGGACAAGCTTCTTTTGGAGATATAGTTTTAAATTCTGTGCAAAGTGTTTTATCGGTTGGAGCAATAATTTGTCTTTTTTTTATCTTGATTGAAATGATATCTCCTATAATAAACTTACTCCCATCTTCATTAATACCCTTAGCTAAAGGGATAATTGAATTAACCAAAGGGTGCATAGAAGCTTCAAATTTGACAATATTTGTTGCCACATTAACATGTAGTTTTTTAATTAGTTTTGGTGGCATTTCAACAATACTTCAATCAATGGCAATGTTAAAAAAACTGAAAATGCCATTATGGTTATTTTCAGTTCAAAAAATTACACATGGTTTAATTTCAACAATACTGACTGCAATTATATTTTTATTTATTTAGACTTTTCATGATCAATTTGATCTTTAACAATTTCTTCAAGTTCCTTCATTAAATGTTTTAAAACTCTAACCCCTTTAGTAGAATATTTTAAACCTGTCACAAGACCATTAAGCAAGTCAAAATCTTGTTCTATACAAGAAATAATAACACTATGAAGCATAAAAATCACATCTTCAATTTGTTGATTACTTTTTTCTTCATTCAGTCTTTCAATCATTTCTATTGCAACATTTTTAGCTAATATAAATGTTTGACAAATACCTGTTGGATCTTTTAAATAATTTGAAGATCTCTCAATTGGGAATGGCACAATTTTAAGCTTTTCTTCTGGTGTTAATTCCCTATCGCCATATTGTTCATTTAAATTCTCGGTTAAATTGTTTTCCAATTCATCTTGCAATTGAAAGGCATCTTTAACCAAATTTTTAAAAGGCTCTATAACATTTTTCATAAATAAACTTACAGTTAGTTTTCCAGGTTCTTCAGAAAAATAGTCAGCCACCAATTGATCAAATTCTATTTTACCATTTTTAATATCAGCGAGGAGACAAAAAACCAAAGCCAAAATTTTATATTCTTCTTTAGGCATGATAAAAACCTTGTTACCATTTGAATCTTTTGTAAAAGCCTTTTCAAACTCTTTATCTTTATTGAATTGATTTACACATTCTGATAAAAGTTCATAAATTTCTGGTGAAGTTGCAATCGCTTCTAAAATAGCTTCTATTTTTTTATCAACAAATAAAAGTTTGGTTTCAATAAGTTCATTACATAAATTAATAAAGTTTTTAACACTAAACAATTTTTCCATAATTTCCTCTTATATATTTTATCACATACTTAAAAAAAAACAATAAAAAATTTGCAATATTAAAAAAAAACTGCTATTATTTAGTCATGGATAATTTTATTACTAATGAGATTAATAATGAAGAAAAAATAAGGTTAAAATTGATCTTACTTTTTTTCATGGAAAAAATGGAAATACCTTTAACAAAAAACTCAATCCTTGACATTTGCTCAATAGAAAATGATTGGATAAGTTATATGGATTGTGTATCTGTGATAATTGAATTAAATGAAACGGGATTCATTTATAAAACAGAAAATGCCGAAAATGATGAATTATATTCAATAACATACACGGGCAGAGACTGTTTGGCACAATTATACACGAGAATACCTTATGTGCTAAGAGAACAAATGACAGACTACGTGAAGAAAAATAAAATGTCAGTTAAAACATCACAAGAATATACATCAACTTACCTCAAAAATGAAGATGGATCTTATACAATAACTTTAAGAATCTACGAACCTATGATTGCAACACCAATGTTTGAAATAAAAATAAAAGCACCTTCTAGGCAAAGTGCAATAGAAGCCGATAAAAAATGGAAAAGACAAGCTCCAAATGTGTACGAATATGTATATGAAAATTTAGTAAACACAGATTAAAAAAAATCGTCAGCTAATTTGACGATTTTATTTTACTTATTTGCTCACGTGCAATTTGATCACATAAATTATTTAATTCATTATCGGCATGACCTTTAACTTTAAACCATTTAATATGATGTGGCTTACAAGCTTCTAACAACCTTTTCCAAAGCTCAACATTTTGAACTGGTTTTTTAGATTTAGTAGTCCAATAGTTTAATACCCAGTATGATATCCAATCCTGCAAAAAGGCATTAATTACATATGCTGAATCACTATAAATTTCGACCTCACAAGGTTGTTTTAAGGCTTCCAAGCCATTAATAACTCCCAAAAGCTCCATACGATTGTTAGTAGTATCTTTTTCCCCACCACTCAAAATTTTCTGATAATCTCCATTTTTTAAAATTGCAGCCCATCCTCCGATTCCAGGATTTCCAGAACATGCTCCATCAGTATATAAAATAACTTTTTTCAAAATTAGCTCATCCTCAACTTTTTAGAGATTTCGTTCAAATCACTCTTAACAATAGCTTCATGCATAACAAGCTTTGCTCCATCTGCTTTTTTCCTAGGAAAAATATGAACATGAAAATGTTCAATTTCTTGACCAGCATCTTTTTTACAATTAGACACAATATTAATACCGCTATAACCGAGATTTAAAAAATGTTTAGAAATTTTTTTAACTAAAAGCATAAGTTTAATATAATAATCGTCGGGGCATTCATCAAGATCAATGAAATGCTGTTTTGGGATCACCAAAGTATGTCCCTCCACATCATTAGAGATATCAAGAAAAGCCAAAAAATTTTCATCTTCATAAATTTTATAAGAAGGAATATCCCCCTTTACAATTGAACAAAAAACACACATACCAACCTCTAAAAATATCTCTAAACTTACTGCTCGGAATCATTCAAAAATAAAATACCCAGCGTCCCTTCTCCACAATGAGAAGTTATAACACTTCCGGCGAATGTAGATTCAACTTTATCAAAAATATGTTTAGACTCAACATATTCAACTATTGAATTAATGATATCATCATCCATTTTTGTATGAGTAACAAAACAAATATTTTTATTTGGTCTGTTATATTTTTTTAAAATTGCGTCGACATATTTTATAAGAACAGATTTGAGAGGGCCAATTTCTTTGCCGGTATTAATTAATTTCCCATCGATAACTTCAAGCCTAGGTTTGATTCTTAACATATTCGCAACAGAAAATGAAAATTTAGAGCATCTCCCCCCTTTGTATAAAAAATCAAGTTTATCAACCATAAAAGAGGCTTGTGCTCTGTCAGAAGCATAAATCATAGATTTTTCTATGTCGCTTAATTTACCACCATTTTTATAAGTTTCAACCCCACGCATTAAAATTAGTCCTGTTCCGGTTGAGAGCGATTTACTGTCAATTACTTTTACTTTGTCTTCACCAATTTCTTGTGCAGCAAGACAAGCATTTTGATAGCAAACCGATAATTTAGATCCAATTCCACAGTGAACTACTGTTTCACTTTTTTCTAAGAGCTTAAGAAAATATTCTTTAAAATCCTCAATGCTTCGTCCTGCCGTTTTAGGCAATTCTCCACATTGTTTTACAAAATCAAAAATATCATCAGGTGAAATATTTATTCCATCTAAGTACTCTTTATCACCTAAAGTAACAACGAGAGGAATAACAGCTATATCATATTCCTCAAGTATGTGTTTAGGAAGATCACACGTTGAATCTGTTGAAAACTTTATCATAACTCACCTACTTACAAACAAGTTTATCAAAATATAAAATAAATGTAAAGCAAAAATTATTATATATTTTATATAAAATAAGATACTAGAAAAGTAACAAAAAAAAACACGAGATAATATTCGTGTTAAAAAAGTTTTCTTTTCTTCTTTTTCTTTGGGAGTGATTCTTCTTCATCTTTTATATTTTCTTCATTGCTTACTTTAACGTCTACAACCTGTTCCTCTTCAACGGTTTCAATTTTATCCAACACATCATCGGTTTTTTTAATAATTTTTTCTCCACATTTATAGCAAAACTTATGATGTGGATTAGCATTACGACCACATCCAGAACAAACGTAAACATCAAAAACTGTTTCTTCATTGATTGGATGTTTTTTACTAATTATTAATGTCGTCACTAAAAACGCTAAAACTAAAATTAATGTCAAAAATACACCAGCAGATAATTTAAGCCCGGTAGTTGTTGTTTCTCCATAATGATCATCTGAAAATTGATTTGTTGCTGAAACAACAATCAAAAAAATTAATAATAAAACTGATAAAGCCAAATAAATATAAAATAAAATATTTGTAACAGTTTTAGACTTTACCTTACCTATTTTGTTAGGGAATTTATTAAACAGCCCAAAAATTTTTAAGCACCCACATACACCCCAAACTATCAATAATAAACTTAAAATTAAAATAAATATTTGTAACAAAGAAGTCATAACTCCACTAAACCCTAATTGCCACAAATCCATAGTTTTGTAACCACTTATATCATAAGAAAAATAGTTGGTTACAACTGGGACCAAAGCGTTATTATCAACAGTTTTTCCGAAAAGTGATAAGTAAGGAATTGCAAGAAAAATTATCGTGAAAAAACCTAATATAACACTAAAAACATACCCTAATCCATACAAAACTTTATCTTTCATTTTTTCTCCTTATCTTAGAAAGTACAATATTCTACATTTTTATTATATAGTAAAAAGAAAAATTTTGTCAACAAAAAGACATATGTTAAAAATATTGTATTTACATCATACAAATTAAAATATAAAAAAATGGCGCAGAGGTCGGGATTCGAACCCGAGGTGGCTGTTAACCACACACGCTTTCCAAGCGTGCACATTCGACCACTCTGACACCTCTGCATATTCTTCGAAGGTCAAGAGTGGTCGAATTCATTCGGGGTCCCCAAAATATATTTATTATATTTTGGGGTATGGCCACTCTGACACCTCTGCATATTCTTCGAAGGTCAAGAGTGGTCGAATTCATTCGAGGTCCCCAAAATATATTTATTATATTTTGGGGTATGGCCACTCTGACACCTCTGCATATTCTTCGAAGGTCAAGAGTGGTCGAATTCGTTCGGGGTCCCCAAAATATATTTATTATATTTTGGGGTATGGCCACTCTGACACCTCTGCAATGGAAATAATTTATCAAAAATTAAAAATTTTGTCAATAAAAAAAATGCTAAAAAGCATTTTAAATTTCTGTTTTAGGTCCTATAAGATTAGAAATAACAGTCAAGGCTTCATCAAATTTGTCTTTTACATCATTCTCACTCAAAATAATATTAGAATATAATTCATAATTTAAGTTATCGTAATTTTTCTCTACTGAAGCTTCAACTAATTCATTAACAACATCACAAATTCCCTTAAAATTCTTCTTGGATACCTTAATATTTTTATAAATATCTGCTGGTTTTTCATTAGTATTAATATCAAAATAACTATCCTTTAAATATCCCTCAAAAAAATTATTAAGGAAAGTCGCCTCCGGGTTTTGACGACAAAAATTGCGAACATCTGAAATAAAGTTTTTATATGATTCATTTATATCTTCTACAAGGTTTTCTATATTCATATTTTTTCTCCTGTATTACTATTTTACATAAAAAAAAGAATTTGTCAATATGCTTTTTCAATAACGCCACCACCTAGGCAAAGCCCGTTTTCATCATAAAGGACCACAAATTGTCCAGGAGTAATAGCTCTTTGTCTTTCATAAAAATCGATTTTAATATTTTTGTCATTTTCAATAAAAACTTTAACTTTTTGATCAGGCTGTCTATATCTAAATTTTGCGAAAGCGTCAAAGCTTTTTTCTTTTGGCAGTTCTGGGATCCAATTCATTTGATTAGCATAAAGTCCATTAGAAAATAAAGCATCTTCTTCCCCTTGAGAAACGATCAAATTGTTATTAACAAGGTCCTTTTTAACAACAAACCATCTTTCCCCATTTCCACCTTTTTTCCCACCTATATTTAAGCCTCTTCTTTGCCCAAGAGTATAAAACATCAATCCGTCATGTTTACCTACTATTTGTCCATTTAAATCTAAGATATTGCCAGGCTTAGCGGGCAAATAATCTTTTAGAAAATTTTTAAAATTTCTTTCGCCAATAAAACATATACCTGTAGAATCTTTTTTCTCTGCTGTTGAAAGACCTAAATTATGTGCGATTTCTCTTACTTTTGGCTTATCGATATCCTGAAGTGGGAAAATTACGCTAGCAAGCTGTTTTTGAGACAGTTGATTCAAAAAATATGACTGATCTTTATTAAGGTCATGAGCCTTAGCCAAGTAAAATTTACCGTCTTTTTCTATTTTTTTCGCATAATGACCTGTAGCTATAAAATCTGCTCCTAATTTTTTTGCTTGCTCTAAGAATGGGCCAAACTTAATCTCTCTGTTACACAAAACGTCTGGGTTAGGAGTTCTGCCCAATTTATATTCCTCTAAAAAATATTTAAAAACTCTATCGAAATATTCTTTAGAATAATTGACCGAATAGTAAGGAATATCTAGTTTATTACAAACTCTTTTAACATCCTCATAATCGACTTCAGCAGTACAAGAACCATCTTTCTCTTCCCAATTTACCATAAACAAACCGATAACTTCATGGCCTTGTTTTTTAAGCAAATAAGCGGCAACAGAAGAATCAACCCCCCCACTAATACCAACAACAATTCTCAATTTAATCTTCCTCCTTGGATAATATAACAGCATTTAATTCATTTTTAGGAAGAGAAACAGGAATCTTAAATTTACCTAAACACACTTTAAATATATCAAACATCCAACAAACTCCATAAACACCCACAATTAAACCAAAGAAACTAATAAGCCCCCCATCCCAAATGTTAAGTAAAGGCGCATTAAAAATAACACACACCGACAAAAGCGTGAAACCTAAAATATAACATAAACCCCACCACCATCTTTTAGTATAAAAATACTGCGCACCAAACAAACCAAATAAAACAGTGTATAAAATTAATTTCCATCTTTTCAAATCAATAGGCACTTTCTTAACAAAAACAATTGCGCTTTTTTCTCTATTTTTATACCTTTGAGATGCGGCTTTATTTGTAGCCATATCAAGTTTAGCAAAAATTAGCCCACAATCAGGACACTTGTACTGATTAATAAGAGCCTTGCCACCACATCTTGGGCATTTTTGAGTTTGTCTTCCTCTAAATTCCATGCAAAAATTTTACGACAAAATCATTTATTTGTCAAGAAGAATCACGCATCATCAATTTTATCACATGCTTTGTTAAAATATACATAAGAAGCTTTATCATCATTAACATAAGTCAAAACTTCCTTAAAACATTTCCTAGCTTGTAGAAAATCATTCGAGTTAAAAAACCTAACACCTTCTTCGAAAGTTTTCTTTAAATGAATAAGCCTTTCTCTTTTTTTCCTAGGATAAACCTCCAAACTTTCAAACAAAGATGTAGTCTGTGAATTATCTAAGCTAATATTTCCAATAAACCTATATGCAAGCTCAAATTTTGTTGGAATTTCATTTAAGGTTTCTTTAGAAAAAATAACCTTAGTGCCCATTAGTTTATTTATTTCTTCCATTTTTGAAGCGAAATTAACGACATCAGAAATTATAGTTGGGCTCATTCTTTCTTCTTCTCCAACAATACCGAAAATAATTTCACCAGTATGTATAGAAATTCTGGCATCAACATTTGGCAAAAATTTTTGAGATTTATTTTTTATTTCGATTGCTCTACACACGGCTGTAGCACACTCAATAGCGATTTCTGGCCTTGGAAAAACAGCTAAAATTCCATCACCCAAATATTTATCAACAAAGCCGTCATATTTTCTGATTATTGGAGAAACGATATTTAAATAAGAATTAATAAAATTAAAATTTTCTTCAAGAGATAACGAGGTAGAAACTTTTGTAGCACTAATTATATCACAAAAAAAAGTGGTAGCATGTTTTTGAACTTGATTTCCAAGTTCAAGTTCTGTTATAGATGTTTTCCCCAAAAATTTTAAAAATTGTTTAGGAATAAACTTTTGAGCTTCTAAATCAGTTTGCCTAACTAAATTTTCTTTTTCTTTATAGTTATAATTTATTTTTTCTAAAGAAGCCTCAATGTTCTGAAATTGTTTACTTTTCCCTACCTCAAATTTTTCTTCTCTAACCCTACCATCCCCTAACCTATGCGCAATTTTTTCAAATCTTTGGACAGGCCTACAAACCAAAGTATAAATAAAGAATAACGCAAGAATGTAAACCAAAGTAAGCAAAATTCCCCAAAGAATAGAATTATAAGGATTCTGAGAAGAAATATTAAGGATATATTGTAAAGAAAGTGCTAATTGTCCATTTAAGCTACCCAAAATAGCGATGAAAAATATTAACAAAGAATAAACAATAGTTAAAGGAAAAGTAGAAAAGAAAATGATTTTAGAAAGCTTCAATGTCTTTAAAAATCTAAAATAAAGAATTGCACCAAAAATATTACTAATTATTGTAAAAACAATACCAGAAATGCCGAGAGCATTTAAAGTTATAATAAAGCCGGTACCTGTTGGCAGAATACCTTGAAAAATATATTGTCCTAAAACAAGTGAAGGAACAAACGTTGCTACAAAAAGAACAATAAAAATTTTAGTAGACAATCTCATACATAATATTTTGAGAAAAATAAAAAATAGTATTCCATGAATAGAAAAATTTTTTAATAACAAAATAATTTCAAAAGGAGATAAAAATGGAAAGAGAAGAATTACTAATGGATTATGTTAATGCTATTTATCAAAACATAAACGCTGGGACTCAATCAATTGAAGATATTTTGCCCAAAATAGAAGACGACTCTTTTAAAAAAGTTGTAGCAGAAATACAAAGCGACTATATGGCGTTAGCAAAAGAATGTGAGCTATTTGCGAAAAGTGAAAATATCTCGGGCATTAAAGGCAATAATTGGTGGGAAAAAATGAAAATGTGGATGAGCGTTAATATGTCAACAATGACAGATAAATCAAACAGAAAAATCACTGAATTGCTACTATTAGGGTCTTTTATGGGTTATATAACATGTATAAAAGACGGTTCTGACCATAAAAATATTTCAACTGAGCTGGATGAAATACTAGAAAAATTAAAAACTTACCAAAAAGGAAGCATCGATAAATTAATACCATATCTTGATTAATGATCGACCTCGAACAATTTATCATCTTCTAAAATAAACACCTTTCGGTTTTGAAAACACGAAAGGTTTTTTATTGCTAAAATTAATTCGTCTTTAAAAAGGTTGATATCGTCAGGATAGAAAAAATAATAAAATTGAGCTTCCAAAGGATTATATTCAAAGTAATACTTATTTTTAATTTCACTACCTTTAAACTCTAAGTGATAACCAACCTTATCATGTATAATGCAAAAATAAAGAAATCGAATTTCATCAGGCAACGGATCATCTTCTAAAATATCATTAATCCAAAAAAGCAAACTTTTATCAAAATCTAACATTTTAAATTCCTTTTAAAATAATAACTGCGCATTCACAAAATAAACTTAATATCAAAAAACTTAAAGCAAAATTGAATAATAATAATTTAGAATAAATGGTTTTTGAAGTTGCAACCACAAGTTTTGAAAGATCAAGGTCAAAATTATCTGCTTTATATTTTTTAAATATAGGATAAGAAGAAGAAAGATGATTTAAATAATCCTCTGGTGAAAAAGAAGATATATCTTTAAAATAAACTAAATTTACAAGTTTATGATGATTAGAAAAACCACTTTTTTTAAAATGGATTTTTTTTGAAGACAAAGCAATAAAAGAATACAGAACAGAAACAATAGAAAAAATTATGGAAATAGCACTTAAAGCATTTATAAGCGGAGTAGAAGATTCTAAATAAGTTGCTGAAAAAACGGTTAAAGCAGAAGCCAAAGTAATAGAAATCGAATGTTTTGTTTCTGCATATTTAAGTTGTTCTTGAAGTTTATCATAAATATATTTTAAAGTTTGTTTCATAAAAATATATTTGACATTATTTGATATTTAATTCTTTAATTTTTTTGGTTATTGGTTCTTTAAGGCAAAGTTTTAAAACCATTTTTTCAGTCATAACCTTTACTTTATCTTCATGAGTTATAATATAAAATAAAGTAAATTTTGAAAGGTCGATTGCTCTCATCATTTCGCCTAACGTAACCTCATCAGAGACCATTAAAAATTTGACATGTGAAAAATCTTTTAACTTTTTATTAAAGAGGTTTACTTGATCATATTTACATTCAAATTTACTATCAATAATTCCACCTAATAAAAAAACCACCATCAAAGCTAAAGTAGGATTATAATTAATAGAGCAAGAAATAACAAAGGAAACAAAAAATAATATCGAGAAAAACACATTAAAATATATGGAAACATTTAAAGCTGTTTTTCTTTGAATTTTTTCACTTAACAAACTTACTAAAATTCTCCCACCATCAAGAGGATAAGCAGGAAGTAAATTAAACAAACCTAAAAAAAAGCTAAAATAAGCAAAGTCGCAAGTATAAGCATAAAATAATGGAAAAATCCACCATAAACCCACCATAACAAAACTAAAAAGAAAATTAGCAAAAGGGCCTGCTAGAGCTATTTTAACTTCATCATAAGACAAAAACTTTCCATCTTTATAATTTAAAGCGACACCATAAGGGGCCAAATAAAAACCATTTAATTTATATCCAAGCTTTTTAGCCACTAAATAATGACCCAATTCATGAAATAAAAGAACAAAAAATAAAGTAAAAAACTCAATGGTTTTCCCTGAAATTAAAAACCATAAAAAAATTAAAATGAAAGTTGGATGAATTGGTATTTTTTTTAAAATCCGCATAGCACACATACCAATAAAACAAAAAGAGCTGTGATATTAGAAATAATTAAAAATAAAACAGCTTTTTTCAATGTTAATTTTTTTTTGACTGTTACTTTCACAAAAATATATTATGCTTAAAAAAATAAAATTATTTTAAAAAAAACGAGCGCACGCTCGTTTAAATAAAATTAATCATCAACATTAATAACATTATAAGATTCTCCTTCTTCCAAAGGTGGAAGCTCATCTTCAAACTTAAAATCATCTACATTTTTAAATAAAGAATTATTCTCTGGCTCTTCTTCATCATGTAAAACTTTAATTCTTTCCATAAGTTCATCATAATCAGGTAAATCTTCAACCGAATTAATATTAAATCTTTTCAAAAAATCATCTGTGGTACCAAATAACAAAGGCCTACCTACAGCATCTTTTCTACCAACAATTTCAATCATATTTTGGTCAAGAAGAGCTTGTGTTGCATAATCACAATTGACTCTTCTGATATCTTCTATTTCAAGTTTAGTAACAGGTTGTTTATAAGCAATAATAGCTAATGTTTCAAGGGCAGCTCTTGTCAAAGACTTTTCTCTAACTGGACTTAGAACATCAGAAATATAATTAGCAAAATTAGGATTGGAAGCTAATTGAATTTTATTTTTATATCTGATAAGATGCAATCCATTATCTTTGGAACACTCATCTTCGAGATCACAAACAGCCTTTTCCAATTCTTTCATAGTAACGTCCAACTTACTTGCTAAGTATTCTTTTTCAACACCGTCACCAGCGACAAATAAGATGGCTCTTAAAACTTCTTTTAGATTATATTTGGTATCAATGGTACTCATACCCCCTCCTCATTAGAAATAATATGTATTTTGTTAAAAATACCAGTTTGTTCAACCCTAACTGATTGAAGTTTTAATAAATCTAACAACGCAAGAAAGACATTAATCATTTCACTTTTAGTCATATCTGGGACAAACAAATCTTCGAAATCAAATCTTTTATGTTCTCTGGCAAAATTTCTTATAGAAATAATTTTTTCAGCAACAGTAAATCTATCTTTTACTACAGTTTTTGGTGCAGGAGCTTCTTTTTTTCTTAAACTTGCTTTAGCCAAAATTCCAGCGAAAGCATCTAAAAGTTTGTCCAAAACCATATCTTTAATAATAATTTTAACTTTTTCGGTTTCTTCGCCAGGGGCTCTATAAAATTTATTAATATCTTCCCTTTCCTTTAATGTGGAACCTATATTTTTAAACAGTTCATATTCTTTAAGTCGTCTAAGAAGTAAAGTTTCGCTATCTTCTTCTTCATCAGAAGGCTCTTCCATGACTGGCAAAAGATATTTAGACTTGATTTCAAGCAAAGTTGCGGCGACTGTAATAAATTCACCCGCCTTCTCCATATCAACAGAAGAAATATCTTGCATATATTCTAAATATTGTTCAGTTATATCGGCTAATTTTACATCCATAATGTCCATTTTAGCTGATTTGATTAAATGTAATAAAAGGTCTAAAGGCCCTTCAAAATTATCAAGCTTAAATCTGACTTTATCATCTAAAAAATTTAATTGTTCATTTTCAACATTTTCCATTAAAAGAGCCCCCAAAACTTAAAAAATAAATTTTCAATACCAATAACCCCGTAATAATAGATTAAATCAAAAACTGGCAGAATAATTAATAACAATAAAATAATATTACCGAAACGATACATAAACTGTACAAACTTATTATCAGGTTTTAAAAAAGAACTCACAAAATTAAAACCATCTAGCGGGAAAATTGGTAATAAATTAAAAAACGCAAGAGATAAATTTATTGTGGTTGAAATCATTAAAAAATAAAACAAAAATATAAAAAATACATTATTTAAGTTTAATAAAGGGCTGATAAAATAACAAAGACAACTAAATAAAAAGCTTAAAATCAAATTAGTAATAATTCCAGAAATAGAAACAAGCCTTACTCCCTTTTTATAGTTTCTAAAATGTAAAGGATTAACAGGCACAGGTTTAGCCCAACCAAAACCTACAAAAAGAAAAGCTAGCATTCCGAACGAGTCGATATGTTTGAATGGATTAAGAGAAAGTCTGCCAGCCGATTTAGCTGTGGCATCACCACACAAATTAGCAACAAGGGCATGAGAAAATTCATGGGCAGAAAAAGCAATTACTATGGCAATAAAATAGGCCATAATAAAAGCGAAAAATTCCCATCCTGTTAATTCGAGAGTGAATAAATAGTAAATCATACGCAAAAGAGTATATCACAAAAAATAATAATTTGACAACTAAAAACCCACTTAGTTTAAGTGGGTTTAAATATTTTTACCAATTTTCGCTAATTTTCTTTAAAGAATCCAGGTAAGTTATTTTTTTAACATCAGTTTTTGAAATAACTTCAATCTCTTTGACAATTACTCCATCTTTAATAATTACAATAGAACCAATTTTTTCTCCAGCTTTTATAGGAGCTTTAATAACATTAGGGAATCTATTTTCAATTTGATAATTACTTTCCTCGCCTTTTTTAACTAAAGCTGAAAAATCTTCTTTAGCAAACACTTTAATTTCGTCACACTTACCTTTTGAAACAGGAATGCTGGCAATAACATTATCTTGAGAAACGAGATTGACATTTTCGAAATTGCTGAAACCATAGTTAAAAAGAGAAGAACATTCATTGAATCGTGTTTTTGAATCTTTCGCACCCACAACTACGCTAATAAGTCGCATATCATCTCTTTTGGCTGTTGCTGCCAAACAGCAACCCGCTTCATTGGTTGAACCAGTTTTACCACCATCGCAACCATTATAATACTTTATAAGCCTGTTTGTATTAACTAAACCGGTAATTCTTCCAGAAGGATGAACTAAATCTTCCATCCAAATAGTGCTGTAATTATGATATAAGTCATGTTTGCTAACAGCGGATAAAACAATAGCGCTATCATAAGCAGAAGAATATTGCTCTGGAGCGGGCAAACCGGTACAGTTAACATAGTTAGTGCCAACCATACCCAATTCTTTAGCTCGGTTATTCATTTTTTTAACAAAAGCATCTTCAGATCCTGAAATATGCTCTGCTAAAGCCACGCTAGCATCATTAGCTGAGGCAACGATAACACTTTTTAACATATCTTCAACGCTATATTCAACAAAAGGGTCAATAAAAACTTGTGAACCACCCATACCAGCGGCATTTTCGGAAGTTGTAAGCATATCATCAAGGTTTAAGGACCCATTATCTATTTCTTCCAACGTCAAGAGTATAGTCATCATCTTAACCATACTTGCGACTGGAACTTTATCGTGAGAATTTTTCTCAAACAAAACTTCTTTTGAAGAATAATCCATCAAAATAGCACTTTTAGAAGAAATTTCGTTTTCTGTTGAAGCAAACACTTGAGTTGGCGCAATACCACAATATGTTGAGATAATTATGGCAGAAATAATACTAAATATAAAAAATCTTTTCATATTAACTCCTTTTTAGAGTTATTGTTTTCAGAAAAGATTTTTTTATTCTTAAATTACAAGTATGACTTTTGAAGAGAAAATAAATAACAATAATGTCTCGATAATATTGATTAAAATAAAGAAAATCCAAAACCAAAATATAATCTTCCATTTAATTGAATTTCTCTCGCCAAATTTTCTACACAAAGAACAGGTTTTAGAAATAAAAGAAAAATATAAAATTAAACCAAATAATATTAAAATCTGGCAAGGTAAAACAATCAAGACTGCATCAATCAAACCAGACAAACCAAAATTAGCACATAAAGCACTTATATTAAATCCTAATAAGTAAGCTCTAAAACCGATAATAGTAACACCTAAAGGTAAAGTCCAAATTGTTAAAGAAAAAACAAAGCATAAACCCATAACTAAACTGACAGAAAGCAACCTAGAAAAAAAAGCACCAAATCCCGAATTAACGCCATTGAAGTTTAAAATGTATTCATCTGCGGGATAAAAAGTTGGCAAAGAAGCATAAACCACGATACCGGCAATGAAGCATATAAGGGTAATAACTAAAAATACAATTATTCTTCCCTTTGTTTCCCTACACTTTGATAAAAGAGAAGTTTTAGATTTTTGAAATAAAGATTTAGATTTATATAAGGACATATTATAATTTATTTAAGAATATATAAAAAAAGAACTTTGTTATAAAATATATAAAAAATTCTTTTTTACAAAATAAAACTAAAAATTAGTCGAAATTTAACATAAGCTCTTCTGCTACCACCTTAGCATGTTCGTATGTCAAAGCCCCTTGAAAATAAGCAACAAAAGGTGGTTTTATTGGGGAATCACATGAAAGTTCGATCGAGGCGCCTCCAACAAAAGTTCCTGCCGCCATAATAACTTTATCTTCATAACCCGGCATATCCCAAGGCATAGGTGTAACAAAAGAATCAACTGGAGAAAATTTTTGTATCATTTGAACAAATTTTATTAACTTTTTTTCGTCATTAAGAATGATACTTGTAATAATATCACTTGATTTTTGATTAGTTGACGGTATAGCTTTATAACCTTTTTCTTCCATAACTTTAGCGATAATTAAAGCTCCTTTAATAGATTGTGCAACAACATGTGGCGCTAAAAAAAGGCCTTGATAAAAGAGTCTATACCCGAATTCATAAGATCCCACTTCTAAACCTAAAGAAGGGCAAGTAAACCTTTTTGAAATTAAACTAATAGCTTTATGTGAGCCGACAATATATCCACCTGTTGGAGCAATACCTCCCCCTGGATTTTTTATTAAAGAGCCAACAATTACATCTGCGCCAACTTCAGAAGGCTCCTTATCTTCCACAAACTCCCCATAACAATTATCAACCATAATAAAACAATCTGGAGAAAGATTTTTAACAAAAGAAAAAACTTTTTGCATTTGTTGAATATTAAGAGCTTTTCTCGTTGAATATCCACGAGATCTTTGGACAAAAACAACTTTAGGAGCGATATTTTTTACAAATTTTTCTATTTCGTCATAATTGAAATCATCATCAAGCAAATCTATTTTTTCATATTTAATCCCGAAATCTTCAAGGCTACCATTTCCTTTACCAAAAAGGGTTTCAGAAAGGGTATCATACAAATCTCCACTAATAGATAATAAAGTATCCCCAGGTCTTAAAAGTCCATATAAAGCTGTTGAAATAGTGTGAGTTCCACAGGTAAGCAATGGACTTACAATAGCCTCTTCGGCCCCAAAAACATTAGCATAAAGTTTACATAAAGTTTCTCTACCTTTATCATCATAACCATATCCCGTTGTCCCAGAAAACATCGAAGAATCAACTTTACAACTTTGGAAAGCTTTTAAAACTTTTTTTTGATTAATGAAACAAACTTTATCAATTTCATTAAAATTTGACAAAAGGGCCTCTTCAATCATTTTTATTTCCATACCATTCCTCCACTTTATTTATAATATCATTTTCGGCATAACGATCAAACATTTTAATTTTCATTCCTCTTAAAAAAGTCATCTGTCTTTTTGCATAATTTCTTGTGTGTTGTTTAATCAAACTTATTAGTTCGTCAATTGAAATTTTACCGTCTAAATAATCTAGGGTTTCTTTGTAGCCAATCGCTTTCATAGACTGATTCTCAATATTAAAACCCTTTTGTTTTAAATTATTAACTTCATCAATCAAACCAAGTTCAATCATCTTATCGACCCTAGAATTAATTCTTTCATACAAAATGTTTCTATCCAAAACTAATGCGAAAGCAAAAAAATCTATATCGGTTTCAGATTTCCCAGGTTCTTTCCCATATTTAGCTAATTCAATGTATCTAATCAATTTTTTCTTATCATTCATTTCAACTTTAGAAGCTTTAATGGGATCATATTTTTTTAACATATCCATAAGTTCTGAATTGTCAATATGCCATAGTTTTTCTCTAAAAGTGGACTCTTTCTCTTTACCTCCAAAATCATACCCTTCCATTAAAGCTTTAACATAGAGCGCAGTACCCCCGACAATAATGGGCAATTTCCCTCTTGAAGATATATCCTGGATTAATTTTTTTGTCATTTCAACAAAATCAAAGACCGAAAAATTCTGATTAGGTTCTAAAATGTCAATAGCATGATGTATAATGCCTTGCATTTCATCTTTTTTTATTTTAGCAGAACCTATATCCAAGCCTTTATAAATTTGTACGCTATCAGCAGAAATAATTTCCCCATTAAACAATTGAGCAATTTTAACAGCGAACTCACTTTTACCAACTCCTGTCGGCCCTAAAATAAAAATAGCTCTATACATGTCATATCACTCTTTTAAATAATTTTTCAAAATCATATTTAGACATTTCTATGACAACAGGTCTGCCATGAGGACACAATAAAACACCCTTCCTCATTTCGTCAATTAGAAAAGCAATCTGTTCTTTTGAGATAATGTCCCCGGCTTTTATAGCATGTTTACATGCATATTGACTTAATCTTTCTTTCATAATATTACTAGCGCTTTTGTCAAATATAGATTCATCTTTAAAAACCGATTCAAAAAAATCTTTTAAATTAATACCGTTTAAGATCAAAGGAATTGCTGTAATTTGATACGAATCATCTTTTTCATTTATTTCAAAACCTAATAATTTCAAAGCATCAATAGTTTCAATAAATTTAACTTTTTCTTTCGGTGATAAATTCAAAATAAAAGGTAACAAGAGAGTTTGTTTCATTACCGATGAGTTTTCAACTTGGTTGCATAATTTATCAAATAAAGTTCTTTCATGAGCTGCATGCTGATCAATAAAATATGCTTTTTCATCGTATTCAACAATTAGATAAGTAGAAAATAAAGAACCTAAAATCTTCATATCATCTTTCACAGAAGCCGATAAAAATGTATCTTCTGAAGCTTTATTCAAGATAACTTCATCAACATTTTTGACTTTTTTTTGATCAAAAAACACTCTAGGACCATTTGAATCATTACTTGACTCATCGTCAAGAACGATTTTTCTAAAATCAGGAATATCTGTCTTTGTAATGTGAGAATTAAGATTTGCTTCTTTAATAGGATATTTAATTTTATCATCAGGCTTGTTATCTTTATAACTGACACCTTCTTTAATAGGCAATGGTTCAATATCAGCAACAGGCAGATGTCTAAAACCCTCTTTGTTGTTAGAATCTAAGAGTTCAGCTTCGGAATATTGATTAATGTCATTTTGATGATTAAATTCATAACCAGCAATATGATTAGCTTTTAATAAAACATTTTCAACAGCGCTCCTTACAAACCCAAAAATCTTATTAGAGTTTTCAAATTTAACTTCTCGTTTAGTTGGGTGGATATTGACATCAACAGAATCTGCTGGAACAGTCAACCCTAAAATATATATTGGGAATCTGCCTTTCATCAAAAAAGGTTCAAAAGCACCCTGCACAGCAGAAGATATCAAATAATTTTCTACATACCTCCCATTAACGAAAAGAGTTTGATTGGTCCTGTTAACTTTTGAAAATTTAGGTGAAACAACAAACCCATTTATTTTAATTCCTTCGTATTCTTGATCTATTTTTAGAAGATTTTCGTAAACCTCTTTACCATATATGGTATATATTATGTCAGATAACTCAGATGATATTGTGTTATATATCATTTTCCCATCAACCACATATAGAAAAGATATTTCTGGATGTGCAAGCATAAATTTTTCTACGAGATGAGTAATCTCGCTTTCCTCAATTTTAGATCTTTTTAAAAATTTGGCTCTTACAGGAGCATTGTAAAACAAGTCAGTTGCTTCTATGGTTGTCCCTTCATTACGTGCAACTTCTTTAATTTCACTAAAAAGCCCTCCATCAATTCTTAAGCTATGCCCAACATCTTCATCTTTGGTTTTGGAAGAAGCATAAATATGGCAAACAGAAGCTATTGAAGCCAAAGCTTCACCCCTAAAACCAAGAGTTTGGATTTTATCCAAATCTTCAACTTTTGAGATTTTACTTGTGGCATGAGGAAGAAAAGCATTATGTAAATCTTCTTTATCAATGCCGTGTCCATTGTCTGACACAATAATTTTCTTCTTCCCGCCATCTTCTATTTCTATACTAATAACCGTGGCTTTTGCATCAATGCTGTTTTCAACTAATTCTTTAACAATAGATGCAGGTTTTTCAACAACTTCTCCTGCAGCGATACGATTAAAAACCATGCTATCTAGCAAATTAATTTTCATTTTTCCTCCTTAACTTTATTAACAAGGTCAACAAGTATATCAAAAGCACCCATTGGCGAAATCCTATTTGTATCTAAATCTTTTAAAATATTAAAAACCTCTTCTTTCACCTTATTATTTTCTTTCTTTTCTATATCTAAATTATTTAAAACAGAGGCGTCAAGTTTCTGATTAAATTTTTCTAAATTTTTAGAAATAATCTTTGCTCTGTCAAGAACTTGTTTAGGCAAACCTGCCATCCTCGCCACTTCTATACCAAAGCTTTTATTCGCACCGCCTCTTGCTATTTTTCTCAAGAAAACAACATCATCATCGAGCTCTTTAACCATAATTTTATAATTTTTTACTCCATCCAAATTGCCTTCTAAATCTGTCAATTCATGATAATGAGTTGCAAAAAGGGTCTTCGCAGGCAATACTTTAGATAAATGTTCAACAACAGCCCATGCTATACTTAACCCATCAAACGTTGATGTTCCCCTTCCAATCTCATCTAAAATTACAAGGCTTCTTTCGGTAGCATTAGCTAAAATTGTTGCTACTTCGCTCATTTCGACCATAAAAGTACTTTGCCCAAAAGCTAAATCATCACTTGCGCCAACCCTTGTAAAAATACGATCGGTAATTGCTATCTTTGCGTATGAAGCTGGGACAAAACTACCAATGTGCGCCATAAAAGTTATAATGGCAACCTGGCGCATATAAGTACTTTTACCAGCCATATTAGGGCCGGTTATAATCATGATTTGATCATCGGGAGATGATAAAAATGTGTCATTTGAAATGAATGAATTATCTTTCAAGAAAGCCTCAACAACAGGATGTCTCCCTCCTTCAATTTTGATTTCATTGATTTCATCAGAAATTTCAGGGCGAGTATAATTATGAGTAATTGCAGAAACAGCCAAAGAATTTATTGCATCAACTTCACTTATTGCATCAGCTGAAGAAAGCAGATCATCAACAGTACCTAACAAATGTTCTTTTAGTTGCTCGAAAATGATATTTTCAAGCTTTATAGCCTTTTCGTCTGCTCCTAGAATTTTATCCTCTATAATTTTTAAATCTTCTGTTATATACCTTTCATTATTCGCAACAGTCTGTTTTCTTTTATAGTAAAGTGGGACATGAGAAATATCTTTTTTATTTATTTCTATAAAATAACCAAAGACTCTATTGGAAATTATTTTCAAGCTTTTAATCCCAGTTTTTTCTTTTTCTTCTTTTTCTAAACTTTCAACCCATTTTTTTGCCTCAGTTTTAATATTCCTTAAACTATCAAGTTCACTATTAAAACCGGGCTTAATAAATCCCCCATCTCTTAAAAGCAATGGAGCATCATCATCTATAGCATTAAGAAGTAATATATATAAATCCTCGAAGCCATTAATTCGTTGATTCAGGGCTTTAAGACTTTCAGATTTATCTAACGCTTTTTTAAGATCTGGCAATTTTTTTAAAGAATTTCTGAGGGACAATAAATCTTTCGGGGACACATTTCCATATGCAATTTTTCCTGCCAATCGCTCAATATCTCCTACGCAAGATAGGTGCTCATTAATTTCATCACGAATAACAGGCTTTCTAACAAGTTCTTCAACTTTATTTAAACGTTCATTAATCAAAACCGGTGATTGCAAAGGGTGATCAAAATAATATCTAAATTTTCTAGCCCCCATGCTTGTTTTGGTTCTGTCTAAAAGCCAAATTAATGAACCATATCTTTTTCTTTCTCTAATGGTCTCAACCAATTCAAGGTTTCTTCTTGCAGTAGCATCAATCTGCATATAATCACAATTCCTTACTAATTGCAAATGCTTAATAGATTTAATTTGTCTTTTTTGTGTTTCCGAAATATATTCAATTAAAGCCCCAGAGCTAATTATTGACTCTTTTTTATCTTCAATTTCATATACTTTCGCATAGTTATCGCCAAATTGTTTTTTTAAATTTTGATTGCATCTTTCTTGTCTAAATGCCCAATCGTAATATGATTGCATTTGAGGGAAAGTCCCTAAATTACTAACTGGCAAAGATTTAAATAGAATAATTGCTTCATCATTCCCAATTATTTCGCTTGGATTTATACGAGTTAAAGTATCAATCAAAGCTTTTGATAAATTTTCTTCAACATATTCGACTTCAAAAAGTCCCGTTGTAATATCGGCATAACTCATACCCAATCTATCGTTTGATTTAAAAACACATAAAATAAAATTATTTTTTGAATTATCCAACATTATGTCTTCGGTCACAGTCCCTGGCGTTATAACTCTAACAACATCTCTCTCAACCATTTTACCTGTCCCGGCTTGTGTTAATTGTTCGCAAATTGCAACTTTATAATTCATAGAAATTAATTTTTGCAAATAAGTCTCTGCAGCATGAAAAGGAACTCCACACATTGGGGCTCCACCTCTTTGGGTTAATGTCAGATCCAATGCTTTGCTTATTTCAACAGCATCTTCAAAAAACATCTCATAAAAATCACCGAGCCTATAAAATAAGATAGTCCCAGGGTATTTTTCTTTAACATTAAGATATTGTTGCAACATAGGTGTTACTTTCATTTTTTATTAACCTCTTTTTGAAGTTTCTTCTCTAGTGATAAAAGTCTATTAACTCTATTGCGTTTAATTTCTTCTGGTATTTGTCCATCCATTTTTGCGGCGACCGTCCCTTCTCTTGGAGAATAAATAAATGCAAATATACTATTGAATTTAATTTCCTCAACAAGATTCAATGTTTCTTGAAATTCTTCTTCGGATTCAGTAGGAAATCCAACAATAAAATCAGAAGTGAGCGAAACATTTGGAATAAGTTTTTTTATTTTATTAATTATTTCAAGGTATTTTTCTCGAGTATAAGATCTGTTCATAAGTTTCAAAATTCTATTATTTCCACTTTGAGCAGGCAAATGAACTTCTTTAAGTATTTTATCATTCGTTGCAATTTCATCAATCAGTTCGTCAGTAATATCTTTTGGATGAGATGTCATAAATCCAACTTTAAAATCTCCATTTATTGAAGTTATATCTTTTAAGAGCTTAGTAAAATTATAATTTATGTCCAAGTCTTTGCCATAAGAATTAACATTTTGTCCGAGCAGTGTAATTTTATTATATAAACCAGAATTAACAATTTCTTGAACCTCTTTTAAAATATTTTCTGGCTTCCTTGACTTCTCACGCCCTCTAACATAAGGCACAATACAATATGTACAAAAATTATTACAACCATACATGATATTTACCCATGCGTTTTTGCCACTTGATCTAAGATAACTTTTCTGCTCGTCAATTTCTCCCTCTTGCCAAATATCAAAAACTTTTTTAAATTTGACTTGATCTAAATAATCATCTAGTTTATGTAAATTGAAAGTTCCAATGACAATATCAACGAAAGGAAATTTATTTTTAATATATTCTCCAGTGCTATATTTTTGCGTAGCACATCCACAAACAGCTATAATCAAATTGGGCTTTTGTTTTTTAAGTTTTTTCAATGCCCCAACATTACCAAACATACGGTCTTCTGCGCCTTCTCTGATAGCGCAAGTATTAAAAACTATTACGTCCGCATCTTCCCTATTTTCGGTAAGTTTATAACCCTTACTTTCAAGAATGAACGCAATTTTTTCCGATTCATGAACATTCATTTGACAGCCAAATGTAACAATATGATATAACATAACGTTATTATACAAAATTTTATAAAGATTTGCAAATAATTTGCTTTTAAAGAAGCATATTAAGAAATATGAAGAAATTTGTCAAAATATCGCTCATAACAGTTATAATAATCTTTTGTGTGATTGCTTTATTCGGAGCAATATTTATAGGTATTAATTTTGCGAAATATTCGTATTTGGAACTAGATGACAATAAACTTTCTTCATCTTCTTTATCAATAGAAATATATGATTGTGATAATAGACCTATAAAACAAGATAATACTTTTAACAATGCTTATGCAAAATTGGATTTACTTCCATGCTACGTTAAAGAATCTTTCATAGCCATAGAAGATAAGAATTTTTATAACCATAATGGTTTAAACTATAAGCGTATAATAAAAGCAGGGATAAATAATATATTATCAAAAAGTCTTAAAGAAGGAGCCTCAACAATAAGTCAGCAACTAATCAAAAACACTCATTTATCCTCCGAAAAAACCTTCCAGAGAAAAATAAAAGAAATAATTTTAACAAAAAAATTAGAAAAATCTTATTCAAAAGATGAGATACTTGAAAAATATTTGAATGCTATATATTATGGCAACAATTGCTATGGATTAGAAAACGCTTCCAATTATTACTTTTCTAAATCATCAAAAGATTTAAGTTTGGAAGAATCTGCTCTTTTAGCCGGAATGATAAAATCTCCAAACAAATATTCACCTATAACAAATCCGTCTAATGCATTAAACAGAAGAAATTTAGTTCTTTCAGAAATGTTAAAAAGTGAATTTATAAACGAAGAAGAATGCTTGACAGCAAAAAATAAACCTATAAGCCTTAATTTACAAACTGAAAATACCAACAGACTCAATTCTTACAGCGAAGCTTCTTTAGATGAAGCATGCAAAATTTTAAATCTGCCAGCTAAGGAAATTGCCTTAAGAGGGTATAAAATACACACATACCTTTCTAAAGAGACGCAAGATAATTTACACAAAGCACTTTTAAGTGAAGATTTTAAAAGTGCCGATCACGCAGGAATAGTATTGGACACAAAAAAGCATACTGTTAAGGCATATGAAGGCAGTAGCGCATATAAGATTTTAAATGCAAAACGTCAACCGGGCTCAACTATTAAGCCTATACTGGTATACGCCCCCGCAATAAACGAAGATATAATATCACCCAGCACACAAATTTTAGATGAACAATTAGTACTTACAGATTATAATCCTAAAAACGTAGATGGTAAATATAGGGGTTATGTCTCAATAACAGAGGCAATATCAAAATCGATTAATATCCCCGCAATAAAAGTTTTATCATATGTGGGCATAGATAAAGCCAAATCATACGCCGAAGATATGGGAATAGAGTTTGATAA